>CACYQT010000032.1 GCA_902776645.1 uncultured bacterium | reverse complement strand
TCATCGGCTCAATACTCTTTGAAGTATCGCTGTCGAATTTGACCGTTTCCGTATGGATGAGTGCGTTATCCAGCTTTTTTTTCAGATAATTGTCTTTGTCGACCCCTTTGTATTCCTGGTATTCTCCTGTGGTGAGATTCTTGACCTGGTAGACGTTTACCTCTCGTAAGAATTCATCGTTGTCCTCCCCTTCGTTTCCCATTGATTTCTGGATTTCAGGAGCCATCCGAATGAAGGACTTATCTTCTTTGCTACCTTCCTCTCCAAAAACTATTTCCGTCTCGTGTGTCTCTGGATTTATGACGGTTCTGGCGAGGTGTATATCGTTCTTAAGGAAATCAAGGCCTTTTTCCGCAGTAAGGAACAGTCTATAGTAAGGCTTATCTTTGAGTACGTTTTGCAACTGTTTTTCGGAAAGCCCCGCAAGGCCAAGATCCTTTTTGATCGCGTCCATCTTCATCTTATAGATATCGATATTGAAATCATCGGTCTGACCGACGACCGCCGCCTTGTTGAGAATCGCCGTGATACGGCGCGATGTGAGCGGCTTGCCACTTGAAACCGTGCCATCAGCCTCGATTTTGAAATCAGCGGTCTTGAGGACATCCGCGCCAAGGATTTTCTCCAATTTCGTCATGAACTCCTTCGAGAACGTCACCCTGCCGTTCTTTTCGCTCATGCCGCTCAAGCCGAAAGACTGGCCGAGCGATTTCAGAAGTTCCGCGCGCACGGCATTGTTCGCTTCCGTTGTCTTATTGGAACGGAACAGTCTCCAAATACCGAGCGTTTTGTTGCTCTTAAGGCCGCTTGCGCCATCAAGATTGGCAATGCTTCTCGTGCTTTCAAACTGCGCGTTGCGGAACATGTCCAATGTTTTGGGATTGAACGTAACTGTCATGTTGGTTCCTTAATGCCTTATATTGATGAAATTGAAACCCTGAATGCTTTCCTTGCCATGGTTGCTTTCCAACCATCCTTCATATAATATTCTCCAAAAAATTAAAAATGTTACATTTTCCGATGATTTTTTTTTGAAAAATGCAATAAAATCAGTCCTGTGGCAAATTCGACATAGTTCTCCCGCGAAACGCATTTCCATGTCGTGGCGGGATAGGCCTGGGCAAATTTTCTTGGGCACGACGCCTTGGCCGCCTTGGCTGGATTCCACTTGAATTCGTAGGCGACAAGACCGTTTTCCGTCGATTCCTCCATCGTTTTCCACAATTTCAACCGCAAATTGTCTTGATTTTTTGCGGATTCAACCGCAAATTATCAAGACTTTTTGCGGTTTTTATTGTCTTTGGGAGGCTGTTATGACAGTCTGTTTTTGCTAAAACAAAAGATATATATTACAAAATATTCATATAATCAGTTTGATATCCTAGAAAAACAGAAAAACGGCATGAACAAAAACAAAGAGCCTTTCAAAAACAACCATAGACCAGAATGCCAAGAATAGCTGAAATGACAATCAGTACAATGGGGGAAATCCCTTTCTTCAAGAACTTGCGCGATCCAAAATAGATGACCGCAAGTATTATGGTCATCACAGTTGACATGGCATTCAGTTTGAAGTCCTTGGGATTTCCGCAGCAATTCAGCGTAATGATGTATATGCCTGTGGCAAGAATAATCCCTACCATACAAGGCTTCATGCCCCGTAGGACAGCTTGGACATATGGATTGTTCAACAGCTTTTTCAACAGAATCATGATAAGCAGAATGATGACAAACGATGGCAGCACGACTGCCGTTGTCGCTATAAATGCTCCGAGAAAACCTGCCTGCGAACTCCCGACATAGGTTGCCATGTTCACCATGATCGGGCCTGGCGTGCTCTCGCTTACGGCAATCATGTAAGTCAGCATCTCGTCATCAAGCCAGCCGTATGACAAAACCACATCGCGAATCAGTGGAATCGCGCTGTAAGCTCCTCCGAATGAAAATAAACCAACTTTCAAAAAGCCGATGAGCAAATCAAGGTAAATCATCTTGCATTGCCCTCCTTTGCAGGATGTTTTTTCATCCGAAATACGGCTAGCCCGACAACTGCCGCTACCAGCATTAAAGTAATGGAGGACATCTGCAATGCGAATATGTCTATCAGCAACATCGCGATAAATGAACATGACATGATGATGCAAGGTAGCGTTTTCTTGCGCATTTTTCCAATCATTTTGATGGCTGCATCAATAATCAGAATACCAACAGACAATTTTATTCCCATAAACGCGCTCGCAAGCCATCTGTTATCGAGAAAACTGTTCAAGAACATGGAAATCAAGAAGATAATGCAGAATGACGGAAGCACGATTCCTACTGTCGCGGCAATAGCCCCTGCCATTCCACTGCGTTTATATCCGACATATGTGGCGCAATTAATAGCGATCGGGCCTGGTGTGGATTCTGCAATGACCGTGATATCAAGCATTTCTTCATGGGGTATCCATTTTTTTCTTTCCACACAGATATCCTCTATAAGTGCAATCATGGCATATCCGCCGCCGAAAGTGAACAAACCTATTTTGGCAAAGGCTCCAAATAACTCAAGCAGAAGTTTCATCGGTCAATTTCCATTTTTATGATTCATGAATCCGCCCATCCTCCATCCGAAGGATTCGATCGAATACATCAATGGCACGTGTATCATGGGTAACGACCAATACGGACGTCTGGAAATCATGGGCGACGCGCTTCATCATTTCCATGACTTTTCGTCCCATTACACTGTCCAATGCCGCCGTTGGTTCGTCGGCGAAGAGGAGTTTCGGATGGTTGGCTAGAGCTCTGGCGATAGCGACGCGTTGTTGCTGTCCTCCAGAGAGTTCGGATGGTTTGAATCCCTGTCTCTCCGCCATGTCGAACTGCGAAAGCAACTCCATGGCACGTTTGCGGGATTTACCGCCGGAAACGTCGTCAAGCTGCATAGGTAGCTGCACATTTTCCAAAGCAGACAAAAAGGGAAGCAGATTTGCCTTCTGGAAAACGAAACCGAGATTGTTCCGACGGAAGGAGCGGATATCTGTCCTGTAGCCATTATCGAAGACGGTCGTGCCATCGATCACAATCCGTCCGGAATCAGGCGGTCGAATCAATCCCAGAGCTGTGAGAAGCGTTGATTTGCCCGCACCCGAAGGCCCTAGAAGCGCGACGACCTCTCCCGTGTTCAAAGAAATGGTCACATGGTCCAAGGCGGTGACGCTGGTGTCACCGCGACCATATTTTTTGCAGAGATTTTCAGCCAGCAAAGCCTGCGTCATGAGAGCACCTCCCCTGCATCCGTCAGCATTGCCTTCACCACACCGGCTATGCTTGCGAGAATGGAAACGCCCACGACAATGGCAAAAAGAAGCCACAAATCAGCGGTGACTAGAACGACGCGCCGCGGAAACAGCGGATAAGCCCATTGTCCAAGAAATCGTGCAATGCCGAAGGCGAGACAACCTATTAATAATGCCTGTGTGAGAATCATTTCGATCATGACGCCATTTCGCGCGCCAAGCAACTTCAGCATGGCAATGTCATGCACTTTGTCCATCGTGAGCATGAATAGTACCAACGTCATGACAACCGTTGAAACGATGAGCAGAATGGTGCGGAAGAGTCTGATTTGGCGACGAGAACGCGCCACAAAACCTCCCAACATGATCTGCCGTTCGCCGTCGGCCGTATGGGCTGAGACATCTGGAAGTTCACGAAGACGACGAAGCAGTTCCTCTGTATTCCAGCCTTTGCGGACCTTTACAAGAACGGCGCTGATACGCCGTCCAGGCAATGCCGCAGGATGTTTCGACGGACTGCGGAGCGTTTCTGCATGTTCGGCGGATGTGCTTCCATAAGGCATGGAATCAAAACGTCTTACACGTGCTTCGCGTTCGGAGCGGATAGCTTCCGCAGGTGTATCGTCTTGTATGGATAACGCGTCATTTAAGGTGACGAAAACCATGGCGTCCCCTGACGGTGCATTCATCTGGCCTGTGATACCGACCACTTCGTAAACATCCTTTCCGAGACGGATTCGTGTTCCAAGCGGCAACTTCGCGGATTTATCCGCGAGCATCTCAAAATGGCCGTCTCGAAGTGGCCGCCCTTTAAGCAGCGGAAGCCAACGACCGTCGTCGGGCAGGCCTTGAATCGTCATGCGGATGACGCGCCCTTGAAAATCACGTTGGACCGTATGGGAGACAAACGCGGTTGCCGATTCCACGCCTTCCATTGCAGCGATGCGGTACTCCATATTGCGCGGCAGTTTCGACACTTCCGCAAACGGGCCTTTCGTGTCTTTCTGAACGACCCAGATGTCCGCTCCCGCACGGTCGATAATCAGCGTGGCCTCCTGGATGAGTCCACGATAGATTCCCCCCATGCCCATGACGACCATCAGCAGAAGACTGATGCCGAACGTGGTCAGCATGAATCTTCCGAACTTGAAGCGTATGTCCTTGAGAGCCAGATTCATGGTTCACGCACCTCTGCTTTCCGGCCGATATGCGGCAGATGGTCATCAGGGAAAAGGACGAGTCTGTCATCGGTGGAAAGCCCTTCGATGATTTCCGTCGCCATCTTTGTCTGAAGGCCAAGTTTCAGTGGACGTTTGCCGATCCTACCATTGTCCAACACTAGAATAAAGGGGCTGTTCTTTTCCCAACGGATCAATTTTGTCGGAACGCAAAGTCTGCCTTCAAGCTTCTGTATCATGATGTTAGCTTCTAGACGTTGTCCCAGTGTCCAATTGTCAGGCAGTTTCTCCAATGCCAGATCGACCATGAATTCCCGCGTCTCGCGATCCGTTTCCCTTGACAAACGCCGTACCGTGGCGGAATACGGCTGATTTGGCTGCGAACGGAAGACGACCTGCGCCTTTTGACCGATCTTCAACTTCGATATGGCGATTTCATCAACCCAGACGGAGGCCCAGATTTCATCGGTTGCCGCAATTTCCATGATGGAGACGCCTGGATTGACGACTGCACCGCTCTCACGATTCCGCCGAATGACCACGCCATCGAAGGGCGACGTCAATATCGTCTCCGCCAGTTTTGTCCGATTGTATTCAATTTGGGCGGATTGCTTCACCATCGTCAATTCCGCTTCGTTTTTCTGGGCTTGCGCACGGGCGAGGGCGGACGCTGCGACTTTTCGGGCTTCCGTCTGTTTGTCAAAATCCGCCTGTGTCTCGACATTTGCCTTGAACAGTCGCTCACTACGCTGAAAAGCCAGTTCCGTGTAGTCGTATGTCGCTTGCGCCGAGGCGATTTCCGCGTCCAGACGCTTGATGGTCGCCTTCGTTACTTCAAGTTCGTTTTCAGACATTTTTAGTTGCTGTTTCAAATCGTCCGCAGCCATCTTGCAGAGCGTCTGTCCTGTCTTGACATTATCTCCTTGGTCAGCAAATAATTCCACAAGCTGTCCCGTGCTTCTTGGGCTGATGGACACGACGGTTTTCGCCTCCAATGTTCCCGTACCGAAAACGGTGTCCATTAAATCCTGTTGTTTGGGAATGGCCGTCTGGACGGAAACTGGCGACAGACGAAAATGGTAATAGACGATGCCAGCCACGATGACAAGAAATAGAATCTTAATTGCGGTCTTCAGATGATGTTTCATGGTTGTGGTTTCCTTTCGACTGGCAGTGGCAACTTCCCTTTGCATGGCAGTGGCAGTCTTGGCAAGAGGTTTGTTCGATGTTGGATAAATCGGTAAAACAGGTTATTAATTCCTGTATGGCTTCCCTGTTCGCCCTGTAGTGGACGAAATATCCTCTCCTTTCGCCCGACACAAGCTCCGCCTCCCTAAGCAAACGGACATGAACGCAGATTGTCGGTTCAGAGACATGGAAATGTCGTGCCAGAGCATGGATGCACATTGCTTTTCCGAGAAGCATGCGCACGATCTCCAGTCTTGTATCGTTGGCCAGCGCCTTCAGTGTTTTTACCGTGTTCATATCTTCATATCCTTTCTCTGACAGTGATTTTCAAAACATTAGTTAATATAAAGTCTTCACACTAATTAGCAACATGACTAATCAGATTTGAACATCTAGACAGCTGTTTTAGGAAAACTTTTGCGGATTCAACCGCAAATTGTCTAGACTTTTTGCGGTTTTTATTGTCTTTGGAAAAGAATGGGAAATGAAAGGGTGATGGTTGCAGTCCGTTTGCAAAAAGGATTATACCATATATAATGTGGATATGCACTGACATGTGAAAACCAAAGAGAGGCACTCATGAAAATTATATGGTTGATTGGAATCCTGATGCTTGCAATAAACTGTACGGCATCCGTCTATTATGTGAACAATATCATCGGAGATGACAGCCATGACGGCTTGTCGTCAGACAAGCCTTTCAAGACCATTCGCCAAGCCATGTCCAAACTGTCGCCGGGCGATACACTGATCATGGCTTCTGGTTGCATCTTCCACGAATCCATGATCTTCCAACATAGTGGCACACCATCCGCACCTGTAACGGTTGAAGCCAACGGCTCCATCCTTTCCGGCAGGGAAAAAGTCCCCGCCGACAACTGGAAGCATATTGAGGACGACTTGTGGCTCAATGCGAACCATGTGCAGACGGGGGCCTTGCGCCCAAGGCTCTTCAGTGGAGATGGTCGGATGATTTCCGTCCATTTCCAAACAAAGCCGCAGGATCTGAAGGAGGGGGAAGCCGTCTGGAATAAAAACGGCATCTACTATCGGGCCGCGGCAGGGGAAAAGCCGACGGAAAAGGAATTTTACGGAACTTACAAAGAGTCTGGAGTCGTTCTTCTCAATCATAACTATGTCGTTGTCAACAATATTATTACAGAAAATTTCGCCAATGACGGCGTGAACGCCCATGGCAGTTGCCGGGGGCTGATTTTCCGTAATTTGATCTCCCGCTGGAACGGTGACGACGGTTTTTCCATCCATGAAGACGTCCAGGCCTGTCTTTATGGCGCGCATCTGCACCATAACGATTTTGGCATACAGGATATCTCCATCTCCCGTTCTTCCTTCTTCGGCGTGCTCAGTGAAGACAATCGCTCCATCGGCGGCGACTTCCATGGCGGCATGCGCTCCATTGAAGATTCGATGTTCCGCAACAACGGCGAGATGCAGCTGCGGTTCGCCACCAACGGAGCCACCTACATGGGTCTTAAAAAGGACAATCCTCTGGAAAATGCAAGAGCCTATCTCAAAGACGTGCTGGTGTGCGGCGGCCATGGAGCGACGCTGCAGGCCAAAGGCAAGGCCGACGTCACCGCTTTTCAATGCACCTTCGTCAATACAGAGACGGGAATCGATGTTGAAGAAAAAGGCGCTATCCATCTGGTGCTGTGCGCCTTAGCCAATGTCGGCCAAAACATCGTGGGAAAGGATGCGACACTCACGGCCGTGTCATGTGTCTTTTCGCCTGCGCCGATGATTTGGGGCGACCGTAAACTGGAAGGAGATTCTCTTCGGGACGCTCTGGGGGATGCCACCAATATCGTCCAGGAGGCGCGTTTCAATGACAAATACCGTGTCCGAAGCCCCATTCTCCAGTTCCGTAAAGAACTCAAAACGCCAGGCTTTGCGTCGCCTGTTGATCTTCCGTTCATTCCAAAACCGCCGGAAGATCTTCTGGCAGCCAAATCAGTTACTGCCAGACATGATTTTGATTTCGAGACTTTCAACCCGTGGTCTCGCTTCTACATGAACAACGCCCAGATGGACGCAAAAGTCAAAGGGAGTTCGGTTTTGTCTCGCGAACAGGCCGCATCGGGAGCCCAATCCGCCAAAGTCACGATGCAATTCCCGCCTGCCGCAGCGCCTTATTCATGCTATCTCAAGCTGTTCACCGTGCAGTTCCAGGACTGTGAAGCCCCCCTAAAACACGTCTCATGCATGCTTTATGGCGCGAAACAGGGCAATTCATTCCGTCTGCGTATTCGGGACAAAGACGGCGAATGCTTCTACGGTCCGATGGAGAAGCTGGACTGGGACGGTTGGAAACGCATCACGTGGGACATCTCCAAAAAGCCGCCAGTGGAAATCAGCGGCGGCAATCTCAACCATGTGCAAGACGGCCCTCCATTGGAAATCGTCTTGGAAATTTATTTCAAAATCCCGCCGGAAGGCCATGCCTTCGAATGCTTTGTGGACGACCTCTCCTTTGAGTAATCTTCAATCACGATATAAATAGTAGTTTTTTGTGAAAAATCTCTTCTAGACAAAAAAACGCCCCCTTTCGGAATCAAATCCACGAAAGGGGGCGTAGAAAAACGAAATTCAGGCGAATGATTCTTTACCCGTAACTCCCCAAAATTGGTGAATAACCCATAACTCCCCAAAACTGGTGAATTAATACCTTTCCCCGGCATATCGCCAACCCAACAGAAGCATGGCCACAAACAACAGCACCTTGATGTAGCGTTTTACGGATTTCCGATTCCGCTTCATCGTTATCCAATCAACAATTTGATATCGTCGTCAACTGTGCCGATTCCGGCGATACCGAAATTATCGATTAGCACCTTCGCCACATTTGGCGAGAGGAAGGCGGGCAGCGTCGGTCCAAGATGGATGTTCTTCACGCCGAGATAAAGCAACGCCAGCAGGACGATGACCGCCTTCTGCTCATACCAGGCGATGTTGAACGCGATGGGCAGCTTGTTGATATCGTCGAGTCCAAAGACTTCCTTGAGCTTCAATGCGATAAGCGCGAGCGAATAGGAATCGTTGCATTGGCCAGCGTCCAAGACACGGGGGATGCCACCGATGTCGCCGAGCGGCAACTTGTTATATTTGTATTTCGCGCATCCAGCCGTCAGAATCACGACATCTTTTGGCAACTTTTTCGCGAATTCCGCATAGTATTCGCGGGATTTCATCCGACCGTCGCAACCAGCCATCACAACGAACTTGCGAATGGCTCCCGATTTGACGGCGGCGACCACTTTGTCCGCCAAGGCGAAGACTTGCTTATGAGCGAATCCGCCGACAATTTTTCCTGTTTCAAGCTGTTCAGGCGGCTGGCAGCCTTTAGCTTGAGCGATAATACCAGAAAAATCTTTTTCCTTTCCATATTCGTCGGCGATATGGTTGCATCCCGTGACGCCGACCGCGCCCGTCGTCCAGAGACGATTGCGATAGCTTTCTGCCGGCGGGATGACGCAGTTGGTGGTCATTAGGATAGGGCCATGGAACTTTTCGAATTCCTCTTTCTGCTTCCACCAGGCATTGCCGTAGTTTCCTGCGAAATGCGGGTATTTCTTGAACGCAGGATAGTAGTGCGCGGGAAGCATTTCCGAATGCGTGTAGATGTCAATCCCCTGTCCGGCGGACTGTTCCAGAAGCATCTCCAAATCGCGCAGGTCATGGCCGGAAATCAAGATGCCCGGGCGGTTGCGGACTCCAAGATCCACCTCTGTGATTTCTGGATTGCCGTAGGCGTCGGTATTCGCCTTGTCCAGCAACGCCATGCCCTGTACACCAAACTTGCCGGTCTCCAATGCAAGAGCTGTGAGAGCGGCGGCATCCAGTGAATCGTCAAGTGTCTTTGCGAGAGTGGATTGGATAAAGGCGTCGATTTCAGCGTCATCCTGCATCAATGCATTGGCATGCTTGGAATAAGCGGCAAGTCCTTTGAGGCCATAGACGATGAGTTCGCGGAGGCTGCGGATATCTTCATCAGCGGTCGAAAGCACGCCGACGGTCGCCGCCTTGACGTCGAAATCCGACTGTTGCGCATCCCATGTTGCGGCCTCAGGCAGTCCCGTTGTATTGGTAAGTTGCGTCAGCAACGAACGTTTCACATCAAGCGTATGGACGATGGCACGGATGATCGCCTCGCGGTCGAAATTCACGTTGGTAATGGTGATGAAGAGATTGACTGTGACCAAGTGGTTGATTTCCGCGGAAACAGGCTTCCTTTCCGTGCGAAGTCTGGTTGTGACGGCAGAGAGACCTTTTGTGACATATACGAGCAAATCCTGCATCGCGGCAACTTCAGGCTTCTTTCCGCATACTCCGCTGATGGTGCAGCCTTTGCAACCGGCTGTTTCCTGACATTGAAAGCAGAACATCTTGTTTTCCATAGCTTTGTCTCCTATGTTCAATTTTGTTAGAATGGATCCTATCTTAAGTTGTTTAATATCATTTCTTTGCCAGAAGTTTTTTCAAGCTCTCCTGAAGTTCATGACATTTCTCCTGCAGGTCAAACGCCCCATTGGACAGCCCCCATTGCTTGATGAGAAGGCGGAGTGGACCAATGACCAATCGAAAAAGTGTGTCTAAAGGAATGTCGTCACGTATTTCATCAGCCTCGATGGCTTCCTTGAAATGACGAAGGAACATTTCGCGATGGCGTTGCATCATTCCAAAAAGAAGTTGCGCCACTTCTTTGTCCCCTTGGAACAGTTCCTCCGCAAATACCACGTGGGCCAAATCAGGGGTTGCCAAAACCAGTTCCGTCCGTCTTGCCATGGCCGACTCGACAGCGGCCCAGCCATGCAACCTTCCTTCCTTCTCATCCACTTCACCTTCAAAACGCGACACGAGAGCCTGGATGATTTCCAGTTTGCCATTGAAATGACAATACAAGCCAGCCTCCGTCAGATTGAGCCTTTTACTGATGTGGCGGATCGTCAGATTGCCGATGCCGCCTTCCGCTATCAGATGCAACGCCGTATCCACGATCTCATTCTGTCTTGGTGTCAGTTCCTGCTTCATATTCCATGCCTTTTCGGTCTTGGTTAACAAACGTTAGTTAATATAATGGCCTTTCAATGTTCTGCAAGTGATTTTAACTTTTTAGGACTGTTTTTTGTCTTGGTTATTTTAGAGCTATAAAGAAAACAATCAAGACAATGGAAAAACACATTTGCCAAACAGTATAAGTATCATATATTAAAAAGATAATCAGAGAACTATCGTTTGCAGCCTGCATGCGGGGGAAGCATGAAAAACATCGACACCAGCACATTTGATTTTCCGGGGATCATCGCGAATGATTTCCTGTATGTTGACAAGACCTCGTATGTCTGGAATCTGGTGTGCCCCAAAAAAGGGGAGTATTTCCTCTCCCGTCCACGGCGTTTCGGGAAATCGTTGCTGGTTTCGACGCTGAAGACCATCTTCCAAGGGCGGCGCGAGCTCTTCAAGGGACTCGCCATCGATAAAATGGATTACGACTGGAAAACATATCCCGTCATCCATCTGGATTTCAGTGATGCAGGCGTGGACAGCGTCGGAGAACTAAATGACCAATTATCCTCCATGCTGGAGGATGCTGCGGATGAGAACACGATTTCGCTACGGGGGAAGGGAGTCGCCATCCAGTTCAAGAATCTTGTCAACGATCTGGCCAAAAGGGCGAAACAAGAGCTTCTTGCCAAGGATCCGGCGAAAAAAATCGATGACGCTCAAGTCGTTATCCTTGTCGATGAATACGACAAGCCTATTCTCTCCAACGTGGACAATCCCAAAGCCAGCAACCTTCTGAAGGTGCTCAAACAGTTCTACAGTGTCATCAAGAAATGCGAAGGGAAAGTCCGCTTCGCGTTCATCACGGGCGTGAGCAAGTTCGCGCATGTGTCGCTTTTCTCGGATCTTAACAACCTGACGGACATCACGCTGAAAACGGACTACGCAGGGATGCTTGGCTTCTCGGAGGCGGAGATCCGCCGGTATTTCGCGGACCGCATCCCACTGGCGGCGGCGGCGAACGGCCTTGCGGACGAGGAGCTGATGGCGCGGCTGCTGAAATGGTACGACGGCTACCGCTTCTCCAAGGCGGAAACGCATGTTTGCAATCCAGTGTCCGTCTCAAAATTTTTCTTTAACGACTATGATTTTGCCAATTACTGGGACAGCACTGGGATGCCGTCGTTTCTTCTGAAAGTGGCGCGGGATCAGGATTACGACTATGAGGCGGCATTGACCCGCTTCTACGACGAAAGTGTCTTCTCCGCCTACGAACTAGACCGTCTGGACATCACAGGCCTGCTCTGGCAGACGGGCTACCTGACCATCAAGGAAGTGCGTCGCGAAGATGAAGGCCTGCAGTACCGCCTGGATTTTCCCGACAAGGAGGTGCAGGCGACGTTCACGGAGAAAGTCATCGAATTTCCTTGTGGGCGTAAAACAAGGCGACGAGGCGTCCAGCCTTGCGCGGCAATTGAGAACCGCCATCCGCAAGGATGACTTGACAGGTTTCATGACGCTCTTCCAATCGTTCCTGGCCTGCATCTCATATGACATGCATATTCCGAACGAGAAATACTACCAGACCATCTTCTTCGTTGTCTTCAAGCTGTTGGGCGCGAGCGTCGAGGCGGAATCCCGCACGAACGAAGGGCGAATCGACGCGTACATCCGCACACAGAAAAACGTCTATATTTTTGAGTTCAAGCTGAACAGGATGTCGCGCAAGGCAATCAACCAGATCATCGACCGCCACTACTACGAGAAATTCCAATCCTGCGGGCTGCCGATCAAGATGGTTGGTGTCAATTTCAATTCGAAGAAAGGCCGCCTCGACAGCTGGGCGGAGACGACGCTCGCCGATGCGTGATTGATATTCCATGAACGGCCTGGAGCGGCCTATGTTTTGTTTGTATATAATGAATTATGAATGCTGAAATGTAAACGGCTCCGGCGGCTCGGCGGTTGTCGTCGCTTCGCGAGGCGGGAACAGCATCATGCGGAAGCTCAATGCATTGGAGAAAATCTTTTCAGAAAAACAAGAAAATGAACGATAGTAGTACGGGAGGGTCGCGCTCCAGTGCGACCAGTGGTTAGTGGCTAGGCGGCTAGAAGCCTAGAAGCCTAGAATTTCTAGATCTGCTAGAACTTCTAGAAATTCTAGATTTGTTAGCCCCCCTCACCGCCGCAACACAAACGGTCGCACTGGAGTGCGACCCTCCTGATTGCGTTTTAGACGCCGGAATAGGCGGAGAAGCCGCCGTCGATCGGAATGACCGTTCCGGTGACGAAGCCGGCGGCTTCGTCGCTGAGCAGCCAGAGGAGGGCGCCGATCAGATCTTTCGGCTCGCCGAACTTGTTCATCGGCGTGTGGTTCAGGATCTTATGGGAGCGCGGCGTCAGGCCGCCGTCGGGCGTCGTCAACAGGCTGCGGTTCTGATCCGTGAGGAAGAAGCCGGGGGCGATGGCGTTGACGCGGATGCCGACGGGAGCCATGTGGACGGCCAGCCACTGGGTGAAGTTGCTGACGGCGGCCTTGGCGGCGCTGTAGGCGGGGATCTTCGTCAACGGCTTGAAAGCGTTCATGGAGGAGATGTTGATGATGCAGCCGTGGTTCTTTTCGGCCATGTCCTTCGTGAAGACCTGCGTGGGCAGCAGGGAGCCCAGGAAGTTCAGATTGAAGACGAACTGGATGCCCGTCGGATCCAGATTGTAGAAATTCTTCCCTTCGGTGGCGGTCAAGTCGGCCTTGCTCATGACTTCATTGTCCGTCGTGCCCTTCGGGTTGTTGCCGCCGGCGCCGTTGAGCAGGATGTCGCACGGTCCGAACTCTTTCTTAATCAAGGCATAAGCTTCTTCGAGGCTTGCGCGGTCCAAGACGTTGCAGGCGACGCCCATGGCGGTGCCGCCGGCGGCCTTGATTTCATCGGCGACCTTGTCGGCCGCTTCTTTGCGCAGATCCAGAATGGCGACTTTCGCGCCGCATTCCGCGATGGCCTTGGACATGCCGCTGCAGAGGATGCCGCCGCCGCCCGTGACAACGGCCACTTTTCCGCTCAAATCAATCTTGAAAGGCAATGACATGATGGTTCTCCTTTTGTTTGAATGGGTTGGACAAAGAAATCAATGGATCAAAACTGCCTTGATGCGGCGGACGCCGCGGCTGGAGCTTTCCTCTTTCAGAATCTTGAACGTGCCGAGCTGCGACGTGTTCGTGGCGTGCGGGCCGCCGCAGATTTCCATCGAGAAGTCGCCGATCGTATAGAGCTTGACGACGTCGCCGTATTTGGATTCAAACAGACCGATGGCGCCGCGCTTCTTGGCTTCCTCCAACGGAACCTCTTCGCAGACGACGTCCATGTTGCGTTTGATCTGCTCGTTGACGATCTTTTCGACTTCCGCCAGCTGTTCGGGCGTCACCTTGTCCGGATGTGTGAAGTCGAAGCGGAGACGTTCCGCCGTGATGTTGGAACCCGCCTGTTCGACGTGGTTTCCGAGCACGCGGCGCAGGGCGGCGTGGAGCATGTGCGTCGCCGTATGGAGCTGCGCGGTGGCTTCCGAATGGTCGGCCAGACCGCCTTTGAACTTCTGCTCGGCGCCTGCGCGGGACTGTTCCTGATGCTTTTGATAAGCCTCCTGGAAGCCTTGTTCATCGACTTTGAAGCCCTTTTCGGCGGCCATTTCCTGCGTCAGTTCCAGCGGGAAGCCATAGGTTTCATAGAGGTTGAACGCCTTGCGGCCGCTGATGATCTTGTTCTCGATGTTCGGCGGGAACTTCTCGATCAGCTTGTTGAACTCCTTGATGCCGTTTTCGAGCGTCTTGCCGAACTGCTCCTCTTCGCGGTTCAGTTCCGCGAAGATGAACTCCTGCTTTTCCTTCAGTTCGGGATAGAAGGGGCTGTATTCGTCGATGACGACCTGCGCGATCTTGGAGACGAACGCTTCCGTGATGCCGAGCTTGCGGGCTTCGCGGATGGCGCGGCGGATGAGACGGCGCAGGACATAGCCCTGGTCGACGTTCGACGGCGTGACGCCGTCGCCGATGATGAACGTGGAGGCGCGGAGATGCTCCGCCACGATGCGCGCGCTGCGGTTGTTGAAGTCCGCTTCCGGATTGCCGCTCAACTCCTTGATTTTCGCGAAGATACCCGCGAACAGCTCCGTCTCGTAGGCGCTACGGACGCCCTGCATGAAGGCCGTCACGCGTTCGACGCCCATGCCGGTATCGACGTTCGGATGCTCCAGCGGGACGAACTTGCCGTCAGCCGTCTTGTTGTATTGCATGAAGACGTCGTTCCAGATTTCGACCCATTTGCCGCAGCCGCAGGCGGGGCCGCAGTTCGGGCCGCAGTCCGGGCGGTCCAGCGGGACGAACATTTCCGTGTCGGGGCCGCAGGGGCCTGTCTGGCCGGCGGGGCCCCACCAGTTGTCTTCCTTACCTAAATAATAAATGTTCTTTTCAGGGATGCCGTTTTCCATCCAGATGGAGGCGGCCTCCGTGTCGCGCGGGGCGTTTTCGTCGCCGGCGAAGCATGTCACTTTGATGTTTTCGGGCTTGAAGCCGAGCTTCTTCGTGAGGAATTCGAAGCTCATGCCGATGGCCTCTTTCTTGAAATAGTCGCCGAGCGACCAGTTGCCGAGCATTTCGAAGAAGGTCATGTGGAAGGGGTCGCCGACTTCATCGATATCGCCTGTCCGCAGGCACTTCTGGACGTCCGTCAGGCGTTTGCCGGCGGGATGCTTCTCGCCCAGCAGGAACGGGACGAGCGGGTGCATGCCGGCCGTCGTGAACAGGCATGTGGGGTCGTTTTCCGGAACCAGCGGCGCGCTTTTGATTTCGGCGTGGCCGTGGCTCTTGAAAAAGTCAATGAACATTCTTCTTAATTCAGCAGCAGTCATCATGGTTGTCTTGGAATCCTTTTTTACTCAGTTGTCGTTTTTATTTTGTTTTTCAATGGTTTCTTCTGGTTTGATGTCCAACGGCTTGAAGGAGTAGTGGTCTCCTTCGTCCTTCAGGATGTAGCCGATGCCGGGGAAGGGGAGATGCATGCCGAGCACGATCTTTCCCGTTTCCGCCGCCACATCGAAGAATTTCCTGCGGGATTTCACGGCCTTCGGCATCTCCATGTCGAATTGCGCGCAGATATTCGGATCGTTGAACTGCAAGGCCGCGGAATGGACCAGATCCCCGATGATAATCATCTTGTTGCTTTCGAAGACGGTATGGCCGGGGGTATGGCCGCTGGCGTCTCGCCCTTGGAACGTGTCGTCCGTCATGTCGATGATGCGGGCCGCCTTCGTTTTCCGCATCACTCCGATCGTTTTCTGCGCATC
The DNA here is from genome assembly GCA_902776645.1 of uncultured bacterium. GTDB lineage: Bacteria > Verrucomicrobiota > Lentisphaeria > Oligosphaerales > Oligosphaeraceae > UBA1407. Next base: position 65,258 of record CACYQT010000032.1, on the reverse strand, counting down.
CGTCTGTTCGGCGCGGACGATCGGAAGGTCTTCACCGTATGTAAACAACTCGGTTTGTTTCAGATAGGCGTTAGCGATCTGCTTGATGTTCGGATTGGCCTGACGCCAATAGAAGAACTCCTCCTTCGCGATATGGAGCGTCGCATTCGGGAAGGCGGGCTTCCCGTCGCGAAGCAGGCCGCCGATGTGGTCGGCGTGCATGTGGGTGATGAGAATGACGTCGATGTCCTCCGGCTTGACGCCGGCGTTCCGAAGGTTCTGGAGCAGCATGTCCGTTCCCATGCCAGTATCGATCAGATACCGATGTTTCTCCGTCTTGACGACAAACGCGTTGATGGACGCCGGTGATTTGCCGGACGGCACGGCTTCGTTGATTTCCTCCGGCGGCGCGCCGTGGAAAATCTTGTTCGGCATGGACGTCTCCCTGTCCTGCATGGCGATGATCTCCATGCCGTCGATTTTGAACGTCTTTGTCTGCCCTGCGAACGACAGACCGGCCACGCAAAGTAAAACGGAACAAAGGCGCATGTTCATGGTGGTTTCCTTTTTGTTAGATATTCGACGGCGGGACGCCGTCGTTACTTAGTCTTGATATCCGTTCGGATACAGGCGACGCCACTTCCAGGCGGATTCCACGATGGCGTTGATGTCGTCATACTGCGGTTTCCAGCCGAGAACGGTCTTCGCCGCCGTCGAATCCGCGATCAGGCGGGCGGGATCGCCGGGGCGGCGTTCCGCGTATTCGACGGGGAAGTCGAGGCCTGTCACCTTCTTGACGGTGTCAATGATGGATTTGACGGAATGGCCCTGTCCCGTGCCGAGGTTGAAGGCGCCGGAATCTTGATTTTCCAACGCCAGGAGATGGGCCTGCGCAAGATCCAGAACATGGATGTAGTCGCGGATGCAGGTGCCGTCCGGCGTGTCGTAATCCGTTCCGAAGACGCTGATTTTCGGGCGTTTGCCTTCAGCGGCCTGCATGACGAGCGGGATGAGGTGGGTTTCCGGGTGGTGGTCTTCGCCGTGGACGGGCGTCGCCCCCGCCGCGTTGAAATAGCGGAGGGCCGTGTATTGGAGGCCATGGATGTCATGATACCAGCGGAGGATCTTTTCAAACATCAGTTTGGATTCGCCGTAGGGGTTGATGGGAATGGTCGGCTCCGTCTCCTTGATGGGGACGTTCTTCGGCATGCCGTATGTCGCCGCCGTGCTGGAGAACACGATCTTGCGGACGCCGTTTTTCGCGCAGGCCTCCGCCAGATTCATGGCGTTGGCGACGTTGTTGCGGAAGTATTTGCCCGGCAGTTTCATGGATTCGCCGACTTCGATGAAGGCCGCGAAATGGATGACGCCCTCCGGCTGAAAATCACGAATGGCGTTGTCGATCGCGGAAAAGTCCTCCAGATTCCCCTTGACGAATTTCGCCCGTGGGTCGACCGCCTGCCGATGACCGTTCAGCAACGCGTCGAAGACGCAGATTTCATGGCCGCGTTCGAGAAGGTATTCCGTTGTGCAACTGCCGATGTAGCCGGCGCCGCCGGCAACAAGAATTTTCATGATGTCTCCTTGTTAAAATACGATATTGCTATATGGTTTAGTCTTCAGTAATCCCAGTCGTCGTCGTCTTTCGCTTTTACCTGGGTCTTGTCGTTGAGGAATACGCGCCGTTTGGCGAGAATCCTGTTCAAATCCTCCGCGTCCATCGGCGGCAGCGTCTCCAGGCATTTGCGCAGACGACGGATGAGTTCGTCCGTATTCTCCGCCAGTTCCGCGCAGACGGGAATGATCATCGAGTTCGGCTCCGCTTCCTTCAGCCGAGCGAGATTCTCTTCCGATCCTTCCAGATCCATCTTGTTGGCCACCAACACGAAAGGCCGTTTTTCCAGGCCGGGCTCGTATTTTTTCAGTTCGTCCCGCAGGGAGGCCAGATCGGCCAGCGGGTCACGTCCGTCGACGCCGGCCATGTCCAGCACGAAGCAGAACAGTCGGCAGCGTTCGATGTGGCGCAGGAAGGCATGGCCAAGGCCGACGTTTTCCGAAGCGCCTTCTATCAGTCCCGGTATGTCCGCCACGCTGAAGCGGTAGAAATCCTCCATGTCGATGATGCCCACGCTGGGGTGGAGCGTCGTGAACGGGTAGGGGGCGGTTTTCGGACGGGCGGCCGACAACGCGCGAAGCAGCGTAGACTTGCCGGCGTTCGGATAACCGACAAGTCCCACGTCCGCAACGGTTTTCAGTTCCAGATCCAGATCTTTTTCCTCCCCCTCCGTGCCGGGCTGGAATTTCTTCGGGGCGCGGTTGACGGAAGTCACGAAGTGGGTGTTGCCGAGGCCGCCTTTGCCGCCTTTGGCCGCCGTGAACGTTTCATCCGCCTGGTTGAGATCGCAAAGGAGGTCGCCCGTGGCGGCGTCGAAGACCAACGTCCCGATCGGGACCTTGATGATGCAGTCTTCCCCGTTGACGCCGTGCATCTTGCGTCCGCGTCCGTTTCCTCCGGACTGCGCCTTCCACAGGGGCTGGTAGCGCAACGCCACGAGGCTTTGCTCGCCCGTGACGGCCTGGATGATGACGGATCCGCCGTTGCCGCCGTCGCCGCCGTCCGGGCCGCCGAGCGGCACGAATTTTTCACGGCGGAAACTGGCGGATCCTGATCCGCCGTTGCCCGCCGCCACATGTATTTTCGCTCTGTCTACAAACATATTCCGTTTCCCGCGCCTCCATCGCCTCTATTTTGCAAATTCCCGCCGCAAAGACTCCTTCTTGTCTTCGCGCTTCGCCTCAAGCCGACGGATGTCCTCCGCCAGCTGGTCTTCAAACTGCTTCAGTTTTTCCGCGTCATCCGCGACTTTCAGCCTGTCCGACTGGGCCTGCAGCTTGATCTGCGCCAGCCGGGCGTCGAATTCGCGGTCGATTTCATTGAACTGTGCCTTTTGTTCCTCCGTGTACTGACGGCTTCCGCCGCCCAGCCGCTCCATCGCCAACTCAAACGCGCTTTTCATGTTCTTCACCCTGTTGTCTGTTGCCCATTCATGGTAAAACCTATACTATAATGCATTTTTTGCGACAACATAGGAAAGAAAGCTTGAAAATAGTCGTCTGAGATGTTACGTTTTAAAAAAAACGGGAAAGCAGACGTCTGTCTGCGGTTTTTTTTGTCGAAAAAACAAGGGGAGGAAAATCCAAACATGGCGAGTCATTCACAGGCAATCTACACGGGCATCGAAATCGGCACGGCGACGATCAAAGTCGCCATCTGTTCCGTGGCGGACGACTACGGCGTCACGCTTCTGGGCTGGGGGGAGGCGCCGTCCATCAAAGTCATCAAGGGGGAGGTGAAAGACCGCGACTTTGTCTGCCAGCAGCTCACGCGAGCCGTGAGACAGGCGGAGACTGAAGCGCAAACTCCTATTTCGGAGACATTTGTGACGCTATCGGTCGGCGGTCGTTTTGTCAATCTTGTCCGGACGGAGGGCACGATCACGTTCGAGAACGGGAGCATGCAGATCACGGAGGAGCATATCATCGCGGCGGCGCGGCAGGCGATCTATACACCGAAAGACGATTCGCAGATCGTGGACGGTGAATATACGCGTTTCTACCGCCTTGACAAAGACGAGATCCTTCTTTCGCCTCCCGTTGGCAGCTATTCGACATGTGTCCAGGTACAGAACGAGTCCATTGTCTTCCAACGGCGGTATCTGGAGGCGTATGCGTCTATCGCCGCCGATGTCATCGACGGGCCTCCGAACGCGGTCGCCTACACGCCTTTCGCCTTGGCGTTCGCGGCCTTCAAACGGCAGAGCGGCGTCCAGGCGGAGGGATGCCTGCTCATCGACATCGGGGCGGGCGTCACGTCGTACGTCCTCTATACGGGGCGCGATTTCTTCACGATGGGGCAGATCACGGTCGGTTGCGACCATGCGGCGAACGATCTCGCCATAAACTTCCGTCTTCCGATCAATTCGACGCGCAAGATTCTGCGCGATTTCGGGAATCTGCAATGCTCCGTCATGCCGGAAATCGACGGTCGCCGCCGCTACATCGCGGCGGAAAAGGACATCAGCGGTTCGACGGAGAACATTCCCGCGTTGCGGGTTGAGCAGATCGTGCAGCTCCGTTTCCAGGAGCTTTTCAATATCATCAACAAGAAAATCAAAGATGAAGACGCATGGCAGTGGGCCACGGGGGGCGTCATGATATGCGGCGGCGGCGCGCGGATACCGAAAATCTCGGAGCTTGCGGGCGATGTCTTCAACCGTCCCGTGGCCATTGCGCGGACATACGGCGCCGAGGGGCGTTCAGATGTCGTGGATTCACCGTCCGCGCTTGTGCCGTTGGGGCTCGCCAGATACGGGAAGCAGAGCTATGATATTGAAATTCAAAATCATCCGCATGACACCGCTGGAAAATTCAGGAATTTTATCATAAACATGCTTAATTGGTAATAGGTCACATAGGTGATTGTTTTTTGCAACTGGGAGGGAAATAAGATATGGATTACGATATCGATCAGGAATTTGAAAACAGTTACGAACAGGCGAACATGCTGATGGTCGGCGTCGGCGAAGGTGGCTGCAAGGCCGTCGTCGCCATCGCGAAGGACTACGGCATGCCGGGGCTCCGGCCCGTTCTGGCGGACAAACGTGTGTCGCTTTCCAGTTTCCGATTTGCGAAGGCGGAACGCATTGATCTGGATGTCGAATGGCGTGAAGACTACAGGCGATGCCTTCAAGGCGTCAGCTATGCCTTCATTCTGGTCAAACTGGGCGGCGAACATGAGATCAACGCCGTCAAAAAAATGGCGCAGGTCACGTCGGAGATGAACGTGCCATTCGTCGTTTTCACGCGGATGCCGAGCAAGCAGTTCACAAGCGCAACGGAATTGAAAGCGGCGGAGGACGCCATGGAGACGCTGAAAGGGCTCGCGAACGCAAGCGTCGTCATTCCGGACGACACGCTTTTCCGGACCATTTCCGGCAAGCTGGATGTGAAGGAAGCCTACGAACGCGCGACGAAATGGTTTGCGGAAGCGGTGGCGGGCGTGGCGCGGCCATTCGCGTTGGAGAATGTCTCCGACACGAATGCGGCCCGTCTGGAATGGCTTGTCAAGCGGAAGAATTCCATTTGCTCCGTGGGTTTTGGTCTTGGAAGAGGCCCGAACGCGGCCGACGAGGCGATAGAACAACTTGTGCAGTCGCCGTTTTTGAAAAGCGCCAAGGAGGCGTATGCGGTCGATGCGGGGCTGGTCATCCTCAGCGTCGCCCCCAAGGTATCCCTCGACCAGGCCCATCAGGCGTTGAGACGGATCAAGGGGGTTTTTGACGAAACCATTCATCTGGAGCCTTGCATCTGCGTCGACAACTCCCTGCAGGAGGGCATCCGTGTCGCGGCGCTTCTGCGTTCCGTGGAGTCCGCGGAACCGATCGAGCAGCCGGAAGCGAAAACAGAAGGGGAGAAGCCGAATCCGGAGCCTCCGCGCAAGAAGGGCGGACGGAAACCGAAGGCATCCGACGGCCAGATGGTGTTTGTGTTCAAGGAGGACGATCTGGGCATCTTCAGTGCCAAGGATCCGACAAAATACTTCGGGGAGAATCTGGATCTGCCGACATATTCACGTCTCAATCTTTAGTATTAGTACAGGATAGTTGATTCCATTGTTCATACATGACCCGAACGCCACTTGCGGGCAAACCAAATGAAGGAAACACCATGGAAACGAAACTGAAGAACATCGCAGCCTTGTCCCAGAAATACGGCTCGGACCCGAACTATGTATTTCTTGGTGGCGGCAACACATCCGTGAAGAACGAGAAAGAGCTTTACATCAAGCCGAGCGGCGTCGCGTTGGCGACGATCCAGCCGGAGCAGTTCCTCTGCATCGACCGCGAAGCGTTGAACCGCCTGTTCACGCTGGAAATGCCGCCGGATGTGACGGCGCGGGAAGCCGTGGCCAAATTCATCCTGGAGTCCTCCGTTCGTCCGCTTGGGGCGGGCCGTCCGTCCGTCGAGACGCCGTTGCACGGCGTCATCGACTACACGTATGTCGTCCATCTCCATCCTGCTCTTGTCAACGGCATGACCTGCGCCAAGAAAGGCGAAAAAATCTGCAAGAAACTCTTCCCCAAAGCGTTGTGGATTGAGTACACGGATCCGGGCTGCACGCTTTCGTTCTTCGTGAAGAAGCAGCTGGACGCTGTCAAGGCCAAGACCGGCAAGCAGCCGAACGTCTTCTTCCTGCAGAACCACGGCGTGTTCGTCTCCGCGGACACGCCGAAGGAGATCGACGCGTTGTACAAGGATATGATGAGCAAACTGAAGGCCGAATACAAGAAGGCGAAAATCACCATCACGGCACCTAAGTTGGCGGAAGCCAAGGATGAAGACGTCTTCGAATCCGCTCCCGTCCTCCGCCAGCTGCTCGCCAACGCCGATGGCGTCCGCCCCGTTGTCCGGTGCGTGGGCAACGCCCTGCCGTACGGCGGTCCATTGACGCCCGACCATGTGGTCTACGCCAAATCGTTCGCATACGTCGGCGATGGCTCGAAGGCCAGTTTCGAAGCCTTCAAGGCGAAATATGGCTATGCTCCGAAAGTCCTGTGCGTAAAGGACAAAGGACTTTTCGTGACGGGCGACACGCCGAAGGACGCGGACGCCGTGGCCATCGCGTTGGAGAACGCGCTTCTCTGCCAGAAATTGACGGACGCTTTCGGCGGCCCCAACTTCCTGACGGAAAAACAATATAAATTCATTGAGAACTGGGAAGTCGAATCCTATCGCCGCAGCGTCAGCCTCAAAGGCGCGGCGGGCGGCCGTTTGCAGAACCGCATCTGCGTCGTGACCGGCGGCGCACAGGGCTTCGGCCTTGGAATCGCGGAATATCTGGCGGAGAACGGCGGCATCATCGTCGTGGCGGATTTGAATCTGGAAGGCGCTCAGGCCACGGCCGAAGAGCTTTGCAAGAAGTATGGCGCGAAGCGTGCGTTCGCCGTCGGCGTCAACGTGTCGGATGAAGAATCCGTGGAGGCCATGGTCAACACGATCGCCCGCGAAGTCGGCGGCATCGACCTGTTCGTCTCCAACGCCGGCGTCGTCCGTTCCGGTTCCGTCAAGGAGCTGACGCTGAAAGACTGGACGTTCGTCACGAACATCAACTACACAGGTTATTTCCTCTGCTGCAAGCATGCCGCGCGGCTGATGGCGAAGCAGATCGTAGACGGCGAAGGCCGCTGGACGGACATCGTGCAGGTCAATTCGAAGTCCGGTCTGGAGGGCAGCAACAAGAACGGCGCGTACGCCGGCTCCAAGTTCGGCTCCATCGGTCTCACGCAAAGCTTTGCGAAAGAATTGGTTGAGGACCATATCAAAGTGAACAGCGTCTGCCCGGGCAATTATCTGGACGGCCCGTTGTGGAGCGATCCTGTGAAAGGTCTGTTCGTGCAGTACTGGAAGGCCGGAAAGGTTCCGGGCGCGAAGAGCGTCGAAGACGTCCGCAAATACTACATGGACAAAGTTCCGATGCGGCGCGGCTGCTTCCCGTCGGATGTGGCGAAAGCCATCATCTACTGCGTGGAGCAGGATTATGAAACCGGCCAGGCCATTCCTGTGACTGGCGGCCAGAACATGTTGCACTAACGTAAGATAAGCAAGCGAGGCGTCTTTTTCAAAAGACGCCTCGCTTTGTATTTTTGGCTGTGGAAAACCATTGCGGCTCAACGATCATGAATTATCAGGACATCAATGCGGAAACCATCGACAGATGGGTCGAGGAAGGCTGGACATGGGGCAAACCAATCAGCCATGAGACGTTTCTGAAAGCAAAAGACGGCGATTGGCAGGTTGTCCTGACGCCGACAAAACCCGTTCCGCGTGAATGGTTTGGAGATCTTCAAGGGAAGAAACTTCTCGGCCTGGCCAGCGGCGGCGGACAGCAGATGCCGATATTCGCCGCGCTCGGGGCGGATTGCACAGTTTTGGATTATTCCAGAAAACAATTGGAAAGCGAAAAACTTGTGGCGGAAAGGGAAGGCTATTCGATTCGCATCATCCGTGCAGATATGACGAAACGGCTGCCGTTCGACGACGGTGAATTCGATATGATTTTCCATCCTGTATCCAATTGTTATGTGGAGGAAGTCAAACCGATTTGGAAAGAATGCTTCCGTGTCTTGAAACCAGGCGGATGGCTGCTTGCGGGAACGGATCATTTTATCAATTTCATGGTTGACGATGATGAGAAAATGATTGTCAATTCATTGCCGTTCAATCCTTTGAAGAATCCAGAACAGATGGCGCAAGTGCAACAGAGCCAGTCGGGCGTGGAATTTTCCCATTCATTGGAGGAGCAAATCGGCGGCCAATTGGAGGCGGGCTTCATCCTGAAGGAATTGTATGAAGACACCAACGGGCAGGGCCGTCTCCATGAACTGCGTATCCCGACGTTTCTCGCCATGCGGTCGCAGAAGCCTCTAATATAACTGTAAAGAAATATGGCCAGGCAGAATATTTTCGACAACGACATTTTCTTTGACGGATACAGCAAGATACGCGAAAGGAAAAACAACGCGAACGAGCTGTTCGAGAAGCCCGCGTTGTTTTCGCTGCTGCCGCCGTTGGAGGGCAAAACCGTCATCGATTTAGGTTGTGGTTATGGCGAACATTGCATGGAATATGTTCGACGGGGCGCCGCAAAAGTCGTCGGCATCGATATTTCCGAAAAGATGCTTGCGGTTGCGAAATCAGAGAACAGCCATCCGAAGATCACCTATCTGCACATGGCGATGGAGGATATTTCATCCATCAAGGAGAGATTCGACATGGCGGTCAGTTCGCTGGCCATCCACTATGTGGAGGATTACCAGACGCTTGTGCATGACGTCCATGAACTGCTGAAAGACAATGGCCTGTTTGTCTTTTCACAGGAACATCCCATGAACACATGTTTTTCGGAAGGCGACCGATGGACACGGGATGAAAACGGCCGGAAACTGCATGCGAATATTTCGAACTACTGCGTTGAAAAAGAATGGGAAAGCACGTGGTTTGTCGATCATGTGAAAAAATACCACAGGATGTTTTCCACTATTCTCAACACGTTGATTGACAGTGGTTTCATGATTGAAAAAATGATCGAGCCAACGACGACGGCGGAAATTCTGGAAGCGCATCCGGAACATGCAGATTTGCTTCACAAGCCGTATTTTCTGCTGGTCAGGGCGAGAAAGGTGAATTAGACGGATTCCTTGACAGGAAAAAAGCGGAAAAGCGGCTATATTGTTTCAATGGATATAATTCCAAATCAGAAACAGAGTCCATGTCATATAATGTGATATGTCGCATTGTTTTTTACTGAAGTGAAATAGACGATGGCTACGGATAGAAAACATAATATGCTGATCGCCGCCATGGCGGGTGGAATAGTCGTGGCTTTGATTATGATCATCGGTACGGTCTGGATTGGACGAGATGCTTCTCAAAGTACGATAAAAGCCGTTCGTTCCGTCAGTCTGTTGTATTTGAACGAACTAGCCGAACGGCGGAACAAGGTTGCTGAAGACGTCTTGAACAACAACCTCAGGCGGATCACGGTGGCGACAAACATGATGGAAGAGGATGATTTAAAGGACATCGAGCATCTGCAGGCGTTCCAGACAAGAATGAAGAAGCTTTTCAAGCTGGAAAAATTTGCCTTTGTCGATACGAAAGGGTTGATTTACACGGCCTTGGGCATGCGGACGGACATTGACAAGTATGCTTTCAACCACAAGACCATCAGCGCGCCTGAAATCTCCATAAAGAATATGGAGAACAATAAAGAGAGGGAAGTGGTTTTCGCCGTGCCGGTTGACATTCCCTTCAACGGAGAAACGTTCAAGATTTGCTTCATGGAAATGCACATGGATGAAATGCTTGCCGGTGTGTCCATGACGTCGCAGGAAGAAAACGTGACGTTTTCCAATATCTATTCACCGGAAGGATACGCCTTGAGCAATCTGGTGCTCGACGGAAAGGCGAATGAAGACAATCTGTTCGAGGCGATGAACCACGCTGTCTTAGAAAAGGGCTACTCCCTTGAAACGATGAAGCAAGATTTTAAGGAAGGAAAGAAAGGCGTCATTTCGTTCATGTATGACGGAGTGGAGGAAACGATGTGCTATATACCGATTAAAGGCACTGACTGGATGCTGACCTATCTGATCCGCGAACATGTCATCAGCAGCAGAATCATCGACATCAACAAGAAGCTCATACGGGAAAGCACCATCCTGTCCGCATTGAATGCCTTGGTTCTTCTGGGCATCTTCATCTATATCATGAGACAGAACAAGGCGAACGCCCGTCTTCAGTTGGAGAAGGAGACATCCGAAGCGGAACTGAGGGGAAAGCAGGCGGAGCTTGGCGAACGTATCATCTTGCAGGACAAGCTTATCCAGCAAAGCCACGCATTGAGCGACGCCTTGACGGCCGCCGAAGACGCCAGCAAGGCGAAAACGGTTTTCCTTTCCAACATGTCCCATGAGATCCGGACTCCGATGAACGCCATCATCGGTCTGGACAACATCGCCTTGAACGATCCGGAGGCGACGCCGAAAATCAAGGAATATCTCGCGAAAATCAGTGGCAGCGCACATCATCTGCTGGATCTGATAAATGACATTCTGGACATGTCCCGCATCGAATCCGGACGAATGACGCTCAAGAACGAAGAGTTCTCCTTTTCCAAGCTGATCGAGAACATCAATACCATTTTCAGCGGCCAATGCCAGGAGAAAGGGCTGGACTACCAGTGCCATATCAATGGCCATCTCGACGACTACTACATCGGCGACAATATGAAACTGCGGCAGGTTCTCATCAATATTCTTGGCAATTCCGTCAAATTCACGCCGTCGGGCGGGAAGGTGGATGTCGAGGTCGAAAAAATTGCAAGCTTGAACGATAAATCGACGCTTCGCTTCACAATCAAGGATACCGGCATTGGAATGAGCAAGGACTTCCTACCGCGTATCTTCGATGCTTTCTCGCAGGAAGATGGATCCACGACGAATAAATACGGCAGTTCCGGCCTAGGTCTTGCGATCACCAAGAACATCGTCGAAATGATGAACGGCAACATCCAGGTCGAGAGCGAAAAGGGGAAAGGCACCGTTTTCACGGTCACGGTGACGTTGATGGATTCCAAGATGACCAAAGACAAGGACGCGGAGGTCACCATCAATCCACAGGAGATGAGCGTGCTGATCGTGGACGACGATCCAGTCGCCTGCCAGCATGGGAAGCTCGTGCTCGAAAAGATAGGCATAGCGTCCGAAATCGCTTCTTCCGGTAAGGAAGCCATTGAAATGGTGAAACTTCGCCACGCAAGACGGCAGCCTTACAATCTGATAGTCGTTGACTGGAAGATGCCGGAAATGGACGGCGTGGAGACCGCCCGCCAGATTCGCTCCCTTGTCGGAGATGAATCGGCCATCATCATTCTGACTGCATATCGTTGGGACGACGTGCTTGAGGAGGCGTTGACGGCGGGCATCGACAGCTTCATCCCCAAGCCGTTGTTCGCCTCCACCCTGATGGATGAGCTCCAAATCGCCTTGAAGAAGAAGATGGCCCAAGCTGAAAACAACAAGCAGAAGGCGGATCTGAAGGGGCGGCGGATTCTTCTGGCGGAGGACGTCCAAATCAACGCGGAAATCATGGTCATGATTCTGGAGGCGCGTGAGATGAAGGTGGAGCTTGCGCAAAACGGAAGGATCGCCGTCGAGCTGTTCGAGTCCCATCCGGAAGGATATTACGACGCCATTCTGATGGATATGAGAATGCCTGAAATGGATGGACTTACCGCGACGAGAACCATCCGCGCGATGAATCGCGCGGATTCGAAGAGCATCCCCATCATCGCCTTGACGGCGAATGCGTTTGATGAAGACGTCCAGCGGAGCATGCAGGCGGGGCTGAACGCCCATCTGAGCAAGCCGGTCGAGCCGGAAGCGTTGTATGAAACGCTGGAAAGTCTCATCAAAGCCTAAAAGTCATAGCGTCTTTTGCGGTGTTTGACTGCGAAAGGCGCTATCGTGAAACAAACAGGAACATCGGTTTTCCGCATGATGAAAGGGCAAACGGCATGTCGGCTTTGGACAAATATCTGAAACAGTGCAATGAAGTGTATCATACAACGTTGGATCCGTGCAAGTTCGGATGTGTCCGGATTCATCTCGTGCCGCCGCGGAAGGTGGAATTCGGCACGCCGTGGTCCGTCATTCTGAACGGCTACCATGTGCTTCCCATCCAGACATCATGGGCGATTCTGCTGAAGGAATTCATTGAATGCCTCAACAAGACGGACGGCCAGAGTCTGACGGATGCGGATGTCATCCGGCTCGTCAACGAAGTCGTGGACAACGTCCAGAAACTCTTCAAAAAAGCGAAGGAGACGGACATCCGTTCGGACTTGCTGGACATCGTTGATACCTTGAAGGCAGTGGCTTACGGTGAGGAACCGCCCGTTGAGATCGGTCATCTGACGTTGGCGGAGTATTCGGACTGCATGAAGGCGCCGCACCGCGTCGATCTGCTTGTATCGGCCATGGAGAAGGATCATGTGTGGAACTGCAACCAGCATTGCCTCCATTGCTACGCCTGCGGCGAACGGCTGGCCAGCGCCGTCGAATTGCCGACAGTCGACTGGTTCACCATCATCGACAAGCTGAAAAAGGCCTGCGTCCCGTCCGTCACGTTCACAGGCGGCGAACCGACGATGCGCAGGGATCTGGTCGAATTGGTCGAGCATGCCCGCTGGTTCGTGACGCGGCTGAACACGAACGGTATCTTGCTAAGCAAGGAATTATGCAAAAAGCTCTATGCGGCATCGCTGGACAGCGTGCAGATCACGTTCTATTCCAGCGACAAGGAGATCCACAACAAATTGGTCGGCGGCGATCATTTCGACGCGACGGTGGAAGGAATCCAAAACGCTTTGGAGGCGGGGCTGGACGTCAGCGTCAATACACCGTTATGCTCTGTCAATCAAGACTATGCGGAGACGCTTCATTTTCTGAAGCGGCTTGGTGTGCATTATTTCTCCTGCTCCGGGCTGATACCGAGCGGCAATGCGTTGCGCGGGCCGTCGTCAATCACGCGGTTGAGCCAGGAGGAGATCACGGCGGTGGTGCGGAAAGCGTGGCAATATTGCACGGAGCATGAATTGGAGCTGTCGTTCACGTCGCCCGGCTGGATCGCGGAGCATGAACTGCTGCGGATGAAAATGGTCGTGCCGTCCTGCGGGGCATGCCTGTCGAACATGGCGGTGGCTCCGAACGGCCAGCTGATTCCATGCCAGTCATGGCTGCATGAAGACGGCCTGGGGAACTTGCTGGAGCGTGAATTCGAAGACCTTTGGGATTCAGAGCGTTGCGTGGCGCGGCGGCGGGAGACCGTCGTCGCCGCGAAGACCTGCCCGTTGAGCAAGGAGGCGCGGCCATGAAGAGATTTCTGCTGATTATGATGACCGTGCTTTGCACGGCGGTGGCCATGGGCAAGCCTCTGGACGAAATCCAGTCGTATGAAATATGGGTGGAGCCGCGGGAAGACGCCACGCTGGACATGCGCTACAAAATTTCATGGAAAGTGTTGGATTCCACGACGGAAGGCCCGTTGACGTGGGTGAAGGTCGGCGTGCCGAACGGCCATCTGGACGCAATCAAGCCGCTTAGCGGCAACATCCGCAAGGCCAGATATTACGAGGAAAACGGGCAGTACATCCGTCTGGATCTGGACAGGGCCTATACGGCCGGCGAGACGGTGACGTTCGAATATTCCTTCCATCAGCGGTACATGTTCCAATATCATGAAAAGAGTGAAAACGGGAGCGTCGTTTTCTATGATTTCACGCCAGGCTGGTTTGACGACATCGACGTGAAGTCGCTGGTCGTCCGCTGGAAGGCGGACGGCGTGACGCAGTGTTCGGTTAAGGATAAGGAAGGCGGATACTACGTTTTGAAAACATCGTTGTCCGAAGGGCAGCGGGCGAGCATCATGGTGAAATATGACATGTCGCGTTTTCCGGATATCAACGTTCAGGAAAACGCGGATGTGGCGAACAAAAAAGGCGGATGGAAGCATCTCCTCGAAGGTTTTCTTGACTGGATGCCGGTCATCATCATGGTTTTCATTCTGCTTGTGCAGACAGTCGGTGGTATGATCCGTTACAACAAGCGGGAGGATCCGTACTATTACGCACGCGGTTTCGTGCCGAAGGCGAGGGCGTTGGACAAACCGATCATGTATTTCATGAGGCCGGTGTTCGGCCTTGGGCCGCATGGCAAGAAATACACGCCGCCGCCGAAGAGCGGTTTCCGTCTGGCGACGCCGGAGGAACGGGCGGCAAGCCGTGTTTTAAGGGGCACATACCACCATCATGGCGGCGGTTGCGCATGCGCATGTGCCTGCGCATGCGCGTGCGCAGGCGGCGGACGGGCCGGTTGCTCACGGAAGGATTTCTACCATCCGAAACTGAATACGGACCAGCTGGAAAGAGCCATCATCGAAAAAAGGCCATACACTAAATAATAAAGGACCATCATGCCGAAACACATTCTCTTCCTGTTCACGGATCAGCAGCGGCGCGACACGATTCATGAATTGGGCAACGCCGATATCCAGACGCCGTCGTTCGATGCTTTGGCGCGGGAATCAACTGTGTTCGACTGCGCCGTGACGCCGTCTCCCGTCTGCGTTCCCGCCCGCATGTCCATGCTGTCCGGCCAGTATCCCGCGCGGACGGGCTGCACGAACAACAACAAAAACTTGGCCTATACGGGAAAAGGCGTCTATGACGCCTTGACGAAGGCGGGCTACCAGTCCTGCTGCGTCGGCAAAATGCACCATGTGACGGACTACTACGGCTCCATCGGTTTCTCGAAGCGCTACACGCAGGAAGAACTGTCCGCCCCTGAAGACGACTACACGCAGTTCATCATAAAGAACTATCCGTATGTTTTCGACTACAACGGCGTCCGCACGGAGATGTACTACGTGCCGCAAGTTTCGCCGCTTCCGCCGGAAGCGCATCCGACGCAATGGGTTGCGGACAGGAGCATCGATTATCTGGACAGCGTTGATCCGTCGAAGCCTGTGTTTCTGATGTCGTCGTTCATCCATCCGCATCCGCCGTTCTGCCCGCCTGCGCCGTGGAACAAGCTGTATCGCGACGATTTGTCGCTGCCGTATGTTCCCGAGCATATGGAGGATTTCGCGGAGCTCGTCCATGGCCGTTTCAAACTGGACAACATGGGCGTCTCCGAACGGCAGATCATCCTGTTGAAGAACTACTACTACGCGTGCATCTCCTTCGTCGACTACCAGATCGGCCGCATCATCGCGAAACTGAAGGAGAAAGGCATGTACGACGACACGATGATCCTCTTCTCGACGGACCACGGCGAATTGCTCGGCGACTACAACTGCATGGGCAAGCGGACGATGGTCGATGCCGCCGCCCACATCCCGCTGATGATCCGCCGTCCAGGCGACAAACCACGCCATTGCAAGGACTTGGTGTCTCTTGTCGATATCCCGCCGACGTTGCTCGCCTATGCGGGCCTCCCGTATGATCCTGCGGAATTCGACGGTCTGGACATGTTCGGCAGCCAGAAGCACGATGTGGTTTTCTCACAATATGCGTCGCGAAAGAAAGGCGCCTACATGGTCTGCGACGGCACGGAGACGGGAGCGGGCAAGCTGGTCTATAACGCTCCGGACGACCGCTACTATTATTTCGACACCTTCCCCGACGACCGCGACAAATACGAAGAACTGAAGGATACGGAACATGTTAAGTCGTTGAAAGCCAAGCTTGACGCCTATCGCGCAAGCGAAGTGCCGCAGAATCCAAATCCCGTCTCCGCCGAAAAGCAGACGGGCGGAAAGAACAACACGCATTACGCGGGACGACTGGACCACGCCATGCGCCATGACGAAGAGGCGGGCCGCATCCCGCCAGGCTATACTATTGATTTGTAATCCCTTGCCACTCTTCCATTTCTTTTATCCCCTCCATTTCTTTTATCCCTTGAATCGCTTTTAATCCCTTTGTTTTGCTTTAAAAGGAATCATGATCATGAAAAAACTTTTGCTTTGGTGTCTGTTGCCGTTGATGGTGTTCGGGCAGAACATGTTGAAGAACACGGGCTTTGAGGAGAAAGGGGAGAACGGCATGCCCGCGAATTGGGGCGGCCACTGCACGGGCGGCTCCACGGCCGGCATGACGACGGAAACGTCATATAGCGGCCAGGCCTGCGGCTATATCGTCAAGATCGTCGACGGAAAGAGCCATGTGGCTGCGATCACACAAGGCCGCCTGGCCGTCGAGCCTGAAACGGAATATCTTCTGACGGCGATGGCGAAGGGAAACGGAACGTTGTTCGGCTATGAATACGACGCAAACGGCAAATGGCTGCGCGGCTCCAAAAGCGTTGCTGTGCAGAGCGAAGACTGGGTTCCGATTTCCACTCGCTTCAAGACGTCGAAGGACACGAAGACATTTGAGGTCCGTTTCGAACTGTTCGGCAAAGAGCGGGAAGGCAAAGGCTGGATTGACGATGTGCGCTTCGGTTCTCCGCAGCCGCAACCGCAACCGCCGCAGAATTTTGTCGCTAAATACGATCCGCAAGCGAAAGCTGTGAAGCTGTCATGGACGGCTTTGGAGGGAATGCGTTATTATGTCAGCCGTTCGCGTTATCCGGACAATGCCAACACGATGGTTCATGCCAGCAATCTGGCAGGCGGCGAATATGAAGACAAGGATGTTCCAAAAGACTGGAGCCGTGTCTTTTATCGCTTGACAGCGGCGGACGAATGGAATCAGCGGTCGGAGCCGACGGAAAACGTGGAAGTCTTGCTTCGCGCGACTGATGAAAAAGGCCGCGTCGTGCTTTGGACGGACAGCGTGATGAACAAATACCGCCGTTATGCGCCGCCGCAGGAAGACGAGGCGAAGCCATCGCTGTCCATCTCTCTGGCCATCCGTGAGACGGAGGCCCGTCAGATTGTCGTTTATGCGGAAAATGCTCCGATTAAAGGACTTGACGTAAAAGTTTCGGAATTGAAGGATGCGAATGGCGCGGTTGCGGAAAATCTGGAGCTACGGCTTTTGCAGGCGTGCTATTCAATGGTTCGCAAGACGACCTGCGATCCGAAATTGAAACTGGCGCCCGGCCTGTACGCCGATGCGTTGCCGCCGCTACAAGGCGCCATCGACGTGCCGTTGGAAGCCACGCAATCCATTTGGGTGCAGGCGGAAACGAAGGCCGGATGCAAGCCCGGAAAATATGCAGGCGTGGTGACGGTGACGGACAAGAATGGTTACAAGAAAGAGATTCCGCTGAACATCGAAGTCTTTGATTTCGAGCTTCCTGTGACGCCGTCTTTCAAAAGCGCTCTGGCCGTTTGGCCGTCCGCCATCGAACGGGGCTATGATGTGGAGCCGAAATCGGCAAAATGGCAGGAACTGTGGGACAAGTACTATTGGTTCATGGCGGACCGTCGCATGGGCGCGGGTGAACTGCCGTATCCGATTCGCTCCGAAGAGGCTAGAAAGTTTTTGACTGATCCGCGCGTGGCGGCTTTCCAGATTCCCAGCGGTTGGGGCAAGAACATGAATTTGGAGAAACTGAAAGCGGATGTGGAGTATCTGCGCGAAAACGGCTGGCTCGACAGAGGCTATGTCTACTGCTTTGACGAACCGAATGAATCGCAGTACGATCTGGTCGTCGAACTGGCGAAAAAGGTCCATTCCCTTGGCAAGGACGTGCAGTTCATCATGACGGAGCAGCCTGAGCCCAAGTTGCTGGATTCCATTGACATCTGGGTTCCGATTCTCGGTTCCATCAATTGGGACAAACTGTATCAGCGCCGCAAGGCCGGCCAGCATCTCTGGTGGTATACATGCTGCTGGCCGAAAGCCCCGTATCCGACGTATCTGATCGACGATTGCGGCACGTCCCACCGCATCCTGTCATGGCTGCAGGCCAAGTACGGAATTGAAGGCGTGTTGTATTGGTGCGTCAACGTTTGCACGATGTACCGCAACGGCGCCTATCAGAAAGAATGCAACGTGTGGGAGGAGGCCGAAATGTTCCCGGACGCCAACGGTGACGGCTTCATGATCTATCCCGGCAAGCAGGTCGGAATCGACGGCCCTGTCACAAGCATTCGTCTGGAACTCATCCGTGACGGCAACGAAGACTTCGAATATTTCCAAATCTATCGTCAACTGCTTGGAAATGATTTGGATGCGGAACGGCAGATTCAGGCTGTCATCGCTCCCGTGGCCATTGATTTGACACATTGGGACCATGATCCGAAAAAACTTGAAGCCCAGCGTAATGCGTTGGCGCGGAAGATTATGGCGCTGAAAAAGAAATAAATCAAAAAACTAGAATACTAGAATTCTAGAATCCTAGAAAAATGAGGCAAGAATGAAACTGTGCAGTTTGTGGATGCTGGCTTTGGGTGCGGCGGCGCTGATGGCGCAGGATGGCGATGCGTTGCTGAAGGAACGGCTGGAGCGGAATCCCGCCTGGAAACGCGCACAGCAAACGCCTGCGTATGATGCACATGCGCCATCCGGTTTCGTTCTGGACGAGACGGAGAAGGCGCGGCAGCGCGCCGCCGGCGAAGAGCTGAAAAAACAGGTCGCAGCCGCCATTGCGGAAGGCCGGAAGGAGTTCCGCATGGCGCCCGGCCAGTATCGTTTCGCGGACAATAGCGGATGGCATTTCGACCGTGTGCAGGATTTCACATTGGACGGGCAGGGCAGTACGTTTTGGTTCGAACGCCCCATGTCCAAAATCGCCGACAATCCGCAAAGTTTGCTTTTCACAAACTGCAAGGGCATGACGCTTAAGAACTTCCAGATTGATTTTGATTTGCCGGTCTATATCCAGGGGACGATTCTTTCCATCGCCGACGATTTGTCGAGCCTTGAAATGCAGATTGATTCAGACTGGCCGAAATCGGGCATGGGCGGCGGCCAGTTCACGCTTTATACGCCTGAAGGCGAATATATTCCGCAATATACGCTCATACACGACGGTGCGACGTTGCATGATGGCGACAAGCTGACCGTGAAACTGAATCCTTCTCAGCTTGCACCGTATTTCACGAAAAACGCGCGGCTGGAGGCCCGCGGGATGACTGGCAAAGTGAAGGCGGGCACGTTGATCGCGCTGAATTTCCGCCGTGGCTTCACGATCCATGTGAACGGCTGTGAAAATATGACGTTCGAGAATATCGATGTCTGGCAGTCACAGGGCATGGGCATTCTGGAAAATGGTGGTATCGGTGGCAACAAGTTCTTGAACATGAGACTGATACGCAAGCCAGGAACGCGGCGGATCCATTATGGAACGGCCGACCATTTCCATTCCAACTGCGTGACGCATGGCGCGTTGGTGGAGAACTGCGAATTCGCCCATACGTCGGATGACAATTTGAATCTGCATGGCAACTGGCGGTATTGCTGGAAACAGCTGTCGCCGACGACGATTGTCGTCGGCTCGCCTAAACCGCCCGTGGCAGGTAAGGAATTCAACATATATCGTATTGGGAAGCTGGAGCAGGTTTCGTTTTCAAAAGTCGTTGATGTCAAGCCATTAACGGATGAGACATTGCTAAAGGAAATCGCCGACATGAAGCCGCAGGCGAATGAGCGGATTGCGTGGCGCAGGAATGGACAGCTGTATGTAGTGGAGCTTGGCGAGGCGGTCGATCTGCCTGCGGAGCAGCTGCTGGTGGACACGCATGTCGATAATTCGGAAGGTTTTGTAATTCGCGGTTGCTATTTCCATGATTCGCGTTCACGTGGTGCGTTGCTGACCGGCGTGGGCGGCGGCCTTTTGGAGAACAATGTCTGGAAGGACGTGCATTCAGGCTTGAGCGTCTACGAAGAATCGTGGGGTTATGCGGAAGGCGCGATTCCGCAGAACGTTAAGATCATCGGCAACACGTTGATCGGTTGTGGCGGTATCGAGACGGGTCTCGTGCCGCGCGATACGGCGCAGGGCGTGTGGGATGATTCCATTATCCGTGATGTGGAAATCCGCGGCAATTGGATTGTCGAAGGCGGTTACATTCACATCATGTATGTCGATGGCGCAACCGTCAGCGGCAATATCTTCTGGAATCCGTTGCGATATGAACGCCAATCTGGTGATTTCTCTGGAACGAAAAACATGTTCGGCCATCCGCAATATCTTGGAATGGAACGTCATGGCGCTGTTTTTGTGACCGCCAGCAAGCATGTCGATGTGACGGGCAATACGGTTTATCTCGTCACGCCAGGCGACCTGCAAGCCGTCCAGCTTGGAAAATTCGCCGACGGGAAGACGATACGGTGTGAACAGAATGACGTGATCAAAATACGGCCATAAGTGCTTCTAGTATTCTAGCATTCTAGCCGCCGACGGCGGAGACGCCGCCGCCACATCAAAAAACAAGCCCCGCAGTATTTGCCGCGGGGCTTGTTTGTCTTTAAGATAAAGGGCCGGAATTACTTCTGGCGGATGAGGCCTTCGACCAGCTGCGTGTTGGATTCGGCTTCCAGCTGCTCGTAGTATTCCATCAGCTTGCGGCTCTTCTTGCGGTTGCCAAGGCTCGTCTTGATCTGCTCGGCAAGACGCTTCGAATCGTCGTCGCTCTTCAGTTCACGCTTGTCCAGATAGACCAGATCATAACCCGTATAGGTCTTGACAGGCTCGATGACGGTGCCGACCTTGCCACGATGCAACGCCTTAAGAAGGCCCATCTTGTCCTTCGCGTGCAGTTCGCGGTTCTGCTGGACGCCCATGAAATCGAAGGCTTCCTTCACAGGCTTGAATTCAATGTCGCCCGCGGCCTTGTCCAGCGGCGTTCCGGCGGCCAGTTCCTTGTTGATGGCGGCGGCTTTCTCTTCAGCCGTCTTCTTGACGGCGGCCATGGCCGTTTCCTTCCTGTACAGGTTCTTCAGGCGGTTGAAGGTGTTCGGATCTTCGGCGGACGGAACGGCCAGATAGGACGGCTTCACGTCTTTCAGGCAGGCCACGTAGCTTGCGTTCTGGCCGGCCACCATGTATGTGCAGGGATTCTCGGGCGTGCGGCTGAACAACAGCGTCATCAGCTGCGTCTCGCGACCGAAGCCGGGGATGTCGGCGGATCTTGCGGAGCTCGGCAGATCGATGATTTCCGCGTCCTGAACGCCGGCGGCGACCAGTTCTTCGAAGACTTCGACCAACGCCTTCTTGGCGGCGCCGGCCTTGTCGTTCTGATCGCAGGCTTCAGTGAATCTCGTGGAGAACGCATGGGCGGCGTCCGCGGCGAGATTCTTCGTCTTTTCAGCCGTGATGGATTTGACCAGTTCGGCCTGGACGACAGGATCCTCATACGTCTTGCCCATGTCCTTTTCGATCAGTTTCACAATCATCATGGAGTCCTTGGTCTCCAGAATGCCGCTCACTTGGTTGATTTCCATGTCCAGAACAGCCTTGGCGATGGTCTCGTCCAAAGTCGTGACATCGACGAGGCCCGTGTCGCCCTGCTTGTTCTTCGTCACCACGTCTTCGGAGTATTCCGCGACGAGTTCCGTGAATTCCTTTCCTTCCTTCAGCTTGTTCAGCGCTTCGGTCAGCTTCGCCTTCTTGGCGGCATTCTCGTCCGCCTTGTCGGCTTCCAGATTGACGGAAATTTTGTTCATGCGAACCTGCTTCTTTTCGAATTCAGCCTTGCGGGATTCGTATTCGGCCTTCTTTTCGGCTTCGGTGATTTCGAAACGGCCTTCGAAAGTCGCGGGCTTGAAGGCGACGATCTTCGCGCTGCGCAGTTCTTCCTTGAAGAACGGCATGACGTTGTCGCTGAGGAACTCCTGGTATTTGGAGTATTCGGCCATCATGGCCTCTTCGTCCAACTTCTTGTCCTCAAGTTCCTTCTGGAACGGCCCCATCAGATCCCAGACGCTTTCCAGACCGGCCACTTTGTCCTTGAACGGGGCGATTTTTTCGTTGAAATAGGCCAACGCCTTCTCGCTGGTCAATTTGTCGGTGATTTTCGCCTTGACTTCGTCATTGATGGCGGCGGGCATTTCGCCGGGCTTCTGTTCCGCCAGAATGGCCACGTTGAAAGCGCCGATCGTGGCGACTTCCTTCGTCACGGCACCAACTTGATTCAACGCGCGGATGGCGCGGGCGAGGGCGCTGACATGGCCGGTCATGCCGGGGATTTCGTCGCCGCTGGAGAAGAAACCAGTCGTAACAACTTTGGCACCAGCCGCTTCAGCAAGTTTCGTGAATTTGGCGATGGATTCTTCGGGCTTCTCGCCGGCGGGTTTTTCCGCGACTTTGGCGGCGAGATCCGCGATGGCCTTGCGGGCGGTCTCGCTGGCCTTGCGGCGGCTGACCTGCTTGCGGATGGATTCCTTCACATCTTCATATTTCTTGTCTTTGTAAAGATGGGCCTTGCCCTTCTCGAACATGTCCTTCAGTTCTTCTTCCTTCGGCTCGACCTGCGCCTTCAGATTGGCGTTCGCCAAGACATCTTCAACCGTGATGCTCGCCACGACGGCCTTCTTCTGGTCGTCCAGCGTCAGTTCGCCCTTGCGGGTTTCGAAGAATTTCGCGATTTCGTCATCGGACGGGGCGGAGTCCTTCGCGATGTTCATCGTGAAGTCGTGCTGGCTGATCGTGTACTGTTCAAGATATTCGTTGACTTCGTCGTCCGTCACTTCGACGCCTTCGGTGGCCTT
Source organism: uncultured bacterium (assembly GCA_902776645.1). Taxonomy (GTDB): domain Bacteria; phylum Verrucomicrobiota; class Lentisphaeria; order Oligosphaerales; family Oligosphaeraceae; genus UBA1407. The sequence continues at coordinate 42,496 of CACYQT010000032.1, read as the reverse complement.
TTCTTCCAGACGGTCGATGATCAAATTCTCCTTGATGATTTCGTCGAGGTCGCCGCCGCTCATGCGGTTCGGAATCATGTAGTTGTTGACGAAATCAAGATAGCGCTGCTTGGAAAAATTCTCCTTGCCGCCGAAAATCGGCTGAGACTGGATCGCGTCCAGAAGCTCTGCGTCCGACACTTTGTCCAGACCCAGTTCATGGGCCTTGTGGAGGGCGCGCATGCGCTGAAGCGTCAGCTGCAACAGCTGTGAATCGCTGTTGTTGCGGCCGAGCGACATGCCCGTGCGCAGAACGTAGCCGACATCGGCCCTGCGCATCAGCTCCATGGTCTCCTTGGACTTCAACGTCTTGCCGTACATCTTGCCGAATGATTTCAGCCCGGGCTCGCGATAGCCGCAGCTGTCCATGCCGCCGCCCAGCGAGAAAACGAAAATCACACTGATGATAATTCCGAGCACGATGTACGTCTTGCGGCCGTGCTTCTCAAAATAACGGTTGAAGCTACTGATGATCATGTGAGAATCCTTGTTATAGAGTCAAATATTATTTGATTTCCTTCTTCAAAACGACGCCGTCACGCGTCTTCGCGGACCGCCTTGATGGCGGCGGCGAAACCGTTCTTCGAACCAAAAACGCTGCTGCCGGCCACGAGAACGTCCGCTCCGGCCGCCTTCACCTGGCGGGCCGTGCCGACGGCGATGCCGCCGTCCACTTCCAGATAGATCTTCTTGCCCGTCGCGTCGATCATCTTGCGCAGGGAGGCGATTTTCGGCAGCTGGCCTTCCATGAACGACTGCCCGCCGAAGCCGGGCTCCACCGTCATGACGAGAACCATTTCCACCATTTCCAGATATGGGCGCAGGCTTGTCGCCGGCGTGCCCGGACGGAGGGTGACGCCCGCGCTGCAGCCGAGATCGTGGATCCGGCGGATCACGTCCGCCAGATCGCCGCGGCTCTCGACATGGACCGTGATATGGTCCGCACCGGCCTTCGCGAACGGCTCGATGTAGCGGCCGGGCTCGGACAGCATCAGATGCACGTCAAACGGCAGGTCGCTTCCCTTCCGGATGCAGGAGACCACGCCGGGCCCCATCGAAAGGTTCGGGACGAAATGCCCGTCCATGATATCCACGTGCAGCAAATCCGCGCCGCCGGTCTCCACGCCCGAAATCGCCTCTCCAAGGCGGCTGAAATCCGCCGCGAGAATCGATGGCGCCACCAAGCAGCCGTGCTCAAATTTCATTTCATTCAGTGAACGGTTTTTCATCGCATTCGCCCTTTTACAACAAAAAACGGGCACAGAGACGCGTCTGTGTCCGTTTTTTCATGCATGTCACGCCATGACAATTCCTATGGCATTTAGGCCTCCGCCAGCCACGCATGGCTTTCCCGCATGTTGACGGCTGTTTTCTTTCAAAATCAGGCCTTGACAATCTTGTTCGACCGGATGCAGGCGGTGCAGACTTTCATCTTCACGACGGATCCGTTGACCAGGGCGCGGACGACCTGGATGTTCGGCTTGAACGTGCGCTTCGTGTTTTTCACAACGTGCAGTCCGATGCCGCCTTTCTTCTTCGCCAAACCACGATACGTGATATGGCCGCCAACGACTTGGCGCTTGCCGCAAATCTCGCACACATTGCTCATTGTAGTGACCTCTGATTCCTATGGGTGATGTTGTTTTGAAACCTTTTTAAAAAAACCATACTCCCAACAATAAAAAAACCGTGCCTCCCATCCCGCACGGCAGTTTTACATCTGCTGGATCCGCATCCGCAAGTATGGTCTTCGCATCATCCCGCATCCATGCCGCCCGTTCTCTCTCCTGGTCTTCCCCACAGGCCAGCCTTGATGCTTGACGTGCTTGTTCTTCCAAGCAAAAGTGGGATGGCCGGGACTCGAACCCGGGACCCCCGCATTAAAAGTGCGATGCTGCTACCGACTGAGCTACCATCCCATTTGCAGGTGGAAAAAACATCTTCTACTATACACCCACTTCAGCCTTTTTCAAATAAATCCATTTTTTTTTAAAGAAAATCGACACTTTTTCGCGATTCCCTCTGTCATTTGTCATTTATTAACTTATAGTAATGTTTTCAACCTATCAACCAAACACCGAATCCACAGACATCGACAGGAAACAACATGTCCATACAAGAACAATGGCAGCAGATGCGCAAGGCGACGACAGCCTCGGAGCAGCAGCTTCTTGAACAGTTCATCCCATGGTCGGAGGAATTCACGGCGGCGGAGAACGACGCCAACGGATCCTTCGTCCATTGGCGCGCTATAGACAAGGACACCAGGCTTGGCCTGCTCAGGAACGCCGTCGGCGGGACAATCGTCTCCCATCCCAAATGCCCGCAGGTCGAGCTGGGCTTCCTATACGCCCTCTACCAGTTCCTCTGCCATCGACGGACGTTCATCTGCTGCCCGCTGGTCATCGACGCGCTGACTATCCGCCATCTGACGGAACGCATCACCGCCATCGACAAGGTGCGCGTCGACCTGCTCGGCCACTGCGTCGGCGCGGCCCACCGCCATCTTTCGGACTGCCAGAACTGCGATTTCGCGTTCGCGGACTATTTCCAGTTCTTCTCGGCCATCAAGCGCCAGCCGGACATCTTCAAGAGCCAAGTCCAGGCCATCTTCATCCTGGAGGGCGACTTCAGCCTCTACGCCAACCGCATCATGGCCTTCGAGCACAACATCCCGAAGGCCACCGGCATTGTCTACAAGTCCACGGGCAAGATCCCCGAAAGCTGGAACAACGGCGGGGACATCCTGGACATCATGACATACCTGAAGGAAGCCAAGCTCACGCTGGCCGGATCCTCCTGCCACATCGACCCGTATGTCGCGGAGGAAGACAATTTCGTCCTTGGGCCCGCCCTCCGGAAGCCTCTGAAAGGGGACAAGCACCTTCCGTATTCGGCCTTCACCTACCGCACCATGGAGGAACGCGCCTCCGCCGTCGCCAACGACGTCGCGAAGGCGAAGGGCAACGCTTTCGTCATCTGCTATTCGGATCCCATCCTCATGAAAATCCAGGAGGAATTCCGCAAGAGCGGCCTGGAGTTCACGTTCACGACCCGTTCGGCGGACATCAACACGTTCTTCGAGATGAAGACCGGAGACGAGAAGCGGCGGATCATGATCTTCCGCGGCCTGCCGTCGCCGCTCGTGTTCCAGGACGAACCGCTTTGCGAAGGCGCGCTCTTCGTCGCGGAGCATTTCGTCAGCATGGCGGTCCATGACAAGCTCTTCTCGTTCAGCAAGCTCATGTTCAAGGAGACGCAGCAGCCGAAGATCTACTTCTCCCTGGAGGACAGCCTGTTCGCCATCTACGAAGAGGACGCCCAGTTCAAGAAGCTCTTCAACATCATCGATTTCACGGAGAAGTACGACCCGTGGAAGCAGATCCGCCGCGTTCTCGCGAAGGCCATGCTCAACAAGCTCCACAAGGTGCGCACGACATGCCTCAACGAGGAGATGGTCATCTTCACGACGTCGCTCGCCAAAGTGGCCGACCACTACGCCACCGGCTTCACACAACAGCAGCAAAGGGCCGCCAAGGCATCCGTCAAGATGGAGGCCCTCTGCTTCTGCGGCTCCGGCAAACCCTTCAAGGAATGCCACGGCAAGAGGAAATAAGCCCGCCGCCATGCCGCATGGCATGGCATGCAACTTTCATTTATACCTTATTTAATTATTATTATGTTCGTCACATTTGGCCTAGACACGACTGACACGCCCGAAAAGATCAAGGAGTACATGAAATACGGCGCGGAGGAGTTCTTCGCGGGATTCATCCCCCGCAACTGGCTCTCCAAATACGGCTGGGAGGTGTGCCCCAACCGAAGGCCCCTCGGCCATACCTACAACTTCCTGCAGGTCGCGGAGCTGCGGGAGGTCGCGAAGGCCATCCATGACAACGGCGGGCGGCTCAATCTCGCCATCAACGCCCATGACAACGGCTCTGAACGGCTCCCCTATCTCCGCGCCACCGTGGAGACCATGGAGCAGTTCGATCCGGACGGATACATCGTGGCGGATCCCGCCGTCATGTTCAGCCTCAAGGCGTGGGGCATCAACAAGCCCATCCACCTCAGCACGGGCGTCGGCTGCTTCTCCTCCGAGGCCGTCCGCTTCTTCTGCAAGCAGTTCAACATCCGCCGCGTCGTCATCCCCCGCAAGATGACCATCCGCGAGACGAAGCTCATGATCGACAACTTGAAGGACGTCAACATCGAATTCGAGATCATGATCATCGGCTACCGCTGCTACTTCAATGACGAGGACTGCCATTCCGTCCACAGCGGCTCCCGGCGGAACCTCTGCGGCGACGTCTCCCTCGGGCAGTCGTTCGTCACGCGGCGCTTCCCGGACAACTGGAAGGACGTCGTCCAGTCCATCATCGACGATCCGAACGGCGCCTTCGAGGAGCATTCCCTCCTGAACGAATTCCGCATGCACATGGCCCAGCCGGTGCCCCCGCCGCCCCGTTTCGACGACGACGGGCCGTATTGCGGCGGACTGGACCAGGAGCTGGCGAAGGCGGTCTACCAGAACTGCGGCCTCTGCGCCATCAAGGCTTTCCGCGACATGGGCGTCCATTGCTTCAAGGTCCCGCTCCGCGGATCCTCCGAATTCAAGCTGCAGTCCCTCAAGCTCGTCCACAAGGTCATGACGCATGAGAATCCCACGCCGGAATTCTGCCGCAGCCTTATCGACAGCCCCGCGTTCTGCGACGCGTTGACCAACTGCTACTATTGCGTCCCCGAAGCGCATCCCAACATGAAATAACCAACTCCGCGGGAATAACATCATGGAACTTGCAATCTACTTCTCCAATCTGAAGCGCCTTGAGCAGATGGACGATGCCCTGCGCTACATCGACACGAAGAACATCTCCTCCTATCTCTTCGGCACCATCTTCTCCATGAACCCCAACCTGTACGACTATTCCATCAACCTGAGCTCCCTGACGTGGCTCCGTTCCGTCCAGGACGCTGGCTTCGACTTTTCGCGGCTCTATTTCGGACAGGAATTCTGCCAGAATCTCATCCCGTCGCCCGACGAGCTCGAACAAGCCTACTACATCAGCAAGCAGTTCGGCTGGGACTTCACCTACGTCACGAACGGATACCTCACGGAGGAAGGCCATGACAAGATCCGCGCGAACATCGAGAAAATGAAGGAGATCCGCGCCAATCTGGAAGTCGTCGTCAACGACTGGGGCACGCTCAACATCATCCACAACGAATATCCGCAGCTCATGGGCCACATGGTCCTCGGCCGCATCCTGAACAAGCAGACGCGGTTGAATCTCTTCTCGCACGCCGGCCAGATGCCGCCCGTCCACATGAGCAGCATCGACACGCCGGAGAAGGACATCCGCCTCGCGCAGCTAAACGCCTTCCGCGACATCAGCCTCTCCAATCCGGACTACCTCCGCGAAGTCAAGAACTGGGGCTTCACGCATGTCGATCTGGACATGACGCCGCAGGCCGTCACCAGGCCGGAAGACGGCTGGGGCCTCTTCCTCGGCTTCTACTTCCCCTGGAACTTCATCGCGGCCGCGCGAAACTGCCCCACCGCCGGCGTCCTGGATCCGCAGCGCACGTTCGTCATGACGGACAAGCCTTGCGGAAGAGCCTGCCAGCAATACAATTGCTCCAGGCACATGCTTCAGTTCGAGCAGGCGGTCATGCAACGGGGCACGACCCTCTTCTGCTCCTCCGAAGATTTCATCGACGAGTACTTCAGCGGAAAAATCCCCTATGAACGGCTCATCTACGAACCGTACATCCCCCTGTGACGGTTTTCCGCCGCGCCTCCGTGTTTTCTATCGTGCCAGTTGATATCGTGTCCATGAAATTCCATATAAAAACATATGGCTGTCAGATGAACGAACGCGATTCCGAAGCGCTCGCCTGCCTTCTGGAAGCCGACGGCGCCGTCTCCACCGATTCGGAGGAGGACGCCGATCTCATCGTGTTCAATACCTGCTCCGTCCGTGACCAGGCGGAGCGGAAGGCGATCGGGAAGATCGGCTTCATGAAGAAAATCAAGGCCCGCAAGCCCGGGCTGGTCGTCGGTTGCATCGGATGCATGGCGCAGAACTACGGCGACAAGCTTCTGAAGGATCTTCCCGTGCTCGATTTCGTCGTCGGGACGGACCAGATCCACCGCGTGCCCGAAATCGTGAAGGACATCCTCCGGACGAGACGCAGGACCGCCGAAACGCAACTGGACAAGATCATCCGCCCCGAACTGGACGGCCACCATCCGGGCGCGGTTGTCGCGGAGGTCGCCGTCATGCGCGGCTGCGACCAGTTCTGCTCCTACTGCATCGTCCCGCATACAAGAGGGCGGGAGAAAAGCCGCCCCATTCCGGCCATTGTCGAAGAGGTCAAACGGCTTGTGGACGCGGGGACGCGCGAAATCCTCCTCCTTGGCCAGAACATCACCGCCTACGGCGTCGCCGAGGCGCGGCAGGACGGCACCTATACGAAGGATTTCTCCGCCTTCGCGGATCTTCTGGCGGCCGTCAACGACGTGCCTGGGCTGGCCCGCATCCGCTTCACGTCGCCCCATGTCCATTTCATGAACGACAAGTTCATCCAGGCCGTCCGCGACCTCCCGAAAGTCTGCAAGTGTTTCCATGTGCCGCTCCAGTCCGGATCCGACAGGATCCTGAAGCTCATGCGGCGCTCCTACACGGCGGCCGAATATCTGGACTGCATCCGTAAAATCCGCGAAGGGCTGCCGGAAGTCAATTTCACGACGGACGTCATCGTCGGTTTCCCGACGGAGACGGAGGAGGATTTCCATCTTCCGCTATTCGCCGCGCGCGGGCACGAAATCCGCGCGGGACTATCCGGACGACGTGCCTGAGGAGACGAAGCATCTCCGCAACCAGATCCTTCTGGAGGATCTGGAAGCAGGCGCGGCCGAACGGAACGCGCGTTTCAAGGATACCGTCCAGGAGATTCTCGTCGAAGGCGTCAGCAAACGCAATTCCGAACGGTGGACGGGCAGGACCACGCTCAACAAAGTCTGCAATTTCCTCCCCGTGGAGGGGATCAGGCCGGGCGATCTCGTCAACGTGCGCATCAAACGCACGACGGCCAATTCCCTCTTCGGCGAAATCATGGTCGAATGACCGTTCCCTCCCGCCGCATGAACCGATAATATTCCATTTCTTCACAGCCATCTGCCAGTTTTCAGGATGAATTCTTCCAACAACAGCTCCAAAGAATTGAGACTCGTCTTCGCAATTGGCGGCAAAACGCAGACACTGCCTGAAATGCAGGCGGTCGCGCATGCCTTGACGGACTATCTGCCGCGCTACGCCTCCAATGGCGCCGGCAATCTGCAGGACGATTTGGGACGCATGGTTTCGGACAAGGTCGTCGACCGGCAGGACGACGAGTACACGTATATCGTGGACGACCTGCTGGAGCACGCCATCGATTTCTTCTCGACGCCCGGCAGCGCCGCCGCGGCGGACGCCGTCTCCAAGGCCCTTCCGTTCATCATGCCGGACGGCGCCGCGAACTACGAACGCCTGGCCCGCGATGTCCGCAACACGTTGCTGGCGAAAGACATGAAGGCGCATCAGCGCAGTCTGGAGAATCTTCAGAAGCATTTTCCGCAGGATTACGCCTTCGCCACGCCGTACCAGTTCATCCTCCCGCTTCTGGACACGCCGTGGTTCCAGAATCTTCCGACGGAATTCCTTTCGTTCTGCGCGCGCCATCTCATCCCCTCCATGATCGTCAATCTGAAGCCGCTGGATCCGATTCTCGACTTCATGCTGCCGCGGCACGACACGCTTCTCGGATTCGCCATTTACGCGATGACGGACGCGCTGATCCTCCAAGGCCGTCTCGAAGAGGCCGAAAACCTCCTGAAGAACGACCATCATGACGCCGTCATGACGCGGAAGGCGTGGCTCCATTTCCTGCACGGCAACTTGCAGGAGGCCACCGCCGTCTTCTCCAACATGCTGGACACGATCCGTCGCTCCTCCTATCAGACGGACTATTATTTCAGCGCCATCACCGGCATCGTCTACATTTTGGCGCTGATCCGCCAGAAATCGTCGAATTCCATCTCCAACGCCCTCGCCTATACGAAACTGGCGCTTGGAAATCCCTTGTGGGGAGGCGTCTATGAACATCTGCACGATTTTCTCATGACGCTCACATACGGCGAATCGCGCACCTTCCGCACGATGGCGACGGAGCCGCGCAACAACTTCACCAAATTCTTCGCCTTCATACTGGACTACTGGCGGGATCCGCTCCTTTTCGCGAACACGCAGCTCGCCGCCGTCCAGTCTTTCCGCAACCAGGCGGCGCAGAACAACTACGGCCTCGTCGTCGCCGAATGCGATGAACTGATCGCACGCCTCGATTCCGCGTGGATTCCGAACACGCCAAGCTCCGTCGCCTTCTGGGCGGATCACCATTGCGAATCCATCCTCCTCTGCCATGACGTCCTCCCGACATGGACCATCGAGCTCAACAAGCTCCGCCATCGGATCGACGAAGAAAGCCAGAAGCGCGGCACACGCCTCGCGTGGCTCGTCGAACCCGCTCCGCCGCCTGTCTGCATGTCGTTGAGGCCGATTGAACAGCAGTTGACCAAAACAGGCAAATGGACGAAGGGCCATGCCGTCAATCTGGACAAGCTGCTGCTTGACGTGAAGGACAAGAACAACGAATGGCCGTCCCATTTCACCAGCCAGGACATCCATGTCATCTCCATCATCCATGACTTGCGGATGCTGGCCGAAAAGAACGAAAAAGGCCTTTATGAGATGAATTTCAACCGTCTGGCCCCGCTCTTCGCCCTCATCGGCCATCCGTGCCTCTACTGGGCGGACAAGGATGAGCAGGTCCCGCTGGTCTGCAAGCAGTCGTCGCCCTTCGTCCGTTTCTCCAGCGACGACACAAAACTGTGCATCACCATCCATCCGGACAATCCAAGCTTCAAACGCGTCGTCCCGATCCATGACTCCGCGGACGTCCTGAAGCTATGCGCATTCTCGCAGATCCAGCTGGATCTCGCGCAGATCATCCGCCGCGGGCTGCAGATCCCCCTGCAGGCGAAAGACGAAATCCGCGAAGTCTGCGCCTTCCTGCAACGGGAACTGGACATCGTGTCGGACATCCCGTTGGAAGGCCTTGATTTCGAAGTCCTGCAGGCCGAACCGACCCCTGTGCTCAATCTCGACTATTCCAACGACATCCTGACCGTCGAATTGGTCTTCAAGCCGTTCAAGCAGCTGGAGCAACTCTGCCTGCCCGGATCAGGCCCCTGCGAATTCCTTCCGTCCGCCATGGGAAGTCCCATCCGCATCCTGCGGAACACGTCGGAGGAGGAGCGGCAGGCCGCGCGTCTGCTGGAGCTCTGCCCGCAGCTTTGCCCCGAGACGGAGACGTCGCCGCTCAATTGGCGGCTGACGGAGCATAACGACATTTTCGAACTGCTTCTCATGCTCCACGAGCTCAACGACTTCCTGATCGTCCGCTGGAAGCAGAACAAGCATCCGAGCGTTTCGCGGCGACTGGGGCTCTCCAACGTCCATGTCACCATAAGCAGCACGGAAGACTGGTTCGAACTGGATGGCTCCGTGAACGTCAGCGACGAGCAGACCATCAGCTTCCGCCAGCTTCTGGAGCTCGCCTCGCAGCAGAAAGGCAATTTCATCACTCTCGGCAACGGCCAGATTCTGGCTCTTGCGAAGGATTTCAAACGCCGCCTGGACGATTTCAACGCCATCGGCGCCTTCGATCCGGAGGGGCGCTTTGTCATCAACCGTTTCGCCGTCCCCGCGACGCAACTGCTCTTCGACGACGCTGGCTTCGCCGACTGCATGCGCCCCGCCGAATGGTTGCGCCAAATGGAAAAAATCAATGCCGCCATGGCCCTCAAGCCAAAACTGCCGGACAACCTGAGCCCGAACGTCAAGCTGAGAAAATACCAAATCGAAGGCTTCCAATGGCTTACCAGGCTTGACGCCTGGGGCGCGGGCGCTTGTCTCGCCGACGACATGGGTCTCGGCAAGACGCTTCAGGCCCTCGCCTTCATCGCCTCCAAGGCGGAGGAAGGCCCCGCTTTGGTCGTCGCGCCGACAACTGTCTGCCACAATTGGCTGGAGCAGTGCGAACGGTTCACGCCGACGCTCAAGCCTGTCGTCTTCGGGCAGGGGAACCGCGCCGAAATGCTCGCGAAGACCGCGCCGTCGACGCTTATGGTCGTCTCCTACGGTCTGCTCCAAAGCGAAATCGAGTCGTTCCGCAAAGTCCGTTGGCGCGTCGTCGTGCTCGACGAGGCGCAGGCCATCAAGAACAGCCAGACGAAACGGTCGCAAGCCGCCCTCAAGCTGAACGCGCAGTTCAAGATCATCACGACGGGCACGCCGCTGGAGAACAACCTTTCGGAACTGTGGACAATGTTCCAGTTCATCACGCCCGGCCTGCTCAAGTCGCGGCTCCATTTCCAGAATAAATTCGCGGTGCCGATTGAAAACGAAAAGGACCGCGTGGAGACGGAACGGCTCGGCCGCATCGTCAAGCCTTTCCTCCTTCGCAGACGCAAAGATCAGGTGCTCAAGGAGTTGCCGCCGAAGACCGAAATCCCGTACTTCGTCGAACTCACCGAAAAGGAACGGGCCTTCTACGAAGCCGTCAGGCTCAATCTCATCGATGAACTGCAGAACCAGCCGAGCGGTTCCGCCAAGCAGAACCGCATCCGCATCATCGCCGCCATCACGAAGCTCCGCCAGGCCGCCTGCAACGCCAAACTCATTGAACCGGAAGCGGATGTGCCGAGCGCGAAGCTTGAGACGTTCGTGCAGCTCGTCCAGAATCTTGTCGCCGCCAACCACAAGGCTCTCGTCTTCTCGCAGTTCGTCCGCCATCTGGACATCGTACGGCCCATTCTGGATGAACTAGGCGTCTCCTACCAGTATCTCGACGGCTCGACGCAGCGGAAGGACCGCGCGGACGCCGTGGAGGCCTTCCAGAAAGGCGATTCCAACCTCTTCCTTATCAGCCTCAAGGCCGGTGGCCTTGGCCTCAATCTTACGCGTGCGGATTTTGTCATCCTGCTTGATCCATGGTGGAATCCGGCCGTCGAGGACCAGGCCTCCGACCGTGCGCATCGCATCGGCCAGACAAAGCCCGTCACCATCTACCGCCTCATCGCGAAACAGACCATCGAGGAGAAGATTATCGCGCTCCACAATGAAAAACGCGATCTGGCGGAGAAGATCCTTTCCGGCACGGACACGCCTGGCTCCATCACCGCCGAAGAGCTCCTCAAACTCATTACGGAAAGCTGAACCGCTTTGCGCGATGTAACGACGGCGTCCCGCCGTCGCGTTTCGCTGCGTCCCCGCCGTCTGGTGTGCCGCAGCCAAATGGTCAATTATTCGGTCTCTTGTCTGGCCGTCTGATGTCTTTTGCACGTTTCATGTCTCTCGTCTCTCGTCAAAACAGCGCAATGGCGAAGCCATTACGCCACCCGACAGGGAATTGACATGAGACGCGAGACGCGAGACGTGAGACGAGCGAAGACAGGAGACAATAGACGGCAGGAAAAGAAGAAAAATCTTCTTTTCAGAAAAACAAGAAAAAGAACGATAGTAGTACAATGCATCTCAAGCCATCAATCTGCCATGACGGCAGCACGCTTCTCCTGGAGCATCTCCCGCAAGGGCTTCAACTGCTCGGCATTGATTCGCAAGAATTTCAAACTTTTGGAAAAAGTATTCAATAATAGGCAAGGCGGCGACTTTTGTATTTTTTCAAAAGTCGCCGCCTTGACGGGGAAAGAATGTGATCTGCGGCCCATGCAATTTCCAGAAGTCTATCCTGCAAGAATCCTGGAAACGAAAAACGCAACGATCAATGGGATGAATGCGGCATGAACTGATACAGCACCGTGGCCGTGGAGCTGATGGGCATGCTTTGGAGAATGATCCGCCCAGGGCCTTTCACGGCGGTGTTGAAAAAGCCTTCGCCGCCGAACAGCATGTTCTTAAGTCCTTTGACGGAACGGATTTCCATGGAGCAACTCTCGCTCATGGCCGCCAAATAGCCTGTATCGACAATCTTGCAGGATCCCGCCGGGATGTCGTAGTCATGCGCGGAACCGTCGATTTCCAGAAAGACGAGTCCCGTGCCGCTGAATTTCCGCATCAGGAAACCTTCGCCGCCGAAGAAGCCCGTGCTGAAACGCTTTTGCAGATACACTTCGTTCGTCAGATTTCCGACCGACGCCAGATAGGATCCTTTCTGGACGATCAGCCCGTTTCCGGGCGTGATTTCCACGGCGCGGATGGAGCCCGGGAACTTGGAGGAAAACGCGATTTCGCCGGTCTGGCTGGCGATATAGGTGTTCATGAAAGCGTTTTCATTCGTGAACATGCGGCCGAGCATTTTCCCCAGCCCGCCTGCGGATGTCTGCATCTCGATGCCTTCATCCATCCATGACATCGCGCCCGCTTCGCATTGGATCTGCTCACCTGCTTCAAGATAGACTTTCAGCACGGGCAGGTTGTCGCCTTCAACATTGTATCTCATACGTCTTGCTCCTTTCTTTTACGTGGTCGTTCAACGTCGGTGACGCAAAATATCGATAATATATTCTGTTTTCTTGATAATGCCTGCCACATGGCCATGACAGGCATGTGATAAATCAAGCCGATTGAATCTTACCGCTTTTTATACGCTATCAGCTGCGGTTCCGCGCCGTTGGCTTTGTAGCGGCAGACAAGGATGAACCGCTGATCGGCGATGACGCCGTAGCAGGCGTCCGAAGCTTCGATCTGCGTGCCGAGATACACGTTTTTGTCATCCAGAAATTTCACCGTTTCACCGCTCGGAAGAGGGTAGGGCAGGTTGACGAAAAAGCCCGGCAGCTCATGAAGCGCGTCCGCCGGCGGAATGTCGTTTGCTTGCAAGAAGGCATTGATTTCATTCAGAAGATTCCGTTTGAAGTCCGCATACTTTTCTTTGCCGCATGCCTTGATGATCTCCGCGGCGATGCATGTTCCGCCGAATGGCCTGCCGCAAGTCTCAGAACAGCCGTGGCATGCATTTCTGAAATTGCATCCTTCGCATTTGGCTCCGCAAATCGTGTCCATCGTCTACATCTCCTCTTTGTTTGCAAGTTTCACCGTGTGGACAATATCCCACGCCCTGTTTTCACACCATTGGACCGTCCGCTCCTGCACGTCGAAGACCATGGAGACGACGGTCGGGCAGACCGTCTGCGACACCGCCTGTAAAACGTCGAAACAGTCCTTTGCATCAAAATCGTCCGTTGCGGCCTGCAGCATGGATTCCGCCTTCTGATATCGGTCCCATCCCATCCATGGATGCTTTTCCGAATCTTGCTTGAACGGCGAGAAATTGGTCAGAATCTTGTATTCCGGCCGTTCGTAGTACAGATTGCCCTGGCCCGGAACGATATGCAGCACGTTTCCCGCCGCATCCGACAACGCTGACATAAAGGTGCAGCCTGGAACACTATAAACAGGCCGTTTGTCCACGATTCCACGAATCTCCTGCATCGTTTTCTTCTGCATCAGGAGATCGATGTCCAGCAGGATGACATTTTCGCCGTCGCCCGCTGGATTGCTCCGCTCGTCAAACGGCCAGCAGGTCGGCATTCCCACGAAATCGCCCCGTGAATTCGCGCCGAACAGCGGAAGCCAGCCTTCCTTCGGATCATTGATTTCAATGGTGACGCCGTCCGCCGCCGTCCGCACACGCCAGACAAAGTCCATGATGTCAAGATTCCATCCGACAATCGTCTTCTTCTTGTTTACGACGATGCTTGTGCACATACGATTTCCTATGTCATTTTGTACAGGAATCTCGGGCCTTCTTCGCCGCTTTCGCCAGTCGGAATGAAGCCCGCGTTCATCAGAACATGTTGGGAGGCCGTATTTTCCGGCGCTGTTTCAGCTTCGATTCTCGTGACGCCTTTTTGAACGACCGCCCATGCGGAAATCGCCTTGACGGCCTCCGTCATGTAGCCATGTCCGCAATAGCCGTCCCGCAGGCCGTATCCGAGTTCGACCATGCCGTCCGCGGCAAGCCCTTTGAAGGACAAGTCGCCGACAATTGTTCCTGGATGGCTTTTCAGCTCCATGAACCACACGGCATGCCAGATCCGTTTTTCCGGCTCGCTGACGCAGCCTTGCAGCATCTCCGAATAGGCCTGTTTCAAATCCGCATCCTGCTCATTATCAACCAACTGGACCATCTCCTTGTCGCTGATCGGATAAAGAAGCAATCGTTCGGTTTCGATTTTCATGATTTGACGGTCATTTATTTTTCTGCCGCTGTTCGCGCTTCTTTCGCCGCTGTTCACGGTTGTCCTTTTCGGATTCGAACAGTTCGACCGCCGCGTCGGTCATTTCCTTGCTCCATGTCTTTCCGGCAGGTTTAGGTTTGCTTTCGGCCATCCATTGGCAATAAACGGCATAATCGTCGTCGAGAACAATGGTATATGGCGGGTTGTACCGGTCGTTGACATGCGAATACAGGTGACGCCCGGATTCGATCAATTCTTCCACTTCGCGACTGCTCATGTTTTTGTTGAGGCGATCAAAGACCGAACCGGATATTTCATAAAGATTCCATGATCCCTGAAACATAATCTCCGCTCCGTAAACGTCTTTCTCTTCGTTATGACAAGCTTTCCAGCCTAATCCTTCTTTCATTTTCATATGGTTTTTCTCCTTTTTACGGATGAATCTTGTTCTTTATCTTCAAGCATGCCTCGATATGCATGATCCAATGCCGTGAAAACGGCATTTGGATCAACCCGCGAATATCCTTGCCGCACCAATAATCAATCAGCCATGATGCTCTTTCATCCGTGCTGACAACTTGCAATGATTTCAGGCGTTCCTTCCTTTCTTCCGGCACCTTCCATTTCAGCCTGTTGTACGGCAGATGATTGACGATTGTTTCAGTGCTTCTTTTCACGTCAGTAATATAGGCGTATAGTTCGTCCAAATCAAGCTGCCGTGAAAAATCCGCTATCTGTTGTTTCACAAGCTCATTGCCTGTCGTGATAATCGGCGAATGGATTCGCCGCCGATAATTTCCTGTGAAAAATATCTGGTCATTACCAGCTATCAATGTATGGACGACGATGTCTTCAATCCGAAAAATATGCCAGATTGAATAGCCGATCGTCTTGCAGTGGTATCCGCTGGCATTCATGAACGGAATGGCGTCAAAATCTGCTCTTTTCAAATCTTTTTTGAAAGAGAGCAATACGTCCATAAGCTGATTTCGAAGATCGACAAGCGTCTTGATACCAGCATGCATGCTTTCCTCTTTCTTGAGCAGAAGCTGCATGGTTTTGTTCAATTCCGACCAATCTTTGTTCATATCAAATCTTCATCCGTTCCAAATCTTCCTGTGTCAATGGGGATATTTCACCTTTGACCATCAGATGAATTCGTCCAATTTGCATGATGTGATTTTGTTTTATAAATATGGCGCTTTCGTTTTCCATGAGACACACAGGGAGTTTCATGGAGACCTGTTTCACTTTTTGCAATAAATCTTCTTCCAATGGATAATGTGCTTTTACCGTAATATCGG
The DNA here is from genome assembly GCA_902776645.1 of uncultured bacterium. Classification (GTDB taxonomy): domain Bacteria; phylum Verrucomicrobiota; class Lentisphaeria; order Oligosphaerales; family Oligosphaeraceae; genus UBA1407. The sequence continues at coordinate 26,848 of CACYQT010000032.1, read as the reverse complement.
CGAATCCCAGTCCTTCATACGGCACAAGCGATTCGTATATGTCAACCGTATGTTTTCCCATGTTCATGGCACCTGCGCTTACGCCAAGGATCACGGCGTTGCTTTGGCGTATCGCGTCCACGATGCCTTTGTCGCGCATCAGCTGGAATTGCAGCGTGGCGTTTCCTCCCATGAGGAAGATGCATGACGCGCAATGGACGAGATTCCGCGCCTCATCCGCCGTTGTGCGATTGTCGATGACATGGTGTTGCGCAAACGGCATGTCTCTTTCGGCGAACATGCCATGCATGCCGTCTGAATCGTCGTCGTTTTGCGTGAAATCCTCCGGCCAGGCGCTGACAAACACAAGGCTGTCCCGCGCCGTAAGTTCCTCCCGAAGGATATCGGCGATCTCATCCGTGAAGCGACGGGTCGGAAAACCGCTGAAAAAACCGATTAATTTCGCGTTCATGGTTCCTAATATCACAGTAAAATGCGCCACCGTTTGCGTGATTTCTTCTATTCTGCCTCTAGTTTTTCCAGTTCGTTCATCCAAATTGCAGCAGAGGCGTCTGACGGCATGCGCAAATCACCTCTAGGTGAAATAGCCACACTACCAACTTTGGGACCATCAGGCAGGCAGCTTCTTTTGAAATGCTGTGCAAAGAATCTCTTGTAGAATGTTTTCAGCCATTTAAGGATAACTTCCGCAGAATACTTTTCTTCAAAAGCCTTTTTTGCCAGACGGAAGATTTTATCCGGTGTGCTGCCGCAACGAAGCATGTGATACAGGAAAAAATCATGGAGTTCATACGGGCCGACCAAATCTTCCGTTTTCTGTGAGATTTGCCCTTTTTCCGGAGGCAGGAGTTCTGGTGAAACAGGCGTGTCCAAAATATCATACAATGTTTTGGAAAGCATTTTGTCCTGACTGGTATCAGCATAATATTGGATAAGATATCTGACCAAAGTTTTCGGGACGGAAGAATTGACGGCATACATCGACATGTGATCGCCGTTGTAGGTAGCCCAGCCTAGCGCCAGTTCAGAAAGATCACCTGTTCCTATTACAATTCCGTTGGTTTTGTTGGCTAAATCCATTAGGATTTGCGTCCGTTCACGGGCTTGGCAATTCTCATAGGTAACATCATGCAGTTGTGGATCTTGCCCAATGTCAGCAAAATGGGTGTTCACGGCATTGACGATGTTGATTTCCTTGAATTCCCCACCGATACAATGAATTAAGTTAACAGCATTGTCATATGTGCGGTCTGTTGTGCCAAAGCCTGGCATGGTTACTGAAAGAATCCCTTTATGGTCGAGTCCAAGCATGTCAAAAGCACGAACTGTCACAAGAAGCGCAAGAGTCGAATCCAGGCCGCCAGATATGCCAATGACGGCTGTTTTGCAGCCAATATGTTGCAGACGTTTCTTCAATCCCATGGCTTGGATTGAGATAATCTCATTGCATCGTTGATTCCGTTCTTCCTTATTGCTTGGAACAAAAGGTTGAGGATCGATAAATCGTTCAAGTTTTGTTTCTGTAAGACGCAAGGAGAAGTTTACATGTTCATAATCATTGTTGTTTCCATGTTCGTATGTCGTCATGCGCCGTCGTTCAGCTTCTAGACGTTTCATGTCAAAGACGGCAGATGTCATTCCTTCGGAAAACACGTTTGATTCTGCCAACAGTTTTCCATTTTCAGCCAGAATATTATGGCCTGAATATACGACATCCTGTGTAGATTCACTGCCGCCTGCCGACGCATACAGATAGGCGCAGACAAGCCGCGCAGATTGACCGGCCACAAGTTCCCTTCTATAACGGCTCTTTCCGGTGATTTCATTGGACGCGGAAAGATTCACGATCATTGTTGCTCCAGAAAGCGCATGGCCGATACTGGGAGGATTCGGAACCCAAAGATCTTCGCATAATTCCACTGCTATACGAAGCTGAGGCATCTCATTGCAACAGAACATCATTTTACTGCCGACAGGAACGATCTGGCTATTCAGAACAATTGTGTTTTTAATATTTTTCCCAGAATGGAAATGCCTGGCTTCATAGAATTCATTATAATTCGGAAGATAAAGTTTTGGAACCATGCCGAGTATCGTCCCCGTATTGATTGCCGCAGCCACATTATACAATTTTCCATCTATGGCCAGTGGAAGTCCTACGAAAAACAGCCCCTCCAATTTCTTGCTGTGTTCCGCGATTCGAACCAACGCTTCTTTGGCCTTTTCCAAGAGTTCGTCCTGCAAGAACAAATCATGGCATGTGTATCCCGTGATGCACAATTCAGGGAAAATAACGACTTTGCAGTCTTGCTTCGCGGCATCATCCATATACGTGAGTATTTTCTCACAGTTGAAATCAACATCCGCAACCTTTAATTCCGGAGTGATTGTTGCCGCTTTGATAAATCCATGTTTCATGTTTAAAATTTCCTATCTATAAGAATATCACAATATATTACTGAATAATAATTATCTCATGACAAAAGTCCGAGTAAGTTTTTCAAAGCTTCTATAATGACTGTGAACGGGATTTCCTTTGCATATGAAAAACGATTCTGATACTTCATCCACATTTCTTGAAGCACTTCACTTCCAGCGATACGCGATACAATAGCGGTCCGATCTGAAATGATTTTAGTACTTCCTCTATGGGTTGCTGTCGCGGAAAGCGCCATATCAAAAATTTCTTGACTATAATTCTGTGTCGTTGCTAGAATATAGATATCATAATAATCTCTTGGTCTGGTATTGAAAACCCCTCTACTGAGAATGGTTTCGACTTTCTCTGCTAAGACTGTTTCAATATTATATCCCAATAATGTGATATGTTCATTTTCATTAAAGAGTCCGCTGAATTCATATTGAATGGCACCAGGCGTAATAACGTCTCCAGTTGAAACATCAATCGATAGTGGTGTGTTTATTGTATCATATACTGCATTTAACTTGACTCGATAACCACCGTATTGATCATCTTTTCGGATCAATTCAATAGATACAATGTGAAATTCCACTTCATCATCAAGCGTTACATTACTGATAGCATCAATAGCAGCACGAATGATTTCTTCTGTAAGTGGCAAGTCTTTTAAAGTTGTATCAAGATCCATCGTTGAGCGTGTATCTAGACCAACGATAGCTGAAATGAGCATTCCGCCTTTGATAATAAACTTATCCTTGTATTTTGATTTGGAAAGCCTGACGAGAAATCGTTCAAACAAGAAGTTTTGGAGGACTACTTGTGCTGCTATATGGTTCTTTTTTGCATGATTTCGAATTCTATCCTTCAAGCTCATGGCTTTTGAACTCATAGTAGCACCTCCATGTACTTCTTTAAGTCAGTATTGACTTTCAACTGTTCTGCATAATCAGCCAAGCGGTTTAAATCTTTTTTGTCGTAAGTTGCGTAATTCTTGATAGCAGAAACTACAGTCTCTTCATCACAACGATTTCTTGTTCGTAAAAAATCACACACTGTCCTCTCAGGATTATAGCAACGGACTTTGTTTCCAAAGCTAGTATTTAGTTCAATTAGACCAAGTTTATGAAATTCAGATTTAATATAAAAACAAACACATTCATCTTTTATCGAGTTTGGAACGGCCTTGTTGCTTGGCAGTGTAATGCTATGAATAAACGGCGTTCTGTCAGATAAACCGTTCAGAAAAAGTGCGCTCTCATGAGAAAAAATGATATGCTTGGATCGTTGCATCAACGTGTACATGTCATCATGGATTGTATCGGGTAGAATATAGACTCCTTGACGTATCCGTTCTAATAAACCTGCGAAAACATATTTCTGAAGAAGTTGTCTGGAAAAACCGAGTGCAAGAACCTCGGATGTCGTGATCATGTTGTTGTTCTTGACCAACGACCTCATGATAATTGGATTAATGCTACTCATGATCATACTCCTTGTTAGTTGACATTTGTTTGATACTATAACTTTTTACCGTTCAAATGTCAACTAGGGAGACACGAATAATCACGGCTTAATTCCAATTGCCGTGAATTCTCCTGGCAGTTCCGCATTTTCCCAAGAGGGATGTTCGTCAAATCTCTGAAGAGTAAAACCGTTTCCGATAATCGAATTGATGATTTCGCTAATCGTGTATTTCCGATAGCTGCATTTCGGCATGTTTTTGCGTGTCTCTTCATCGAAAAAACGCGCATGCGCCATCTCGCCTTCAAAGACGTCCGTGGAGAAATAGTTCATGGAAGACCACTGGAAACCAAGAGAATCGATGATTTTGGTAAACGGATGGAAATCGCTGCAAATCATTTTGCCACCCTTTTTTAGAATGGCGTTCATCTTTTCCATGAATTCGTCGATATCATGGAAATAATGAAGGATTCCGCCTTCCATGAACACAACATCAAAGTATCCGCCATACTGATTCAAATCAATGTCCAATACATCGCCGACTTCATAGTTTATTGTCGTATTTGCAGCGACGGCGACTTCCATTGCGTACCGTTTGTTGTGTTCAGAGATATCGAAAATCGTCACATCGGCTCCAAGCAAGGCCAGCGGAATGGCTTTCTTGCCGCATGAACCGCAGATATTTGCAACCTTGATACCTTCAAATTTATCAAAGTATTGGGCATATTTCCGAAGCATCTTTTTGGGATTCTCCAGATTCTTCTTGGCCATTTCTTCTGGTGTTCCTGCATTTTTTACCCAGAAATCGTAAGCATTATATTCCCAAGCTTTTTTGTTCTGTGTACTATAGTCTCTCATTCCAAAACGACCTCCCATTATCGTAATCCAAAATGCTTTTCGATAATGCCTAATGTATGTTCAATCGTATCATTTTCAGTTCTTTCCAAATACTTGAATCCGCTGTTGATGATATTCTGCCGTTCAACTTCATTGTCGATGTTCAATGCTTCTATCACATTGTCCAGCAATTCTTTTCCATCTGGAAATGAGAGAATGAAACGATATACATCGTCTTTGTCCGCGCGATCGAAATAATGTTTCCGCTTCATCTCATCAGGAGCAAACAACAGGAACACATGATCAATATCACTGATGTCCTTTAGGATATCGATTGGAATGAGAGCATCCACGATGATTTTTTGATTTTTCGGAAGTTCAAGAAGATCAACGATTGTGAATTCAGCCTCCTCCCTTGTGCTAGCGTGTAGCCAATCTGCATATTGACGAGGCGGCTGAGCGAAATAACCATGCCAATCAGCGCTTCTGTCTGTACTCATGGCAGGCTGTTCTGTGGCATTTGCCAGACGCGCATAGTCGTCCCAATGATCCCCTTGGCGATGTCTGATAAAGCCATGTTTTTCTTCAAGCAGTTTCGCCATGGTGGTCTTGCCGCCGTATGCTCCGCCGCATAGGAAGTAAACATTTTTCAGATGTGCTTTGATGATGTTGTTCGCAATTTTCATATCGCTTCAACCAAAGATGATTCGACCATCAATTTAGTTTGGAGACTCGTCTCCTGTTTAGTGTATCTATAATCTTTGAGTTTTCAAGAGGTTTCTTCAGAAAATCTTTTCGAAAATCACTTTTGATTCCTTGACAAGAGAATTGAACTCATGTACAATTTGATCATGATAAGATTTTCAGAGGACATCACGATCAGATGTTCACTGTTCCAATACACAGTTTTGATTGAGAAGAAACAATGGCGATACACTTTACAAAAGAGCGGATGGCGGAAGTCATGGGAAACTATGACCGCTGGTGGCGTGGGGAGCTGGACAGGCCGCTCATGGCATTGCTCCGCTATGGTGCGCATCCCTCGGCGGGAAAAGCACGCGCCCCAAGCCTCAGCCAAGCTTCTTGTGCGGACTTCCGCTGGTCTCCAGAAGAATTGATTGAAAAGATGGATGAAGATCTTTCGACTCTTGAATTCGCGGGGGACGGATATCCGCAGGTCAATCTGAACGCTTTTGGACCAGGCGTTCTGGCGGCGTTCTGCGGCGCCACATTGGATAATTCCTCAGGAAGAGTGTGGTTTTCACCGGATAAGGAGCGGGAAATAGGCGACATCCATGCGGTCTATGATCCGGAGAACAAATGGGTAAAACGGATCAAGGCCATCTACCAGGCAGGCATGGACCGGTGGGACGGCGTCGTGGCCATCGGCATGCCCGATCTCGGAGGCGTGATGGATGTTGCGGCGACGTTGCGCGGCACGGAAAACCTCCTGATGGATCTTATCGACGAGCCGGAGGAAGTCCTGCGTCTCATTGGCGAAATCGAAACGGCCTGGTATGCGGCATACGATGATTTCTGCACAATCCTCCATCCAAAAGGCGGAAGCATGGGATGGACGGACTGGTCGGTTATTCTCAGTCCCACGCCATCTTATATTGTCCAGTGCGATTTCTGCTATATGATTGGCGACGAAATGTTTAAGAAATTCGTCCTGCCAACATTGGAACGGGATACGGAACGGCTGGACAATGTCATCTACCATCTGGACGGAGTCGGGGAGCTATGCCATCTCGACACGCTTCTGACTCTGCCCAAGCTGAATGCGGTGCAGTGGGTGTTCGGCGACGGAAAGCCCGGTCCCATGCACTGGCTGGACGTTTACCGGAAGATCAAAGCCGCCGGAAAAGGCATCTTCTTTGTCGGCGGGATAGAGGATTTCTTCAAGGTGTCGGACATCGTCGGGGCGAACGGTTTCTACTGCCGCTTCGGAATACCTTTCCAGGATGAGGCGTTGATGCGACGGCTGCTTGATCTCCGCTGATCTTTTCTAATTAACAATTAACAATTAACAGTTTACAATTAACAGTTTACAGTTTACAATTAACAGTTTACAGTTTACAATTAACAGTTTACAATTAACAGTTTACAGTTTACAGTTTACAATCCACAATTCTAAATTTATCATTTATAATTGTTAATTGTTAATTGTTAATTGTTAATTGTAAATAGCAGGATGATATGATATTTCAAAATCAGAATGACAATTTGGTGGATCGTTTTGAAGATTGGTGGCGGCGTGACAACAAGGGGCTTCCGTTGATGTGGGTCGTCGCCAGACGGGACGGGGCGAGAACGCCGTCTCCGCCGCCAAAAGACGATGAAGACCGGTATATCGGTCTTGATTTGAAATTGGGCCAGACAATAGCGAACCTGAAGAACAATCTTTATCTTGCGGACAGCTATGCGCAGGCGTCTTCCAGTATCGGGCCCGGTTCGCTTGCCGTCTATCTCGGTTCAAAGCCTGTCTTTGCCCCGAATACCGTCTGGTATGAGCCTTGTATACAAGATATTACGAACAGACAGCCTATTACATTCGATCCGAACGGATACTGGTTCAAAAAGCATTTCGACGTTTTGAAGGAATTGAAAAAAGCCGCCGGAAATAATGATTATATCGTCAATTTCCCCGATCTTGTGGAAAACATCGACATTCTTGCCGCCCTGCGCGGCACGGAGGAATTGCTGATCGACATGATCGACGAACCGGAAGCGGTTTTGCAGGCGTTGGACGAGATTTATGAAACGTATTTCCCTTGCTATGACTTGCTTTATGACGCCTTGAAAACATTGGAAGGTGTTTCAAGTTTCTATTGTTTCTGCGTGATTGGGCGTGGAAAAGTGGCAAAAGTGCAGTGTGATTTTTCGGCGATGATTTCCCCTGAGCACTACAGAAAATTTGTGCTGCCGACGATGAAAAAACAGGTGAAACGGCTGAATCATTCCGTTTACCATCTGGACGGGCCTGACGCGGTCCGCCATCTTCCAGCCATCATGGAAATAGAGGCACTGGATGCGCTGCAATGGACCGCGGGAGCGGGAAAACCGGACGGCGCGGCACCTTGCTGGTATAATATTTACGATCAAGTTGCCGCTGCCGGAAAGTGCTTGTGGGTGCAAATTTACGAAGGCAATGTTGACAACTGGATCGACCGGGCGGACCGTTTTCTGGACCGTTATGGTACAAAAGCCTGCTATCTGCTTTTCCCTGGGATGTCCGAACGAGACGCGGACAAGCTGATGACCCACGCCCATGCGCATTGGGTGGATAATAAATAACGGTCTGTTATTTTCCGACAGGAATGAGACGGTTCATGCTTTTGTTGCGGTAATTCAGATTGGTCCGCGCCGTGTAGCCTTGTGTTTCCCAAAACATGTTGGCCACATCGTTGTCTTTGAAAACCAGTCCGAACACCTTCTGGATACCTTCCTTCTGCAACGCCTCCTCGGCCATGGCGACCAGACGGCTCGCGATGCCCATGCGGCGGCAGTCCGGATGCACGCACAGGTGGTGGATGATTCCACGGCGGCCGTCATGGCCGCTTAGAATGACGCCGACGATATTGCCGTCCATAACGGCTGCAAAGCAGGTGGTTGGGTTGCGTTTCAAATATCGGTCGATTCCATCGCGGCTGTCATCGACTGGATTCAACGCCCTGCGGCTTTGTTCCGTGCTGTTCCATAATTCGAAGATCGCGTCGTAATCGGCTATGGTGACTATTCTTATCGTGACTTTCATGAAAAAAACTCCATGCTATTATTGTTCATTTTCTTGTTTTCATTCCTGCAGGAGGGCAATGGTGTTGCCATCATGTGGTTTGGACGCGAGACGCGAGACATGAGACGTGCAAAGGATGTCAGACGACTAGACAAAGAAGCCGAAGTGATCGTTTGGATTGCGGCTTGGCCGCTCCTTGCCAGTTTCAGGATCTTACAAACACCATGCATTCCTTTGAATCGACAAAGCCAAGACTTTCATAGAAAGGATGCCCTGATGGCGTCGAATCCAGACTTATCTCTGTCGCTCCATGATTCCATGCATCTTCCATCAGCATGGAAACCATTTTCTTCGCAACTCCCTGCCTGCGATAGGGTTCCGATGTATAGACATTCATCAGATGCGCTCGTTTTCCGGTCGGATGGGAAAATGTCGGCATGAGCCAAATATAACAAATTGTCGCGCAACCGATGACATTTTCCTCTGCAATGGCCAGAACCGTCGTTTGGTTTCCTTTTTGAAAAAAGACACGGCTGTCATGGATAAAATCTTCAGAAAATTGATAATCCGCATCCAAAGCATTGACCACCCGGAGCATTTCCAGTCGGCTGCTCATCATAAGATCAATATCCTTTTCAGACGCGATCCTGTATTCTATTTCATGCATTTTTAGCGATCCATACAAAATTTTCTATTCATAAAATTGAAATGCATATCTCGTTCATAATATTTGTTATGAATGTTTTCCTGTTTTGATAAAGAGAATCAGCTTCTCGATATCATCGAATTCATCATAGTCGCCCATGATTCCTTCACGATGATAGACAATGCCCGCCTGTTCATTTCGTTCCAGGCAGTCCAGCAATTCCTCCAGGCCGTATCTTCGGGCGAACTCCGCGAAAGCACGCGCCTTGATCTTATTTGCGTACAAACCTTTGCGACAATGCATCGGCTCACATTCATAACAGCCGCCGATGTTCTTTTCAATCACGCATTTTCTGTTTTCGCACCAATTCGCATTCTTGCACCATGGAAGCTCCAGAAAACCGTCCTGCTTGCATCCTTTGCATTTGACATTTTCTGAGCACAGACAACAGGCCAGTCCACAGCGCGCGATTCCAAGTTCCCGTTTCATTGGTTGTTCCTTGTATATGATTATGTTTCTATTTTATAACGTTTACAATGCCGCCAAATTGGTATCCGTATATGCTTTTGACAGAACAACCGTATAATTGTTCGCAAAGACTTCTTCGCAAATTCTCAATTCCAGATTCTGCCTATGCCTAAAATGATTGACCAAGGATGCTTCTCCCATCAGTCCATTCTTTTTCGCAAAGGGTGAATCATTGAAGAATCCAAGCATCAATGGAAACCATATTTCGTTTCCTTTGTCATCGGAGCGTTCTTTGCGAATGACTTCCAGATTGCCGCGGATATCGTCGGTTTTCAGGTAGATGATATGGTATTTCTTGCCATGAAGCATGTTGCGGATGTCTTGATAGAATTCCATGATCTCATCATCCGACGCGCATCTGAACAGAATCATGTCTTCGACGATGTTCTGGAACAGGGAGCATTCAAAGATCATGTTGTCCTGATTCCATGCCCTGTATCGTGAAAGAACGATGGATTTGAAATCATCATATGAAACACGATTGTTATATATTTCATATTGTTCCAGATCTTTGTAGAATCCACGATTGGCAGTCTTGATCTTTGTATAGCAAATGATTTTCCTATCGCCTTCGGAAAACGTTTTTTCCTCTATTGACTGTCGCAAATCCGGATACTTCTCCAGAATCCCATGATAGGCCGTTTCATCCATATAAGCGCACCACGACAGTTCAACAGGAGAGTATTCGCCTTCCCTGACTGCCGTATAATCCGCGTGCAGTTCTGAAAGTTTCCGGACCAATGTGCTTTTGCCGCTTCCTTGCAAGCCCTCTATGAAATAGTTCATTTTTCCCTATCTCCATGACTGCCATTACATTGGCCTGTAATTTTCTAATATGTCGATAATATTGTCTTGATAAATGTTTCCCTGCAAGACTTTTCCATCGGGTTCGATGGAAACGGATTTGACATCTCTTGGATCGTCTTCATAGGGATTGACATATTCTTTTGACAAATTAAAATAGTCTTTAAGATAAATCCTCGCGTTTCCCTCCGGCCAGATGACATTTCCCGTTCCCAGGCCAAGTCCGACATCTGTAAACAGCTTGAGGATTTCCCGTGTCTTGACGTTGTAAGGATTGTTATCGTCTTGACTGACAAGCCATGCGGGAGACAGTTCTATATTGATTCCTGTATATTGGATACATTTTGCAAAAGCCATGACCGGTTCAAGAGGAATCGTCTCCTGGTGAAACGCATCCACTGAAAGCAAGAGACGATTCAGACCGTTTTTGGCCAGTTGCTCAGCAACTTCTTGAATCAGTTTTTCATCCTTGCTGAAGTATCCGTTGGTAATCAAATCACGCCGTCTGATTCCAGCCTTCTTCCCCGCTTCGAATATTTTGCAAACATCCTCCGGATAAAGCAGCGGTTCTCCGCCGAAAACCATCAGGGAGTCGATCTTGTAAACATGGCAAATATCATCGACCGCTTTTGCGGCGCATGTGCCATCCAGATGCTCTGTGAATCCTGCATGGTCTCCTTCCGAACAATGCTTGCAATGACCTGTGCAGGCAAGAGTCACCAGGAATTCTATTCGATTGAGATTTTTGACGTATTTGTTCATAAATCTGTATTACTATCGTTCATTTTCTTGTTTTCTGAAAAGCTTAGAGCTTCCGCATGAGATCTTTTACAGCTCGCGAAGCGATGACAACCGCCGAGCAGACGGAGGCCATCTTGATCTTCAGCAATCCATCATATCACGTCCATTCAAAACCTTCAGCTTTTCGGCCGACGTCTGCGAGGCATTGATTGTATTATCAGTGAAATCTGTGTGATCTGTGGTTTAAAATTTCGTGTCTTTTCGTGCCTTTCGTGGTTACAATTTAATGTTTTGGTTGCGGCTTGACAGCTACGGTTTTTTCCAAAAAGTCCAGTGGTATCCTTTTTCGTAACCAATCTTTTCGTAAAACGGATTGCTGCCGCCGGTCATATGCGTGGCGCCCAACGCTTTCATCCTATGATAGTGCTTGGAAAGAGCCGCCGCCGCAAGTCCTTTCCGACGGTGCTTCGGCGCCGTGCACAGCGGTTCCATGTACGCCAAATGATTTTCCGGAACCCACCACATGCCTGAAAAACAACCATAGTCTTCTTTATCATCTGCGATAACGAGATTGAACTCCGGCGTCGCATGCGGCGACGGCGACATCCATGGCCCAATCACGCCTTTGTACGACTTTGCAGGTGTCCATTCATATGATTGATCTTCTTTGTCCCATCCATCAAAACTGCCGTCATGGTCAAAACCATCCCAACATAGCTTCGCTAACTTATCAATATCAATGTCTTCCTGTTCCACAAAATGATATCCGTCAGGCAGTTTGTAATCGAGTTCATTTCTGAAATCAAAAATCCTGTCGTCAAATTCATTGATCATCTGAAAGCCGCGTTTCGAAGCGGCTTCCTTCAGAAATTCCTGTCCGTTGAAAAGAACCAGCTGTTGTTTGTATTCCCAATTCGGCATGGTTGTCATGGCATAGTCAATGAGTTCATCCGCAAGGAACTCATAGCCTTTTCGGACATTGAAGTATATGTCCGTCACAGGCGATTCATAATAGACGAACGCCACGACTTTGTCACCGTCGAGCCACAGCCTGTCGAGAAATGTATATGACAAATCCATCCATGACGATTGGAGGGCATGCTCGAAGAACGGGGCGGCCATTCCGCCGCCATTCTCCCGATCATAGATATCGACAAGAAAATCCCATACGAGATTGACATCCGATAATAACTGAAACTGTTTCGTCGTCATGCTCATTGTTTGGACAAACAAGCCATATCTGTTATTGAATTTGTCAGAGCTTCGTCAACCTGCTTTTCAGCAGCGGAATTCCTTCATTCATCCACCATTCGTTATCGACACCGCCGGAACTCATTCCTCCATGGGCAAACTGCTTGATTACGGCAAAATCGCCGTATTCATTGGTCAACGCCTTGCCTGAGAGAGAACGATATTCCTTTTTGATCCAATCCTCCAGTTCGTCCGGAGAAATCATATCCATATTCTCCGCGAGTCCTTTTAAGTGATTCCAAAAATACGGATCTCCCCTGAATCCCCATTGTTTAGGCTTTTCTTCAAATATTTTTGACAGTTTCATTTTCTTACTCCTTCAAATTAGAGATGTGACCTGCAAATTTCTTATCTGTTGATGAAATTGCAACAGTCTTACTTTAGCATAGTTATAATCTGTGATTTTCAGAACCAGCCTTGGCGCCGGAGGCCGATGAATCCTGCTTTTTTTATATTCTTTTTTTATTCAGAATCTTAAGCATTTTTTTCAGCCTCGGCGGCAAGGCTATCAGTGAAAAATCAGTGTAATCTGTGTGATCTGTGGTTTCCTTAACATAGACATTTGAGCAGTTTTGAAATTGTCCCTGTTACATCTTTTTGACGGGAATGCATATCTCGCTTACATAGTCCTGCGATGTGGGGTCGCCAGGAAGATAATTCTCGATATCGTAATCGGGAATCATTTCATATTCCGCTGTTGGAAGCCATTCTTTGTTGATTCGTTCCCACATATCCTGAATCGCGTTCGGCATGGGGCCGACACACATGAAGACAGCCCATGTGTATTCTGGAATATGCAAGATTTCGAATCCTTCTGGAACTCCTTCCACATCGGATGCTTTACAGCCTATCCCATAGCGAAATTCATTCTTGTCTGTTTTCTTCTGAGCACATACAGCCAGATAGGCGGGAATCTTCTTGTATGCATCATTTGCATAATACTCATCCCAGAACTTCGGAATTTCGGCTTCACTTGTTTCGGTGTGAAAATCCCTTGCATGCACCAGCAAGTCCATTGCTTCCCATTTTTCAATCTTATATTCCATGATCTGCCCTCCTTCAATTGTAATCCGAATGGTTTACCTGCTCATGTTTTTTTACCTCGGAGAAGCCATCAATCATTGTATTTCTTGAAGTTTTCCGTTTGCTCCAAGATGTCGTTATAGACCTTTTCGTAGATTTCCGGCGGCGTGGGTGGATAGCCGTGTTTCGCCAGAATCAGAATGATATCGGCCTGCATAAGTGCTTTGATCTGAGTGCTATTGGCCCAATCGGCATATTTCTCCTTATCCCGCAGCGCGGCACGAATCTCCTTCGCCAATTCGATATTTTCACTTTCAGGAAATTCAAACTGGAACTTTTCCGCGACCGCCACAAGAATGTCGAAAAACGCCTTTTCTTCGTAATCGATACCCATCTCGTTGAAGGATTCCTGTTCTTCTTTCAGCTTTTTCATCAGATCCATCAACTGGGCGGAAACGTCGTCAAGAATGCTCTTCACATAATCGGCATCCTTCATGCGGTTGTTGTAGTCGTCCAGAACATGTTGCAACCGTTCTTCGAACGTCTTTGCTTTGATTTTGTTGACCCGCTTGAATTCGTTGACCTTCTTCTTCAGCAACTGCGCCAAAATCTTCACCTTCGTGTTCGGCAGTTTGATACGGCTGATGCGGACAAGATATTCATCGCTGAAAAGATCCACGGCTTCGGCGTTCACTTCCGCTTTCGTCGAGAAAACTTCCTCCACGCCTTCGGATTTGATGGCGTCCTGCAGCATCTTCTGAACGTGGGCGTTCATGGTATCCGTGTCTGGAGCGTCGCCTTTCGTCAGTTTGAACAAAATGGACCGCACGGCTTTGTAATAGTGGATAAGATCCAACTCGTAATGACTGAAATCCTTTCCGCTGTTGCAGAGATTGAACGCCTTGGACATGCGGAGCACATTGGACATGAAACGCTGTTCAAGATCCTTCGTCTCCTGGATGAATTCAGCCGCTTCGTTCAGGCATTGCAGTTTTTCAACTGGCGTGCCTGTGAAATATTTCTTGTTGTCGAAACCATGCATCATGGCATCCAGTATTTCCAGCTGGTTGCGGACAACGCGGATCGCCGCCTGCGTGCTGTTTTCATCAAACGTCTCCGGTTTGAAATCCGTGTATGTATGCAACGCCGCCAGCAGGCCAATCTTGATGCCGATGAAATCGACGATCAGGCCGCTGTCTTTTCCCGCAAATGACCGATTCACGCGGGAAACCGTCTGAATGATGGTATGGCTCTGCGTAATCGGCTTGTCGATGTAGATCGTATCCAGAAACGGTACGTCGAAGCCTGTCAGCCATAGGTCAACGACGATGGCGATCTTGAAATTGCTGTGGATGTTTTTGAACTGGATCGCCGCCGTCTTGCGAACGGCATCCGGACCGAGCAGATCGTACATGTCCTGCGGATCGTCATTCGAACGCGTCGCCACGAATTGGCACATCGGCATCGGAATCAGTTCTTTTTTATCCTGTTCTGAAAGCTCCACGCCATCCGGTGCGACTTTCAGCTCAAACCATTCCGGCCGTTTGGCTTTGAGGATGTTGTAGAATTTGAACGCAATCGGGCGGTTCATGCAGACGAACATGCATTTACCCGCAACAGTGGAGCCTTCCTTGACGCGTGTCTCATAATGGTCGATGAAATAATCAGCGACGGAATTGAGCACGTCGTCGTCTCCCACGATCGCCGCCATCTTCGTAACGGCTTTCTTGCTGGCTTCCACTTGATATTCATTGCTTCCGGCGGAGAGGCATTGCTTGTAGTATTCCTCTATTTCCTGCACTTTGCCGCTGTCGAGAACAGCCCGTGCAGGCCTGCCGTCATACACGAGGCGGACGGTGATGCCGTCCTTCACGGAATCCGTCATGGTATATTGGTCGATGACAGGGCCGAACACGTCCATGGTGGCGTCCACGGGCGTTCCCGTGAAACCGATATAGGTCGCCTGCGGCAGCGCCGTATGGAGGAAGGTCGCAAAGCCGTAACGCTTCAACACTTCGTCGGATTTTACGACCAGTTTCATGTCCAGATTGTTGCTCGTCCGATGCGCTTCATCGGAGATGCAGATGATATTCTGCCGTGAACTGAGTTCGCCGAATTCGTCTGCAAACTTCTGGATGGTCGTCAGATAGACGCCACCGCTGGCCGTCTTCGCCAGAACGTCCTGCAACTGGACACGGCTGTCCATCTCCACGACCGTTTTGTCGCCGATGAACCGTTTGGCGTTCAGGAACAGGCGGGACAGCTGGTCGTCCAGATCGGATCGGTCGGTGATCAACAGCACCGTCGGCGAATGGAGGTTCTGTTCATGCATGATCAGCCGTGTCAAAAACAACATGATGAAGGATTTTCCGCAGCCGGTCGTGCCGAAATAGGTGCCGCCTTTGCCGTCGCCAAGCGGCTTTTGATGCGTGAGGACGTTCGCCAGCAGTTTTCGTGCGGCGAAATACTGCGGATAACTGGCGACGATTTTCATCTTCTTGCTGTTGTCCGTATCCGGAAAGTAGATGAAATTGTGGATGATGTCATACAGCCGTTCCTTTCGGAACATGCCTTTGACCATCGTATCCAGCGTGTCGATGCCGTCAGACGGGCGGTCCGTCTCCTCTATGCGTCGCCAGGAGAAGAAATATTCGTAGTCTGTGAAGATGCTTCCGGCCTTCGTGTTCACGCCGTCAGACAGCACGGCGAAGCAGTTGTATTTGAACAATTCCGGAATGTCCCGCATGTATCGTGTCGTGATCTGCACATATGCGTCATGAATCGTCGTGTCTTCCTTGATGGCGGATTTGAATTCCATCACGACCACCGGCAGGCCGTTGACATACACTATAGCGTCCGGCCGACGGGTTGTTTTCGGTCCTTTGATGGTCATCTGGTTGACGATTTTGACGATATTCTTGTTGTCTGTTTTGTCAAAATCGATCAGTCGCAGATGGAAGTCCTTGGCGCTACGGTCTTCGCGGACGAATGTCTCGCCTTCGACCATTTTCAGGAACATGTTCTTGTTGGCGCTGTATATCGGCGTTGCGGAGGCATACCGTAGGGAGCGGATGATGGAATCAATTTCTGAAGCCGTGATGCCTTCTGACGCATATTTTGCCGCAAGAAACGCAGACAGATCGTCTTCAATGAGAACATCCGTCAGCTCCCGATGAAGATTATCGCCAGAGACGTGTTCATAGCCTTCCGTTACGAATTTATCGATAACGGCTTGCTCAAGAACGGTTTCAGAAAAGATTGCGGGCATTTATATCATGCTCCTTCTTTTGTGGTCATTTTCGAAAGTAGTAAAACTAACAATTTTTGCATCAATCGCAATTCTGCTAAATTGGCCATAATATTCTCAATAATGCTTCGGTTTTGAACATTGAATTTTTCAATCGTTGTAGTGTCGGGCAGTACGATTTCCACATTTTTTATATCATCAGCGCTAAGATTATCTTGTGCACTTCCAGCCATCCCATCAGGCTGAAGCTGTTGAACGACACGCGATGAAAGTAATGTCGCAAATAAAAACGGTACCTTCAAAATCGGTTCTTTCCCCAGAAAGAATTTTCCAACACGTTGATTTACAACAACTTTATCTTTACAGAATGGAAGGATACCAATTTTCCCTGTTGTAGCACCTGTCATTGCGATGAAAACGTCACCTGGAACACTTATGAATATTTTGGCCAGTTTCGCATGTTCTTCTATTACGTAATCACAAGAGTCTAAATCAATAGAGTTATTGGTAATATTTGCAATCTTTATTACTTTATATCCTTTGTTCGTCCACCACTCACTCTTAAAAGCATATCCAGATTTCAAATCAGAGTATGAACCAATACTTCCAATAGACCAACCTTCGGGAAGAGTTTTTTTATCACTTTCTTCTGTGAAACCGTTAAGCATTAGTTGATAATTTACGCAACACTGAGTTGTAAGATTTACATTCATCTTATGTAATATCTCTAACCGATCGGTAATGACATGAAAATCTTGGATGATCTTATGCTGTTCTTGGAGTGATGGAACGGGAAGTTCTACGCTGCACATACAGTCCCAATCGAATACTTCGCGTACACTACCATTGGACATGAAACGTGCATAACGGTCGAATTCTGGTCGCATGAACCATAACATCAAATACTCGGGAAGTAGTTCATTTTCGTCTATAATCTCGAACACTGAGCAGATACTACTGACAATAATTTTTTCTCCGAATGTATTCAAAGATATTGCAATTTTGTCTCCACGACGAGATGTGTCAGGAATATAGGCAAATTGCTTTGGGGCAACAACTTTATATCCATCAAAAGTTACTCCAACCAAATTTGCGTGGGATATGATGAATTCCTTTGTGACGGAGATACCATAGAGATTATCCTCTCCAAGGGTGCCGTCATTGTTTCTTTCATCAATTTGTCGGATATAATTGCCAAGCTTCTTATAATTTGATTTCATATCCCAGCCCTTTCATTACTTCCAACAGATCTTGTCTGGACTGCAGTTCCTGAACGAGCAAGTTTTTTAGCTCGCTCTGAAGCTGAGACATCTTTTCTTCGTAACCTATCGATTCATCTTTATTTACAAATTCAATGTATCGGCTGGGGACAAGGCTATAATCCTTTTCAATAATTTCGGCCTTCTTTGCTGCATAGCAGAATTCAGGGATATTCTCATACGGAGTCTGATATCCGTCCAAACGCCATGATTTGAAACGGTCAACAATGATTGCTCTATCTTCTTTTGTAAATTCTATGTACTTTTTCTCGTAAGGATGCCCCATCTGCCGTAGATCCATAAAAAGGACTTCATTGGAACGGTCACGGAAGGTTACATCGCCTTCAGGATGTTTCTCTTTACGGGACTTTTTGTTTTTATTCAGAATCCATACAGTCACAGAAATGTCTGTAGTGTAGAACATGTTACGAGGCAGGATAACGATTGCTTCAACGCGATCATTTTCAATCATGCGTTTGCGGATTTCGTATTCTTCACCGCCTGCTGACAGTGCACCATTCGCCAACAGCACTACACCAACACCGTTTTGTCCAAGCTTGGACAGCGTGTTCAATATCCAGCCGTAATTGGCGTTGCTGGTCGGTGGCGTGGGATAGCCATTCCAACGTGGATCATCGTTCAATTGGTTTTCTTCACGCCAATCCTTTTGATTGAACGGCGGATTTTCCAATGAGAAGTCCGCTTTCAGATCTTTATGCTGGTCGTTCAAGAACGTATTGGCGGCCTCCGCGCCGAGATTCGCGGAAATGCCGCGGATGGCGAGATTCATCTTCGCCAGGCGGCGCGTCGTGTCCGTCAATTCTTGTCCGTAGATAGAGACGTTCAGACGATTTCCTTTGTGTTCATCGACGAAGCGCATGGATTGGACGAACATGCCGCCGGAACCGCATGCGCCGTCGTAAACGATGCCGGAATAGGGCTCGATCAATTCGCAGAGCAGGGCGACGACGGTGCGTGGCGTATAGAATTCGCCTTTTCCTTTTCCTTCTTTCAACGCGAATTCACGGAGGCAGTATTCGTACACTTTGCCGAAAATATCTTTGTCGCCGCCGACCTGCAGTTCCAGTCCGTTGATTAGATCAAGCAGGGAAGACAATCCGCTTGGATCCATGTGCAGACGGGAGTAGTAGTTGTCTGGTAGAGCGCCTTCCAGAGACGGATTTTTCATCTCAATCTCATGCAACGCGGTATCGATTTTGATGGCGATGTCGGGCTGCTTCGCGTTCTTCATGATGAAATCCCATCGTGCGCACTCTGGAATGTAGAACACGTTGTCCTTCGTGTAGAAGGGCATCATCTCCAGAAACATCTGCTGCCCATTTGAAGTCATCTGCTTCCTGTGTTCATCGAACTGGTCGTTCGCGTATTTCAGGAAGATCAACGACAGTACGACATGCTTGTATTCCGCCGATTCGACTTTGCCGCGCAGTTTGTTGGCCGCATCCCACAGTGTCTGCTCAATCGGCTTCTGTTCTTTTTGATTTGTTTTGTCTCTAGCCATTATGGTCTGTCAAATAGTATCGGTGAAGTCATAGAAAGTCATAACTCTATTATATCTTAAGGAATAGGATTTTCAAGGATTTTATAGGAATCCTTATGACTTTCTATGACTTCTTATGACTTGTTTGAGTATTAAATATATTATCATATACAAAATTAATATAATATAATAATTGTTATAACTAATTAAAAATAATATTTATAAAAATTTGTCGTATTATTATATGACAAGTTATAGTGGCACTTCTTTGGAGATGATTGTTAAGATGGATTATTTATTTGGAAATTCATTTTTGAGAGTGGGTGATGTGTTTGTTTCACTATTATCGTGTATTGATATAGGGATAGAAAAATATGGAAGACGGCAATTGATTGTAGGAGAAAGTTTGTAGATATTTAGTTTTATGTGTATTTTATGGCACTGATCCTGTGTAAATTTGCTCTAAAAGTAATGCTAAGAAAATATTTGAAATATAAAAAAAATGGATTAATTTACAGAAAAGAAATAAATTTTAATATAATGTAGGAAAAATGTTATGGTAAACAATGGTATTCAAGATCAAAAAGATAAACTTTTAAAAACCATAAAAATCATTTTCTATAAAAGAAGAACACAATATCAATTGGCAGAAAATAATGATCAAAAATTTATTGCTAAAATTGAAAAATATATTAAACCATTTTTAAAATCAAATAATACTAAAATAGTAGAATATGTTGATAATTATATTCGTGATATAAATCATACTAATGACAAACCGCCTCAGGAATATATGATTTTAATAGACCAATTATCTGAATTAGCATTGTTAGATAATAAAGTCTTTTCTTGGGAAATATTTTTAGATTGGTATGAAAATAATATTGTTAAATCTGATTTTATAATTCCCACAGATATTACAATAAAAAGTTTAATTGATAGTTTTTTAATTCTTATTGAAAATGAAACAAAACGTTGTTTTTGTGTACTTCCTTTACCCAAATTGAGAATTAATAAAAGTATTCATTTAAGTGATAATATTCATATAATAAATACAAGGTGGAAGTCAAATAATCCGAATAAAAAGTTTTTCTCATCAATGAGTTATTATAGTGATATATCGCAAAAACAACTAGTTTCCCAAGTCCGAAGATTTTGTCATTTATCAAAAGAAGAAAATGAAAAGTTTGATGAAGCTATTTCAAATATTCTTAAATATTCGAAGGGATTTCTGTTATATCCATTACTTATAATTCAAGATACTACCGTTTTTGATACATTTGAATATTATTCGAAAGAAATTGGTAATTACATAAAATGTTATCTGAAAGTTATTGCTTTAGTTGAAAATTTTGATTGCGATGATATAGAAATATATATGGAAAATAATCAAGTAAAACATTATTTGGTTTTTAATTCAATGGATTATAATACAAAAGCATTAAGAACAAATACATTATTCTTCCCATATATAATAAATGCAAATAAAATGTATAAGCATTTAGATTTTTTTAAATCATTCATATTTCCTTATAAAAATGATGATGTTATAATGAATATATATAAAGAGAGCCTAAAATCATTTTGTTGGGATGATGATTCAAATTATCAGATACCAGATTATTTTTTTATTCGTTTAGTTTTAATGTTTTCTGCTCTTGAAAGATTATTTTTGGGGTTTTCAGGAATGGGTTCAAAAAAGCATCCTTTAGCTAACGTAATAAGCAAATTATATACTAAAAGATTCCCTAGAAAAAAAGTTATAAAGAAAGCAATAATAAATATGTATGATGCTAGGAGTAATTTTGTCCATAATCACAATAATCATTTTGTTAAATATCTGAAACGTGTTGATTGGCAAAATACTACAGAAAAGGAAATGCCATATAAAATTGATGATGATAGTTTTGAGATTTTTAAACAAGTTGTTGCACAAATATATGAGTATTTCCCTCAAATATACAATAATTTTAAAAATTCAGTAAGACCAACTACAAATAAAATAAAAGATGAATGGTATAAATATTGTAAGCAATTAAGTAGATGAAAAAACATATAATTGATTATTAAGTATTAAAATATCTATATTGGAAAAATCAGTTTACAATTGAGATACCATAATATAAATCCTAATTCAATAAGATATAGTATTAATATATGAGTTTATATTTGTTGTAGATAATCATTCATACGATTAAAATCATCAAAAAAGATAGGAATTACTCCCATTTGATAAAAATATATTGCTTGATATATATCCATCCACAGCTTCTTATTTCTACAAACAAAAATATAATCAAAATGGCTTAAGAATTTTCTATGGTTGGCATAAAACACCTTCTGTTCTTCATAGTCGGAAAGGCTATTTCCAATAATTAGATTTGTGTTTCTTAATTGTTCAATAAGCTTTTTTCTTGCAAATATATTCGGTGTCTTATATGCTTCCATATATTCAAAACTAGAAAAAATAATCGAATAACTCTTGTGAGGTGGTGAACTCATAGGCATGTATCCATGTGAATGAATTATCTCAATATCTGGTGTGTTTAAAGGTGTTTTACTATTTTTAAAAACACTATTGAAATTTATCCCAGAAAATGAGTTATTAATAAGTTGCTCTAAAACATTGTCATAATTAAATGTCAATACTTTAGTTGTTCGTTCCTGTAAAGATGCAATACGCGCGACCTGAAAAAGATTAAATTTTTCTAGTTTTATACCAAAACGAGAGGGATTTGAGATTTTTTTCATAAAGGATTGGTGGTTTCTATTATATAAAGTACTATATATTATGTCCAAATAATGTTTTTCGTTATAATCTTTCAATATTTGAGGAGATATATAGTTTGTATTTGAAAGCATTCCTTTAAATTTTTGTAATTCAAAGTATTGTAATCCAGTTTCTGTTCTAATTGCTTTTTCTATTTTTTGTATTAATGATTTCCAATTACCTATTTTAAAATTAACATTAACCCCAGCACCTAATATGAAATCATAATTTGATAGGCAACCAGGATCTGGCCTAAAATTCAAGGTATTATAAATTGTGATTTCTCTTATTATTCTCTCGATATTATTTATTATGTATTGAAAATATATCATAGAAAAACCACATATTCCTATTAATAATATAAACAGAAGGCTATCACCAAGAAAATTAAAAGTAACTAGAATATTATATATATTATTATTATTATCTCTAAATGTCATTTCTTCATAATCTCTTTCATTAATTAAAAATGTTTTTACTACACTTTTATTTATTTTGAAATATGCCAGAATTTTAAGATATGTTCTTCTAACATATTTTTTACTAAGGTTCCTTTCTCTAAAACGTTGTTCCTCTGAATATTGCTTTTCTTCTTCTGAATCTATACCTGCTAAAACCTCAACATTCTTATTATAATTAAGAAATTCATTAAAATTCCAAAATTCATTAAAACTCTGAGATTCATTATTATGTTGAAAATCTTTATTAAGCAGATTATTATTATTCAGAAATACAGTTATCCCTAAACAGGTTTGAATAAATTGATAGTATTGAGTTTTATTCAAAGAATGTAACAAATAAATATTATCTATATTCATGTCATTTCTCCTTTCATTAAAAAAAATTAAAAAAATACAACTATTGAGTAAGAAGAACCACCGATTCAAAATGCGCTGTTCGGGGGAACATGTCGAAGAGGGCGCATTTTTCGGGCGTGTAGAGGCCGTCTGCGCAGAGCAGTTTCAAATCGCGGGCGAGGGTGGCGGGATTGCAGGAGACGTAGATCAGATATTTCGGCGGACGGTCGCGCAGGGCGGAAATGGCTTTCGGCAGACAGCCCATGCGCGGCGGATCGATGACGGCGACCGTCTGGTCCAGATCGATGTTGGCCAACGGGCCATCCGCCGCCGACAGAAATTCCTCCGCGGGGCCTTTCCACAATTCCGTGACAAGACCCGCCTCCTGCAGGGCGAAATCAGCAGCGTTGACGGCGGGAACGTCGCTTTCGACGAGCGACCGATGGTCGAACATCGGGCCGAGCTGCATCGTGAACGTTCCCGCGCCGCCGTAGATGTCCAGAAGAGTGCCTTTCGCGGGAAGCGCTTCGCACCATGCCTTCACCGTTTGCAGAAGTCGTTCCGCCACAGGGGGATTCACCTGCCAGAAGCCGCCGACGGGCACACGGTAGGTCACGCCGAGCAGCTTCTCCTTCAGCCATGAGAGCTTCGGCGAGGCCTGCCCGAAATAGAAACAGCAGTCGCCATCCGTCGTGATGCGCAACGTCAACGGATAAGGCTCCTTGCGTTTGGCGTTCTGCTTGCCCCAGTCGCTGCGGATGGCCTTCGGCAGCATCTTGTTGAGGGCGTCCTGCGCCAATGGGCAGCTTTTAACCATCATGAACGTCGTGTTGTCGCGTTCGAAATAGCCGTAGGGCACGTAGTAGCCAGTGGCCTCCAGCGTCCGTTCGCCGGGCTCCAGACGGAGCTTGTTGCGGTAGCCGTAGTCCTGCGGCGACGGATTGACGGATTCCAGTTCGGGGAACGATTCGAATTTGC
Source organism: uncultured bacterium (assembly GCA_902776645.1). Lineage (GTDB taxonomy): Bacteria > Verrucomicrobiota > Lentisphaeria > Oligosphaerales > Oligosphaeraceae > UBA1407. The sequence goes on along the minus strand of CACYQT010000032.1, from coordinate 2,847 downwards.
CGACGCGGGCCATCAGCGTCTTGAACTGCTTCGCCTTGCAGGCGACTTCCGTCTCGTAAGTCAAGTGCTGATAGGAACATCCGCCGCAACGGCCATAATAGCGGCAACATGGCGTGGCACGGCCTTGGCCGGCCGCCACGAACTTCCGCACGACGCCGCGGCAGAAGGCGGCCTTCCGTTCCGTGATTTCTATCTCCACGTCGTCGCCGACGGCCGTGAACGGCACGAACACGACCGATCCGTCCGCCAGACGCCCCACGCCGTCGCCGCCGTAGGCGATATCCGTTATGATGACACGCGCATATTCCATCGATTCTTTCCTTAATTGTGGCTGTTTGGTTTTCTATTTAAATTATAGTAATATATTATAATCTCCAAATAAATCTTTCCAGCCCGAGGCAAAACATGCCATACGACTTCATGAACATCACCCAATGGGGCGTCCAACTGTCGTCCCGACAGCGCATGCTGCTGGCCGGACCATGCTCCGCCGAAACGGAAGAGCAGGTTCTGGCGACGGCTCGCGCCTTGCCAAAGGAACAGATCGCCTTCCTGCGGGCGGGCGTGTGGAAACCGCGCACGCGGCCTGGCACCTTCGAAGGCGCAGGCGAAAAGGCGTTCGACTGGCTGAACCGCGCGAAGGCGGAGACGGGCATCCCGTTCGCCGTGGAGGTCGCCAACGCGAAGCATGTCAAACTTGCTCTGGCCCATGGAGTTGATGCAATATGGATCGGCGCGAGGACGACCGTCACGCCGTTCGCCGTGCAGGAGATCGCGGACGCCATCCACGGCGTGGACATCCCTGTGTTCGTGAAGAATCCCGTCAATCCGGATCTGGAGCTGTGGATCGGCGCCATCGAGCGGATCGCCCAAGCGGGCGTGAAACGCGTCGCCGCCATCCTGCGCGGCTGCAGCGGCATCGCGTCGGGCAAATACCGCAACGCGCCCGCATGGAATCTCGCGATCGAGCTGAAGCGCCGTCTGCCGAGCCTGCCATGCCTTTGCGATCCGTCCCATATCGCAGGCGACGCCGCGTTGGTGCAGGAAATCGCCCAGCAGGCTCTCAATCTTGATTTCCAAGGGCTTATGATCGAAACCCACATCAATCCGCCGACCGCTCTTTCGGACAGCAAGCAGCAGCTCACGCCCGAACAGCTTCGCATGCTCATGCAGAAGCTTGTGCTGCGCGACCGGACGTCCGAAAATCCGGAAGGCCAATTGAAATTGGACGAACTGCGGCTCGCCATCGACCAATTGGACGTCACCCTCCTGACGACGCTTGCCCACCGCATGCGCATCTCTCGTGAAATAGGCGACTTGAAGCGAGACAACAGCATCACCGTCCTGCAGACGTCCCGCTGGGAGAAAGTCCTCGCGACGGCCATTGAGCGCGGCAAACAGCTCGGCCTCGGGGAAGATTTCGTCACGGATGTCTTCAACCGCATCCATCTTGAATCCATCGCACAACAGCAATAGACATGGCCAATCTTTTTCTCATATCCGGAAACGACGAATCGCAGATCACGGCGCAGGCGGACAAAATCGTCCGCCAATACGCCGGCGACAATCCCGATCCGTTTTCGTATGATGTTTTCCAGGAAGGAGATGCGGGGGCGGATCCGTCTCTCGTCATCAACTTGCTGAAATCCATCAAATCGCCGTCGTTTCTCGGCGGAAAGAAGACCGTCTGGCTGAAGCATTTCTCCGGTTTCGACGCGGAAGGCTCGAAGACGGGGCCAATCGGCAAGGCCCTCAAGGAGCTTGCGGAAACCATCGCCAAAGGCGTTCCGGAGGACATCATTCTCATCATGGACGGGCCTGGAATCGACAAGCGGAAGGCCCTCTACAAGGCCTGCATGGCCCATGGCGAAGTCATGCTTCTCACGAAGCCTGACAAGATGAACCGCAACTGGCAGGCGGAAATGACGGCGTGCATCCAGCAGGCCGCCAAGGAGAAGGGGCTCCAGCTGGACCGCGGCGTCGTCGAATATCTCATCGACGTGCTTGGCACGGATACCGCGCGGATCGATTCCGAGCTGGAGAAAATCATCTGCTACAAGGGGGCGGACACCACGCCGCCGACGTTGGAGGAAGTCCAGAAAGTCTGCGTAGGGCAGGGCGAGGAGTTCAACTGGGCCATGGGCAACGTGCTCGGACAACGCAACTTGCAGGAATGCCTCCGCGTCATCGACGTCATTACGGAGCAGAGCAAGGATGAAGACCGCGCGGCCCGTTCGCTGATTCTCAACGCCGCCACGTATTTCCGCCAGGCCCTGCAGATCCGCCTCTTCATGGCCGTCAACAAGATCTCCAATCCAGTCTCCCTGAAACGGACATTGGAAGGCGCGAGCGACGACCAGAAACAGCAATGGGTGGCGGACGGCACGGAATTTGTCACGATGCATCCGTATCGTGTGCAAATGCTTGCGGAGCAAGCCGTCCGCTATGCGCCGCAGGAGATCATCGAAGCGATCCGCACGCTTCGTGACGCCCTTTGGCAGTGCATCTCATCGTCCACCGCGCCGCGCGTCTCGCTGGAGAACGCACTGCTTAAAATTATCGGAGTTGTACCGAGAACCAACAGCCGCCCGTAGGGCGAGATATTCGTATCCGCTTGCAAATGCGCTAGCGCATGCAGCTGGCGGCACATCGGAATCTCGCCACGGCGTTGATACCGCCCATCAACCGATTGATTAAGAACCACGAAAGGCCTGGAGCGGCCGTTGGCCGCAACCAAATGTTTTCAGTAACCACGAAAGGCACGAAAGAGCACGAAATTTCAAACCACAGAATACACTGAATACACTGAAAAGCCTCGCCGCCGGGCTGACAATCTTCTATAGATTA
>CACYQT010000031.1:47617-50912 GCA_902776645.1 uncultured bacterium | reverse complement strand
CCATATTCATTTTCATTCAATAAATAGAATGTGTTTTGTTGGCGTAGCGACGGCGTCTCGCCGTCGTCTGCTTGTGTCCCGCCGTCGGCACATCCCCCGACGGCGGGGACGCCGTCGCTACACCGCGTCAATGGCGGCTTGAAGCTCTTCTTGCGTAATGTCCTGCACGAGCTTGAAGCCGTCTTTTGCATGGGGGAGGATGAACGTGATTTTGGCGTTCGTGTTCTTCTTGTCCGCCATCATCAGCGGGAAGGCCTCCTCCGCGGACGGCACGGGAAAGGACGGCCCGCGCAAGGCGCGCACGACTTCCATTTGATTTTCCGCCAATTCCGCGTTGAGGTAGTGCCGTGCGCTCGCGATTTGCAACGCGACGATCATGCCCTGCGCGACGCAGAGGCCGTGGCTGATCCGTTCCTCCGACCATGTCTCGACGGCGTGGCCGTACGTATGGCCGAGATTCAGAATCTTGCGGAGGCCTTTTTCGCGGAAGTCCTGATGGACGACCTCCGCCTTCGCCTGGGCGGACGCCGCGGCGACTTTCGCGATCAGCGGCAAGTCGCCGCCGACCAGTCGTTCCAGATTTTCGTCGATGAATCGTGCAAGATTGTAATGGCAGACAAGACCTGTCTTGTAGGCTTCCACGAGCCCTTCGCGGACGCGTTGTTCGGGAAGTGTCGCCAACGCGGTCAAATCCAAAAAAATCGCTTTCGGCAGCGCGAACAGGCCGACTTGGTTCTTGTAGTGCGCGATGTTGACGGCCGTCTTGCCGCCGACGACGGCATCGACGCAGCCGAGAAGCGATGTTGAGACGAGCATGAAATCGATGCCGCGTTTGTAAGTTGCTGCAATGAAAGCACCAAAGTCAGTGACGAGGCCGCCGCCGATGGCGATGATCAAGGCGTCCCGTCCGATGTTCAGCTGAAGCAGCTGCCGATAGACGTTTTCCGCCTGCGACAGCGTTTTGGAATCCTCCCCAGGGCGGATGATGATGGAGATGGCGTGGGGCAGGGCGCTCTGGTAGCGGGGCAGATGGGCGGCGGCGACGTTGTCGTCCGTGATGAAAACAACGGCGGAATATTGTTTTCCCGCAACGGCTTGCACAAGTTCGGACGGGGCGTTGAACGTCGGCGAGACGGGCAGTTTGACACCGTCGATATCCGCCATGAAAGGCTTCAGGCCGCTGATTTTCTGGAGGATGTCCGCCGCGACGATTTCGGCGGGGCGGTCGGCGTCGACAGTGATGTCGCAGTCGTGGTAGGCGGCTTTGCGGCTGTTGAAAAGTTTTTTCGCGTCGTCACGGGACTTCCAGTTTGGGCGGGTGGCGGTGTTCTGCTCAAGCCTGGCCGCGATGGCGTCGAACGGCAGGTCCAGAAGGACGATGGTCCCGTTGGCGCGCATGATCTTGCGGTTCGACGGAGAGACAGGGAGTCCACCTCCTGTGGCGACAATCAGTCCGTCTTCTTGAGCGACGGATTCAAGCAGTTCCGTCTCCCGCTTCCGGAAGGCGGCTTCGCCATGGGCGGCGAAGAATTCGGCGATGGTGCAGCCGAAATCCTTTTCGAGCAGATCGTCCAGATCGACGGCGGGGCGTTTGAGGAGATTCGAGAGGGCGGCGGCGACGGTCGTCTTGCCGGCTCCCATGAAGCCTGTGAGGAAGATATTTTCCATGAAAATGCGAATAGAATGGGTGAAGGTTCTGATTTGACAGGTCTTGGAGTTTGCCAAGACAAAAATGATGGATTATAGTTTAACTTTCAATTGTTTTTTTTCAAAGAGGATGCACCATGGAATTATTCTTGACAATGCGCAAACGCGCCGATTTTCCGAACATGATGACCTATACGCCGGAAGACATGCCGATGGACGTGGTTCTTCGTGCGTTGGACATCGTGGCGGAGAGCAAGTCGCCGCAAGTTCTGTTCAAAGGCAACGAGGCGTTTCTGCATCCGGAGCTTGAGATGATTCTGAAAGGCTGCCAGAAGCGCGGCGTCATTCCCGTGTTCGAGACGAGCGGCCTGATGCCGAGCATGGCGAAGAAGATGGTTCTCGAGCAGAGCATCCGCATGATCTGGCGGCTCTACAGGCCGAAGTTCTACAGCGAGGCGGATTTTGCCGAGATGCGCGAGAATCTGGACGCGTTCATGAAGGCGGGCTGCATCGTCCGCCTGAGCATCATGGTCGACGATCCGGATGCGGACTACGAATTCGTCCGCGAATATCTGGATACCTATAAATTTGATTCCGTGACGTTCTGGGTGTCCTGCCTGACGCCGCAGGAGAAGATCGGCCACGCCATGGAATTCTACACGAATCTGTCGCGCGATTATCTGAAGAAGAAGGTGCGTCCGTTGCTGAGCTGCGGCATCATGCCCTGTGCGATGACGGATGCGCAGTTCGGACTGCTTGCGAAGATCGGCAACCAGTTCGGACGTTGCACGCCGCATCTTGGCGTGCTGCCGGATGGTCGCGTCTGCCATTGTGAAGAGATGGCCATGCTGCCCGGCCCGAATCTCTCCATGTTCCGTACAGAACGCGAGTTGCAGAAATTCTACTACGATGTCTTCCGTGAACTGCAATGGACGATGGACGTCTGTCCGGAGTGCAAGCAGTGCATCTGCATGACCGGCGGCTCCTGCACGGGGCTCAGCATGGCGATGAAGGCGCGCAAGATGCTGGAGGATTTCGACAAATACAAGAAACGCATCGCGGAGGAGCATGGCGAGCTTTCCGAAGACGAACGCATGGATCTGTTGTGGCAGATGACGAAGGTCTGCCTGATATTGGCGCTGTATACGGACGCCATCGAATGTCTGGAGGAGATCCGCCGCCAGCATCCGGAGAATCCGAACGCGCACTTTTATCTGGGCATCTGCTATTGGGAGACTGGGCGTCTGTCTGACGGCGAAGACGAATTCCGCAAATGCGCGCGTGTTTCGGAGAATCCGCTCATCGCGTTGGGCGAACTGCACCGTCGTCTTGTCCAGAACGGCAACACCATCCGCGCGAGGCTGCTGCAGGCCGAAATCGAAAAAGAGGCCATCAAGTTCCAGCAAAAACAGCAGGAGGAAGGACAGCCGAAGGCTTAGTGGTTAGTGGTTAGTGGTTAGTGCTCTGCGAAGCAGAGAAAAGCCCTGTAGGGGCGGCAGGAATTTAGCCGTGGGTGAAGCGAACGCCAAAGGCGTGAACGTAACCCACGGTAAACCAGGAAATTAAATGGAACCGCGTAGCGGTGGCAGGAATTTAGCCGTGGGTGAAGCGAACGCCAAAGGCGTGAACGTAACCTACGGTATGCTCC
>CACYQT010000031.1:0-47612 GCA_902776645.1 uncultured bacterium | reverse complement strand
GAGGCGGAGGGCGCATGCGACGTTCGTTCCGGAGGAGATGCCAACGCCGAGTCCTTCATGCAGCGCGAGATCCCGTGATGTCTGAAGGGCTTCTTCGTCCGTGATGATGAGATTTTCATCGATCAGCTTCACGTCCAGATTGTCCGGAATCAAGCCGTCGCCGATGCCCTGCTGGAGATGGGAGCCGATGGCGCCGCCGGCCAGAATGGCCGCGTTTTCAGGTTCCGCGGCGACGACGAGGAGCTGCGGGAATTTCGCCTTGAGGACGGCGCCGATGCCGGTGAGCGTGCCGCCTGTGCCGAAACCTGCGCAGAAAGCGTCAACTCTTTCATCCCCAAGCTGTTCGATGATTTCCTGCGCGGTCTTGCAACGATGGACTTCCGGATTGTGCGGGTTGGAGAACTGCTGCGGGATGAAGCCGCCTGGAATGGTGTCCCGCAGTTCGATCGCCTTCTTCAGGCAGTTTTCGATGCATTCGCCGATGTTGTCATGGTCTGGAACAAGCACGAGCTCCGCGCCGTAGAGGCCGAGAATGTGGCGTCTTTCCTGCGAGACGGAGTCCGGCATGACGATGATGCAGCGGTATTTCTTGATGGCGCAGACCAACGCCAAACCGATGCCCTGATTGCCGGACGTCGGTTCGATGATGACGGATCCTTTGTGGATAAGCCCTTCCTTTTCAGCGGCTTCAATCATATTGAGGGCGGTTCTGGTCTTGATGCTGCCGCCGACGTTGACGGCCTCCACTTTGACCAGAATGCGGGCGTCATCCGCCGACGGAAGATTCTGCAGCTCGACGAGCGGCGTGTTGCCGACCGCTTCCAGGATGGTTTTGCAAATGCTCATGCTTGACTGTGACTTATGGTAAGTAGCTTATAATCAGGATATTTCTTAAAGCTCCATGCCAGAGGCGGCGTCGTGGAGCTTGTACTCTTCGATATGGAAGGACGGATCGGGCTGGAGGCTGATGCGGACGTTGTAGTCGTCCTCTATGCCTTGCAGGACTTTCTTGTCTTCGTTCTTGAACCGTTCCAGAATCTTGGGGTTGGCCGTGATCTTGAACGGATGCGCGGGCTTCAGGAGGTTGTTGCGTTTGCGTTTCGCAAGGACTTCGTTCAGTTTCCGCTGGATTTCGACGCTCATGCTGGTGGTGGATTTCACGAGGCCGCGTCCTTTGCAGTACGGGCAGTTGTCGAACGTGGAGCTTTCCAACGACTCGTTTTCGCGTTGCCGCGTCATTTCCAGAAGTCCCAGCGGTGAAATGGGATACGCGCGTGTGCGTGCACGATCTTTGGCCAGATGCTCCTTCAGCGTCTTGTAGACGAGCTGCTGGTCTTTCTTGTCCGCCATGTCGATCAGATCGAGCACGACGAGACCGCCGACGTTGCGCAGGCGGATCTGGCGGGCGATTTCCGCGACGGCTTCGAGATTGGTGGCGAGAATCGTCTCCGGCTGGTCTTTTCCGGACTTGTTCTTGCCGGTGTTGACGTCGATGGCGATGAGCGCCTCCGTTTCGTCGATGCAGATGTATCCGCCGCCAGGCAGGTTGACCTTGCGGTTGTAGATGCCGTCGATCTGCTGGTTCAGATTGTATTTCTGGAAGATCGGCGTCGGATTCTGGTAGAGTTTTACTTTGATCGTGTCGTTGAGGCTGTAGCGGTTCATGAGCGAGACGGCGCGGTCGTACGTCTCCTGTGAATCCGTGACGATTTCATCGACATCTTCCGTAAGGCAGTCGCGGAGGGCGCGTTCCGCAAGATCCGGCTCCTGGTAGACGCAGACGGGGGCGCGTTTGGATTCGGCCTTCTTCTCGCCGTTCTGCCAGGCTTCCACCAGCATGTCCAGATCGCGTTGGAAATGTTCGATTTTACAGCCTTCGCCGACGGTGCGGCAGATGAGGCCCATGTTGTTTCCGGGCAGCTCGAGGCCTTTGACCATCTTGCGGAGGCGTTCCCGTTCGGCCTTCTCCTCCACCTTGCGCGAGACGCCGATGTGCGGCGAATTCGGAAGAAGAACAAGATAACGTCCTGGAATGGAAAGATTTGTGGTGACTCGCGAACCTTTCGTGCCGATGGGGCCTTTCGTGACTTGCACGAGAATCTCCTGGTCGACCTTGAAGAGGTTGGGGATGTCATCGACGGTCGGCATCGGTTTGCGTGGCTGTTTGTTCTTCTTGTGACGGTTCTTTCCGCTCTGGGTGGCGTTGTTGTTTTTGGGCAATTTCTGCGACGCGTCTTCCGTCGGTGCGGGAACAGGTTGAGCGGTTTCCGTCACGGTTGCCGCCGCTGTGTCCTTACGACGCGCGAAGAAGTCCAGAATGCGGGCCAGAAAGCCTTTCTTTGGGGCTTCGGGCTTCGCTGGTTCCTGCACAGGTTGTTGCTGCGGCGCAGGCGTTTGCAACTGCTGAGCCGCATTGCGCTGATGCTTCGACCGATGTCTTCTGGATTGCGTGGCGTTCTGGGGCTGCGGCACGGGCTGCGCGACCTCTTGGGGCGCGGCGTCGGACGGTTGCGGTGGACGTTCGTTCTCGCGGTTCGTGTCCTCTTCGTCCTGTTCGTCCTCCAGCATGTCCTGCGTGGCGGGCAGCATGTCCCAGTAATGCAGGAATGCGTTCTTTCCGCAGCCGATATCGACGAAAGCGGCCTGAAGGGAAGGCTCCAGATTCTTGATTCTGCCTTTGAAAATCGAACCGACGAGCTGGTCGCGGTTCGTGCGTTCCATGAAAAAGTCCTGCAATACACCATCTTGGACGACGGCGACGCGGATTTGCATTTCTTCGTTATTGATTAGAATTTGCTTCATTGAGTCAGAAAATCTCCCGTGGAAGGCGGCAATTCGTCGCCTTCGGCGACTTGCGTCCCGCGAAGGAATTCCGATGCTGACATTTCTTTTTTTCCTTCGGGGATGAGTCTGATGATGTTGAGCGCTCCTTGCCCGCATGCGATGACAAGCGACTTGGGAGTCGCGACAAGAATCGTGCCGGGCTTGGAGGCATGTTGTAAATCGATGGGCGCCGCTTCTTTGATGCTGATTCGCTTATAGTTGCCGCTAATGGGCAGGAGGGCGAAGAGCGACGGCCAGGAATAGTAGGCGCGGACTTTTCTTGCAAGCACTGTGGCAGGCAGATTCCAGTCGGCCGCGCCGTCCGTTTTTTTGATTTTTTTCGCGTATGTGGAGCCTTCGGCCGGTTGCGGACGCGGATTAAGGCTTCCGTCCGCAATTTTGCGGATGACGTCTCCGATGCTTCCCGCCGCGAGTTCCCCGAGCCTGTCCTCCAACTGGACGACATTTTCTGTCGGGCAGATGCGACATTTTGATTCGCAATAGATCGGGCCCGTGTCCAGGCCGGGATCCATCTTCATGAATGTCACGCCGGTCTCTTCGTCACCGTCGAGAATGACTTGGGAGATGGGGGCCGCGCCGCGGTATTTCGGCAGAAGCGACGCATGGACGTTCAGGCAGCCAAAACGTGGCAAATCAAGAAGGGCGGGCTTCAGGATCTGCCCGAAAGAGGCGACGACAAGCAGTTCAACGCCAAGATCTTTGAGGTGTTCGAGAAAATCCGGCGAGTTGACGGTGGCAGGCTTCTCCACTGAGAGGTTGAGTTCCTCCTGCACATGTTTGGCAAGCGGCGTGGGGGCGAGCTTCTTCTTGCGGCCCGCCTCTTTGTCCGGCTGGGAACCGATACCGACGAGTTCCAGTTCCGTGTCATGGCACAAAGCATCCACGATCGGAATGCCGATGCGTCCCGATGAGAGGAAATAGACACGGACTTTTGATGATGACATGCTCTTGATGAACCTCCTGATGACAACCAGTTGAACGGTTACGGAAACATTGAAAAAATTAAACTATAAATATAATACTTTAATTGATGTTGACAACTAGGCAGGGCGGAGAAGATATGGGGGATTTTAGGCATTGGCGGCCATTCGGCGGATAGTCCGCCTATCGTGATTGCGCTATTTGTCGCCTTGGTTACTTTGTCTTATGCAGTGCGCGGGGCAATCGTTGCGTTTATGGATTTAGGCATTACAATAATGATCAAGCCTGATTAATGATCGCCACGCATAGTTTTGATTCACTCAAAAGGAATCGCTTCATGTGCTTGATAAAATACCCACGCCTGCATCATGCGCTGTGTCTGTCCTGCGTCCTGCTCACGATGGCATCCACTGTTCATTCAGAAATGCGGATGCTTGACTTGAGCTCCATCGCAAACACGTCGTCGATAGACGATCTTGCGGGCGACTTCAAGAATTTCATAGACCAGGGGCCGGACAACGACCTTCGGGCCCTGAAGCCCGGCATCCTGAAACTTCCAGAAGTCGAATTCACGCTTTTGGATCCGAAACAGAACGGCGGCAGGAACATCGTGATGACCAACAGCTATTTCTGCTGGTTCTATCCGCAGAAGAAAGTCACGCTTCCCGTGCCGTCCATGCGAATGCGCACATTGTTTCTTCTGCACACCAGCGCATGGATGCCGGGCAAAGGCGCTGTGATCGGCATCCTCAATGTCCGCTACAAGGATGAAACGGAAGACAATTTCGACGTGGTTGGCGAAAACGATCTCGGCGACTGGCAGTATCCACGCGATTTTCCAAACGGCAGAATGGCGTGGCGTTCCCTGGACGCGGAAAATTTCAACCGCGGGATATTCTATTCCGCATATCCCATTCAGGACAAGGAAGTGGAATCCATCAGTTTTCTTAAAGGAAAGTCCGGAACATGGATTGTTCTGGCGGCCACTGGTCTGGACACGCCGTTCGCCTTTCCGAAAATCGTCCCGGTGCAAGTGCGTCGTGGAGACGATTTCAGGCCGTTTGCCGTTTTGCGGGAAGTCAAACGCGGCTCGATTCTGGATTTTTCATTCATGAACCACCGGCCCGCCGGCAAGTTCGGCCCCATTGAAAACCGAAACGGCCTCCTTTACCCGCGAGACAGTGATGAGCCGATCCGTTTCTACGGGACCAATCTCTGCATGAGCGGCCTTTTCCTTTCTCATGAGGAGGCCGACACGCTTGCCGAACGGCTGGCCGCGCTCGGCTACAATTCCTTGCGAATCCACCACTATGACCCTTATATCGCCAAAACGGACGCGAATGGAAATTTCGTCATTGACGAAATCAAACGCGACCAACTGGACTATCTGGTCTATGCGATGAAAAAACACGGGATCTATCTGGTCACGGAACTTTACAACAGCCGCGAGCCCGACTTGGAAAAATTGCACAAAATCTGCCCTGAAATCAAAAACGGCCGCGACTACAAATGCGCGGTGCAGTTCTATCCGGAAGTCCGCAACGACCTCAAGGATTTCGCCCGAGCAGTGTTCAAGCATGTAAATCCATACACGGGAATGACCTGGGGGGAGGATCCCGCGTTCCTCTACATCGGCATGGTCAACGAGGATTCCCTTATCGTCAACGTCATCAAATACATCGGCCTTTGCTCCGGACCGCTCAAGAAGCGTTTCGAGAAAGACTTTGAAGAAGACTGCGCGCGCAAAGGCATCGCCATCACCCCCGAAACGCGGCTGCGGCTCTACACCGACTATCTTTCGTCTGTATTCGTCTCCTTCTACCAGGACATGCATTCCTTCATGCGCAATGAACTGGGCGTCAAATGCTTGATTTCAGACCAGAACAGCAGCAACGAAACCGTTTATCCGGAAAATCGCATGAGGCTGGACTTTCTAGACACCCATGCCTACTGGGACCATCCGAACTTCCCGTCATGGTACACCCACAACATCAGCATCATCCGTTCGCAACATGCGAATTTTGGCTCATGGATCGCTCCGCGCCTTGAGGGAAAGCCCATGTTCATGACGGAAAGCGATTTCGTCTATCCAAACACGCATCGCTCCGAAGAGGGGCTGGCATACGGCGCCTATCTTGCCTTCCAAGGCTTTTCCGGCATCTGGCATTTCGCGTATTCGCATAACGTTGACGCACTTTTCCAGCGCGTTTGGATCGATTGGTTCGATTCCGTGAACGATCCCGTGAAATGGATGTCCGAACGTATCGCAATGCTCTTCTTGCGGCGCGGCGACATCAAGGCTCCGAAAAGGAGCGTCGTGGTGGTGATTCCGAAAGGCAAGACGACAGCGATTCCAGCAGCTGCCAGCAAGTTGCAGGCCCATGTCCGCCTCACGCTTGCATACCACAACGGCAATGGCGACATCGTGCCGCCATTGCCTGCGGACTCCAGCGCGGTATATTCGCTGGATTCCAGCCTGGATGTCTCTCGCCTCAACGTGCCCGCGCTCAACGACAATGTGCTCTCTCCTGTTGAAAAACTGGAGGCCATCCTTGGGAAAAAGCTTTCCGATGGCCGTTTCCTGACAACGGAAGACGGCCAAATCGTCACCGATCTGGCCACGCATTCCATGAAAGCGGTCACGCCACGTCATGAATCTTTCGTCTTGCCGGAGGGTGTTTCCGCAACAGGCGATTTTCTCTCAGTGGAGAATCCCGACAGCTTCTGTTCCATTAGCGCCGCCTCGATGGATGGACATGACTTGAGCGAGTCTAAGAGGATCCTGTTGTTCCATATCACCAATGTGGAGGCGGAGGGTATGACGTTTGCCGACAACACGTTTTCACAAGTCGTCAAATATACCAAAAATCCCCCTTTGGGGAAAAGAGGCACCGCGCTCTTCCGGTTGCCTGCGCGGGCAAAAACGCTCTATGCGCTTGATCTGGACGGTACGCGACTTGATGAGATCAGCCTTGATGAAGACCAAAATGGTAAGTCCTTTATTGCCAACACTGTTCGATTCGAAAACCATCTGGTCTTTGCATACGAACTAATCTGCGAATAGCCTTTCGCTGTCTAATTCACATTGGGGCTTTCATCGAACGGTTAAGAAATGTTCAATGCATGCAGGCAATTAAAAAACAGGCTTGATGATTTTTTGAAAATGAAATTGACGTTGTTAGGCGGACAGACCGTATTTTTGTCCTGCAGAAAAATATGCAGATGGAAACGGTGGATTATATTGAACTTGTACGGGGAATGCATTCGGTGGAAAACGACGGATTTTGTTTATGGAAAACATTAAAGGATACTGGACATGAAGCAGAAGTTGTTGATTCCGAATGACTGGAAGGATGATGCAGAGTATGTTGGCGATCAGACGGTCTATCATGTGCGGCCGGATGATTGCATGTTGTATGACATGAAATTCCGCAAGGATGGCGGCGTGGTGAAGACGGCTGTTTTGCTGGAGAACAAACGGAATGTCACGCTTGATTTCAATGGGGCGAAGCTGATGCTTCATGGGAAAATGCAGCCGTTTGTCATGGAGCGATGCGACGGCGTGACGATTCGGAATGTGACGATCATCCATGACCGCGCGTCCTTTACGGAGGCGACGGTCATGGCGCGTGGAGACGGATATATCGATGTCAAGCTCAACCCGCATCATCTTATGCAATGCTTTGATGCAGAGACACATGACGGCATTGGCGCGCCGTTGTGCATGATAGGCAGGACCATCCATCGCGATCCGTCGTTTCCGTTCACGGTCCATCAATATGTCGCGGAGGATTTGAATGATGGTGTCATACGGCTTCATGGCCCTGTGCATGATTGCTTCAAAATCGGCTGCATCATCGCCATCGGCCATGAACGGCGGAACTATTCCACGTTTTTCATCTATGAAAGCCGCAACATCCGGCTGGAGAACGTCCGTGTCATCAACGGGCCGGGCATGGGCGTCCTCCCGATCCATACGAACAACATCTATCTGGAAAAAGTCCGTTTCATGTATGACCATGAATCGCAGGGAATTATCACGAACCAAGCGGACGCCGTTCATGCGTTTGCGTGTTCGGGAGATTTCCATTTCACAGATTGCGTTTTCGAAGGGATGATCGACGACGCGATCAACATCCACAGTCAATTCTATCTTCTGGAGGCGATGAATGGCCGCCATATTACGTTGAAACACACGGAGTTGGGCGAGACGACCGCCAATACGATTTTCGCGGCCGGAGACCGGATCGCCATCCATCGCGACAAGACGACGGACATCGAAGCGGAATATGAAATCATTGAAAAGACCATTATCGACGGTGAATTCATTGATCTTCTTCTGGACCGTCCCGTCGCGGCGCATATTGTTGGAAGCTTGGTGGAAAACCTTACCGCGCAAGCAGATATCACGATGCGGAATTGCGTTTTCCGCAATTCGAATTCGCATCTGCGCTTCCAGTCAGCGGGGCGGATTTTGATAGAAAACTGCGAAATCGGCCTGCCTGTTTTGCTGACAGGCGACGGCGCCTTCTGGTTTGAATCCAGCGGCGTGCGGGACATGACGATTCGCGACACGTCGTTCACGACGCCGAAGGCGAGCATCCGCATCACACCGCAAATCTTTCCAACGGAACGCGAACCGTATTACCATAAGAATATCACGGTGACGCATTGCCGTTTCAAGACGGACTGCCCGATCCAAGGCTGCCTGGCGGACAATATCCGCTTTCTGGACAACATCCAGACGGATGGCAAACCGATGGTTCTGAAACTGACGAATTGCGGCTCCGTCACCGCTGAAAACTGCTCCGTCGAACGGCATACGGAGGAGATCAAATCAATCGGCGTGAATTGAAGGCCATGTACTTATGGTTGAATGAATTGGATCAGTTTTTGCCAATCTGCCAGCGAGCTCCTTCGATGAAGCATGTTGGGCGTTCTGACGTCTGATGGTAATAGACGGTGACGAACGATCCATCTTGCAACTGCACGGTGACGGGATAGCCTAAATCAATGTCAAGACCATTGTTCTGAATGATGATTTCATGTTCTATATCCCATGTTCGACCACCGTCTGAACTCAGGCATGCCCGAACACCGTAAGGATAGTAGCGGTAGCCGTAGGTGGCCAAAAGACGACCGTCGCGCAGTTGCAGAAGATGAGGCGGGAAGCCACGGACAGGCGTCTTGTTCGGTTCGCTCCACGTTACGCCGCCGTCCTTTGAGAAACTGATGTACATGAAGCCGAAATTTGGTTCGCGGATAGCTGTAACCAAAGTCCCGTCAGATAGTTTTGTCGTGTGCGGCTCCTGAAAGTCCAGCGGATTGTTTTGTGGAATGTCCGCAATGGGATAAGGGCCTTTCCATTCTGTAGCGTTCGCATTGCCGATGACCATTTGGACAAGACGTCGGCCGTTTCGGACGGAAATAGTCGGCTGGTAGAAAAGTCCGTCAGCGACGCATGGCCCATGCGGTGCGAAGCCTGGAAGCGATTTTGATTTTGTCCATGTCTGGCCGCCGTCGGAACTGAACAGATAGAACGAGCCGCCGAAATTCTGCGGTCCGGCTTGCTTAATGTATTCTGTTTCAGACGGAAAGCGCTTTTTTGTGTTGTCATAGTGCATCCAGCTGTTCCATCCGCCGTGGGTCACGAGAATTCGGCCGTCTGGCAGAGTGTGGATGGAGGGATCGCGCAAGTCGCTGGCGGAATCCGCAATACAGATTGGCGCGGACCAATGGTGGCCTTTGTCTTTGCTGTAGACAATGCAGATGCGGCCATATGGACAGACATGGGCTTCGCCTTCGCGGAAAACCGCCGCCCAATCGCCGTTCGGAAGGACGGCGAAGCCTGGAAAGGCCAGATGGCGGTTATTGACTGCGCAAATCGTGAAGTGCTCAACTGGCTTGCCGCCCGCCATTGGAGTGGTTGGTTTGATCGTTGCAACATTCTGCGGATTGGGATCATATGGAGATGTAACGGCGATTCTTCTAATGTCGGCATTCAGGCCGCGTTCCGTATGTGTTGCAAGAGAACTGCTGCCGATGATTGGCATGAATTCATCCTTGTTGACGTATTCGGAATCCAGCGGGACCTTTTCGACGAGTCCATTGTCAATGGACAGCGTCAAGGCGTAGCCACGTGGTTCAAAGGTGATGACCGCTGTATGCCAGCTGGAGGTATTGGCGATGGATGCAACCACTTGTGCATGCGGCCGAATTCCGCCTTGATAATTGACAAGAACTTTCAGTTGTTTTGCCAGATCGATCTCAAGTTTCATGCCTTTTGCAAGTGAATACGACTTAGGGAGTTGAGACGAAGTCGTCTGTGTTTCATTGGATGAAAAAGAGAGGACGCCGTCATGCAGGACAGGGGGGACGGCGCCATATTTCAGCTCTGAAAAGTTGAAGACAACTGTCGGGATGAGGGCGGGATCGGCAAGCTGGGCGGTGGCGGCCAGCGAGACAAACAAGGCAATACAGGGAATTTTCATGTCTCAGGAAATGAATGGTCAGACCAGAATGAAATTGGTGAAGGCCTCGGGGATGACATAGGCATCACAAGTGTCGACAACGGCGTTCTTTAGATCTGTGTCATCGGTCACCAGCCAGACCTTTTCCGATGATTCATGCAAGCCGGCGATTTTGTCGATGATGGCAAGATCGGCATTGTGCTCCTCCTGGATGCGCCGTGCGTAGACGACGGTCATGTTTCCGTCCGTCTCAATCGTGCTGAGCTGGTTCACGCTGTCGAAGATGATCGTGATGGAATTGAAGAAATGCGATTTCTTGCGGCAGCGTTCGATAAACTGCCTGGAGGCGGTGGTGAAGCCGTTTTGCGCGGTGCTATTGATGATTCTTTCCCAATGGGAACCGTTTTTCAGAATGACATTGCAGGCGTCGATGACGATGTTGACGGACGGCAGGACGGCGAGGAAATTGGCCATGACGAGAATGACCTGTTTGTCTCGATGGAGGATTTCCTCCGCTTCCGCGCTTTTGGGGAGGAAGTGTTTGGATTTCAGCTGACGAATGTTCTGATGGAGCTCCTGCTGTTTGGCGATGAGATTGAAGAGCGTCTCCTTTTCGCCCGGCAGAATCAGTCCATGTTGCTCTGATGTTTCGATAAAGTCCTGAAGGCGTTTGAGTTCCGCCTCTGTCTCCGGCGTGTTTACATGGGACCGTGGAGTCCAATGTGATCGCCTTCAGTTTTTCGAGGGCGCTGGCGAGCTTGGCCTGCTGTTCGCGGAGGCGTGTCTTGAGGCCGTGCTTCTGGTCGAGCTGCTTCTGCTCTTCGATGATTTTTTCGATGGTGAGAAGGAGCGCGTCCGAAGTGGACTGGGCCTGCTCCGCCTTGAGGGCGAGATCGTCGTGGGAGCCGAAATGCTGTTCGAGAAACTCCTTCAGCAATGCGTCATGCTGCAGATCCTGTTCGCGGAGGCGTCTGGCGATGGAGTCGCGTGTTTCGTGGAGTGACAGCGTCAGTTCGGAGATTTTCGCCTTCAACGCCTGTTCCTGTTCCTTCGCCTTTTGCTGGAAGTCATTGAATTCACGTTGGATTTCACGCCGTCTGGCCTGTTCCTTCAACAGCTTGTCCTGCAGTTTTGGGGAGGACGCTTCCGGTTCGGCCGTCTCCGCCGCCTTCTGATTCGGTTGCGTCTGTGGAGCGGTGGAAGCTTCTTGTTTGCAGATGGATGCACAGAGGCTTGCGGCGGCTTCCATGAGCTGTTTCTTGTAGAAAGGAACGGGAGCTTCCGGCGAAAGGGACGGCGCCTTGCCGCGCCAGACGGAGGGGATTTTCAGCAGGCGGTTGCCAAGTCGTTTGACGGCAGGCGATTCGAGACGTGTCATCGCGAAGGCGATATCCTGCGGACAGTCAAAATCCTCCAGCAGGTTTCGCCAATGGGCGAGCATCCATTTTTCATCGATGACGGCGAGCAGGTTGATGAGCGGTTGCCACGGGCCGTCCATGCAGGCGAGTTTGTCCAGAAGCTGCCGCGGCATGTCCCCTTGGGCGAGCCGCATCAGCATGGTCTTGGAACGGACCGTGCTGACGGTCAGCTGGAAACCGCCGAACGACAACGCGCGTCTGCGTTCGTTGTCGGCCTGTGCGAATTGCAGGAGGGCCTGGTTGGAAAAATGGCCCATCAGCCAGTCGAAGGCCTCCTGGCAGAGCGTGCGTTTGGAGAAAATGGATGGTTGGGATGACATGAATGAAGAATATGGAAATGATTCAAGCCCCTGGATGCGTGTGAGTTGCACAAGCAGGGGCTTGGTTGTGGAAAGACTCGCGGCTTAACGCCTGAATTCGTTCAGCCGAGGAGCTGTCTCAGTGTATCGTTGTCTTTCAAGGTCTTGCGTCTGCGCTTCGGGGCTTCGCCACCGGCCATCGCGGGGCCGGAGGGGCCGCCGGACATCGCGGGGCCGGAAGGTCCGCCGGACATGGCGGGGCCGGAAGGGCCGCCAGCCATCGCAGGGCCGGAGGGATTGCCGGCGACGGGGCCGTTCGGTGCGGGCGTGGTCTTGCGCTTGCGGGTGGATTTCGTTTCACCGCCGCCGAGCAGCAATGCGAGATCGGAATTTGTGTTGCGTCTTGCCATGATCAACCTCTGATTGATTTATATATGGTTACAGAAACGTTTCGTCGCGAAAAGCGGCATCTGCATAATATCCACCATTTTTGTGAACATTCCACACAAAATCGAAATAAGCTTTGTATTTAGGTGCGATTTTTTTGATGGAAAAGTGATTTAAAGCATAATCACGGATGAAATTCCGGTCGAGACGCGGCGTTTTTCGAATGGCGGCGACAAATTCCGCCTGCGTGCGGCAGCGGAAACCCGTGAGGCCATGAAGGACGGTTTCGGCGAACGCCCCCCAGTCCGTCGTGATGATGGGCGTGCCGCACATCTGCGCTTCGATGGCGACGTAGCCGAACGGTTCGACGTAAAGCGTTGGCATCAAAACAGCCCGCGCGTTGCCGAGAAGTTCCGTCTTGGCCGCTCCGAAGCAGCCGTTGTGGACGACTTTCAGTTCAAGGCCGGTCTTTTCTGCGGCCTGCTGCGCGATGGCAAGGCCCTTGCCGGGGGCGTCCCGTCCGATGAAAAGCAGATAGTCCTGCGGATTGCTGGACGGCCAGTATTGCGTATCGTCGAGAAAATGCGGGATGACGGTATCGAAGAAACGGTTTTTGGCGGTGAAATCAGGCTGTTGCGCGTAGATGGTATGCTGGTGGGCGTATGACGGGAAGACCCTGTACGGCGCCCAGCAGTGGTCGTAGCCGACCATGGCCTCGATGACGGGAAGACCGAATGTCTCGATGTCGGATTGCGCTGCGCCGTAGATGGATGCGATAATCTCCGGCTTGCCGTCGAGTCGTGCGCATTTCGCCAGATGTTTGGAAAGGCGTTTGTTGTAGATCTGATGCCACTTGTTGCGGTAGCTCCATTTGCCGATGGGCTTGCCGCAATCCACGAATGCTCCGCCCGGCGGCACTTTGGAGCCCGGACAGCCGTAATATATATATGGTAGGCCGAGTAGCGACAGCATGAGGCAGAAGTTGTGGCAGTTGAGGACTTGCGCGTCTCCGGGGGCGTTTGTGATGTCCATCGGCAGGGCGGGATGGCCGAGAACATGGATGAGCGGCAGGGCGTCCGCCGCCGCGGCGTCCGCCCGTTCCGCAAGACGATGGCCGGGGCAGAGTTTCTGCATGTCCGGCGGGACGTCCCATTCGTGCGGAAACGTGCGGCACTGCCATGGGCGCGCCTCGTAGATTTTACAGCGGTTGTTGTCGTCGAGAAAGACGCAGGCTCCGTCCGCGCGATCCGTAAATATCAGCGATTTCCTGTCTTGGGACAGTTTTGTATATTTCTGGATGAATTCGTCCAGCGTAATGCCGAGGAGTTTGGCGGCAGCGGCCATTTCGTCTTCCTTGGCTATGACGAAGCCTTCCCATTTGCAGCATTGACCGCAGCATTGACAGGTGAAATTTTTCATAGTTTTCAGTGATAAAAAAGCATGAAAAGGTTATTCGATGAGAGAGCGGAGGTCGTCTAGCGTCAGGCGGGCTGGCTTGGCGTTTTCCGCCGCGCCGTCCATGATTTCATCAAAGAGTTCTTTTTTCTGTTCGATGAGCTTCTGGACTTTTTCCTCCACGGTGTCTTTGGCGACGAATTTGTAGGCGAACACGGGCTTGTCCTGCCCGATACGGTGTGTGCGGTCGATGGCCTGCCGTTCGACGGCGGGATTCCACCATGGGTCGAAGAGGAAGACATAATCGGCCTTCGTGAGCGTGAGACCCGTTCCGGCGGCCTTCAGGCTGAGCAGGAAGACGGACGGATTGTCATCCGCGTCGAATTCCTGCACAAGTTGTGCGCGTTTTTCGACAGGCGTTTCGCCTGTGATGACACGGTAGGGGATTTGCCGTTCATCCAATTGCGGCGCAATCAGATCCAGCATGGATGTGAACTGGCTGAAGACGAGCGACGAATGGCCGCTGGCCTGAAGGTCCGACAGTTTTTCCAGAAGCGCGTCCAGCTTGGCGGAGCCGAGCTGTGTTTCGCGTTTCGTGACAAGCTGAGGATGGCAGCAGGCTTCGCGGAGGCGGGTGAGCGTGCCGAGCAGGGAGCCTGTCCCGTTTTCCTTCAAGGCCGTCTGCCCGAAGGCGAGCTGCGCGTCATAGAAGGCGCGTTGTTCGTCGGACAGCTCAATCGTGATGATTTCCTCCGTCTTGGGCGGCAGTTCGGGGGCGACCAGCTGCTTGTTGCGGCGGATGATCAGCGGCGCAAGTCTGCGGCTCAGGGCGGAAAGGCCGCCGTTCTGCTGGATGTAGCGATATTGGAAGTCCTCCAGACTGCCAAGGAAGCCTGGATTGAGGCGGTTCATGATCGACCAAAGATCCTGCGCGGAATTCTCCAACGGCGTGCCCGTCAAAGCGATGGCGTGTTTTGCGGAAAGGGCGTTGACGGCGGCCGTCACTTGCGCGGACGGATTCTTGATGGCTTGCGCCTCGTCCAGAATCAGGAAGTCAAACTCCTTATCCTTAAGGAGTTCCACATCCTGCCGGACAATCTGGTAGTGCATCACGAAGACTTCCGCCCTGAGAGTCGCCAACTGGCGTTTCCGCTGGGCGGCGGTTCCGGAAATGGCGGCGATGGTCAACGACGGGCAGAATCGCTTCGCCTGCGACAGCCACACCGCCACGACGGAGGCCGGGCAGACGACCAATGTCCTGAACGGCTGTCCACGCCGTCTTGCATCGTCTCGGCTGGCCTCCAGAACGGCGAGAACTTGAAGCGTTTTGCCGAGCCCCATGTCGTCCGCCAGAATGGCCCCCGCGCCGCATGCGGCGCGGTCGAGCAGAAACTCCGCGCCTTCCTTTTGGTAGTGGCGGAGAAGACTGTCAAGATGTTCGGGAAGAGGCGGTAGCGACGGCGGCGGCTGTTCCGCCAGACGTTTGGCGAACTCCTGTGATTCAGGCGGAATCTCCGTGGAGAAATTTTCCGTGAGTTTTCGGACGGCCTCGCCCGCATGGGCCGTCAGGAAGGTCGTGTCCGCAAGATTGGCGAGGCCGATTTCGCGGAGTTTTTCCAATGCCTGGCGGGCCTGCTCCTGATCAATGGCGAGCCATTTTCCGTCAGAGGTTTGGAAGAACGGCCGTTTGGCGGAGGCGCAAAGCTTCAGATCTTCCGTTGAGCATTCCGTGCCTTCGCCGAAACTCCATGAGAGGTTGACGGCGGTGAACGCCTTGTTGCGTGGCTTCGCGTCCAAATGAAGCGTCAATGGCTTGCGCGGAGGATCAAGGAATCCCGCAAGTTCCTTAGATGCCGTTTTTTGCAGCGTTGAAGGAAGGGCCTCCCAGAACTTCTTGATGTGTTCGGCGTTCTGCGGTGTCTCATAGAGAGTGGCCGCGCCGTCACGGATGAAGATGGCGGGCGGCAGCTGACGAAGCGCTTTGCGGACAGCGTCGACGCCGGTGACTTTGCCGAGGCGGATTTCGGTGGTTCCGAATTGATGCCTGACGGTGGATTGGACAGGCGAATGGCCTTCCAGATCGATGGGCTTGCCGTCCAATTCCGCTTCGATGACAAAGTAACCGCCTTGGACGGAGAATTTTACGATGACGGGACGGTCTTTGTCCGAAAGGACGATGACGTTTTTGCCGCTGACGAGTTCGAGATGGCCTTCCAGAAGGCGCGGCAGTTCCGTGGAGATGTCTTCGCGGCGGATTCTGACGGTCCCTTTCCAGAACGGCGCCATGTCGAACGGCGGCTTGAAGGCTTTCAGGGCGGCGCGGATGTCCTCCTTGTCCGGAGCGTCCTGTATATGCCTGGCGATTTCCAGAAGTGTTTTCTTCGAACCGTCCTGGAAGACGTAACGGAAAATGACATTGATGAATTCGTGGTCGTTGACGAGTTCGATGGAGATACGGGCAGGGCGCGTCATACCGCTCTGATGGTAGGGTTTCTGCGAGTCCCGTTCGATGAAACGGGCGGGCTGTTCGCTCCAATGATCCAGCCACTGGTAGAATGCATCGCGCTTCAATGTAAAGAAATGCGATTGGAAGGGAAGCTGGTTGGCCCTCTGCATGGCGCGGAGTTTGGGAGCGCACCAACTGATGAAATCCAGATCGTCCTGCGACCATTTGTAACGCGGATCTGAACGGCGGATGTCGGCGGCGAGATTGAAGAACTGCTGCATGGTCATCAATTCGCGCATATCGTTGATTTTCTGATAGAAGCGAATGGTGATGGCGCCAGGCGTCGCCTTAAGGTCGATTTCCGCTTCGAATTTGGCGACAGGCTTCGTGATGGCCGGCGTCTGCTTTCCGGCTGGCGGAGTGACGATGGGCAGGACGGGCTGCTGGTAGGATGAAGGCGTGAAAAACGACTCACGCGCCGTCGGGAAGGAGACGGGCCGCGGCTTGCTGTCTATCGCGGAGACGGGCGGCGGATTGGTGGGTTTTGCAGCGAAATGCGACGGCTGCTGTTGCGACGACTGCGCGTCCGGCTTTTTCGCAATGGTCGGTTTGCCTGCGAAATCCGTCCAGCCCTCCCGCATGAAGGCGATATTCACAAGCATGCAGGAGATGTAGTCATGGATGCAATGGGCGCCTGGCGCCTTGCATGTGCAGGAACGCATCCACTTGCCGTTGACGAGCGTCCATGTATTGACGTTGTTGGCGATGCGCGCACGCATCATCGTATCCGTCCACTGGATCGAGACATCCGTCGCAGCGAGATTGTTCAGGATGCGGGTGGCGATATTGCGGAGGGTAGGGGAGAAAATATCGGGCAGCTGTGTGCGTTTCGGCCAGACGTCAAGCCAGGCCGGCGGATCTTTGGGATGGGCTATATCATTCAGCATTCTCTAGTTTTCTAGGATTTCTAGAACTCTAGTATTCTAGGACTTGTGGTTATTTGGCCAGGAACTTGTTCACGGGGATCACCGTGACGAGCCAGCCGAGGAAACGGTGCAGGCCGCGGCAAAGGGCCTGTATGTGGAAGATCCTGTCCAGCAGGCTTTTCTTCAGAATGATGGCCTTCGCGGGGCAGAATTCATGGCAGCAGTAGCAGCGGATGCATGTCTTGCTGTTCAGCTCCTTGCCGGCGGGGGCCAGCGGTGAAATGGCGGGCGGGCTGACGGGGCATCCGTTATGGCAACGCAGACATTTGACGCATTTTTCCTTTAAGATGAATGGCCGCGGGACGATTTGCGAACGGAGCCATTTGAGGGCGGCTTTCGGCAACGGGATGATGCGCATGATGTTGGCGGGGGCCCTGATCAGCTCGAAGTCATCGATTTTCAATTGTTCGACCGTCGCGCCGCGAACATCGATGTCCTCGAGACGCGTCGCGCCGAATTCGGCGCGGCGCGCCGCCATGAGAATCGGTATCTCCTCCGGCGTGAGGCCGATGATGGCGGAGGCGACGGTGTCGACGGCGGCCAGATCCGTTCCTGCGATGACGGCGCCGATTTTGCGCGGCGTGCCGCTGTTCGGGCCAGGCCCCTCCATGCCGATGACGGCGTCGACGACGGCGAGGGCGGGGGAGGCCGTCCGGTTGATATCGACAATTAAATCCGCCATGCGGTCGCGATTCTGGAAGCGGAAATGGAACTGCGCCTTCGCCATGCCCGGAATGAGGCCGTATTGGTTTTTCAACGCGCAGGTGAAGGCCATTTGCGAATGCGTCTTCAGCTTTGGAACGGTGATGAGAACATCGTTTTCAGCCAGCTGGTCCGTCAGATCCAAGTGCTTGAGAATACGGTTGTTATTATTCTCGTACGTTTTTGTCTCGACGAAATCGACCAGTCTCGCATGCGTCTCCTCCGCGACTTTCACGAGGCCGGCCAGCCTGGAGACGGATGTGGCCGTGCCGACGCCCGGCCCGTCTCCGAAGCTGACGCTTCCCGCCTGCGCTTCCTGCGCCTCTTCGATGACGGCTTTCAGAATGGCCGGATGAGTCGTGACGGCCAGTTCTGGCTTGGCGGGGGCGACGAGATTCGGTTTCAACAGGACGCGCTGGCCGGGCTTGACGAAGGCCGCCATGCCGCCGAACGGCGCCAAGGCGGTTTTCACGGCGGAGCGGACGGCGGACGCATCGTCATAGCTGTCCAAAAGTGCGATGCTTACAATCGGCTTGGCACTCATAATCATCCGTCCTCTGCTTTATTCGACCTTGCCGGACTGGCATTTCTGGCGTTTGTCCATGATGTCGAGAGGGCGTTTCAGAATGAAAAGGATAATGGTCGCGACAATATAGCAGACCAGAAACACGATGGCGAAGCTCCAGTAGAGCGGCGGGATGGTTTGTGTCATGGCGGGAGGCAGTTTGCTTTCGAACCATGGTGTCAGCGGCGGCGCGAAATAGCGTGCGCCGAAACTGCCGGCGGCCAGGCAGGCCGTCATCACGATGATGCGGAAGAGCTGCTTGGCGATCCGCATGAGAAACGCGACGACGACGACACCGCCCAAGGCGAACAGCATCGCCTTCCACCAGTCTTTCCGCCAGTCGAATTCGCCTTCGTGGAAATTGAGGGCTTCAAGCGATGTCGCCAACGTGTTTTCCGATGGCGTGGACGTTGTTTCGGCGGTGTCGGCAGCCTGCCGCGCCGTTGAGGGCGCGGCAGGCTGTTCTGCAACGGAAAGCGTTTGTTCCGAAGCGTTTTCGCTTTTTGGGGGCGTCGGCTGGGTGCCGCCGCCGGTCTGTTCATGGATCGGCGGCGGTTCAGGCAGCTTCGGCAGTTTTAATTTCTCCCAGAAGCTTTGCCCGTAGCCTTTGAACTCCGCCATGAGAAGAGTCATGCACAGCAACAGGACGACGGCGCCGGCCTTGCGCATGGCATGCCTTTTCAGGATGAAGAACAAAAGCGAAAACGGTGAGAATGACATTATCCGATGTTGAAATGTTGGAGGCTGGTGGATCAGGCTTCGGCTTTTCCGTCGCCGGCCTTTTCAGCGGACTGTTCGGCGGGTTTGGGCTGTTCCATCGCCGCGTCTTCCGCCTGGTGCTCCTTGTCCATCTTGCCGAGATAGTGCGGCAGTTCGAGACCGACCATTTTGGCGACTTCATGGAGCGGGGGGAGGCTTTGGACGATGCCGCTGAGGAAGTTGGCGGTTGAGGACTTGCCGCCGTTTCCCGCGCCGTCCCAGACCATGACTTTGTCGATCTTGATATGCTTGATGGCTTCGGTCTGCATGGCGACGATGTCCTGCAGTTTTTCGATGATGAGCATCTGTGCGGCGGCGTTGGCGTTGCCCGCGCAGGATTCGTAGATCTTCTGGAAACCTTGTCCTTTGGCCTGCAGGAGTTCGAAGTTACCTTTGGCTTCGGCCTGCAGTTTGGCGAAGATGGCGTCCGCCTGGCCTTGGGCTTCTAGGCGGACCTTTTCAGCCTGCGCCTTGGCGGCGATTTCAATCTGCTGCTTCTGGATTTCGGCGGGGACGATGATTTCCGCATGCTGGCGTTCGGCCTCCATGACGGCGCGGGCCTTCTGGGCTTCCGCTTCGGCGTCGTACTGCGCCTGTTGGACACGGGCTTGCGCGATCTGCTTGGCGGCTTCCGTCCTGCGGTATGCTTCGGCTTCCGCTTCATAGCGTTCGGCGTTGGATTTGGCGATTTCAATGGCGGCGATGTTTTCGCCCTGTGTCGCGTTGGCGTCCGCCTGCTTGATGGCGATACGGCGTGTGCGGTTGGCTTCGGCTTCGCCGGCGGCCGCCTTGGCGTCCGCCTCCGTGACGGCGACGCGGCGTTCGCGATCCGCTTCCGCTTCACCGGCGGCGGCTTCGGCCTCCGCCTTGGAGACGGCGATACGTTCCGCCTTCTGCGCTTCGGCGGCGCCGATGCTACCTTTGCGGGTTTCTTCAGCGACGTCGATCTTCGCCTTGTTGATGGCGCCCGCGGCGGCGCGCTTACCGATGGCGATGATGTATCCGGATTCATCCGTGATATCCGTGATGTTGACGTTCAGCAGGACAAGACCGATCTTCTTCAATTCTTCCGCGACGTTCGCTTCGACGGCGCGGAGGAAGGTCTCGCGGTCCGCGTTGATCTCTTCGATCATCATGGACGCGATGACGAGACGCAACTGACCGAAGATGATATCCTTCGCGAGTTCGGAGATGGCTTCTGGGCTCTGCCCGAATAGACGTTCGGCCGCGTTGCCCATGATTTCAGGCTCCGTCGAGACACCGACCGTGAAGACGGAGGGGACGTTGATTCGGATGTTCTGTTTGCACAGCGCGTTGTCCAGATTCACGGTGATCTGCAACGGCCTCAACGAAATGTAGCCGTAGTCCTGGAAGATCGGCCAGACGAATTTCGCGCCGCCGTGGATGCACTTCGACGCCTCATGGCCGCCGGTCTTACCGTAGATGACCATGATTTTGTCCGAAGGGCATTTTCGGTAGCATTTGACGAGCGAGAGAAAAACGACGAGGATGACGATTGCTGCAAAGAAACCGAGCAGGATGATGTTGGGGTTCGGCATGTTTGGTTCTCCTTATTTCGTTAAGGTCGTTTAGACTGCTTTGACAAGATACGTGTTGTTTCCGACCGACTGGACGATGGTGATGGTCTTTCCCGTGGGGATTGGCTCGTCCGAAATGGCGTCTATTTCGCGTGTGCACGCTTCCAGTTTGACGGTGGCTTTTCCGCCGGGGGCGCGGTTGCCCGGAATGGACAGATAGACGGAGCCGCTCTTTCCGATGTAGTCCTTCGGCGAGATGTTGCCGGACTGCTGCATTTTGAGGAGCAGGGCGATCAGCACGGAGATGATGACCATCATGACGATGCCGCTGAGGAGCGCGACGGCGAAGCCGCCCCATCCAAGATGCTTGAAGCAGAGACCGCCCCAGCCGTAGAAGGCGATGAAGGCTGTTATGCTCTTGAGCGAGAAGAAGTTGACGTGCATGACATCGGATGCCTGCGACGCGTCCATGTGGTCGATGTCCGAGGCGTCCTGCGCGTCCATGTCGTCCGGAATGCCGTCGCCGTCCATGTCGTCGCCGCCATGGCTGAAGCCGATGAGCGTCAATATGAATTGGATGGCGAAAATCGTCGAACCGAAGATGGCGCAGAACAAATAAGTGTTTTCAAAGAGTTTGTAGATGTTGTCCATGGTTGCCTCCTTGTTTGACACGCCGGCCAGCGGTCCGGACGCCGCGTCCGTTCGCCGCACGGCTTGTTCTTACCATGAACCAATATAGCCTTTGGACGCGATTTTCCAAATACCTTTTATAAAAAGAAGAGTTTTCAGGCGTTTTCAAGAGAAGGCGACGGTGAAAATTCTTCCGCGGGCAGCAGTTTTCCGTCCTCCTGCATGGAAAGCCGTTCGACCATGGTGATGATGATGGTGAAGGCGATGAAGGCGGAGCCGCCCGTGCCGAGCAACGGCATGGAGAGGCCAGTGATCGGCAGGAGGCCGAGATTGACGCCGATGTGGATGAAGGCCTGAGTCGTGACCATTGATCCGGCCGCCAGATAGATGACGCGGTTGGTCATGGACGTCGTGCGATGGGCCAGGGAGGCGCAATGGAGGAACCATGCCAGATAGATGAAAATGAAGGGGATGGAGCTGATGACGCCAAGCAGTTCGACGGTCGCCGCGAAGAAGGAGTCACTGTAGGAGAGCGGCGGGTTCACGGAGCCTGTGCACGGCCAGAAACCGCTGCCGAACCATCCGCCTTTGATGACGCTTTCCTGCAATTTGTAGTTGTGGAAGGCTGTTTCAATGTCGGGATGGAGGAGCAGGGCGTCCTGATACATGGTGAGCCGTCGCATGGCGTGCGGAAATTTATGGACGATGATCATGCCACAGCAGGGTAGGGCGGCCAGAATGCCCGCCATGGGATAGGTGATGCGGATGAAACTGGCGAAGACGATCAGCAATGTGACGGCGAAGACGCATGCCGTGCCAAGATCCGGCTGCAGGATGATCGGGAAGATGAAAACGCCGCCCAGCAGGAGAATCGCGTAGGGGCGGATTCGTGTCGCAAGTCCGTTGGCGGGCGGCCGCATGGTGAAGGCGTAGGCCAGAAGGAGGATGAAGGCGGGCTTCGCGAATTCGGACGGCTGGATGCTCAGCCCCATGAAACGGAACCATGAGGTTGCTCCATTTACTTGCTTCCCAAGAAGAAACAGCAACAGCAACGCAATCCATGCCGCTGGAATATAGAGCAATGGAAGCCGTTTGAACGCGCCTTCTGGCATGCTCATGCCGATGAGGGCGATGAATAGCGAAATTATACTGAAGACGGTCATCTGCTTAATGCAGGCGGTCGTTCCAGGCAGGCCGTTGGCGAAGCTGGACACGAGGAAGATGCCTGTCATGAAAAGCGTGAGAAGCGTCAGCAGAAGCCGAAACATTCGCTTCCGCCTGAATGAACTGGGTATTATAAGATTGTTTTCTTGCATATTTTTAATGGATAGTAATGAATGCATTAAACCACTGGCCTTGTGGAAGGCGCAGTGGTGATTGTTTTTTCTTCCTGTTCTGGAATAACCTCCCTCTCTCCTCCGCCGAATGACCTCCCTCTCTCCTACCACATGGATTTCCCTCTCTTCCTTCTCCCAAGATGCTTCCCTCTCTCTTCCTCCCAAGATGCTTTCCCGCTCTCCTTCCACATGGATTTTCCTCTCTTCCTCTTCCCAAAATGCTTCCCTCTCTCCTCCTCCGAATGACCTCCCTCTCTCTTCCTCCTCCCAAGATGCTTCCCTCTCTCCTTCCGCACGGCTTTTCCTCTCTTCCTCTTCCCAAGATGCTTCCCTCGCCCTTCCTCTCTCCTTTGATAGAATTTACATTGTTCCCAGAATCACCAGAAATCCCAATGCTATGAACTTAAGACATTAAGCCTTAATAACTTAGCTCTTAGCTTTTGCGAAGTCTTCGTCAGAAGACGTAAATGGCGTTGAGACGGATGTCGTCGCCGTCCGCCTTGTCTCCAAGGAGGATGGCGCGATAGGTGTTGTTCAGCAGCTGGATTTCGAAGAGGCCGGCCCGCAGCTGGCGGTCGTATTCCAGTTCCAGCCCGGAAACGCCTTCTTCGATGTTGGTTTCGGGATTGACGACGGTCTCGCCAATCATCTGTTTCAGATCCGGATTGGAAAGGCATCGTTTGAATGTGGCGTGGCATTCAAGATGCTCGGCGACCAGTTGGATGGCGTTCCATATTTCCGGCGTGGAGAACGGCTGGTTCGTGCAGAGTGTGATGTCCTGCCCGAGATAGTCCGTCAGACGTGTGATGTGTGGCAACGATGGTGCAAATGAATGGAACCGAATTAGTTCCGACCATTCGAATTCAGCCTCGCTGTAGTTCTGCGGCACATGCCAGACCAGTTCCATCTGCCGTTCCGTCCAGGCAAGGATGTTCCCTTGCCTGTCAAGAATTTTGCCGCGGCAGCCTGGTATTTTCAGTGTGGTGGCGACGCGGAGCTTCGTGAGGATTTTCTCCCGTTCATGCCCCTTGAGCACGGCGGTCGTGCAGAGGCGGAGGACGAAAATGACAGCGAGTGCGCAGAAGAAAGCGGAGATGATCTGTAGGCGTCTGAAGAAGTCAGGAGGCGTTTGCGGCCTGTCTATTTCGTCCATTTACTTCTCCGTGTCATGGTTTTCAACGGAGGATAATGCCAGTGTTTGCGCATGGCCGTCCGACTGGAGGGACGTGCTGTTCAGGATGGCGCTGGCCTGTGCGAAATCAAGCTTCCATCCCACCGTGTAGCGGAGATGGAAGATCTTGCGTGTCAGGCTGCAAAGATCGGTCGTGGCATGGACCGGACGGATATAGCTTGTGGCGAACGCCGCCGCGCATGCCCATGCAAGCATGATATAGAACGTGGCTTTGAAGATTTTTGAAGACCGTGAATTTTTCTGTCGATTGTTTTCCATCGTTTCCTCCCGTTAAATTAGTTTTGTTATCTTGGTCTTGTCGTTGCAAGTTGTTTATTCCGTGAGCTGATCACGTGTATGTTCATACCGGCGGCGTCTCTGTGCGAGTTCTTTGTCCAACTCCTCTTCCAGCGCCTCCGGCTTCCAGACTTCGTATCCTTTGCCGACTCCGACGAGGGCTATCTCCTCTCCGGTGTACACGCCAATACGTTTGAGAAGTCTCAATGGAAGGGTAAGACGCCCTTGAGGCGAGATGGTGTCTGAACTGCTGAGAAGCGATCCAAGGCGTTCTCGGATACGCATTTCGTCATTCTCTTCGTAGGCTTTGTCATCATCGGAATCCGCAGAGGGCGCGGGCGGGGCTTGGTTTGCCGGCTTGATGAAAATCGCGCCTTCCGGCAGATATTTCAGAGACACATTGCCTGTGGGGTCGACGCTTTTGAAATCCGCGACGACATTCGGCGGTAGCTTGAGGCGCCCGCTTTCGTCGAGCTTGCTGAGGGTTGAACCTTGAAAGGATTTCATTTTGCGTTTATATTATGCTTTGAACGAATTCTTATGATTGAATGTTTTCTTTTCAGTCCGAAGAATTCCGTAAAAGTCCGCGATTTTCCAATTACTTTACAGAGATATTGAGGGATTGCAAGAAAAAAACAACAAAAAAAATACACTTTTTTTAAAGAAAATTACAAGCGTAAATATATTAGCTAAAACTATGCAGGTAATTAGCCTCTCTGTCGATAATAAGTTGTAAATAGATCATTCTCGATTTCAGGCTGCCAATGTCAGCTCATAGTCGCGGTTATTGGCAATCCTTTTTAGATGGCTGGTGCCTTCCTCCCCTTCAATGAAATTCGTTCCCCTCGCTGCATTCTATAAAGTATTTTTATTATTATTCAGTTATGAATAATGATAATATACTGATGATGAAATAAAAGTCAATCATGATTCCAGAAAATATCCTCTCGTCAATTCCACTGACCTGTTGGACTTTGTGTTGGATGGACATCCTGTTTACTGGCAAAAAGGCTGTTAAGAGGATATATTAATATAAGGTGTCTGATTTGGTCTTGATGGCATGGCTTGCCGTAGTTGACTCAGCCGCCGAAAGAGTGTTAACGACAATAGAGAAGGATTGGTTTCCATGAAAAAAGTACTGATTCCGACGAAACTGGATTCGATTGCAAGGGAATTGCTTGAGGCGAACGGCTATCAGGTTGTCCAGGATTCTGACACCCCGATGCTGGATCTTGTCAAATCGCATCCGGACTGTGAGGCGTTGATCGTCCGCAGTGAGAAAGTGACGCCGGAAATCATCGATCTGCTTCCGAAACTGCAGACGGTCATCCGCGCGGGGGCAGGCTTCAATACGATCGACATCAAATACGCCCGCAAGAAGAACGTCGACGTCATGAACACGCCCGGCGCGAACTCGAACGCGGTGGCGGAGGAAGTGATCGCATTGGCGTTGGCGGTCTTCCGCCATGTGATTCAGGGCGACATCACGACCCGCGCCGGCGGCTGGGAGAAGAAGAAGTTCATGGGCAGCGAGCTGACGGGCAAGACGATCGGCATCGTCGGCCTCGGCAACATCGGCCAGCTGGTCGCGAAGCGCACAAGCGGCTTCGATGTGAAGATCCTCGCCTACGACCCGCTGGTTTCGCCGGAACGCGCGAAGGCCGTCGGCGCCACGATGTGCACACTGGAGGACATCTTCAAGGAATCCGACATCATCACGCTGCATATTCCGGAAAATGACACGACGCGCGGCCTGATCAACGCCAGCCTTCTGAATCTTGTGAAGCCCAACGCGCTGATCATCAACTGCGCTCGTTCGGGCATCATCAATGAAGACGACTTCCGCGCCCTGAAACCCGTGAAGAAGTTCAGATTCTGCACGGACGTGTATCCGGAAGACGCCCCCGGCGATAAATCCGTGAAGGATATCGCGGACATCATGCTGCCGCATCTCGGCGCGAACACGAACGAGGCGAACTACAACGCCGCGAAGCGCGCCGCCGAGCAGATGATCGCCTATTTCGAGAACGGCGTGGACATGTACGTCGTGAACAAGGGCGTTCCGAAAGAATTGAACGAGAACTATCAGCAGCTGGCGAACCGCATCGGCGTCGTGGCCAGCCATTTCCTCGGCAAGAAGGCGACCGTGAAGAAAATCTCCGGCAGCTTCTACGGCGAACTGGGCAAGTTCCCGAAGTGGTTCATCGCTCCGCTTTGCGCCGCGCTGAGCAAGGATTTCGAGATCAACCAGGCTCCGGAAGACGCGAAGCAGTTCCTCGACGCCAGCGGCGTCGAGTTCGAAGTGCGTCCGACGGACGACCGCAAGCAGTACGGCGACGCCATGACGATTGATTTCGAAGGCGACGGCAAGACCGTCAGCATCCGCGGCACCGTCGCGGAGAACACGATGATCATCTCCCGCATCAACGACTACAACCGCGTGTATTTCGTCCCGCGCGGCAACGCGTTCATCGTCGAGCATGACGACGCTCCCGGCATGCTGAACAAGATCACGGGCGCCTGCGCGGAAGTCGGCATCAACATCGAAGACATCCACGCCTCCCGCAGCGACGACGGCAAGCGGATGATCGCCATCCTGATGACGGACAAGCTCGTCGGCTGCGAAACGGTCAAGAAGGTCATCGACATGGTCAAGGCGAAGAACGCCTTCTCGTTCACGCTGTAATCGCTGTCGATGAACAAGCCTTGACGACATGCGTCAAAAGGCCGTCGCCACACCTTATTAAGGTAGGCGACGGCCTTTTTCTTTTTTTAACAAGCTTGACCGGAAGCGGCATGGATTTCGATTTGCGGCAATGGTTCAGTCAGTCTCCAGCAGTCTCCAACGCAACTTTTTTCGGATGGCGACTGGAAAAAACATGATTGGATATTATTTTATCCATTGAGAAAGGAAATCGCATAAAGTGAAGTCCTAAATCAGTACATTGGAGATTATCATGGCATTACCTGACATTTCCCTGCGTGAATTCAACACAATTGCAACAGGAAAATACAACGCGGGCCTCATAGATTTCACGACTGATGCGCAAGGGGTGACAAAGCTCACCAAATTGAACAACCACATCAAGAAAATCAAACTCAATGGTGTGAAGATGACTCCAGAGCGAATCCTTGAAGTGAAGGAGACATTCATCAAAGCGCTCCAGGGCAGTGGCTTGAAGAACGAAGACGTTTCAGCGATCCGTGCGAAGCTAGGCATCCCCGACACGCTTGACGCAGATACGTCGCACGAGACCCAGAGCAAGGTACTACTCAACCGTTTCCGTCCGCTCACACGTCAGGAAGTGCGTGAAATCATTGACCAATATGCCAATCCAGGCAACGCCGCCGCGCGGCGTCCCGTGCCCGATGAACACAAGGCACTCGCCGATAGTACGACAGCGAAGGCCATCTATGACGGCACCGCATATGACTACACCATTAATCACGTGATTGGAT
This sequence comes from uncultured bacterium, assembly GCA_902776645.1. Classification (GTDB taxonomy): domain Bacteria; phylum Verrucomicrobiota; class Lentisphaeria; order Oligosphaerales; family Oligosphaeraceae; genus UBA1407. The sequence goes on along the minus strand of CACYQT010000031.1, from coordinate 19,988 downwards.
TTTTGACGGATACGGAATTTTCACGCGTGAACGCGGCAAGGCTCAACGGCATCAAGGGGGCCGATGTGGAGAATGCCAAGCAGCGGTCTTCCGACGCGTTGCGCAACCAGATTTCGATGCTTTTCGCCGCCGCGATGAAGCTCTTGGATGAAGACGTGCGCGAGGCTGGTCCGCTCCAACTTTGCGGACATACCGTCCGTCTTGTCAAGAACGACAACGGCTCGCTCATCGCCAAAATTGGAACGGGGGCTCTGGAAACCAAAATCGACCTTGGCGCCGATGCATCGCTCTTCCTTGACAAACTCATCAACCGCGCCGTCAGGGATGTGGACTTCCTTGGCGGAGCAAAAGTGTTCAAGATGCTTGACGAGGTGTTCGACCGCGATGCCTCGGGCATCATGACGGAGAACGACCGCACGAGCCGCACCCGCCAGTTCGCCGCCGCCGTCATCGCGAAGAAGGTCGGCGAAGATATCGGCATGCAGCTTCTCTACGGGAGCATGAGCCACTTCAACACCGGCATCCTCGTGAAGATCGCCGAACACGCGCTCGCCGGGAACGATATCAAAAAGGAGGATCTTGAACGCCTTGCGGAAGAGTTCAAGAAGGATGTCGCGCAGCTGCCGGACGACCTCAAGGAGATGCTGGCGAAAGTCGTGCAGGACCGTCCCGTGGAGATCATCAAGGATGACGGGACGCAGTTCACCGTCAAGGATCCCATCGTGGGCGACATCGCCGATATCGCGAAGGCCAATATCCCGAAAGACCAGTCTCTCGGCGAAAAACCGCACGACGTCAGCATCGCGGAAATCAAGGACTTCGTCGCCGATCTTGTCTTCTCCGACGAGACGCTCGTCGCCGACGTCACGATCAACCGTCCGGGCGAGACGATGCGCAAAATGCTTTCCGACAGCAAGAAGCTCACCGCCTTCGCCGAAATCCTGCGCACACCCGCGCTTCTGGACAAGGCGCTTTCGCCCAATATCGCGGGCGTGGTGAAGGAGGGCTTCGCGAAACTCTCCGCCGCGCTGGACGCCGACTTCAAGGCCGCCAACAACGGCGAATCACTTGAACAGGCTGCGAAAAAGGCGGATTTCGTCAATCGCTTCTCGCTCTTCCTCAAGGACGCCAATGCGTGCAAAGGCGCGACGCTCGCACGCTTCGACGACATCCTCCTTCGCATGTCAAAGAAGGGCTGCGAGGAGATCCAGTCGTTCATCAACCTGACGTTCAAGATCAACGGCAACGTGCAGAACGAGGCAGGCGGCCTCACGACCGAACCCTACAAGGACAAGACGGCCAGCCAGATCAAGGCGGAACTGAAGGCCAAGTCGCTCAACGACATCATGGACAGCGCTGCGACCGACGCGTCCGTCCCTGGCCAGGTCGGTTTCTTCAAACAGATTCTGAGCGACTACTTCCTCCAGATGTCGAACGCCGACAAACGCAGCGTCTTCGCAAGCGCGATGCGCTATGCGGAAACGTTCGATTTCGCCGGCAAGACAGGCACGGAGCTTGAAAGCGCCAGCCAGGCCGCGAGCTCCAAGTTCGTCGGCGCAATTCTGAAGGGCACGGGACCGCTCCTCCAGAAGATGATGCAAGGCATCCCGCGCAATGTGCTCGCGGGATTCTCCGACGCGCTTGCCGACATGAAGTCCAATCTCTCGCCCATCCCGCGCAAGATCGTGCAGGCTCACCTCTACAAGATGATCAATGATTCGAAAAACACGGATCACAAGATCGAGTCCATCACGTTGGAACAGTCCCTCGGCGCGGCATCCGTCGGCGAGGCGTTCCTTTGCAAATTCACCTACCTTGACGACAACGGCCAGGAGAAGACTGAGAAGATGGTCGTGAAGATCATGCGCCATGACGCCGAGGCGCGCGTGGAGCGCGAGGCGAAGCTCTTCGAGGCGGCCGCGATCAAGATCGGCCCCGGCATGAAGAAAACATGGGACGGCCAGTACGAACAGTACAAGACGGAGTTCGACTTCCGCAACGAGGCGAGGAACGTCGAGGAGGGCGTAAAGCTCTACAACGTCTGGAAAAATCCGAACCATTTCGCCAGGGCGATCACCCCGAATGTCGCCTCCATGAAGATATCCCCGCTCGCCCCCCCGACAAAAACGGCGATGGTCTGCACGATGGCCGGCGAACAGAACGCCGACCAGTACTTCAAAGAGTACATAAAGCAGGTGCAGGAAGCTTGTGCGGGCGTCTTCGAGCAGGATCCCGCGACGGGGCGCCTGAAGTGGGACCCTGTCACCAAGAAGCCAATCTTCAAGGAAAACATCAATTTCGCGGCGATGCAGGAAATGATGATGTTTGTGAATACGAACTACAACGTCATCCTCACGGGGCAGAAGAACCTGCAGCAGGCCGCGCAGTTATGGTTCCATGAGGCGTTCCTCGGATCCGGCAAGTTCCATGGCGACGCCCACGCCGGCAACATCATGCTCGAGGAGCACAAGGCCACCTTCATCGATTACGGCAACATGTTCGAATTCAAAATCCACTACGAGAAGGGACCGGACGGCCAGCCTGTGATGGAAGAGGTTACAGTGACGAACGATGACGGCGAAAAGGTGAAGGAGATGAGGCCCAAGGTCCTCCTCAACGAACGCGTGGAGCTTTTGCGGCTCATCCTCGGCGCGACGCTCCGAAACAAAGATTTCTTCCTCGCCGGATTCGAGAAACTGCTCTCGCCCGCAGGAAAGGCCACGCTTGCCGCTAACCGCGACAAGGCCGAAGCCATTGTCGAGACGATTCTCGCAAAGGGCAAGTTCTCCTTTGATGTCTGCTACCGCCTGCAGGGCGCCCTGAACGAACTGCAGAAGCTTGGTCTTGAAATGCCGCCGCAGATCAGCTGCTTCGTGCAGTCCATGACGCGCCTCCAGAACACGATGGCCGAGATGAACACCATCCTCAACCAGCTTCGAACCGTGGTGAATGCCGTCAAGAACGACATCCCGAAGCTTCCGGACGACGCGCCGCAGCGTGATGAACTCGATGTCGTCGGAAAGTTCAACGACATGCCCCGTACCGAAGCAGGCCAGAAAATCGAACGGGCCTACGACGACGAAGGGAACGAGAAAGGCTTTGTTATAGGCGAGAACGGACTTCCCACCGAAGTGCCGCTCATGGTGCCGCATTACGTCAAGGAGATGCAGCTCTTGGATTTCAATCACGAAGACTACGAAAAAAATGGCAAATTCACGCTGAAGGTGGCCGAGCGCATCAAGAAGGCGAAGAATCCCGTCGAAGAGGCGCGCAGGATATCAAATCTCCTGACTGCTCATTTCGATATCTATCAGAAGCAAACTTACATGACTCTCGTGAACTTCGAAAAGGCGTACGCCGAGGCGAAGGACGACGAAAAAAAGAACGAGGTTATCGACAATTTTGCCTTCGGATTCGCAAGCTCCGTGTGCCAGCAGATCCGCAGTAAGACGTATCCGACTCTGCAGTTCTTCTCGAATAAGCTGGATATGCCCGGCGGTTTCGCGGGTGTCGTGATGACGACGCTCTTCGCGGGCTCCGACGCTGCGGAAGAGATGCTCGACGACAACTTCTCGCTCGGCGAGAAGGGAAAGATCATGGGCTCCATGAAAGTCATTTCCATGAAAGAGCTTGGCGCGGGCTTGTTTGCAGGCCCTCAAACCATCATGAACGCCATCATCGACGATACGAAGAAGCTCGGCGGCGATGATTCCTACCAGATCGACATCGGCGTGTGAGGTCTGAAAACGTAATGAAAAGCCCAAAAGGGCCGGTTGCTCTGCGGTTGCGTGAAACTCGTCATGGAGGTGGCGCAGCCGCAAAGCGGTTGCCAGAAACGGCCATGTTTTGAGGCCGGATACAAAAAAAGCGCGACACGAATTTGTGCCGCGCTTTTTATATAAGGTATGGTATCCGGGGCGGGATTTGAACCCGCACGGGTGTTGCCCCATTAGGCCCTCAACCTAACGCGTCTGCCAATTCCGCCACCCGGACGAAAAGCGATAATACATTAACACATTTTCCCCGCATTTCAAGAAGCGAGGAGAAGTTTTTTGATAAAACTTGGCAACCCTGCCAGGACTCGAACCTAGACTAACTGGACCAAAACCAGTTGTGCTACCATTACACCACAGGGTCGCCTTTAAAACATTATTACTATACTGCCAAGTTGCGGAATTTCCACCTGCAAGACTGATGAAATCTACCAGATTTTCGAGTTCACGGGACCTTCGAGGGCCGTCTGCACCGTTTCCGGAAAGCCTGTGAAGAAATCGAGGCCGGTCCGCTTTTCGATTTCGTCGATGGAGACCAGGCAGTCCGCCAGATCCGTTCCCGCCTCCAGATCATGCTCGATGATGAAGGCCATCGCGCGGAGCCGACCATCGATTTCATCCAGAATGATTTTGTAAAAGGCTTCCGGCACGGGGATGCCCGACGGCAACACACGGGTGATGACGTCGGGATAGATGGGCCCCGTGATGATCCAGATGGACTGGCAGCGTGGAGCAAGGGTGTTGATCTCTTTCATTTCCAATGATTTCCAAATCCCCGCATTGAAGGCGTGGCGTTGCGGGACGACGTTGGACATCAGAAAGGTCTGCAACTGCGCGGCGGTGCCGAAGCATTTCGCGATGGAATAGCTGGAAGCGAGATGGCCGCGGTCATAACCGGAGTTCGTGTATTGATCCGACGTGACTTGCGAGATCGTCCGCCTGTCCGGCAGGAAGGATTCCGCGCGGGCGGCTGGTTTTTCTTCTGCCGTCGTATCCGTCAGCCGGTAGGCGGCCCAGAGGGGGGAGCGTTTCTCTTCACTGTAGCCGACCCAATAGGCGTCGTTGCGGAGGATGGTCAGCTGGGCTTTGCATCGCGGGATGCCGCCGAACACGGGCAGTGCGTCGTCCGGCCGGACGTCGCACGGGACAAGGCCTTTGCTGCTGTAGACGGACCATACGTCTCGAAGGATCTGCATGAAGCCGATGTGGCTTCCGCCATGGACGTAAACGCTTGCGAGGCGGTTGACTTCCAGTCGTTTGCGGTCTGGCTGGAAGGCATACAGGCAGATGATGGCGGCGATGACGAGCAGGGATGCCGCTGCCGTCAGCCATTTTTTCGGGTTCCATGACCTGAAGTGCTTTTTCTTTTTGGTCTTTTTGGACATGCTACGGATATTATTCTGGATCAATAAGTTGCGTGTTCCGGACTATGGATGCTCCGGCATGTCATGCGGGCGGGAGTAGTCGAAACCGTCGGAATAGCCTGGCGTCTTCGGAGAGGCAGGCTTGGCGTCTTCCACGGGGGCTGAAATGGCCAGTGGACGGCGGAAGATTTTGTCTCCTGACGCGGCGTAGAGGATGTTGCCTTCCAGGCGGACTTTGTCCGCCGGAAGATCGCCCGGCAGCGGGAGGATGACATCGTTGAGCCCGAAGGAGACGATGCTTTGCACGCCGAGTTCCGTGGCGATGAAGACACGGTCGTCCGCTGCGACGCAGAGGTCCAAGGCGCCGATGACGCGGCAGTCATGGGCCAGATGGAACGGCGCGAGCTTGTATTGCGCGGAGAGCGTGCCGTCCGGCTGGATCGTGTAGGCATAGACGAAACGGCGGATGGCGTCCGCCACATAAAGTCGCCAATGGTCGGAAGATACGGCAAGAGCTGTGATTTTGTCCAATGTTTCGTCCACGATGGTCTCTTTGCCGTCGTTTACCAAAAGGATCTTTCCTTCTTTAAAGGTATAGAAGCCGCCGTTCGGCGCTTTGGCTTGACGTGGTTCAGGAATGTTTTCCGCCGGTTCCCATTGACTGCCGGCGGCAAGCAAGTTGCGGATGCGGATTTGATTTTTGCCTGCTTTGACGGGCTCCGTCTGCCATTTGTCCCACACGAACGTCATGACTTTCCGTAGGAATGCGGGATCCGCGCGGCGTGCGCAATGGCCTTCGCCGACGAACATGTCGAATGCGTAATCATATCCGGCGAAATCGAAGGCGCCTTTCGCATTGACGGCGACGTTGTAGGAGTCGCCGAAAAAGTAGTCCGGTTCGCGAGTGCCGACGGACAGATAGAACCGCATGGGTCGTGTCTCGCATTTTCGGACGAGCACCATCGGCTCTTCGCCGCCGCGCATAGCGCTGAACGTCGGGCTGCTGAGGAAACCTCTGCGGAAGAAGTCGTTGCGGAACCAGAGGGCGTTCCATGTGCTCATGCCGCCGGAGGATCCGCCTGTGAAGAAATGCATGTCCGGATTGGTGGAGATTTTGACTTTTGCAAGACCGGCGGCTTCCGGAATCATTTCTTCAACGATGAGATTGATGAAATCCGGGCCGTATTCGTCAAATTCCTCCGCCCGCATGTAGCGATTGGCGCCGCCGGGCAGCGTGGCGTTGAGCGTGCCCGGATTGACGAACAAGACGAGTCCGCCCGGCATGATGCCGTCTTTGACGAATGTGTTGAGCAATGGCGCGATCTGGTCGGCGTTGTATTCGAGCATGACATAGACGGCGGCGTTTGCGGCGTCCGTCTGATCTGTGACGTAAACACGGTAGGGGACGCGAGTTCCGATTTCATATTTCTTTCCGATGCAGATATTGGCCATAGGTTTTCTGATCTCCTGTTGAGTTTGGGCGGACAGTATGAGCGATGAAAATAGGATGATTAAAAAAATAGACATGAAATGAAGGGATTCAAGGAATCAAAGGAAGGGAAAGGGATTAAAGGGAAGGGCGCACCGCGCTCCTTACTCTTTGGTTTTCAGGCCGTTGACGATGAACTTCAGCAGGCCGAGCGGATTGTCCGTCATGAAGCCGCGGATGCCGTCGTCGTAGATGCGCTGCCAGCCGGCGGGATTGTCATTGGGATGCTTGTTGACGGTCCATGACAGGAACAGGACATCCGGAAAATCGGCGGTCAGCTTTTTGGTTTCCGACATGGCGAAGGCGCGGTCGCTGTAATAGGAACCGTTGATGATGATGCCAGTATTGGTAAGTGATGATTCACGAAGCTTTTCCGTATATTTTCTGGCCATCTGGCCTTTGTTCGTCCAGCCGCGCAGGAGGAAATACGGCTTCTGGCCGGATTTCTCGAAAATGTATTTCTGGACCTGCAGGGCCTGTTCGGCGGTGAAGAGCTTTTCAGGGGAGTTTCCAAGATGGCCGAAAGCGATGAAGCAGGAGGTGTAATTGCCTGTCTTATGCATGATCGGAAAGATGTAGTTCGGCTTCGCCTTGGACTGGATGCCGTCGATATCGACGTAGCGCCAGTTCGGATGTTTGTCCAAGATGATGAACAGACGTTCTTTGGCGACGGTCAGGACTTCCTCCAGCGTTGGGATGACGTATGGCGTGAGGGCGGCCTTAACGCCGCCGCGGCCTTCGCGCAGATGGAGCTTGCGGAGCTGTTCGAGCGTCCAGTCCTCCACGTTGGCGGATTCGGGCAGGCCGTCCTTTCCTTTTAGATCGTTGAAATCGGTCATGCGGACGAGCGTTTCGTCATGCTGCAGGATGGCGATTCCGTCTTTTGTGAAACGGACGTCGACTTCCACGCCGGACATGCCCATCCGCCATGCGCTGATGACGCCTTCGATGCTGTTTTCTGGATAGTTGCGTGCATCGCCGCGATGGGCGATGGTGAGCGGGCGTTTGGGATTCTTGAGATACAGCGCATCGATTTTCGTCTGCCAGAGAAGCATGGCGTCCTCCGGTTGCCACGTGAAACGCCAATGGACGGGAAGTTTCGTCAGATCAGCCATATAGGCGTCCCGCGACGGGGCGGCGGAGGAGAAAATCCGTTCGTTTTCAGCGATTTGCAACGGCTTGTCCGCCAGTTGCGGCAGTTTTTCATTGAGCAGCCAATTGGCGGCGGTGGCGATGGAGAAACGGCTTCCGCCCGTGAAGTGGAGGCTGCCGTTTTTCCAATAGACGGCGATATCGTCATAGGCGAACTGCGGGGCGGCGGCATCCCGCGACGGGACGCCGAAGACGAATTCATGGGCGGCGGGCGGAGCGTCCGCCGCGACGATTGGCAGGGCGACCTCCGTCTTTTGCTTCAGCCTGTCCGCGAAGGACTTGGCGGTTTTCGCAACAGGGCCTTCGAAGGGCGCGACGATGACGAAATCCTTCAGCGGGACATCGTTGATGACGATGGCGGCCGGTTCGGCCAGCAGGGCGACGGAGCAGAAAAGAAGAATGGCGATGGCTTGGCGCATGGTTTGTCCTTTTGTGTTCATGCCAGCAGATAGAGGGCGAGGCCTGCGGCGACGGAGGCGTTCAGCGAGTTGATCTTGCCTTTCTGCGGAATGGCGGCGACGTGATCCGCCATGTTGAGAATGAACTGCGAGACGCCCGAATTTTCTCCGCCGACGACGAGCAGGAGTTTCTCAATCTTTTGCGCGCGAAGGTCTTCCAGCGACGTCTTGCCGCCGCCGTCCAACGCCACGATCGTGTAGCCTTCCTCCTTCGCGATTTTGCAATATTGGTTGGCGGAGCAGTTGACCGCGATCTGGAGGTGTTCACAGGCTCCGGCGGAGGCTTTGATGACGGACGGAAGAAGGAGCGGCACGCCGCGGCGCGGCAGGAGGACGTTGTTCCATCCGAAAATTTCCGCGCTGCGCATGATGGCGCCTTCGTTGTGCGGATCTTCGATGGAATCCAGAAGAACCATGCGGGGCGAGCCGATCATGTCCGCGAAGGGCGTGTGCGGAAATGCTTCGGCGTCCAGCACAATTCCTTGATGCTCACGGGTTTGGCATAAGTCGAACAACTTCCCTTTGTTCGTCAATTCCGTGGGAATCTGCCTGGAATGCAGAAACTGGACAAGCTTCTTCAGCCGCGGGTTGTTGTCGGCCTCCTGGTTGACGTATGCACGATGGATTCCGCGCCTCCCTGCGCGGATCGCCTCGAAGGCGGGATTGATTCCGTATAAGAACATGGTTTTCCTTTTATGAAATGGATGTTGTTTTTAATATTTTTGAACCAGCGGCGGGACGCCGATGGCACTTTCGTGATGAAACGCGTCTGTTTTTAAGATAAATCATCTAGGGAAAATTGCGATTTCAATTAGGCGGATTATGTTTCTATTTTGGTGTTTTTTCTTACTAAAATATAAAACGAACCACGAGGAATCGGATGAAAATATTGGTGCTGACCAAGCAAGTCCCGGAGAGCCAGGCGACCCGGATGGACGAAAAGACGGGAACGCTGATACGCGAAGCCGCCAGTTCCGTCATCAATCCATTGGATTTGCACGCTCTTGAATGCGCATTGACACTCAAGGAGACGCTGCAGGAGGAGGTTGACGTGACCTGCCTGAGCATGGGGCCCGCCGCGGCCACCGCCGTGCTGCGCGAAGCGCTGAGCATGGGGGCGGACCATGGCGTCCTGCTGTCCGGCCGCGAATTCGCGGGATCGGACACATGGTGCACAGGATATTCTTTGGCGTTGGCCGCCAAGAAGATAGGTCCTTTTGATCTGATCATCTGCGGCGAACGCGCGACGGATGGCGAGACTGGCCAGACCGGTCCCGCCATGGCGACGTTTTTGGAACTGCCGGCCGTCACATTCGTCAGCGCCGTGGAGCGTTGCGACGGCGGCTGGCGTGTCCGCCGGATGCTGGAGGACGGCTATGAGACGGTGGAAATCGACGGTCCCGCGTTGTTGTGCGTGCTGAAAGAGGCGTCGATTCCGCGGCTTCCGACGTTGCAGGGCAAACGCCGTGCACGCGGCATGGACATTGTGACGTTGACGGCGGAGGACGTCGGCGCATCGAAGGAGGACGTCGGCTTGAACGCGTCGCCGACGCGTGTCGTGAAAATCTTCCGCCCCGTCCATATCAAAGACTGCGAGAAGCTTCCCGCGCAGGACGCGGAAGGCGCGGAGCGGGCGGTCGAGCGGGTCGTCGAACTGCTGAAGAGCAAGAAAATCATCTGACGGAAAGGAGCGACAACCATGAGCAAAAACGTTTGGATACTTGCCGAGCAGCGGGACGGGAAAGTCCTGGACGTGAGTTTTGAACTGCTGACACGCGGCATCAAGCTGGCCGAGAAGCTTGGCGTGAAACTGATCGCCGTCCTTTTCGGCGAAGCCGTTTCGGACGATGAATGCAACCGCCTCATCGAACGCGGGGCGGACGGCGTCATCTGCGCGGAAGCGCCTCAGCTGGCGACATTTCTGCCGGAGCCATACACGGCCTGCCTGTGCGATTTGATCAAACGCGAACAGCCGGACATCATGCTGGCCGCCGCGACGACGACGGGACGGACGGTCATGCCCTGCACAGCCGCGCGGCTTCGCGCGGGCCTGACGGCGGACTGCACGAATCTGGATATCGAAGAAGGGACGGGGCTGTTATTGCAGACGCGTCCCGCCGCTGGCGGCAACATCATGGCCACCATCAAGACGCCGGACAGGCGGCCGCAGATGGCGACCGTGAGGCCGCATTCGGAGCGTCCCGCTCCCGTGCAGGCAGGCCGAAAAGGCGACATCATCCGCTGGAAGCCGGAGGCGAAACTGCTTGCAAGCCATGTGAAGCGCGTCGGCTACGAAGCCGCCGAGCAGACGATGGCGATACAGGACGCGGACATCGTGGTGTCCGTCGGCCGCGGCTTCAAGAAAGGCGAGAACGTCGCTCTCGCGGAACAGCTTGCGGATGTCTTGGGCGGTGCCGTCGGTGCGAGCCGTGAAGCGGTGGACCGTGGCTGGAGGCCGTATTCCGCGCAGGTTGGTCTGTCCGGAAAGACCGTTTCGCCAAAGCTTTACATCGCCGTCGGCATCTCCGGAGCGGTGCAGCATCTGGCCGGCATGCAGACAAGCGAGACGATCATCGCCATCAACAGCGATTCCGAAGCGCCGATCTTCCAGTATGCGGAGCTTGGGCTGTGCGGCGATTTGTTCACGCTTCTGCCGATGCTGACCGAACGGCTGAAGAAGGAGGAGAAATAAAGCTAAAAGCTTAAAGCTAAAAGCTTAAAGCAGATCATCACTTGTCCCTTTATTCGCTTATGTCCCTTTAGTCCCTTCCCTGAGTTATGGAATACCATCAGTCATGCATCACAGCCGTAGCCGCGGAGCTTCCTCCGAACGTCGTCACGTCGGAGGAGCTGGAGACGCGTCTGCAGCCGTTGTACGAACGGCTGCATCTGCATGTCGGGCGGCTGGAGCTGATGACGGGCATCCGCGAACGGCGGTTCTGGAACAAAGGGACGCTGCCGAGCGAAGCCGCCGCCGCGGCGGGCCGCAAGGCCCTGGCGAAGGCGGAAGTCTCGCCGAACGAAATTGGCTGTTTGATAAATTGCTCCGTGTCAAGGGATTGCGTCGAACCCGCCACGGCGGCGTTCGTCCATCGTCTGCTGGAATTGCCGCCGACGGCGTTGGCGTTCGATATCTCGAACGCCTGCCTCGGCATGGTCAACGGCGTCATGATGCTGGCGAATCTCGTGGAGCTCGGGCAGATTGAATACGGTCTGGCCGTCTGCGGCGAAAACGGCGGCCCGCTGGTGGAGAACACCGTGCGGACGCTGTGCGAAGACGGGACGATCGACCGCAAGGCGATGAAAAGCCATTTCGCGTCGTTGACGATTGGATCCTGCGCGGCGGGAATCGTCGTGGGGCGTCGCGGCCATCGGCTGATGCATGCCGCATGGCGGGCGGACACATCGCAGAATCGCCTCTGCCAGGGGGCGGTCGAAGGCGGCATGACGGACGACAGCAAGCCGTTGATGGAGACGGATTCGGAGGAACTGCTCGTTCGCGGCGTCGCGTTGGCGGAGACGATGTGGGCGGAGCTTGGCGCGGCATGTGGCTGGAACGGTGGCGAACAACCGGATGTGGTTGTGACGCATCAAGTCGGAAAGATGCATCGCCAAAGGCTTTACGAGCATTTGAAGCTGTCTCCCGAACTGGATTATTCCACGTTTGAGAGACTGGGCAATTGCGGTTCCGCGTCGCTTCCCGCGACGCTGGCTCTGGCGGAGGAGGAAGGCCGTCTGAAGGCGGGGGGAAAAGTGGCGTTGCTCGGTATCGGCAGCGGAATCAACTGCGCGGGGCTGGGAGTTGAATGGTAAATAACAAGCTTAAAGCCAAAAGCTTAAAGCTAAAAGCAAATACAAAAAGAAGCTTAAAGCCAAAAGCTTAAAGCTTAAAGCAGATACAAAAACAAGCTGAAAGCCAAAAGCTTAAAGCTTAAAGCAGATACAAAAACAAGCTTAAAGCCAAAAGCTTAAAGCAAAAACAAATACAATTAACAGTTAACAATTAACAATTAACAATTAACAATTAAGGAAATAATGGATTAGTTTTTTGCGATTATGATTGTAAAAAATGAGTAAATGCAAAAAAGAAAAACAATTAATTATTAATTGTTAATTATTCATTATTAATTAAAAATATGACCTTGATACAAAACATAGATAGTCGGGAACTTCTTGATTCGCAGGGTAATGCGACGCTTGAATGCGATGTCATGCTGGAATGCGGCGCGTTGGGGCGCGCCGTGGCGGTCGCGGATGTTCCGAATGACAAGCGGGACGACGATCCGAAGCGCTACTGGGGGAAGGGCGTCGGCATGGCGCTGTCCAATGTGCGGGATCTGGTCGCCACGCAGTTGCGCGGCATGGACGCGTTGAACCAGGCGGGAGTCGATCGCACGTTGGAGAATCTTGAGAGCATCGGCGGCAATTCGAGCCTGGCGGTTTCACTGGCGGTCGCGCAGGCTGCCGCCTTGGCGGTGGAGCTTCCGTTGTGCCGCTATCTGGGCGGCGTGAATGCGCGGCGGCTGCCGAATCCGCTTGTCAGCGTGGCGCATATCGTCAACTACAGTCAGTTCGGTGAACTGTTGCTTGTGTGGCGGCGCTCAAGCGTCCGTTTCCGTGAACGGCTGCGCGGCTGCGCGGAAATCGCCCATGCGTTTGAAGAGGAAATCGGAAACCGCGGGCTTCGCAAGTCCATCGGACTGCATGGTTTGGAGATATTCGACGGCGATGAGCGGGAGATTCTGGACAGCCTGCGGCAGGCCATGGAAGTCGCAGGGTACACGCAGGGCGATGAAGTGTCCATAGGCTTGGCCATGCCGCAATCGTCCGATCAGATGTCGCCGGAAGGCCGTCGCGAAGGATTGGTCGATTTGCTGAAGGAATATCCGATTTCCTATGTCGAAATCGACTGGCCGGACGATGAAATCACGCCGTTGATGGCGATGCCTGAAGCGCAAGGTGTTACGCTATGTGGCGCGGCACCGCGAAGCCGTGCGCGGCGGCTGGATCTGAACACGGAGAAGACGCTGACGCGGCTTCTCGACCATGCGTCGTTGTACCGCGACGGCGGCAAGACGCTGGTCGTCTCCACCTTGACGGCCGGCGGCGCGGACGATTTGTTCGCCGCCGACTTGTCGGTGGCGCTGCATGCGGAATATGCGCGTTTCGGCTCGTTGAACCGAGCCGAAAGCATCGCCAAATACAACCAGTTGATCAGACTGGAGGAATCGTTTGGCTAGAGGTTGCGCAGGAGAGGAAAGGGACGAAAGAGACATAAAGGACAAAAGGGACTATATATAATAAGGAAAGAACATGTCAGGAAAAACACTTGTCGGAAAAATCATCGAAGCACATCTGGTGAAGGGAAAATGCGAAGTCGGTTCGGAAGTCGAAATCCGCATCGACCAAACGCTCTGCCAGGACGCGACTGGCACGATGGCGTTTTTGGAACTGGAGGCCATGGGCGTCAAGAAGGTGAAGACGGAGCTTTCGATCCAGTACATCGACCACAATACAAGCCAGATGGGGCCTGAAAACGCGAACGACCATCTGTATCTGCAGAGCGTCTGCGCGTCGAAAGGCGTGCTGTATTCACGGCCTGGCAACGGCATCTGCCATCAGGTCCATGTGGAGCGCTACGGCATTCCGGGCAAGACGCTTCTGGGATCCGATTCGCATACGCCGACGGGCGGCGGCATCGGCATGCTGGCCATGGGCGCAGGCGGTCTGGACGTCGCGTTGGCGATGGCGGGCGAGCCGTTCAAGCTGAGCTATCCCAAAGTCTGCGGCATCAAACTGACGGGTTCGCTGAAGCCGTGGGTTTCAGCTAAAGACGTGATTCTGAAGGTCTTGAGCATATTGGGCAGCAAAGGGAACGTCGGCTGGGCGGTCGAATATTTCGGCGACGGCGTCAAGACGTTGAGCGTGCCCGAACGCGCGACGATCACGAACATGGGCGCGGAGCTTGGCGTGACGTCGTCCGTCTTCCCGTCCGATGAAGCGACATTGGCCTTCTTGAAGGCCGAAGGCCGCGCGGACTGCTGGAAGGAGCTGAAGGCGGACGACGACGCAGCCTATGACCGCGTCATCGAGATTGATCTGGGCGAACTCGTGCCGATGGCGGCCTGTCCGTCCAATCCGGGCAACGTGAAGACGGTCGCGGAAGTCGCAGGACTGCCTGTCTCGCAGGTCATGATCGGTTCCTGCACGAACAGTTCGCTGAAGGATTTGCGCATGGTGGCGGCGGTTCTGCGCGGCCGCACCGTCCATCCGGACGTCGAGCTCGGCATCGCGCCCGGAAGCCGTCAGGTTCTGACGATGCTGAGCCTTGAAGGCGGACTGACCAATCTGCTGGCGGCGGGCTGCCGCATTCTGGAATCCACCTGCGGGCCGTGCATCGGGCAGGGCTTCAGCCCCGCCAACGGCACCATCAGCGTGCGCACGAACAACCGCAACTTCCTGAACCGCACGGGAACGAAAAACGACCAGTGCTATCTCGTCAGCCCTGAAACGGCTGTGGCGACGGCACTTACGGGCAAGTTGACGGATCCGCGCACGCTCGGCATCGACTATCCGGAATGGAAGATGCCCGAACAATTTCTGGTGGATGATTCGATGGTCGTCAAGCCTGCCTGCGGCGATGTGGAAATCGTCCGCAAGGAGACCATCGGCGCGCCGCCGAGCGTCACGCCCGTGCCGCAAGACATTGATGGCGAAGTTCTTCTGAAACTTGGCGAAAAAATCACGACGGATCATATCATGCCCGCCGGAGCGTATCTGAAATACCGCAGCAACATTCCCGTCTATGCGAAATACGTCTTCGAATGCTTCAACGAAAACGGCAAGCCGACGTTCGCGGAGCGGGCGGCGGCGGTTCGCGACAGCGGCCGCGCGGGCATCGTCGTCGCGGCGGAAAGCTACGGCCAGGGCTCGAGCCGCGAACATGCGGCGATCTGCCCGATGTATCTTGGCGTGCGCTGCATCATCGCGCTGAGCATCGAACGCATCCACGCGGCGAACCTGCTGAATTTCGGCATCGTCCCGCTGTATTTCGATTCCGCCAGCGAACTGGACAAGATCGAGCAGGGCGACACCATCCGCATCGACGGCATCCATGGCCAGATGAAGGCCGGAACGGCCGTCAAGGCGACGGTCGTCAAGGCGGACGGCTCGAAAGTTGCCTTGAATCTACATCACAACCTTTCCGCGGAAGACGTTGCGTTGGTGTTGAAAGGCGGTCGTCTGGCGTAGGCGTCGATGGTGTGTCATCATGGAGAATAAACTGACATATGCAAAGTTCGGGAAATTCGCCGAAGGGGGGATGGCGTCGTTGACGTCCATCGTGCTTGGCGACGGCACACGCGCGTTGCTTCGCGAGCTCCACACGTCGAAAGTCCTGAGCTTCAAAGACCATGGGCGTTTCCGCTTCGGAACGAAAGTCCGCAGCGTGCTGAGTCCGCATCCGAACATCGTCAACTCGTTGGAAATGGGATACCACGGCTTCAGGCCGTACGAAATTATTGAACTGTTGGAAGGGCAGAATCTGAAGGCGTTGATGAACAGCTATTCGGAGACGCTTCAGAAGAACATGCTCTATATCTTGGTGGAGGCGGCGGAGGCGTTGGCGTGGGTCCATCGCAACGGATTCATGCATCTGGACGTGAAGCCGGAGAACTTCCTCTTGAAGGAATCGCCGAACGGCCTTCCCATCGTGAAACTGACGGATTTCGATCTTGCGAAGAAATCGGACGACAACGGGCCGTATCCGCAGCCGGGCACGCCGGCGTACATGGCCCCCGAACAGTTCAAGGAGAAGATGGCGTTCATGGCATCGGACGTTTTCGCTTTCAGCCTCATGATGTATCGAATCGTGACCGGCAAGGCGGCGTTCGTCGCGGACACGAAGAAGAAGCTTTTGCATCTGCAGGCCAGCTCCGTCCAGACGGCGCGGCATCCGCAGGATATCGACCCGTCGCTCAATCCCGCATTGTGCGCGATCCTCATGAAAGGGCTTGCGAAGAAACGCGACCAGCGCTATCCGGACATGATGGCGCTGGCGGACGATTTGAAGAAAAAGGTGGAGAGCATCCATATATAATAATAGGGAATAAAGGAGGAAAGAAGAATGTTGCCGTTTTTAGCGCCGTATCTGACAAAATTCTGGGGGCCGTTCCGCCTGCTGGAATCGTATTTGGTTCTGATGGGCGTCGGCTCGATGGTCGGCGCGCTGCTCTGCTGGTATTTTCTGCCGAAGCTGTGGGACCATCTGCCGCATGACCGCGGAAAAGTCCTAGTGGAAGGTTCCGAAAAGGCGAAGGGGAAGCCGACTGGCGCGGGCGTGCTGATCGTGCTGTTCATCATGATCGTGCTGGCGTTCGTCATGCCGTTCAATCTGCGTGTGTTCGGCGTGATGGCATGCCTGTTTTTCGTCATGCTGACGGGCTATCTGGACGATGCGAGCAAATTCCCGTGGAGCGAATCGAAGAAAGGATTTCTGGATGTCGTAATTGTCGTCATGACGGCGGTTTGCTTCACGGAGCTGCAGCCGATGCGCATCTGGGTGCCGTTCGTGAAGGGCGAACTGTACATGGACTGGTGGTGGTATGTGCCGATCGCGGCGTTTCTGCTGTTCGTCTGCATCAACGCCGTCAACTGCAGCGACGGCGTGGACGGCCTGGCGGGATCATTGTCCATCATGACGTTGATCATCATGGGCATCTTCCTGTACGCCGTCATCGGCCATAACGTCATGGCCGAATACTTGAACGTGCCGCACTACGGTTCCGGCGCGCAGTGGGCGTTGCTTGCGTTCGTCAGCGCGGGCGTGTTCGCGGGCTATCTGTGGCACAACGCCTATCCAAGCAGCGTGATGATGGGCGATGCGGGCTCGCGTTATCTCGGCCTGCTGATCGGCGTGTGCGCCATGGCCTCCGGCAATCTGTTCATGTTCTTGGCGGTTGCGCCGATTCTCATCATCAATGGCGGAACGGGTCTTGTCAAATTGCTGATACTGAGATTCTTGCGGAAACTTCACTTCGACACTCGCATGCCGATCAACAACGTGAAGAATCCGCAGAACCCGAAAAATTTCGCCACGGCGGAAGAGGCGGCGAAGCAGATATGGATTGTCCGCATGCTGCACAGCGTGCGTTTCCCGCTGCACGACCACTGCCGCAAGAAACTGATGTGGTCGGAGACGCAGATTCTCGTGCGCTTCATGCTGTTGCAGGCGTTGCTGACGCCGCTGCTGTTCCTTTTGTTCATCAAACTACGCTAATATTTGAATCGCAAGGAGATGGCCATGAACGAAATCGATTTAAGCCGCCTGGTCAAAAGCCGCCTGGACAGGGTGGTGGCCATTGAATACGAAGAGCCCGGCAAGGCCATTCTGTTCCGCCGTTTTCCAGACGGCGTCAGACGGGAGGAGATGCCGTTCGAACCATGGCTTCTCGTTTCGGGAGAAGAACTTGCGAAAAGCGTTCCCAACGTCGCGAAACTGGAGAATCTGGAAGGCGAAGGCGCGGCGCACCGCGTCCGTCTGTCGTTTTCCGATTTGGCGGATTACGATGCCGCGTTGAAGGATCTGAAGAAGCGGACAGGGGCGAGCCCGAGTTCGCCGTTGGCGCCGTACCGCGTGTTCAGCGACTTCAGCCAGCAGATGCTGACGCGGCTTGGCATCCGCCTGTTCCGCGGCATGAAATTCGAAGAGGTCCGCCGCATGCAGCTGGATATCGAAACACATTGCGGAGAAGGACATACGTTCTGCAACGCGGATCTGCCGGAGGACGAAGTGACGCTTGTCTCGCTGAAAGACAGCGACGGTTTCGAGATTTGCATCTCCAACAAGCATGAAGGCGGCGAGGCGGCGTTGCTGAAGAAGATGATACAGATCGTGCAGGAGCGCGATCCGGATGTCATCGAAGGCCACAACATCTTCAATTTCGACCTGTCGTATCTGGAGAAGCGCTGCAAACGCTACAAGATCCCCTTCGCGCTCGGGCGGCAGGGCCAGGCGGCGAAATGCCGCCGCAGCCAGTTCACGGCGGGCGAACGCGCGACGCAGTACAACCGCTATGACTTGTACGGCCGCCATGTCATCGACACGTATTTTCTTGTGATTCTTTATGATATCGTCCATCGCGATCTGGACAGCTACGGCCTGAAGGCGACCGCCAAATACTTTGGCGTCGCCGCGCCGAACCGCACGTATGTGGACGGCGACAAGATTTCCGAGATGTACGAAGCGGATCCGGAAACGCTCATGGCCTACTGCCTGGACGACGTACGGGAGACGGACGCGTTGAGCAAGATATTGTCGCCTAGCTACTTCTATCAAGCCCAACTGGTTCCGTTCAGTTATCAGAACTGCGTGTTGCGCGGCAACGCGACGCGCATCGACGCGTTGTTGTGCGCGGAATATCTCTCTGAAAACGCGGGACTTCCGTCGCCGCAGGCGTCATCGTTCCTGCAGGGCGCGCTGTCGGAGGCGGCGGAGATCGGCGTGTTCCGTCCCGTGTGGCACATCGACGTGCGCAGCCTGTATCCGTCCATCATCATCAGCGAGCAGCTGACGCCGTCGAACGACTGGCGCGGTGTTTACTTGCGTTTGCTGAGGGACTTGCGTGAATTCCGCCTGGCGGCGAAAGACGCCATGAAGACGGCGGAGGGCGCGGAACGCGACCATCTGAACGCGTTACAGAGCAGTTTCAAGGTGCTGATCAATTCGTTCTACGGCTACACGGCGTTCGTGCAGGGCACGTTCAACGACTATGCGATGGCGGGCCGCATCACGGGCCGCGGCCGCGAAATCTTGAGCGGCATGCGCGACAATTTGATCAAGCTCGGCGCGTTAATTGTTGAAATGGATACGGATGGCATCTATTTCAAGCCGCCGCAGGGCATGACGGACGTCAATGGCATGGAGGCTTCCGTACAGGCCATGCTGCCGCAGGGCATCGAAGTCGATCTGGACGCCTGCTACGAGGCGATGTTCTCCTACAAGGCGAAAAACTACGCGCTGCTGGCGGAGGACGGCAAGATCTCCATTGCGGGCGCGGCATTGAAGTCGCGCGGCCTGGAGCCGTTCCAACGGCGGTTCGTGTCTGAGTTCGTGGGACTTCTGCTGAAAGGGCGTGAAAGCGAACTGGAGGCGCTGTATGAGCGCTATGCGGAGGATATCCGTGAGCATCGTCTTCCAATCAAGGACTTTGCGAAACGCGAATATCTTTCGACGTCGCCGAAAGTCTATGCGGAGAAGCTTGCGAAAGGCGAGACGAAGCGTAGCGCGGCGTATGAACTGGCGTTGAAATCCAACCGCGAATACGCGCAGGGTGACGGCGTGGAATTTTATGTGACAGGCGTGAAGAAAACCGTCTCCGTGACAGACAACAGCAAGCTGCTGTCCGACGCGACCGATGATGTCCGTGATGAAAACATCGCCTTCTATCTTGACAAGCTGAAGCAACTGCACGGCAAATTCATGGAAAGCTTAAAAGCCTAGAATACTAGAAGTCTAGAATACTAGAATATAATATAATAAAAAGGAGCCACAAAATGAATCTACGCGATCCCGAATCCATGTACCGCCCCGTTCCGTTCTGGAGCTGGAATGAAAAGCTGTCGCCGGAGGAGCTCCGCTGGCAGATTCGCGAGATGAAGAAGGTCGGCCTCGGCGGCTTCTTCATGCACGCCCGCGGCGGTCTGCAGACTGGCTATCTTTCCGACGAATGGATGGACTGCGTGAAGGCCTGCC
>CACYQT010000030.1 GCA_902776645.1 uncultured bacterium | reverse complement strand
GTGTTCATTTTCGGACTCCTTCTTCTGCCACCTTTCCTAAACAAAATGCTGAGCCGCTTGCAGGACGAGGAGACGCTGCTGATCATCATCATGGGCGTGACGTTCGGCATTTCGCTGATTGCGGAGCGGATGAACTTCAGCCTTGCCCTCGGGGCGTTTCTTGTCGGCGCCATCATTTCGGAGTCGAAAGTTCGCAAACGTGTGAACAAGAACACCGTAGGCGTCCGCTGCATGTTCAGCGCGATGTTTTTCGTGACGATCGGCCTGATGGTGAATCCCGTCCAGATGTGGGAGCATAAATGGACGATTCTGCTGCTGACGGCGGTGGTGATCGTCGGCAAGAGCCTCAACAGCCTTGCAAGCTGTCTGTTGACGGGGCAGACGTTCCGTGATTCGCTGCAGATCGGCGTCGGTCTCGCGCAGATTGGCGATTTCGCCTATCTTGTTGCGCTGATGGGAATTAGATTGACAAACGGCGCCGAACCGTATCCCGCGATGTACCAGGTGGCCGTCGGCGTGTCCATCATCACGACGTTGATCAATCCGTTCATCCTGCGAAAGACCGGCGTGTTTGCCGACTGGCTGTTCGGCCATTTCCCGCTCTCCATGCAGAACGGCATGAAGAACTACACGGCGTGGAGCAACCGCACGGGCCGGGAGCTTGTTTCGAAGAACCATCTCCATCAGTTTGGATGGCATTTCATGCTGTTCGCCCTGAACATGGTGCTGATCGCCGTCGTCTTTCTCGTGGCGGATTATCTGAAGGGCGTGACAAGCCTGTGGGACAGGTTGCCGACATGGATTCTGGAATACAAGGTGGTGGCGCTGTGGGCCGTCGCAAGCATTCTGTCCATCCCGATGTTCCTGAACGGCGCATGGCTTGGAAGTCGTTTGGGGCGAGATATTTCCGGTGCCTCCAGCCAGAACTTCGCGGAGACGCAGTGGGTCGTCAGCCTGCGGCGGATCATCCGCACGACGGTTCGTTTCATCACGTTGGGATTACTGCTTCTGGAATATACGTTCCTCAGCAGCCTGCTTGTGTTCAACTGGTACATGTTCATCGGAATGCTTGTCATTTTCATGCTCGCGTATATCATCTGGCACGACCAGTTCAAGACACTGGCGACGGATGCGCAGGACACGCTGAATTCGCTGATGAACGGCGAAGACGACGGGCGGGACGAAGTGGAGAGCGTCCTGCTGTTTTCGAACCACGAGTTCCACCTGAAAGTCCCGAAAACATCCGGTTGCATCGACATCCCGTTCAACCAGTTGCATTTGCGTAACCAGACCGGCGCGACGGTCTCCCGTATCGTCCGTAAGGACGGGACGAAATTGAACAATCCGGGCGCGAACGCCTCTTTCCAGGCGGAAGACGACGTGTATTTCCTTGGCGATGAAGCCGTCGAAAAGAAGACGAAGGAATTTCTTGCGAAGACGGAACGGCCCGTCTATGAGGAGTCTTTGTCTAATTTGTTGCAGCTGCACATCGAGGAGATTGAAGTTCCGGAGAAATCGCAGGTCTGTTTCAAGACGCTCCGCGAACTGCGGTTGCGCAACCTGACAGGCGTGACAGTGGCGCGAATCGTCCGCAACGGCATGGCGCTGAAGGGCTTGCCTGGTCCGGAAGACCGTTTCGAACCGCATGATAAAGTCTCCGTCATGGGGACGGACGAACAGATCGCCTCCGTCAAAAAAGTCATCAAGCTGACATTGGAGTAGAGGGGGGTGGCGCGGTGCGTCCCGCCTGCGCCTACGGCTTCTGCCGTAGGCATAGGACAGGAGGACATCTGTTTCTTGACAAGAAAATTCATTCACGCTTTGGCTGTCAAGGCCGCCGTCATGTATTGGCTTGCCTGGGCCTCGTCCAGGCCGAAATCAAGTTGCAGGTCCTCTTGTATCTGCGTTTCGGAGAAATGGCGCCTTCTTCTGCTTTGAATGAATCTCATGATTGCGGCGGCGATTCCCTTCTTTTCGCCTTTCTTTTCGCCCTTCTTTTCGCCTCTTCTCTCGCCCATGTCGAGCAGATATTGGTCATATGACGATACATCCCTTGCCATGTTGTTGTGCTCCGGACTATTTCGTTCAAGCTTTTGCTGTCAAAGAACTTGCCATGTATTGGCTTGCCTTGGCCTCGTCCAGGCCGAAATCAAGTTGGAGGTCCTCTTGTATCTGCGTTTCGGAGAAATGCCGCCTTCTTCTGCTTTGAATGAATCTCATGATTGCTGCTGTGATTCCTTCTGCCAGTCCTTCCAGTTTCCCTTCCAATTTCCCTTCCAGTTTCCCTTCCAATTTTCCTTCCTTTCTTCCTCTCTTTTCGCCCTTCTTTTCGCCTCTTCTCTCGCCCATGTCGAGCAGATACTGGTCGTATGACGATATATCCCTTGCCATGTTGTTGTGCTCCTTTTGCTTGGGTTTCAGTTTCATTCCGGTCGCCTGGTTGATGATCTCGTACGCCTCCGCCGGCATGTCATGGAACGACGGATCCGTGCGCATTTCATACCGTAGAAGCCTGCGGTTGCGTGAGTAGCGGATGCTTTTGGCGACCGCTCGCATTGGTCCGACCTCGAACGACGACAGCTGTTTCGCCGTCATGTCACGGAAGGAGACGACGTTGGCGGGGCAGTCCGCCAAGGCCTTTTCCAGCCCCGGCGGGCAGTCCGTCATATCCGCGACGAAACGGTTCGCCCCCTTCCACGGCTTCTGCCCGAAATAGGGCGTCAGCGTCAGGACAGGCGGCATACGGTCGCCGGGGAGAACGCCGTCCAGCCACTTCTCTGTCGTCTCAAGCTCGCCGTTTTTCTCGTGTTCTGACCTGACGCCGCGGCGCCAGTGGTCCCAGTGGAGCGCTGACGACATCAGTTCGCGCCCAGGCATGACTCGGCTCACATACGACTGGTTCTCCAGAGCCACCGTCAAGTGGCGCGGTTTCCCGTGACGCTTCCTGATGTCCATCTCCTTCACGATATCATGCACGGTCTTCCTGTAGCGCCCGTTCGGCGGACGGCCGATCGTCTCCGGATTCATCTCCCGTATGGATTCGCGGACGACCTTGTAGCCTTCGTCCTTCAGGAAAAAATCCACAAGATCCGCGAACGGCCTGTCCAGCGCCATGAAGAGCTTCCCGGCCGCATCCATATTCTTCATGTTATTTCTCATGATTAATATATCTCCATTTCAAAATGCAACAAGTCACGTTGCGACAATTCATACGATAGCATCCGGCCAGTGAAATGCAAACCATATTTGACAAATTCGATAATTATCATAAAGAATCATAAAAGTCATGATAACTCATTGTAAATCATAAAAATAACAAAAAGTCATAAAAAGTCATAAAAGGAAATGGAAATACCACAGGCGGATGCGTGCGGGATATCCTTCCTCTCAGATGGAATACCGTTGCCGTTTTCTTGTCGTGATGGAACGCGTACCCCTCCGTGTATTATTTTGGAAAAAATTAGTGATTTTTTTATTTTATTGACTTGAAAAGTTAGTATTGGCACACTTATATTAAATATTAGAGACATTTCTCTTTGTTGAACCAGATGGCAATACAGGAGGTCTAAACATGGCGTTCATTACCTTGGCGCGTGAATTGGGCTCTATTTCGGAGGCGGATGTCGTTCGCTTAAGCGAAATGCTTGGGATGGATTTTATTGGCAAAGAGTTTGTGGAAAAACGATTTGAAGAAATCGGCATGCCCACCGATTCCCTTCGGGAGTATGACGAAAAAAAGCCGGGCTTCTTCGCACGGCTCTTCCGAGGCGAACCAGACCATTATCTGGATACGCTTCGCAATATTCTGTATTTTGAAGTCCAGAAGGACAACAAGCTGATCGTGGGCCGCGGCGCCAATTTCCTGTTCGCGGGCATCCCGAACTGCCTGAGAGTCAAATTGGTCGCATCCAAGGAGATACGCCTTAAGAACATCATGGAATGGGAAGGCTGCACAATGCCGGTGGCCCAGGCTATGATGGACAAGAGCGACCGCGACCGCGCGGGATTCTGCCTCTTCCATTACAATGAAGACTGGTATGCCGCGAACAGCTATGACGTAGTCGTGAAGACGGACACGTTGTCGCTTGAGACGTTGGCGCCGTTCCTTCTGTGCGCCATGAAGTCCATCATGACACGTGAACGGGATGAACAAGGCCAGAAGCTTTTGGACGACAAGATGCTGGTCAACAGGATCGTCTTTCGTCTCAGGGAGCAGGAATGCCTGCCGTTGCGTTTTCTGGTCGTCGAAAGCAACAACGGCAAGGTCGTTTTGAACGGTCTGGCCATGTCAGAGGTCGTCTCCCAGCGGGCGGCGGAAGTCGCCGCCAGCGTGGACGGCGTCGTCTCCGTCCTCAACCAGCTGAAAATCATGACGCATCCTCTGCCGCGTCGCGTCGTGTAGAATTCATTTCCTGCAATCATATATCATAAGGATATCTATCGCTATTCCAGATGGATACTCTTGTGATATTTTCATGGCATGATATACTCTTTTATTCATGCTGATTTTCTTTTAAATATCATTTTATTCATCTAATATTTTTATTAGAAAAAGTTGATTTTCTGTTTGCATGTATTATCATAAATATATGACTCTTGTTAGAATTCAAAAATGGAGGAAAACATGACAGAAAAACAACGGGCGCTATATCTACTGAAGCGGCTCTATCCTAAAGAACTTACGGAAGTCATTGCATTCATGTCAAAGATTCTTGCGGACCGTCAAACAGCCGGCAAGGTTCCGGATCTTTCATATTCTTCAAAAGACATATTTGAAAGATTTGTCCAGGAATGCGATAAGCTAAGAGAGGAATGTGCAAAATATCCAATCGAAGACCTTGAAACCGCACGTGAAGCTGTCTTGTCAAAAAAATATCCACAGTATTTTTAATCTATTCTTATGAAAATCCTGCTTGATACAAATGTCATCCTGACTTATCTGACAGGCCGTGAAGACAAATATAATAGTGAAGCGAAAATCATCATGAATAAATGCAAACAGAATCAACTGGATGGTTTTGTTGCATTTCATTCGCTTTCCATTCTCTGGTATCTTTTGAGGCGATATCCCCTTGAACAGCGTTATCATTGGTTAAAGATAGTGTGTGAATCACTTACAATCGCATACACAGACAAAGACATGCTTCTACAAGCAATAAAAGACAGGAAACTCAAAGACTTCGAGGATAATCTACAAGATTGCTGCGCCCATTCCGTCAACGCTGATTACATTATCACAGCCAATATCAAAGATTTTAAAGATCGAAGCAATGTTCCCGCAATTACTCCTGATGAATTTATCAATTTGATAAGGGAAATGAAGATGAAAAACACATCCTCATCATTTGAAGTGCATGAAAATGCGTCTGCTGTTCCGTATGGAGCGCCAAGATTCAAGATTTATCTACAAGAAGATTTAGACAGGCATTTCTGGATTGCTTTCAGTTCAGATGTTCCTGGTCTTTATATGGATGATAAATCCTATGATTCCTTGATTTCAAATGTGCTTGACTTCGCACCTTGTCTTTTGGAAAAACACCATAAACAACTCAAAGATTATCATCTTGATTTTTTTAAGATTGCTCCACATAAAAAACTACATATATAGCAAGCCGCCATGCAGGCCAGAAGGTTGGCGACGGCGTAGTACTGCAACGCCAACGGCTTCAGCCAGAAGGAGATGGCCAGACTGGCGAACAAGCCGACAATTCCTCCGACAAATACGCCGGAGGAATTCGTCTTCTTGCTGAACATGCCCAACAGCATCAGACAAAGCAACGGGCTGCCCAGCCCGTTTACCAATTTGTTGACGATTGCGAACACGCTGTTCGACTTGCCAATGGCCGGAATCAGCAACAACGCCAGCAGAGTCGAGACGATGCCGATGGCCAACGTGAGCCATTTGGATGATATCATTCTCCATTGGAACCGCTTCTGGAAATCCGTCACATAGGCGGCCGTGCAGGCGTTGACGCCTGAATCGATGCTGGACATAGTCGCCGCCAGCAATCCCGCCACGATCAGGCCGGCCACGCCGGCCGGAAACGAACGGATCAGAAGCGACAATTGCTTCAACGCCATCGCCTGCCGTTGCGCGGCGGGTAGAGACAGGCCGTTGTCCGCCGCAAAAGCCCCTAGGCGGCAGGCGTTTGCATAAATCGCCATGCCGAACAACGCCAGAAGCGACAAAGACACGACAGAGGCCAAGGCGTTCAGCCAGATGCCTTTCTGCGCCGCTTTCAGGCTTTTCGCCGTCAGATAGCGTTGCATGACGACTTGATCCGCGCCATAGCGGGCCATGAACGTCACCGCAGTTCCGATGAGGCCGCTCCATAATGTGATGCGGATTCGCGGATCAAGCGAGAAGAACTTCCCGTCCAACGGCGCGAATGGTTGCATGCGGCCACCGTCGAATGCCAGCCGGAATACGTCCAACCCGTTCTGGCGGAACGACAAGGCGGTTCCAAGCGCGATTCCGCCGAACAGGACGAAGAATTGCGCGACATCCGTCCACATGACGGCACGCATCCCGCCGATGAACGTGTAACCCGTTGCGATCAATCCGCATAGAAGAATCAGCAGCCATTGCGGCCATCCCGTCAGCGCCCCCATGATCTTGCCGGAAGCGTAGAGGGCGGTCGCCATCCAGAAGAACCGCCAGAGGATGAACAAGCCGCTGGCCAGGCTTCGGACGCGCACGTCATATCGCCGTTCCAATATTTCATAGACGCTGGTGGCGTGGAGGTTATGAAAATAGGGCATCCAGATTTTCGAAATCGGCCATGCCGCAAGAAAAAACACGGGGAACGATACGACGACATAAAGGCCATATCCGAAGATCTCGCTGGGGATGGCCAGATAATTGATGGCGCTGAACGATGTCACCATGACGGACAAGCCGATGGGCAGCCAGCCCATGCTGCGGCTTGCCAGAAAATATTCGTCGTCTTTTCCCGCATGGCGGGCGGAAGCCCAGCCAATGCAAAGAACGCCAATAAGATAGAGGATGAAGACACAAAAATCCAAAGGTGACATGGAAGAAGAATGGAGAGAATTTTGACAAAGGATGCAAGACAATGGAAGGGAGGGACATGCAGCGGCATGCCCCTCCCGAACGATTATTTGACTGGAACGAGTTTGATCCAATCCAAGTTAAGTCCGCGTCCGTCAACGTTTTCCATCATAAGGTCATGCTTGCCGGCGGTCAGTTCCAGAACGAGAGGCTTGCCGCCGTCCGCCATCCAGGCGTCCTTCCATTGATCGGTCGTGCTGCTCCAGCCTCCCGTGCCGGGGAAGAGGAACGGATTGTCCTTGCCATTCAACGGCTTGCCGTCGATGGCGGCGTTGCGGGCGACGCCGTCCGCGAAGGCGTTGCAGCTGCGAACGAGCACGGCGTAGCGGCCGGCCGTCTTCACGTCGAACGTCCATGTCAGACGATGACCGACGATATCCCAATTTTTGAAGGCCTTTTCACTGGCACCGACTTTCGGTTCGACGTTGACTTCGCCGTTTTCCTGCTTGCTGAAAGCCTCCGCCTCGACGGCGACGGCCTTGTCCAACTGCGGGTCTAACGCCTTCATATCCGGCTCTCTGTAGAAGCCGGGCAGGTCGTCGGTCAATTCAACGGGTTTGATCGTGATGATGACCGTCGCCTTCTTGACCGGCTGGTTGAGATTGATGCCAAGGCGGAACGGCTTGTTGCCGTTGATCGTGTCGATTTCACGTTTTTCAAGCGTCCAGTCGCCGCCGGTGACGTCGATGTTGGCCTGCAGGCCGCCGAACGCGTCGTAGGCGACGATTTCGCCTTTGCGGCGTTCGAAGATCTTGTCGTAGGTGATCAACGCCGTGCCGAAGGTCTTCGGTTCCATGAAGTAAACGTCGTCGCGGACGGTGACGACGTAGTTCTTCCGGTCGAACGTGAACGTTCTGACAAGACTTGCCAAGGCTTCGACTTGGTAGTAGGCGTTCTTCATATCGATGACGACCGTGTCGACGTCATCCGTGAAAAGCGTATTGATGATGGTTCCGCGCGCCTTGCCGCCGGCGGGCTGCAGCTGGCCGTCCACAATCGGGACGGGATGGCCGAAGCTGTTCAGCATCTCCCGCGTATAGCGCTGGCTGGAAAACGTTGTCTTCGTGTAGGTTTCGTTACCGGGATCCAGAAAGTAGCGTTTCGTCTTGCGGCTGATGAGGAAACTGCCGACGTCGTTATGGTTGTGCTGTTCGGCGTTGTGGCCCGCTTTGAGGGCGATGCCGAAGGTGCCGCGCGGGTCGTCGTTGTCGGAACGGCCGATGTAGATTCCGGCGTCCGCAAACAGGCTGCGCTTCGGAAATGTCTCTTTTTCAGGGGCTTTCTCCGCATATTGGCTGTCATCCGTGAAGGCGAGCAGGCCGAGATCGGTCAACCCGCGGCTGATGGGACGGGTGACATATTCGCGATGCAGCATCGTCTCCGGGAAACGGCGTTGGATGTAGAACAGCGTCGTCTGGCCAGGGCGGCCGTTGACGCCGCAATCCGCGAAGGCGGGGCAGATGCCCGATTCGATCTGGATGTCCCGCGCGTAGGCGCAGACTTTCGCAATCTTCTCAGGATCAGCGTCATAGATATTCAGTTTGCCGTTCGTGGCATTCAAAACCGTTTCGCCCATGGTCATGAAATGGCCGAACCCGTAGCTCCAATAGCCGATGCCTTCCGAGCAGTTGCCGTCCGGCGTGAAACCATTCAAAAAGATCGGATTGGATTTCTCCATGGCGGCGAGTATTTCAGCACGTTCCATCTTGTCGTCCAACAGGATAAGGGCGGTTCCGACCATGTTGCTCGTGCAGACGGCGTTCCAGTTGTTGCCGCCGACGGACCACCAATGGCCGCCCGTCACAACGCCTTTGCGGATGACTTCCTGATACGGGCCGATCATGCGTTTTTGGACTTCTTCACGAAGCCGTCTGCGCGTTTCAGGCTTCAATTTGTCCTGCAACCACCAGTCGATGATCGCCAGCTCGCGGCAGATGGCCGTGCAGCCAAGATCCGAATAAAAACGCTTCTGATAGAAGTTTTCAAGGCCGCCATCATGGGCGGGCATGACCCAGCTACGGTAGTTGAACAACGCCTCCAGATCGCGTTCCAGCTGCGGCAGGAAACGGCCTTTGTATTCCAATGCTTCGGCCAGGCCAAGCGTTGTGAAACGGCTGTTGCGCTGTCCAAGCAAGCGTTCGAAATTGCGTCGGTTGCCGTTCTGGGTGAACTCAAGATACACGTCATCAGGCAGTTCCGTCGGCGGCGTATCCACTAGGCTTTCAGCGCGTTTGATGATGTCGGCGGCTTCCGGCAGTTCATAGAGCGGCTGCCAGGCCTTTCTGTCGGAGGCTGCTGGGCCGTTGCCTGCCGGTTTGTCCGGAAGCATGGCGGCGATTTCGGCGATACGTTCCTGCGACAGGGCGGGAAATCTCGGGCTGTTATCTGCGACGACATTGGTGGTTTTCACGGTAAGCTCCTCTTCTTGTGATAGTTCTGACACTCTGAAATCATCGAAGTCCGTCTGCCCCGTCGCTCCGTTGAAGGAATGGACCCAGACGGTCAATGTCACCGCGCCTTCCGGAGCACGGCCGACAAGCGTGTATTCGCGCCATTGATTATTGGTGTTTGGAACGGATAAAATGACTTCATTGTGATTCTGGGGCGTGTTCAACTGCTTGTTCCGATCGTTGAGGAACTGCATATAGACGCCGACGGCGCCGCGTCTGGCGTTGTTTCGCGCCCAGAAACGGACGGCATACGTCTTGCCCACCGTGACCGGCATGGCCGTCGAACGGCACGACGAGCCTTCCGTCGGCGATTCATCCAGAATCCTCAAGCAGAATTTACCGCCGTGCGGCGCCTCCTCGATGATGGAGACCATCTTGCCGTAATCCCATCCGTCGCCCTTCTGTTCAAAATCACCGTTCTTCAAATCAATGGCGGTTTCGGCGGAAAGCGTTCCTGCCAGCAACAATGACAACCAGATATTTCGCGTTTTCATAAGCCTCCTTTTTGAAATAATTTTGAACTATCATTTGCAATCATGCTATTCATGAATAAAAATGAATGCATTCTGTAAACCAAACGGAACCAACATATAATCTTCAGTCCAGGCACTAGTGTCCGGAATTCGATGGTCCTGCCAGTCCGGAATGACTTTCCGGGTATTTTCATCGACCGCGCCAAGACACGGGAGGTTCGGATAGCCATATCCGCCCCATGCTTCGCCGTATTCTCCTTTCGGCCGATGATATGGCCCGATGAGATTCCGGATCGTGTTGACAAGCTCCAGACGGAGTTCGTTGACGCCATCCTTCAGCGGCCCGATCGACAATTCAGGCGGCTCCCAGGCGATGACGCCGCGGTATTCATCGTTCAAAAAGACGCGGGCCAGGCAGGCGGAAAGCCCTTCGATCCGGAGGGTTGCGTCTCGTCCAGCGACGTTTCGCGGCACGTTGAAGGACTGCGACAGAATCATCGTTCCCGTGTAGAACGGATATCCATGATCGACCAGTTCCGACTGGACGGTCGTTTTCTCTTTATTTAAGGTAAAGAGATGGCTCATGCGGATTCCGTTTCCCTTCGTCGCCATGCGTTGCGAAAAGACGCCGAAATCGCCGATCAGGACCATTTGCTCCAGTTCGACGCCCGGAAGATTCTCGAAAAGTGATGTAATGGACGACTTGAATTTCGCCAACGGTCGATAGGAGCGAGAAACTTCCAGGACATTTTCGCCGATGGATATATCAGGCAAGTCTATTGTTTCAAACGACTTGTCCCAATAGTAGCCGTTTGGCTCAGAAGATGCCGCCATGCCGTTCAGCGTGACGGTCTGCTCTTTCGGCGATTCCAACGCCAGTTTCGCGCCTTTCACGGCAATGGCGGAATGGAAGACATATCGCAGCGTCAGCGGGCCGACGTAGTCCTCCTTCGTCAGAATGTCATGGATGGCGAGAATCGGATAGACCGGCGAGAAGTCGCCATCGTCTTTTCTGTATTGGGCGAATTCCAATACCAATGCATTGGGATGCAGACGCTTAAGAGACCAGTTGGCGGGCAGGGCCAATTGGCTTGTCGTTGCAATGGACGGGACGGCGGCGGGCAGGGCGGCTGCCTCCAAAGCGTTCTCCACCAACAGCATGACGGCGGAACCGGCTGGGATGGTGAACGTCATGGACGTCCGGCCATTTTCAGTTTGGCGGACAACGGAGCAGGGCGGGGCGCCCGTTCCGGAGAGCAATGTGCCCAAATAGTTGCCGTCCAACGTCAAAACGCCTGTTCTGTCCGCTTGGCAGTCAGAATTGAAGATGAAGAAATAACGGTATCGTTCGTCACGGCGGTAGTTGATGAGAATGGGCGTGGCGTCGTCCGTGCAGGTGAAATCGAATTCACGCGGAGTCGCCAGCAGCTTTTCGACCAATTCTCCGTATTCAACGGAATAATCTGCGCTGGAGAGACTTGCGGCGATTTCAGGGGCGGGGCGGCCATGGAGAAGGGCGGGTGCCTGTCCATAAACGAACACCTTGCCGCCTTTGGCCATGAACGCTTTCAGAAGCTTCCATGTCGACGGGGCGATCGTCAGAAGATTCGGCAGGACAACGGCTTGATAGGTCATTTGCCCTACTTTGAACAATGGTTTTCCATCGTCGGATTGGATGACGGCGCCCCATTCTTCGAGCGTCTGCTCGTCACCGAAATCAAAGCCGATCTGATGCGCAAGCAGTTGCCATTCAAGATTCAGCAAATCAGCGTCACGGCTGGCGATGGCCGGAGACTGGCCTTCAGGGCTGTTGGGGCCGCGCCGTTCGCAGGCGGCGGAAGTCAATGGATGGATGACGAGAATCTCCCGGACAGGCCGTCCCTGGCTGATGAAATAGCTGACGCGGCCGCAGTAGTCCGTCATCTGCTTGTAGTCGTTCCAATATGGCTGGTAATAGTTTACGTGCGGCGGATAGGCGCGTTTGCCACGGCCGCGGAGCGAATAGAAGATTCCGTGGACGGATCGGTGGTTGATGCCGAAACTCGCGAAATGATCGAACATGTTCCGCTGGCAGCGGAACGTCATGTTTTCCGAACTGACGCCGTACATTTCCGCCAGAATCTGCTCCTGGCCGGCCTGGCGGGCCGCCGAACAGCATTGCAGCGGCGTCGTGTACAGGCCCGGATTCACGGAAAGGCCCGGAGATCGCGCCTTCAACGGAGAGCACCGCCAGTTCATCTCAGCCGTAAGATAGTCGATGCCAGGAATATCGAAATATTTATAATAAGGCATTGTCGCGCCGGCCCGCGCCAATTGCGACGACAGCGTGTCCTCCATCATCAGATGGCCGCTGAAAAGGATGTGATGCGCCTTGCACCAGTCATGGACCTGCACAAAATACGCGCTTCGAAGGAGTTCCTGCACCGTCAGCCAGTAATGGCAGCGGACGGCCTGGTAGTCGTCGCGGTCCAGAAAAAGCAACGGGACTTTCGGCTTCAGATCATAGCCCCATTTGTCCAAGAAAGCTTGTACCAACGTCTTGCTCCATGGCAGTCCGGCTTGGCTGTACGACGGTTCGTCGACCCAGATCGACTCGATGACGCCGCCGAAATCCGGCTGGAATTCCGCCCACATGTCTTCGTAGGACTGCTTCAGAT
Source organism: uncultured bacterium (assembly GCA_902776645.1). Taxonomy (GTDB): domain Bacteria; phylum Verrucomicrobiota; class Lentisphaeria; order Oligosphaerales; family Oligosphaeraceae; genus UBA1407. The sequence continues at coordinate 54,282 of CACYQT010000030.1, read as the reverse complement.
AAAACATGATGGCGTCTTTGTTCATCATGTCCAGAAACGTCTTCGTGTTCACCGCAACATACGCAATCCCATCGAGTTCCGCTAGAATTTCGCCATTGTCTGCGGCTTCTGCCAATGGCATCGACTTGATGTTGCACAAGGCGTATTCCTCAGGCATGTCCAAAACGGCTTCCGGCATGTATCCTGCTTGAATGAAGACTTTTAGACCGTTTTTTCGGGCGCATTCGACGATTGTCCGCATGTGCTTCTTGAAGCCAGGGCCCGGATAGTCCGATTTCAGGCCGATATACGTCCGCGCGATGAAGGAGGCGATGCCTTGCGCCTTCATCTCCGACAGCTGGAAGTCGATTTCGTCGTCGGACAACGCGTCGTTGAGCATCCAGAAGTCCGTGCCTTTATATTTCGCGGGCGGATTTGCAAAATGGTTGGATTCGTACATATTATTAAAGGTATTGATTCCAGTTGCGGCCAGTTGACTTTCATAAAATATAGCTGGCCAGTCAGTCGATGACAAATTGCTCGTCGAAACTAAAAAACTGGGATTTAGGTATAATCGGATAATCACAAAGTTATTAACAGAAATTTTTCCCATTTGGAGTTGATTGGAATGCAACGACTTGTCGATTCGGCGCCTCCTTTTTTGCTCTGGCTGAATTAAACATAATCTACATTATGCGACATAAAATATCGTCTGGGAAAAGCCCCTTCCGTCTGTTTTTCCTGTTGACAGACGCCTTCCCCCATGTTATTTTATCAACAAGAATCTGTAGACAAATCAACAAGTCGATCCACCATGAAGCCAGGCCAGCGTTTTTTCTGCAATCATTGCCATTCACAGTCCATCGCCAAGTTGGAACGGCGGATGGAAGGATTCACCGTCGTCGAAGAATATTTGACGTGCGCCTTCTGCCATGCGCGGATTCCTTCCGAAACGGCCAATCCGCCGGACAAGCCGGACAACGCGTCGCCCAAGCCGTCGCTTTCCAGTTTGGAAAACCTTTTCGGCTCTTCGAAGCCATCCATGGGCAAGGCGGAAGCCGCCTTTCTGGACGAACTCCACACGGCCGCCAGGCATTTCTGCCGTGACTGCCGCCAATATGTGAAGCATCCGTTCGGAGGCCGTTGTTCGTTGACCGGCAAGGAGATGGAGCCTATGGACGACTGCAAGCGCTTTGAAAGACGCGAAGATCCTGCAAACCCCTCAGACAACAAGGAATGAGCATGAAAACATCCGCTAAATCATTGGTTGTCAATTTGTTATCCGTCGTCATCCTGCTGATGGCCGCTTCCTGCGCAAACGTTCCGGAGGAAGGCGCTCCCAAATTGACGGCGAATCCGTATGGCGGACACAGAAGACCTTTGATTCTAGCGGTTTACCATCCCTATCCCAATTTCAGCACGACCGTCGAGTCGGCCATCCGCCCCCTGCCCGGCTACAATGGCTGGGTGGACAGCCGCATGGAGCGCGACATGCAGCGGATGCGCGGTGTCGGCATCAACGGCGTCCTGCTGTCCATCAATCCGGAGGATTTGGCCGACGGCGTCCGTTTTGAGCGGATCCGCCGTTTCTTTGAACTGGCCGCCGTCCAGCAGCCGGTCTTCCAGGTGGCTCTCATGCTGGGAGGAAACAACGAACTGGCCATCGAAAACGTCGCACAATTCATTCAGCGAAAAGGCCTTGCGGACATGCCAAGCGCTTGCAGGCTGAACGGGAAGACCGTTCTGGTCTTCGACCGCAACGTCCGTCTCGTCCAGAAGGACAAGACATACGACAACGCCTTCTGCTACCGCCATATCGGCAAGGATTGGCCGCTTCTGCCTGACGGCAGGACCATCTGCCGCCCCGTCTCGCCGGACAGTTTCGCATGGGTCAAGACGGGTGACAACCATGAATCGCCGGACAGCCAGGGCAAGCCAATCATCAATTTGCAGGACGCCTGGATCCTTCCGCGCGGCAACGGCCGCAATTTCGCCGCCCGTCTGCGCCATGCCTTGAACGACAGGGCCGCCATCATCTGCATCCAGTCATGGAACGACTTTTCCGATGGCAGCTTCATGGAGCCTAACACGTTGGACCGCAACTTGATGATGACGATTCTCCAGAAGGAACTCGGCGTTCTCGCGAAATGACCTCCCGCATGCCGCGGAAATCCGACGGAGAGGTCCTGCAGGCGAACTATTGTACATAGACGTCCTCTATTTAGTGGAAAATCGCCGTTCACATACTATATTTATAGTATCGGCATTCTTTTTATTTTTCACCATATGGGAGTGATCCCGCAACTACAAAGGACGTCAACATGATTCTAAGCAGTTTCATCCTTTTGATCATGGGCATGGGAACCACGTTCGTGTTCCTGTTTGTTCTGATTATCTGCACGAACATCAGCTCCAAAGTCAGCTCGAAATACGCCTATCTGATGCCCGAGCCAGAGCCGAAGAAGGCGAAGCCCGTCGCGAAGCCTGCGCAGGCCGCCGACAATGACGACGATATCGCCGCCGCCATCGCCGTAGCGCTCGTCAAGCATGCCGGCAAATAATGAAAAGGTCAATCATTGATTCATTGAACATACCACTCCAAACAAAGGAACAACGGAAAAAATGAAAAAAATCCAATTCATGGACACCTCTTTCCGTGACGGCTTCCAGTCCGTCATCGGCGCCCGCGTCATCGCGAAAGACTTCCTGCCGGCCCTCAGCGCCGCCATGGATGCCGGTACGACATATTTCGAAGTCGCCGGCGGAGCACGCTTCCAGAGCCCCTTCTTCTACTGCGGCGAAAACGCGTTCGACATGATGGACGAAATCCGCAAGACCGTCGGCCCGGACGTCAACCTCCAGTCTCTGGCCCGTGGTGTCAACGTCGTCGGTTTGGACGCCCAGTCCTCCGAAATGATCGACCTGCATGCGAAGATGTTCAAGAAGCACGGTGTCACGACCGTTCGTAACTTCGACGCCTTGAACGATATCCGCAATCTCGAATACTCCGGCAACTGCGTCTACAACGCGGGTCTGCGCCATGAGGCGACCATCACGCTGATGGCCCTTCCTCCGGGCGTGAAGGACACCTACCCTCACTCCGCGAAATTCTACTGCGACATTCTCGAGCAGATTCTGAACTCCTCCATGAAGTTCCATTCCCTGTGCTTCAAAGACGCCTCCGGCACCTGCACGCCCGCCACGCTGCGCGAAACCGTCAAGCGCTGCCGCGAAATGCTCGACGCCGCCGGCCGCAAGGACTGCCCGATCCACGTCCATACCCATGACACCGCCGACATGGGCGTCGCCTGCTACATGGCCGCCATCGAAGCCGGCGCGGAAATCATCGACCTGTCCATGAGCCCCATGTCCGGCGGCACGGGCCAGCCCGACATCCTGACGATGTGGCACGCCTTCAAAGGCACGGACTACACGCTCGACATCGACTACACCAAGATCCTCAAGGCGGAGGAAGTCTTCGAGAACTGCATGGAGAAATACATGCTTCCGCCCGAGGCGAAGACCACGAACCAGCGCATCACCCTGTCGCCGATGCCCGGCGGTGCCCTGACGGCCAACACGCAGATGATGCGCGACAACAACTGCCTGGACCGTTTCCCCGAAATCATCAACGCCATGCGCGAAGTCGTCGAGAAAGGCGGCTACGGCACCTCCGTCACGCCTGTTTCGCAGTTCTACTTCCAGCAGGCCTTCGCGAACGTCTTCCAGGGCCCCTGGAAGAAGATCACGGCCGGTTACGGCAAGATGGTTCTCGGCTACTTCGGCAAGACGCCCGGAACGCCTGATCCGGAAATCGTCAAACTGGCTTCCGAACAGCTCGGCCTCCAGCCGACGACGGAAAACGCCCGCGAACTGAAGGACAAGGATCCGAAGTACAACCGCCCGTACTACGAAGAACGCCTCCGCAAGGAAGGCATCGAAGTGACGGACGAAAACGTCTTCATCGCCGCCTGCTGCGAAGACAAGGGCATCGACTTCCTGAAAGGCAAGCGTCCGTTGGGCGTCCGCTACAAGGAAGAGAAGCCCGCCGCGAAGACCGCCGCCACGAAGGCCGCCGGCCCCGCCGTCTACACCGTCACCGTCAACGGCAAGCCCTATCGCATTGACGTCACGAACGACACGACGGTCGCCGTCAACGGCAAGCCGTTCTCCGTCAGCCTCGCCGAAGGCGCGGCCGCTCCCGCCGCTCCCGCCGCAGCAGCTCCCGCCGCCGGTGGCGCCGGCAAGGAAGTCACCGCCCCGATGCCCGGCAAGATCCTGCGCATCGAAGCGTCCGTCGGACAGGCCGTCAAGGAAGGCGACGTGCTGATCATCATCGAAGCCATGAAGATGGAACAGAACATCACGGCTCCCGCGGCCGGTACGGTCGTCTCCATCGATGTCGCCGCCGGCGATGTCGTCAACACGGGCGATGTCGTGGCCCATATCTAAGCGATCCGCGTAATTTGTAACCAAATCCAATTGGAGGCAACAACCAAATGAAAAAATTACTTGGATCCCTACTTATAGCAGTGTTCGCGTTGACCATCGGCACCGTCTATGCGACGGATGACGATTTCGTCGCGCCGACGCCTCTCGAACGTCTCCAGCAACCGCAGATGCAGCCTAAAATGGGAGGCGTCAAGCAGCTGGTGAACAATACCATTTATAAAGTCGAACAAGGCGAAGACGGCATCTGCAAAGCCATCTACATCTGGGTCGGCGAAGCCACCGTCGAACAGATCTCCACGGAAAAGGGCAAGAACATCCAGCCCGGCCGCCCGTTGCTCATCCTCAATATCCATCCCGTCAAGGATTATCCCCAGCTGACCCGTTCGAAGGCCCATATCGAGGCCGGCGTCGCCGCACAAGTGATTGACGTTCCGATTCATGAAGGCCAGCACATCAACGACGGCGATGTCCTGTTCACGTTCAAGCCAGCCGTCCTGCTGGACGACTCCGTCCTCCCCAGCGACAATGCCGACATGAGCTTCAAATCCATGTTGAAGCAGCTCTGGCAGAGCACGGGCATCTACGAATTCATCGTCCGCACCGGCGAAGACTGGACGCTCGGCATCGGCCGCCTGCTGATGATCTGCGTCGGTTTCGTCCTGCTGTATCTGGCCATCTTCAAAGGCTTCGAGCCCTTGCTGCTGGTTCCGATCGGCTACGGCGCCATCATGAGCAACATCCCGCTAGCCGGCATCGCCACGCCGGACGGCATCCTCGGCATCCTCTTCAAAGGCGTTGACCTCGGCATCTACCCGCTGCTCATCTTCTTGGGCATCGGCGCCATGACCGATTTCGCCCCGCTGATCGCCAACCCGTGGACCGCCCTGCTCGGCGCGGCCGCCCAACTTGGCATCTTCGGCGCCCTCTTCGGCGCCGTCCTGCTCAGCAAATACGTGCCCGGCATTACCTTCACGCTGAAAGACGCCGCCTCCATCGGTATCATCGGTGGCGCCGACGGCCCGACGGCCATTTTCCTCTCCTCCAAGCTGGCGCCAAATCTCCTCGGCTCCATCGCCGTGGCGGCCTACTCCTACATGGCGTTGGTCCCGATCATCCAGCCGCCGATCATCAAGGCCCTGACGAGCAAAGAAGAACGCCTCATCCGCATGACCACGCTCCGCAAGGTCACGAAACTGGAAAAGGTCGTCTTCCCGCTGATCATCGTCATGCTCTGCTGCCTGCTCCTTCCGTCCGCCGCCCCGCTGATCTCCATGCTCATGCTGGGCAACGTCCTGAAGGAATGCATGTGCACGGATCGTCTGAGCGAAACCGCGCAGAACGCGCTGTGCAACATCGTGACCATCTTCCTCGGATTGTCCGTCGGATCCAAGCTGTCCGCTGACAAATTCCTCAATCTGAATACGTTGGGCATCCTGCTCCTCGGTCTGATCGCGTTCAGCATCGGCACGGCGGGCGGTGTCATCTTCGGCAAGATCATGTGCAAGCTCACGGGCGGCAAGGTCAACCCGATGATCGGCGCGGCCGGTGTCTCCGCCGTCCCGATGGCGGCCCGTGTCGTCAACAAGATCGGTCTCCAGGAAGATCCGCAGAACTTCCTGCTCATGCACGCCATGGGCCCGAACGTCTCCGGCGTCATCGGTTCCGCCGTCGCCGCGGGTGTCCTGCTCTGCGCTCTTGGCAACCTGTAACGGCTTGGGAGGGACGCGCTCCCGCGCGTCCGGTCACGCAGGAGCGTGACCCTCCCACCCGTAATTGCTTGAAAATCTGCAAGCCCCGATTATCTTTAATGGTAATCGGGGCTGTTTGCTTTTATGGCATCGGCCAAAACAATGATTCCACCATGAAAACAGGGGAAACATATGGAACTGAAACGCTATTCCGGCAATCCTGTCCTCCAGGCCTCCGACTTATCCTATCCTGCGTCATTGGTCTTCAACGCAGGCATCTGCAAGTTCAAAGGCCGCTATTACATGGTCTTCCGCAACGACGTCGGTTTCTCTCCCAAAGGCTGGGAGCGTGGCTCCACCTATACCAATTTGGGAATCGCCGAATCGGACGATGGCATCCACTGGATCCCCCGTGACAAGCCGTGGGCGGCTCCGCAGCAGTTCGTCGACGCGGATCCGGAAATCAGCCGTTTCTATGACCCGCGGCTGACGGTTATCGAAGACCGAGTCTATCTCTGCTTCGCCGTCGATACACGCCATGGCCTGCGCGGCGGCATCGCCGTGACGGACGATTTCGAGAAGTTCGATGTGCTGTCGCTGTCCATTCCGGACGACCGCAACATGGTCCTGTTCCCTGAAAAGATCGACGGCTGTTTCGTTCGGCTGGAACGCCCCATGCCCGAATACAGCCGCGGCTATAAAGAATTGTTCGACATCTGGCTCTCCAAATCTCCCGACTGCCGCTACTGGGGCGATTCCCAGCTGGTCATGGGATTGGAAAAAGTGCCGTTTGCGAACGCGAAAATCGGTCCTGCCGCGCCGCCGATCAAAACCTCCGAAGGCTGGCTGGCCACGTTCCATGCGACCTACAAAGATCCCAACCGCGATCTGCTCGGCTGGGAGATCGCGAACAATCCGAAAGCCGTCTGGCATAAGGAATATCTGGCCGGACTCATGCTGCTCGATCTGAAGAATCCCGCCAAAGTGCTCGCCATTTCCAGCAAGCCCGTCATCAAGGCGGCGGAAAAATACGAACTGGACGGATTCCGCGGCAGCGTCATCTTCCCCGGCGGCATGCTACTGGAGCCAAATGGCGAAGTGAAAGTCTATTACGGCGCGGCGGACACGGTGGAATGTCTGGCCACCGCGACGGTCGATGAATTGCTGAAATCTCTTGACATCACCTTCTAACAGGAAAAAAACATGCTCACGGAATTATTCATCATCGCGTCGTTGGAGACGCAGATTGTTGCGGAAGTTCTGAAACCGCGTCTGGAAAACCATGGGATCGCCGTAAAGGAAGGCGCCGCCATGACATTGTTCCTTGAATTGGATAAATCTTTGGAGCCAGACACTTACGTCATGGAGGACATTCAAGGCGGATGGCGTCTCCGCGCCCCCGCCCTGGCGGAGCTTTTCAACGGCGCGGGCCGTTTCCTCCACGAATCGCGCTATACGGCGAACGGCATGGAGCCGTGGTCCGGCCGCGGCGAGTTCAAGTTGTTCAAGCCGTTGCGCGCCATTTATTTCGCGACGCATTTCTTCAATTTCTACCATGTCGCCCCCATGGAGGAAATCAAGACGTATCTGGAAGATTTGGCGCTGTGGGGCTTCAATACACTCGCCTTCTGGTATGACCTCCATCATTTCCACAGCTTCGACGATCCGGACGCCGTAGCCTTCCGCGAACGGTTGACAGGTTTCGCCAATATCGCCAGAAGCCTGGGCATGAAGTTGTTCTATCTGATCGTCTCCAATGAAGCTTACGCTGATTCGCCAGTTGAACTGCGCGCCATCAAGGAAGGCGGAGCACGCGGCGGATGGTATGATTCGCAAATCTGCCCGTCCAAACCAGGCGGAATGGACTATCTGAAAGAGCAATTCGAGCAGAACTGCCGCGGCTTCATCGCTTCCCTAAAGCCCGATTACGTAACGATTTGGCCGTATGACCAAGGTGGCTGCGGCTGCGAACTCTGCAAGCCATGGGGCGGCAACGCTTATCTGAAAATCTACGAGGCTTTCCGTCCCATCGGCGAGAAGTATTTCCCGCAGGCCAAATGGATTGTCTCCTTCTGGTTCTGCAATGATGAAGAATGGCGGCTCGGACTGGAGAAACGGAAGAACAATCCGGACTACTGCGAATACATCATGGAGGAGATTCCCGTCTTCAAGGAACGGCCGCCGAAAGGCACGCCGTTGCTGGGCTTCCCCGAAATCAGCATGAACCAGTCGCCGTGGGGCGGTTTCGGCATCGCGCCGCAGCCGAATCGCTACCAGAAGCAATGGGATGATCGAAAAGCCGAACTGTCAGGCGGTTACCCCTATTCGGAAGGCATCTTCGAAGACCTTCATAAGGCGATGTTTGCGCAATTCTACAGCTATGACCGCCCTGCCCTCGAGACCATTCGCATCTACGCCGCGTACCATTTCGGCGAAAACGTCGCGGATCAAGTCGTCGATCTTACCAAGTTGCTGGAAATGAACCATGATCTGCCGCGCAAGGCGGGATGGTTCCTCGACACGCATCCCACTGTGATAAACTGGCTTCTGCAAAATATCAAGCCATTGGAAGGCTGGCCGCATGTCAAAAACGCATACGGTCTTGCGAAGGCCATCGACGCGCAGCTGCCGGACGATGTCCGCGCCTCCTGGCGGTGGCGCATCATCCTGCTGCGCACGGTGATAGACATGGAATTCGCCGAACACGGCGGTCTTCCGACCGCCGCCTGCGACAAGGCGTTCGCCGAATTGATTCAAATCTACCATGCCCAAAGCAGCCACGCCTGGGTGAAACCGCCCGTCTCCAAGCGGTACAAGCCTTAAGACCTGTCGCGTTCGTCGCGTTTGTCCTTTTCGTTGCTTTTCCATGATTACCGTAAAAGACAATATATTCCTTCTGCAGACGGGGCGCATGTCCTACGCGTTCGCTGTCGGCCGCAACAACAAACTCATCCATCTGTATTGGGGTGAACGGCTTGACGGCGTCCATGAACTCGCACGTCTGAAGACGCAGATGGATTGCGCAAGTCCCGCCAACAGCCTGTTTTATCTGGAATATCGCGGGCAGGAGCCTTATGATTTCATGGAACCCGCCCTGCTCCCGCTCTACGACGACGGCGCACGCGGCGCACGGCTCGTCTATCAATCGCATGTTGTTGAAAACGAGTCGCTTCGCGTCACGCTGAAGGATGAGCACTATCCGTTGGAGGTCACGCTTGTCTATGAACTGTTCGGCGATTTGGACATCGTGTCCCGCAAGGCGGTCATCCGCAATTGCGGTGAGACGGACATCCGTCTGGACAGCGTCAAAAGCGCGACGTTGAACTTTCCGCCGATCGCCGGAAACTACCGTGTGACGCATTATTCCGGCGACTGGGGCGCAGAATTCGGCGTCAATCAATGCGAACTCACGCAAATGCAACTAGTTCTGGAAAACCATCGCGGCACTTGCGCGGCCCATCAGCATGTGCCGTTTGTGGCGATTGACGCGGAATCCGCCGCCACGGAAACGGCCGGAGACGTCTATTTCGCCGCCTTGAAATGGAGCGGAAATTTCAAAATCTCCATTGAGAAAGGCTATAGCGGAAATGTCTCCATCACCGCCGGAATCAACGACTTCGACACGGAATGGACGCTTCGTCCAGACGAATCCTTTGAAACGCCCGCCCTCTGCTGCGGCTTCTCCGCAGGCGGTTTCGAACGGATGACGGAGATTCTCTATGACTGGCAATTGGACTGGCTTGCGCCGCGTCCGAAGGCCCACGCCATCCGCCCCATCATCTATAATTCATGGTATCCGTATCTCTTCGACATCAATGAGCAGAATCTGACGGCGTTGGTCGGCAAGGCGGCGGACGTTGGCGCCGAACTGTTCGTCATTGATGACGGATGGATGCCGAAACGCGTCAACGACAAGGCCGGACTTGGCGACTGGGTTGCGGACAAGTCGCGTTTCCCCAATGGCTTGCGGCCGATATCGGATGCATGCCACGCCAACGGCATGACGTTCGGCCTATGGGTGGAGCCCGAAATGGCCAATCCGGATTCGGATCTGTATCGAACCCATCCGGATTGGTTCCTTTTTGATCCCAAACGTCCGAACTTCTTGAAACGCAGTCAGTTGACGCTTGATTTCTCACAGGATGCCGTTTGTGACTGGGCCATCGGCTGGCTGGACAAATTGATCACGGATTTGCAATTGGACTATCTGAAATGGGACATGAACCGCTATCTCAGCGAATATGGCACGGATCGCTCCATGCCCATCCGCTACATCCGTAATTTATATAAGGTATGGCAGTCGCTAAACGAACGCCATCCAAACGTGTTGTTCGAAAACTGCGCATCCGGCGGCGGTCGGGCCGATTTCGGCATGGTCGAATACGCAGACCGCATCAACCGCAGCGACAACGCGCATCCGGCGGATGTGATGATCCTCCATGAAGGCTTTTCGCGTCTCTTTGTGCCGAAAACGGCGGGTGGCGCGGGAAACATCGCACGGGATCCGGATGTCCCGCTGCCTTTCAGAATCCATCTCGGCATGACAGGCTCCATGAGCATCGGCATCGATTTGCTGAAAGCCCCACAGGAGACGTTTGACGAACTGCGGAAGGCGACGGCTTATTTCAAGACCGTCCGCGCGGATCTGCAGGACGCATACGTCTATCGGATCGCCTCCGCACGGCAGCATCCATATTGCATCTGGCAATATGTCCGCCGTGACCGCAAGTCCTTCGGACTCTTTGGCTTCGCCCATGGCATGCGCGAATGGGACCATGCGCAGATGCCGCGTTTCAAAATGCGTGGCCTCCTGCCGGACGCCATCTACACGGCAGAAGACGGAACCGCCTATACAGGCCGTGAACTGATGGCCATCGGTTTGAAGATCTCCTTCAAACGACAGGATTACGCGAGTTTTTTCATGTTCTTCAAAACAACCACGAATGAACCTGGAGCGGCCAAGACCGCAACCAAAACATTAAATTGGAACCACGAAAGGCACGAAAAGCACGAAAAATCAACATCTTAGAGTCCACAGAATACACTGAATAAACAGAAATGCCTCCCCGCCGGGCCGACAAACTCCTATATGTTTTGTTTGTATATAATGAATTCTGAATGCTGAAATGCAAACGGCTCCAGCGGCTCGGCGGTTGTCGTCGCTTCGCGAGGCGGGAACAGCATCATGTGGAATCTCTAAAACATAGGGAAAATCTTTGCGAAAAAACAATAAAATGAACGATAGTAGTACGAATGAACACCAATATTGGAGATGCACTATGAAAAAACTTCTTATACCATTCCTATGCATTGCGCTTCAATTGGTTGCCGAAATCATCGAAGTCCCCAACGGCGGTTTTGAAAACGCCTATGACAAATGGACGCCTGCCGACAAGGCGATCATGGCGGCCGTGACGGACGAACAAGCCCATACGGGCAAGTTTTCACTGAAAATCACCGATGAAAGCGAACAAGAAGGCTCGAATTTCGAATCGGTCGCAATCCGCGTGAAAGGCGGAGAAATCCTTCAGCTAAGCGGCTGGTTCTATGCTGTATCCGGCAGCGGTTGCGGCATTTACCTCCGCCAGCAACGGGCGGACGGGAAGGTGACGGTCGGCGGAAACGACTGCCATCTGCGCGGCCTGGGCGGCACCTACGAACGGTGGCTGCCGTTTTCGAGCCGCGTCCCGCTGGATCCGGAGACGGATTTCGTCGTCCTCTATTTCCACAGCTACATGAAGGCGAAGGTGGTCGTTTATATCGACGATTTGCAGATGGAGACGATTCCCGCCGCGACGGAGCCGCCATGGAAGCCGCTGTACAACATCAAACCGTCCGAAACGGCGAAACTGACGGCGGCGGACGTCGTCGGGCCGGACGGCGTCGTCTATCCCAATTGGACGCGCTGCGGCATGGAAGGCGGCATTCCGGCCATTCCAGACGGCGTTAACATCCGTGATTTAGGCGGAATCGCCAATGACGACATCGACGACCAGCCTGCATTTGCAAAAGCCTGCGCGGCAGCCGCGAAGGATGGTCGCGCCGTCATCCTCAACGAAGGCACCTACATTCTGAAGACGCCTGTGAACGTCTTTTCAAGCGGCGTCGTCATCCGTGGACAGGGCATGGGCAAGACCGTCATTAAATTCGTCTATGCCCTGCCCTCCAACGGGATACGCTTCGCCTGGCCGGAAGATGGCGCGGATTTGAAGCCCGGCTGCGCCATGGAAGTCCATACACGCCCGAAGAACTTGCGCATGATTACGGTCGAAGCCAACGGGACGAACATCCATACATGGAAGGCGGGACAGCATTCCGGCAATACCTTCAGCACGACGTTCTGGTATGGCAGTCTGGCGAAAGCCATGAAAGGCGACGGCAACGTCACGCTGAAGGCCGTCGCATCCTACACCGACGGCAAGACGTTGGAGACCAGCGTCACGGCCAACTACAAGACGGATCCCAACGACCGTGAGACCGTCCGCAACAACGGCCAGGCATGGCGTGCCGCCATCAATTTCCTAGGCCGCAATCGCCCCAATTCAAACGCCAAACTCGCGCAGGACGGGCATCGTGGCGACACGGTCATCCATCTGGTCCCCAACAACTTGGAGCTGAAGCCTGGCGACCATCTCATCATCGACGGCCCCGCCACGAAGCGTTGGAAAGAACTCACGCAGAACGCCTGCCTGTGGGGCACCTACCGCCGTTATGCCGTACGTGTCAAGGCGGTCGACGGCACGGCGGTTACGCTGGAGCAGCCGTTGCGCATCGAATTTCCCGTCATCGACGGCAGCAGCGTCACCGTCGTGGAGCCTATCCAGCGTTGCGGCGTGGAGAATCTGACCATCGAACAGACGGAAGATCTGTGGATTTCGACGGTGTTGTTCACAAATGCCTGGAACTGCTGGGCGAAGAACGTGGAAGTCATCAAATGCGGCCGTTTTCCCGTCTATGGCCAGCAGGCGAAATTCTGCGAAATCCGCGACTGCGTCTTCCGCGACGCATGGTTCAAGGGCGGCGGCGGAACGGCCTATACGGGCTGGGAGCATAGTTGGGACTGTCTCATCGACGGTATCGAGACGTTTGAATACCGCCATGCGCCGTTGTTCCAGTGGTCTGCCTCCGGCTGCGTCATCCGCAACGGCCTCTTCCACAATTCGGACGCCCAGTGGCATTCCGGCTGGACGAACGAAAATCTCATCGAAAATTGCGTCATTGAATCCGTTCGCGATCATGGCGCATACGGCTTCGGCATGTGGGCCTCCCCGCCGGAGGACAGCGCCCATGGGCCGAACGGACCGCGCAACGTCGTCTACAACTGCGACATCACATCGCCGCGGGCCGGCCTCTGGATGGGCGGCATGAACGAATGCTGGATCATCCTCAACAACCGTTTTCATGTAAAAAACGGGCCCGGCGTATTTGCCAAAACGTGCAGTTTCGACCATATTATCCGCAACAACGTTTTCATCATCGACAATAAGGAGCAGCCCGCCGTCCGGCTGGAGACGAACGACTGCTTCAACGTCGAGTTTTCTGACAACGCCATCTACAGCGATGGACCGCTCGTCACCGGCGGCGGCCGCACGCTCCTCAAGCCGCACGGCAACAAGCAGTTGCCGCTTGACCGCGTCGCGGAGGCCGTCCGTCCTGTTCCCGCCGTGCCGTCCATCTACGAATGGCAGAAGCGTCATGTTTCTCATTGAGAAACGTGACAGCTAAAAGCTAGATAAGGAAAAACATGGCTCAAAGTGCTATCACAAAATACACGAAACGGATCATCAATCTGATCATCAGCCGTTGTGTCACGAAAGTCGTCAATCTGCTGTTCAATAAAGCCACGGGAAAAAGCGGCACGAAACGCAAATCGACCACATCATCGACTGCCAAGAAGAAAACCGGCACGACCACCAAGACCGTCGTCACCACCACCACGACCACCACACGGAAGAAATAACCATTCGCGCAGGCGAGACGTACGCGCCACCCCACGGCGCAGGCGGGACGCACGCGCCACCTTCCACGGCGCAAGCGGGACGCGCCGCGCCACCTCTGATCGGCCGTGCGTCTCTTGCCCGGATTCTATCGAATGTATTTCACGTCTTCTTCGAATATCTGCCCGATGTCGGCATCCTGCAGATCCAAGACTTGTCCGCCATGGTTCAGCGTGACATTCCTGGCTTGCAGGAAACCGATTTCATAACCGGCGGACGCTTGGATGACACTGGCGATCTTCTCTGCGTAAACACCATCCAACACAAGTCTTCTGACTTTTGCTTCCGCAATGAGACGAATAAGGTTTCCGGCGGGGGCCGTCCCTTCTGCACGATGCAGTTCGATATTTCTCAAGATCAAATGGTCGAAATTGAAAAGGAGGTAAATCCAATCCACGGGGGGGCTCTGCGGCGCGTCGTCCATTATGACAAGTCCATCCACGATCAACGTCCGTATGGTCGGCCGTCGATCGTCTTTGAAGTTGTAAAATCCCGCGTAGAATGTCGTCCCGAGATCGAAGCATGAATGCGCGGGTTCCGTACAGTGGAATCGTATGTTTTTCATGCTGAAGCATTCGATGCTGCCGCCGACTTGCAGCAGCGTGGTCGGCATGGTTCCCCCGTTATCCTGACGCAAGTCTATGTTTTCCAATGAAATGTCTCCATAGTTCCCGAACGTGGTGCTGTCAATGAACGGCATGATGCTGACGCCGAAGACGCGATAGGTACCGGTGACATTGCGTATCGAGACCCTGTCCAGCCGTCCCGTGCCATGGGAAAGCATGCGGATGCCTTGATAGGCATGGTCGAAGAAGACGCCATCGACAAGGACGTCGGTGATGTCTGAAACTCCATCGATTTCATCCGGTGCGATGTTGATGATGTCATCGCCGGTCAATCCGCGGAAATTGCGGATGGTCAGAAACTGGCCAGGCCCGAAGAAATGCAGTCCGTCCTGGTTGCCGGGGGTGAGCAGTTCGGCCATGTCGATGACGCAGTTTTCAATGACGGCGTTCTTGAAATTTCCAAGAGTGAAAGCATAAGTCCTTTGATTCCGCAAGATGACATCTCGCATCAGAAAATTTTCCACGCCATAGAATTCCATCAGGTAAATGTAATGGTGATCCCTGAAGCTCGGATCAAGATTGTCGTCATTGCGCGTTTTGGGCATGGGATATTCGCTGGTGGGCAGATCGTGTTCCTGATGTGCGCAGTTATGGTTGTAGGTCCCGCCGAGCAGACGAATGTTCTGAGTCGGACGGCTGTCCTTCAGATTCCATTCGGCATTGGTCAGAATGGGACGGTTGGCATGGTCCTGCAAGTAGAAGCCGCAGTTCGCGCCGAGGCATTCGATGGTCGTATTGGAATGGAGCTTCAAGCCATGGACGAGAGCGGCTCCGTCCATGACGAGACGGATGCCGCCTTCCGTTTTCGCTTTGTCGAGAAGGGCCTGCAAGGAAGCCGTGTCATCGGTTCCCCCGCCGGAAAGAACGTCGCTGTCGAGAATTGCGTATTGGCTTGCATAATAGGTGCGCATGATGGGCCTCGTATGGAAAAATTGCCGGCTGGTTGCTGTTTTTTGTTTTGTTTCAAGGATTTGTATCGCCTGTCCTTGGGCGATTTTCCGCCGATCATCCTGTTGGTTTTATCGTTTGGTGATTTTGATGGAATCGATGAGCAATTCACCCATGGAGTTGCTGGCGCCACGCATCAGACGATAGCCGCCAGTGGTGAGCATGTTGAAGTCCATTGAAAAATCCTTCCATTCGGGAATGTCTTGAGGAAGCGCCAGATAGATGAAATCCTTGTTGCCCCAGAGATCCGAACAGATGCCCAGCCTGCCGGCCGCGCAATTCCTGCCTTTCAGACGGAACGTCACGCGACATGGCGTGCCGGGAGGCGCCTCGAAGGGAACGGTGCAGAGACAATAGCAATTCGGCTTGCCGCCATTGTCATCATGTATGAGCAACGCCTGCCCCCCGTGTTCGCCTTTGCCCGAGACGATTGTGAGAGTATGGCTGGTCGGAGTGGTATGCTGGTGGTCGTAGCCAAGCGGCAGGCCGCCGGCGGGATAACTCTCGAAATCCTCCCACAACAAGCAATGGTTGGAAGGCGGCACCGCCCAGACGGGCGGTTGTTTTTCTAGACGGACCGTGGCGAATTTCGTCAGATCGCGGCCATGGACAACCGTCCCGCGGAAACGCTCCAGAAAACGACGCGGGACGAGTACGTCGTCATCGTTGATGGCAATCGCGTATTTGAACGCCCCGAATTTCGGGACGCCGATGAATTCGGAGCCCAATTGCGCCCAAGGGACGGCAAAATCGTAGATGCACTGCTTGTTTTTATAGACGATATCAAGCTGGCAATCAACGAGATGTTTCCATTGGCGTTCACTCCAGGCGAGCGGGCCTTTGGGCGTCAACGCCAGCCAGAAGCCGGAGACCGGAGATTGGTCAGGCGGGCGGTCCGCGAGCATGAAGAGCAATTGAATGGAATCTTGATGCCAGACACCGTCGTCTGAAATGGTCTGATTCATGACCTGGTCATTGACGACGGCATGGAAATAGAGTTTTTCATCGTCCCACGCCATTGCGGTCGTTGCGGACAAGTCATCAGGAGACCAGCTGTTGCCATAGCTTCCCCATGCATATTCCTCTTGATCAAGACGCAACGGCGGTGCATCGCGCCACCATTGCTCATCTGTTTTCTGTGGATGGCGAATGGCAATGGCGGATTCGACATCCAGCGGGCCGATGACGAATGGCTGGCCGCGGTCAGGCAGAAACTGCGCATTCAATTGATATCCGGCCTCGGCGAGACGGCGTGCGGCGCTTTCGGAAAGCCTGCACGTCATGGAGGCTTCGGCCTTTGGCTCGACTTGATAAGGAATCAGCGCCAACGGGGCGCCCGCATTGCCGGCCGGCAGCAATTTGAGATGGCCGCTGACGGCTTTTGTCTCCTGATTATGCAATTGCAAGGCCAGACGCCCGTCGCGCACTTCCAGAACAGGCATGGTGAGACTGATGGCGGGCAGGTATTCCAGCCAATTGAAAGTGGTGACACGTGCAGGACAGCCTTCCAGAAGAACGGCGATCGAGATTTCTGGCGCATTGGCGCCACTGGGAGCCGTTATGGCCAGATCGGCCCATGCTTCGCCATTGGCGGGTACCGTCAATGGTTCCATTTGCGTTGCCGTCCATCCCGCGGGAAGCAATGGCCGTATCTGCGCCTTGACGTCACGATCCGCATAGTTGGAGACTCGGACCCGAAGTTTGGTGGGAACGCCTGTGACAAAAGAAATGTGTTCTTCCAGCTTCCCGTTGCGTTCTTGATAGAGATTGGCAAATGCCGCATACTGAATGCGTTCGCCCCAACGGGAGAATGCCTGGCAGGATTTCTGCAGGACATGCAGAAGCGCGCCGCAGGCGTGTGCGTCGCTTTCATTGCGCGCCATTTTCCGTTGGCGTTCCAGCCTGTCCGCCTGCCGCAGCAGATAACGCAAGGCCTGGCAGGACAGAAGGTTCGCATGATCTTTTAAAACTTGTTCGCGGAAAGGTTCCGCGTCAAATGCAACGGACGGGGCGTCCGGCTGACTGAAGTTGCGTCCTGTCTGCAGATACCAGTCCAGTGCGAAATGGAAAAGGGCCTGTTCGTCGCTTGTGATGGGGGCGTTTCTCTCCTGAAGCCAGTTCAAGAGGGCAAGACGCAGATTATCAACATCGGTCGCCTTCAGATTTAAAAACGTTTTGAAGGAATCCAGCGGTTTTGATTGATGGAAATGCAGAAAACGGTCCTGAAGCCGTTTCGCCTGCGCCTGGATATGCGTGTCCACAACGGATTGGGGGATTTTGTCGAAAAAGACTGGAAGCCGCGAAATTTTCGGATTTTCCAAAGCATTGCCGAACGCGTCCGTGGCATCGCCGTCGATGGTCGGTGGAAATTCCCCGTCCAAGGTGGTCCATTGCACGGCGAAAGGTTGCTTGTGGCGTTCATAGACAACCGTCCATATATTGTCTTTGAAAGTCGCGCCGACAAAGCGCGCAACCTGTCGGCGCATGGCAAAGTAATGCAAGGCGACGACGGCAGGAAGATGGCAGGTGTTGTAGTCACGGTCCCAATTATATACAACGGCCTGTCGGACGCCCGCGACATCGTTCAGCAGCAGCATGCGCAAATAGCAGGCCGTACGGGCTCGTTCTTCGGCGGGGCTGCCGTTGGGCCATCCGTATTCGGTGTTCCAAAGCTCCTTCATGCCGCCGGAGGCGAACACGAGTTCATGCAGCCTGTCCAATTGCTCCAACGTGTGATGGGCTTCTGGAGAGGCGGATTCCGAACAGGTGGAATTGTTGGTGTACGGATGCACGACGTAGGCGTCCAGGGAATCGCCCAGTCTTCTTGCGCATTGGAATTGCAGCCAGCTGTAGTCGATGGAGCCAGTTCCGGAGTTGCCCAGAACACAGAATGGCTGGACAGACCGCAAGGCGGCGGCGCCATGCCGCCCTGTTTCCGTGTACAGATACTTGTTGGCGCCGTTGTCCTCGTTGCCAAGTTCATGCTCTTCGACCAAACCCGCCATTGCGCTCCCGTAGGCTTTCAAATAATGGCCATAGCCTGATGAAAAGGCTGCCAGATCGGTCGGCGGATAATGCCCAGGATGCGCATACAAGGTCTGCAATGTGCAGGGCCGCACTTTCTGCGAAATCCATGGCATGACATAATCACGGCATTGCGCCAAATCGTACTGGCCCATGGCCCTTCTTTCGCATTCGCCCCAGTTGGGCAGCTCGAAACGGAACCAGCGGCGGCCTAGACGTGCTGAAAGTTCCGGGGAGGTTTCGTCCTGGCAACCGCCGATGAAGCCATAGCGGAATTCGTATTCCGCCTCTTCATCGGTCAAAGTGGAGACGCAATCAGGAGACATGGACTGGACCGAGATGGCGTGTTTTCCCGCAATGGCGCCAGCCGCATCCAGCAATGTCCCGCGAAGCTCATAACTGCCGTAAGGCAGTTCGATGGTGATTTTTCCCGCAATGACCGGCAACTTGACGGTCTTGACGACGGCTTCTCGAAAACGGTCAAATGCTTCCAGTTGAACTTGATGCTTTTCGGCTTCGTCGAGGCCGGAAACTGCAATCTCAAGCTGGTGTTCGCCAAAATGATAATAGGGGCAGTTGAGCTGGAATTGCGCGGCTGTCAATGACAAAGAGAATAAAAGGGGCAAAAAATATTTCATGGGCGTTGGTCGGAAAGACTGATTGGCTGACTGGTATTGTCTTTGGGAGACATTTCTTATTATATTGTTTTTGTCTGTTTTTCAAGCAAACAAGACCAGTATTCACATGTTACGATTGGAAAAGTGGTGTTTCTTGCGTTATGTTACGGTAATTCATTAAAACAATCGTAACGGAATCCATTCCATGAACATAACCTGTCCACGCTGCGGCCAGCCATTGGCCAAGTCACTCTACCAGGGGAAGATCGGCTTCCACTGTCCAGAAGGTCACGGCCGTGCTGTGACGCTTTCCACCGTCCGCTCGCTCTGCGGCAAGCCGGAATTCGCCAACACGTTGTGGCGCAAGGCGATGGAACATCAAGGGGAATATGGCGGCTCCTGCCCGATGTGTAGCCATCCGATGACGCTTGTCACCTTGCAAGTCGAAGGAAAATCGTTGGAATTGGATGTCTGCTGTCGTTGTCAGGAATTGTGGTTCGATCCCAATGAATTGGAAGCATTGCCGAAACCACCACCACCGGCCGTTCCCGAATTGCCGCAGCAGGCCAAAGAGATTCTGGCCATGCATGCTGTCAAGGAAATGAGGGCGAATGTTGAGGCCGAACCGCCTTCTGGCTGGGCATATGTGGCGGGAGTGTTTGGCTTCCCCATCGAAAGAGGCGCACCGACGCTTAATTCCGTTCCATGGATCACATGGCTCGTTGCCGCCATTTGTGTCATCGCCTTCTTCTTCACATGGCAGGATTTGGAAACGGTTGTGAAAGAATATGGACTGATTCCCGCAGAATGCTTTCGGAACAGCGGATCCACGTTCATCACGTCCATGTTCCTCCATGGCGGTATCGGACATCTGCTTGGGAACATGTACTTTCTGCTGATATTCGGTGACAATGTGGAGGATGCTTTAGGCAAACCATTGTATCTTCTATTGATGCTGGCCTCCGGCCTGACGGCTGGTCTATTGCATATAGCCATGCTTCCAAATTCCACCGTCCCGTGCGTCGGAGCGAGCGGTTTCATCTCCGGCATCATTGCCGCATATGCCGTCTTCTTTCCAGACGTCACGATTTCCCTTTGCATGCGTTTCTTCTTGTGTTTCAGATGGTTCGGTATTCCCGCATGGTTTGCGTTCGTTCTGTGGATGCTCTTGCAGGGGCTTATGACGCTTCTAACGTTCCATGTGGAAGCAGGCGTTGCCTACGGTGCGCATCTGGGTGGTGCGCTCTTCGGTCTCGCCGTTGGATTCCTCCTTCGCAATCGTGTCCGAAGAAATATGGAGGCCATCGACACCCAAGCGTCATCGGCAATGTTCGGAGACAAACGGAAATTTTACTAACATCATATAAATCATCACGTTATACAACAAAAAGGAATTGATTATGGACAAAGAAAACACCCTCTATCTGGATCTGAAAGACGGTCGCGTCGTCATCGAACTGCTGCCGAAAGCCGCGCCGAAACATGTGGTGCGCATAAAAGAATTGGTTCGTCAGGGCTTCTATGACGGCATCGTCTTCCATCGTGTCATCGACGGCTTCATGGCCCAGACGGGCGACCCGCTCGGCACGGGCATGGGCGGCAGCGGCAAGAAACTTGCGGCGGAATTCAACAGCGAACCGCATGTGCGCGGCACGGTCTCCATGGCTCGCGCGATGGATCCGAATTCGGCGGACAGCCAGTTTTTCATCTGCTTCGCGGACGCGCGTTTTCTGGACCGCCAATACACCGTTTGGGGCAAAGTCGTCAGCGGCATGGAATTCGTCGATAAGATCAAAAAAGGCGATCCGAACCGCAACGGCGTCGTCTACAATCCAGACAAAATCGTGAAAATGCAGGTCGCCGCGGATGAGAAGTGACCGCTGTCGCGGTCCGTTAAATGCTTGAAGCTGAAAACTCTAGAATCCTAGAATCCTAGAGCCTCTCAGTCTTCAAGCAATTTGTCATGCCATTTTTTCGCCTCTTCCGCGTTCTTTTCGACGCCGACGCCCTGTTCGTAGCAACGGGCCAGCGCCGCATAGGCATCCGTGACTTCTTTTTCCGCAGCTTGCTTGTACAGTTCCACCGCCTTGGCGCCGTTCTTTTCCACGCCGGTCCCGTTCTCATGACAACGGCCCAGCGTCACGTACGCTTCAAAACTGCCGCGTTTGATGGCTTCGTTGTACAGTTCGACCGCCTTCTGGTAGTTTTTCTCCACGCCAAGGCCTTTTTCATAGCATTCGCCAAGGCTGCACCAAGCGATCGGAACACCCAACGCCTGCGCTTCGCGATAGTATTTCAACGCCATCGCATAGTCCTTTTCAATCCCGCGGCCTTTCTCATAGCAGTCGCCCAGATTGTTGATGGCGTCTGGCAACCCATTGTCCGCCGCGCACTTAACCCAGTAGAACTCCATGCCTTCGTCTTTCTCCGTCCCGCGGCCGACATAGTAGCATTGGCTGAGTTCGAACTGGCACCAGACATCGTTTTTCAAGGCGCCTTCCTTGAACGTCTCAAAGCCTTTCCGGACGTTCTTTTCAACGCCACGTCCACCCATATAGCATTTGCCGATGGCCGCGAAGGCGCGGAGCGATCCAAGTTCCTTCGCCTTGACAAAGAATTCAAACCCGCGTTTCTCGTCTTTCGCGATCCCCATGCCGTTCACCAGGCAGACGCCCAGATTGAAGCAACCGTCCGCATCGCCCTGCTTCGCCGCCTTTTCAAACCATTGGACCGCCTTCGCCTCGTCCTTTTCTACTCCGTCGCCTGTCAAATAGGCGTATCCGACGATCAGTTGCGCGATGACGTGGCCGTTGCCTGCCGCCTTCAGAAGCCATTTCATCCCTTCCGTCTGGCGGTCCTTTACAATATCTTCATTGATAAGAATTATGCCGAGAATGACTTGTGACTCGACATGCTCCTGCTCCGCGGCTTTTTGAAAATATTGGATGGCCTGTTCGAGATTGTGCGTCGCGACTTCGCCTTTGATATTGATCATTCCCATCTGGTATTGGGCGGGAACGAAACCGTTGTCGGCGGCCTCCCGAATCCATTCAATCGCCGAATCGGCGTCCTTCGCCACGCCCAGGCCTTCCAGAAGGCACATTCCCACATGGAACGTCGCGTCCAGATATTCCTTCGCGCCTTCGTCGTCCGCAACCTGCCGGAAGCATTCATAGGCCAACGCGTCGTCGCGGCCCGTCCCTTTTCCTTCACGATAGCATTTCGCCACTTGGAACAACGCGGATGAATTGCCCTGGTCCGCCGATTTCTTCAGCAACTCGAAGCCTTCCTTCTGGTGATCCACCGATTTATCCGACTTGTCCTGAAGCAACAGCAAGCCAAGACGCAACTGCACGTCTGCGTCCGCCATGTCCTGCGCTTTCAGTTCCTCGACCTGCTTTTTCCAGGCCGCTTCATCGAATTTCTCTTTATCGACAGGCTGTCCATCCGCGAATACGCCCGAAAGCATGCCGAAGATCAACAGCGTCCATAGCCATTTTCCGTTTTTCATGTGTTTCCTCTCCTGTTTTGCCTATTGTATTTATATAATGTATAGACATGCCATTGGCGCCGAAGTTGCAAAAACATTGTGAAATCAGCAGATTTTTCTGAAAAAAGCCGTCAAAAGTGACAAAATTACAAAAAATGTCACTTTATTCTCTTGACCTTTAAAAACTCTGCATTACAGTAATGACATGTAAGCTTCATTCCCGCGTTTTTACCGCATACAACAACCCAAAAACAAAAACTGGTGAAACAACAATGAAATCGATCAAAAAACTCCTCGGCGCCGCCTGCTCCGCAGCGACACTGGCCCTGACACTCACCACGGCCAACGTGGAAGGTTCCGGCTTCAGCATTCTTGAACAGTCCACGGCAGGTCTGGGCCGCGCCCTCGCCGGCATGACGTGCGACATCAATGAGCCGTCCGCCGTCTTCTTCAACCCGTCCCTTTCCTCCTGGCATGAACGCCCGGCCTTCAATCTCGGCGGCAACTGGCTGCATGTCAGCGCCACCGCCCATAAGAACTCCAAGAACACGGCGGTCGGCGACTGCGGCAACGACGGCGGCGGCTGGTCCCATGTCCCGAATTTCGACCTTGTCTATCCTGTGACGGACAAAATCGCCCTCGGCCTCGCCTTCTCCGCCACGTCCGGAACCGCCACGAAGTGGAATCCGAAATGGGTCGGCAGATTCCAGTCCATCGACACCGAACTGTCCGTCGTCGAAGCGACGCCGTCCATCTCCTACAAGATTCTCGACAACCTGTCCATCGGCGCGGGCCTCATCGTCCAGTATGCTGACATCGAAATGACGCGTTACAACTATCCGATCGGCCATCTGAAGCTGAAAGGCGACTCATACGCCCTCGGCTACATCGCCGGTCTGACCTACCAGCCGTTTGAAAAGACACAAGTCGGCCTTAGCTACCGCTCCCGCATGACGCAGGAACTCGAACTGGAAGGCCGCCTTACCGAAACGCCCTTCGGCACCCTCCGTGGCGATGCTGACGCTGATCTCGACCTCCCCGCCGTCGCCAATTTCGGCATCACGCAGGGCATCACGGACAAGTGGGAAGTCATGATGGATCTCAGCTGGACGAAGGCCTCCGTCTTCGACGAACTCTCCATCACGTTCGACAAGAAGTCCAAGCTCGGCCAGATGGCCTACCAGACCACCGGCTCCTACAAGCAGACGGAAGTCATGAAGTGGAAAGACACGTGGCGCATCGCGTTCGGTACGGAATACAAACTGACGGACAAATGGACGGTCCGTTGCGGCACCGCCTTCGACCGTACGCCCGCCACCGAACCCGAACTTCGCTCTTCCACGCTGCCCGACCTCAACCGCTACTGGCTGAGCGCAGGCGTCTCCTACCAGTGGAACGAACATCTCCGCTTTGATTTGAGCTATGTCCGCATCGTCTTCGAGAAAGGCGAATGGCGCATGACCCTGCCCGACGGCTCCGTCGCCAGCTGCCAGCTGGGCTGCTCCACCGACATCATCTCCTACGCCCTCACCTACACGTTCTGATGTAACGCCATTCATTTGGCTTGCATCGCCCCGACGCGTTTTTCCTCCCGCGTCGGGGCTTTTTTTATTGTCATCATGGAAATGCGTTTTGCCTACTTGTCTTTTTCGCCAAATGGCATTAGCTTATGATTGCAGAAAACATTTGCCATGAATTATGAATCATGAATTGAAAAAGGAGCGCCCCATGAAACAATTCCTGCTGCTGCTGACACTCGCCGGCCTCTGCGCCATGGCCCAGACAACCGTTCTGGACATCTCCTTCACGCCTGACCAGATGAAGGATATCAAACTCCCCCCCGTCGCGAAAATCGATGTCATCGACGGAAATCCATGCCTTGCCGTGACTTCCACGGATAAAGGGAAGATGAACGTCGTGGAAATCCCCTTCGATTATTCGAAATATTCGGATTATTCGGTCGCCATCACCGTCCGCGTCAAATATTCCGATGTCACCCAGCCGAAGGACAGCTGGAACGGCACGAAAATACAGGCCACGTTCCTTTTGGATTCAGGCCGCCAGTGGAAGAATCCGGGCGGAAGTGAATTCGGCACGGCGGACTGGCATCAGCGGGAAACGTCTTTCATCGCCCCGAAGGAAATCAAAAAGGAAGGCGGCTCCATCCAGCTCGGGCTGCAGGATTGCACGGGAACCATCTGGTTCGACGATTTGAAAGTCACTGTCGTCTCCCCTGCGGAAATCTACCCTCCGTTAACGCCGGCCGACTATAAATGCGTCTATACGGACCGCGTGAAGCTGGAGCATCTCTATCGCGGCGTCATGTCGCCCGGCAGTTTCAATCCCCAGACGACCATCCAGAAGGATCTGCCCGATCTGAAGTCGTGGGGCGCCAATCTCATCCGCTGGCAGCTGATCCGCCAATGGCATGCGCGCAACAACAATCAGGATCCCGATGAATATCTGGGTTGGGTCAACGCCCGCATTCCGGAAGTGAAGCAGGTTTTGGATAAATGCCAAGAGCTTGGTATCAAGGTGGTTCTGGATTTGCATGTCGCTCCCGGCGGCCGCGCCGAAAGCGGACACATGAACATGTTCGAGAAGAAGCTTTTCGCGGATACGTTTGAAAAGGCGTGGATCAATCTCGCCACCGCCGTCAAAGGCCATCCGGCCCTCTACGGCTACGATCTCATCAACGAACCGTCGCAGCCCGCCAAGAAGGTCATGGTCGATTATCTGTCGCTTCAGTACCGTGTCGCGAAGACCGTCCGCGGCATCGATCCGGACACGCCGATCATCATCGAATCGAACGGATGGGACTCCGCCAACGACTTCACCTATCTGACACCGCTGCCGATGAAAGACATCATCTACCAGGCCCACATGTACACGCCCGGCGAATACACCCATCAGGGCATAGGCGGTCGTAAAAAAGGCCTCAAGTATCCTGACGACAAGAAGAAATGGAACAAGGAGAGGCTCCGCAAAGCCATGCAGCCCGTCCGCGATTTCGAGCTGAAATATGGGGCGAAGATCTATTTCGGCGAATTCTCCGCGGCCCGCTGGGCGGAAGGCGCGGAAATCTACATACAGGATATCATCGACCTCTTTGAAGAATATGGCTGGGACTGGTCCTACCATGCCTTCCGCGAATCCCACTGCTGGGATGTCGAAATCCCGCCGGAAGGCAATCCAGGCGCCCAGAACCGTGTGGAGATGACCGCCCGCAAACAAGTGCTTGTCAACGCCTTCAAGAAGAATAAGTGATTTTTGTTAACCACGAAAAGCACGAAAAAACACGAAAATTGCCTCGCCGCCGTCGGTCATAATGCTAAAGATTTTTAGTGAATATGACGTTTATGAATTGCTAAAAATCTGTATGACCTCCGGCGGCTGCGGCGGTTTCGAAATTTTTTTTCACTCTCAAAACTAGAAATAAAGCGGAATTTATAAAATCAAAGGGAAGTGGGATATGCAAAATACAATCATTTACAGAAACGAGTCATATAAAATTCAAGGTGCTTGTTTTGAAGTTTACAAACACACAGGCTGTGGTTTTCTTGAAGCGGTATATCAAGAAGCACTAGCAATGGAATTTCGTTTACAGGACATACCGTTTGTAGAACAATATGAATTGGCTTTGAACTACAAAGGATATCATTTAAAGCAAACATACAAGCCGGATTTCATCTGCTATGGAAAAATTATTGTTGAATTGAAAGCCGTCTCTTCTATTTTACCTGAACATGAAGCACAATTGATCAATTATTTGAAAATGACAAATATGAAATTGGGGCTACTGGTTAACTTTTGCGCTTATCCCCATGTGGATATACGGCGTAAAGCGTTATAATACCAACAGCCCCAATTGCATCAAAACACGATATTGTTTTTCCTGCGCGAAGCGCTTTTCAAAACCGCCGAGCCGCCGGAGCCTATCCTGAGGCTTTTCATCAGACGTTTGCTTTATGAGTCATAATTATCAGCAACAAGGGCGACGGCGGCGAGGCTTTTCGTGTTTTTTCGTGCCTTTCGTGGTTAAATAGTTATCTGTGGTTAGATATTCTCATTCCGCAGATCTTCCAGCGTGTGGCCGCATTCCTTGAGGATCTTCTCGCAGAGGATCTTCTTGCCGCCTTCATGGCCGGAACGGAGCATCGCTTCCGTGAAGAGCGCGACACGGCTGCCGAAAATGAACGGCACGCGGTTGATGCGCACTTTCTTGCGGAGCATCTTCACGAAGTTGTCGACCGGCGAATCCGGATAGTTTTCCGGACGCGTCAGCGGCTCTTCATATTCGGCCTTGGTGGCGAAGTCGTACGTGAAGATCTTGCTGCCACGGAAATAGATGGCGCCCTTTTCGCCGATGATGCGGACTTCGTCAAAGAAGCTGCCGTAGGGGATTTCGCGGCCGGGATAGTCGGACAGGATGATGATACGGCCCGTGATGCCGTTCGTCAGTTCCACGTTGAAGGAGCCGTTGGCCTCGACCTTCAGCTTCTTGCCGCGATAGTAGTTGTCGATGTAGCCTTCAGCGGAGACCGGCAGTTCGTCGAGCATCCACAGAATGATATCCTGATAGTGGGAGCCGGAGTCGTTGATCTGGCCGCCGCCGCAGAGTTCGGGGATGCCGCGCCACGTCGGGCCGTTCCAGTCCTGCGCCATGTAGATGTAGAATTCTTTCACTTTGCCGATGCGGCCCTGTTTGATGAGATCGCGGGCTTTCATGAACTTGCTCTCGAAATGGCGCTGGTAGTGGACGATGCCGATCTTCTTCTGCTTGTTGCACAGTTGCGTGATTTCGATGGCGTTCTTGGCGCCGCAGACCATCGGTTTCTCGCAGAGGACGTTCAGGCCTTTCTGCAGGGCGTATTTCACATGGTCGTAATGCGGGACATGCGGCGTGAAGACGCCGACGGCGTCCAGATCGTTCTCATCGATGAGCTTCTTGTAGTCCTCTGGGCCCGTGTAACGCTTGAAGTCGTTGTAGCCGAGAACTTTGGCAAGATTGTCCAAGCGATCCGGATTGATATCGACGGCGGCGACGATCTTGACGCCGAGCGGATGTTTCGCCAATTCCTGAAGGCGGACGGTGCCCATGCCACCGCAGCCGATGGCGCCGAAACGAATGGGTTTGGGTTCTGACATGTGTTTTTCTTCCTTTGTTTTAACCAGTTTGGGTACAAAAACGGAACAAATGCCAATTCTAATTTACTCCATGTTTGCCGTCTGGCAACTATCAATTAAAACTATTTGCAGATTCCTGTCCAGTGCCGACGGCGTGGACGCCGTCGGATGCGAAAGCGGGACGCTTCCGCCACACCAGACGCCGTCGCTACTTTCGAATCGCCTTCATCTCAAGCGGCTTCAGCGTCACCGTGCCGCCCTGTTTCGCGTATTTGCCGTCGCAGGCGTATTTAACCGTCACGATTTCGGTGGACAGATTCGCCAATACCGCCATGCTGGAGCCGTCCCGCGATTCGTAGAACGAGATGCCGACGTTCGGATTGTCCGCAGACGTATATCCTTCTCCCGGAGCATGATGGCGTTCATATTGCGTGACGGCCTCCATCCATTCGCGGTTCTCCTTGTAGAGACCGATCGTCGCGTCGTCCTTTATGGCGACGCTCGCGTGATGCAGCAGCGCCGCCATCGCCACCTTGCGGTTGTTCTCCGGCGTGCGGTTCTCCAGCATGTTGCAGACGGAACGCGGCGCCGTGTTCATGAAATTGACATGCGGCGTGAACATCGTCGCGTTGATCACCGGCTGGACGCTTTCCTCCGTCAGCAGCAGCGTGGCCATGTTTTCGGCGACGAGCAGCGGCACATGCGTCATGTGCAGATAGATTTCACCGTCCGGCCCGACGAGTTCGCGGGTCCATTTCAGCAGGTCGATATGTTCGTCGATGTCCCAATGATGATTGGCGAAATGACGGTTGTTGTTGCATTCCAACGCCGTGCACCAGTCGAAATAGATGCCTTTGAACGCATGGTTGTCCAAAATCTGCTTGATGGTCGCCTTGCGTTTTTCAAGCCAGCCGCTCTTCAGGCACATGACGCCGCAGAAGACGAGATCGCCCCAGCTGGTGATCCAAATGGGGGCGTTCGGCTCGTTGAGCTTCGCCCATTCCAGGCTATGATCCTTGAACCAAGGCGCTTCCGGATGCATTTCCTTCATGGAAATGTATGGCACGACCTTCATGCCGTGCTTCGCGGCTTGGGCCAGGCTGTCGTCCATCTGCTTCATGACGGCCGGCGGATACGGCGGATAGACGGCGTCCCGCCAGAAGATGCCGTCATGGCAGTTGTCGCAGTCGTTGTGGATCTTGAGCAACGTGTATCCTGCGTCCTGCATGGACTGGAAGTCGGCCTCCGTTGGCCAGCGGTTGGCGGAGCCGCGTTCGTAGTAGCACATCGATTCCGCGGGGCGGATCGGACACATCTTTTTGTGGATGAACGGCAGCGTCAGCCGATAGTCGAAATGATACGTGCCTTCCAGCGTGCCTTTTTCCGCGCTGTCGTAGGCGGAGACGGTGAATTCGTAGGAATGCTTTTCCTTATTATGAATAAGGACGCCGCTCTGCTGCTCGCCCAACGCCTCCCATTGGGAGATGTCGCTCATCATGCAATATTCGATTCCCGCGCCGCCGCGTTCGAACAGCAGCATGTACAGCGGGACTCGGGAGCAACGGTAAATCTCTTTTTTGTCGGTCTTTAGCGGCAGCCAATCCGCGACGCCGTTCAGCCCCCACTTGTCGTTTCCGCAGGCCCGCATCTCCTTCGCGCCATACGTGTCGAACTTGTCCGTCGTCTTCAAAACGACCGGCGACAGCCTGCGCAGATTCTTGATCGGCTTGTTGACCACCAGCGCGAGGCGATGCTCCACGTCGCCCCATTTGCCGTAATGGATCGCATGATTGAGAATCACATCGGGCAGTCCTTCCCCTGTCCTGACATTTTTCAAGGCATGCGCCATGTTGATTCCGTCGTCATATAAAGAGAGATTGATTGTCGTCCCCCCCGTGCTTTCATAGACCTCCAGCGAGCCGTCTTCGTTTTCCAGAACCATCTGGAAGCAAAGCGGTTCCACGAGAATATTTTCGTCCGAGTCGTTCAGCACATAAGCTCCCGTGAGGCTGCCGTCCTGGGGATCATGGCGCCAGCGGATGAAATCGTTTTCAAACTGCAACGGTTTCGAGGCGCATCCAGCCAAAAGCAGACATGTCATGCTCATCAACGTGTTTCGGGCAATTCCGTTCATTTGCGTTCCTTATGGTCTTCCGTCTTGAAAAGTCATATTATTACTTAAGTAATGTACAACATGGAGGAAGACATGCAAGAAAACGCCTCATGCGCGAGACTTGCGTTTATTTGAAAAAACGCCTCGGAAAACTATTGTAATATGGAAAACCGCAGCTGAAACAGCCGACAGACGCCCTGTTGGCCAATGTTTCATGCAAGTTGTTATCCAATAATTGTTTACCGTCTTTGTCATGTCAAAAAGCAAATTCTTCCTCCTTCGTCTCAGCCTGCCGCAGCGCATCATCATCGGACTCGTCATCGGAACCCTTCTCGGTCTTTTCGTTCCGCAGGCCTCATGGATCGGCGTTCTCGGCTCGCTTTTCGTCGGAGCGCTGAAAGCCATCGCCCCTCTGCTGGTGTTCGTGCTCGTCATCGCATCCCTCTCACGCAGCCAGACAGGCTTCGACCGCCGTTTCGGATTCGTCATTTTCGAATATCTTCTTTCGACCTTTCTGGCGGCCGTTTTCTCCGTGATCGCATGCTTCATATATCCCGTCAGCATATCGCTGGACGTGGCGAAAGCCGCGGAAGGCGCCGCTCCGGCCGGAGTATGGGAAGTTCTTGAAAAACAACTGCTTGGCATGGTCTCCAATCCGTTCATGGCCATCGCCGAAGCCAATTACATCTCCATCCTTTTCTGGGCCATCATCATCGGCATCCTCGCGAAGAAATTCGCCTCGCCCGAAACCCATCGCATGCTTTTCGACTTTTCAGGCGTCATCAGCCAGGTGGTCGCATGGATTATCAATCTCGCGCCGTTCGGCATTCTCGGGCTTGTCTTCACCAGCGTTTCGACAAGCGGCATGGCCATCTTCGCAACCTATGGAAAACTGCTGCTGCTGCTGGTCGGCTGCATGCTCGGCACCGCGCTGATCATCAATCCGATCATCATCTTCTGCATCCTGCGCTGCAATCCTTATCCGCTCGTCATCAGATGTTTGCGTGAAAGCGGCGTCACCGCCTTCTTCACACGCTCATCCGCCGCGAACATCCCCGTCAACATGCGTCTATGCGAACGGCTCGGGCTGGACAAGGACTTCTATTCCGTCTCCATCCCGCTGGGCGCCACCATCAACATGGACGGCGCGGCGGCCACCATCACGATCATGACGCTGGCCGCCGCCCATACGATGGGCATCGAAATGACCATCGGCAAGGCGCTTCTGCTTTCCATTCTCTCCTCCATCGCGGCCTGCGGCGCTTCCGGCGTGGCCGGCGGCTCATTGCTGCTCATCCCGATGGCCTGCTCCATTTTCGGCATCCCTTCGGACGCCGCCATGCAGGTGGTCGGAGTCGGCTTCATCATCGGCGTCGTGCAGGATTCCGTCGAAACGGCCCTAAATTCCTCCGGCGACGCGATTTTCACATCCTGCGCGGAATACGCCCATTGGCGCAAAATCGGCAAGAGCCTTCCGAAATTCCTCGGCGGAACCACGGAAACGGATATCTGACGGAACGCCTCTTTATTTCGGCGTGCTTCCCAACCAGATGTAGTCGATGCGGACAGTGCCCGTAATCGGCGTTTCGTCGGCGGAGAAATCGATCCGCAACTGGCGGACGGTTCCCTTCCAGCCTGCGCAACCGTCGAGACGGATTTGATACAACGTGTCCTCTTCATCCGTCGGCACGACGTCGAATTCCACGGCGTTCGCGTCGTTCCATTCCGTTGCGGAATCCGTTGTGAAGCTTACTTTCATCCGTTTGGACGGCGTATGGTTCTGCATGCGGATCGTCAGAACGGGGCATTCATCGCATTTCAATCCAAGTCCTTCCGCCGAAAGGATATGCGCGTTTTTCGCATCCTTGACGGCCATCACATAGTAGTCGCCGCAGACGAGATTGACAGGATTCGCGAAGGTGCCCCATTCAGGCTTGTCCGCCTTGAAATACTCTTTGACAGTGCCCAGATCGCCGTCCGTCCAGCCTTCCTTGTCCAGATTCTTGTCAAAGCACCACGCCTTCTTGACAATCGTCCCCTTCGGCAGGACGTGGACGGCAAAGCGAGTCGTTGTCCAGAATACTTCGTTGTCGAGAACGAATTGAAATCTGTAGTCACCGACACGTAGTTTTCCTGTTGACGACATATTGGCTGGTCCTTCGATTTGAACAAAAGACTGTATCCAATTACGCACTTCGGTATTTTCGGGATTCTCATAGTAACTTTTTACCGAAGCACCGAACTTCAAAGTATCACATTCTGCCCAAATATCGTCAAAATCCCGTTTATCTGTCCAAAATTCATAGCCAATGTAGCGTTCAGGCGGCTCTGTATAGGGCATCGCCTTGTTAAGTTCTTCAGAGGTGGCGTATTGCGTGTTGTTTGCGAGTTTCCAGTCCGGAATCGTCGATTCCGCCTTGTTGACGTAGAACTCGATGCCGTCCCGCAGCACATAGCCGTTGTTTTCGATGACGCCGTTGGAACAGACGATTGACCGATCCGTCGTGCCGCCCCAGACGAAAATCTCAGACGGGCCGAGCTTCGTCGCCGTGTTGTTCTTGTCAAAACGGCAGTTGC
The DNA here is from genome assembly GCA_902776645.1 of uncultured bacterium. GTDB lineage: Bacteria > Verrucomicrobiota > Lentisphaeria > Oligosphaerales > Oligosphaeraceae > UBA1407. The sequence goes on along the minus strand of CACYQT010000030.1, from coordinate 21,644 downwards.
GGATGGCCACGTTACGTGTCTGCGGCGTGCGCAGGCCGAGCACTTCGATGGCGGCGCCCGCGTTGTTGCGGAACGTGCAGTGGTCGATGAGATTGCCTTCGCCGTCGCATTCGAAATCGATGCCGCCTTCGTCAGAAGAATTGGAATCCGGCTGGTTGATGAAATAGCAGTTGCGGACGATGAAGCCGTAGTTCGGGCCGAGCATGATGCCCATCGTTCCGGCGGAGGCATTCCATCCGGACGAATCGAAGACGGAATTCTGCAGAATAGAACGTGTCGTCATGGAGACGACGGGATGCGGCGACGTGTTGTGGGCGTAGTTGTCATGGCAGAAAATCCTGTCCATGAACACGTTGTCGCCTGTTGTCCGAAATGCTACGGAGCATTGGTACATCTCGCAGTCGCGGAGGATGACATCCGACATGCTGTATCCGCCGACAGATATTCCGGCGGCGTTTCCGGAGCCAGGCGCGCCCTTTTTGTCACGCCATTCCGGTATGCCGTGCGCGTTGAAACGATATAGACCTTCGATGTGGTGGGCCAGACAGCGCTCAATGAGAATGCCGCGATGGCCGGACTGACGATATGACACGTCAATTCCCTTACCTGCATTGCAGACAATCAGATTGCGAATCACAAGATAGTCCGGATTAAGGACATACATGCATCGATCATCAATGTCACGATTGCGGCGGATGATGGGGCGGCAGCCTTCGCCATAGCTTTCAACCACTGCCCAATTATCCGCCGTGCCTTTGGCGGAAATTTGAAGCTCCTCTCGGAAAACGGAACCGCGTTTCAGAAAAAGCCGTTCGCCAGCCTGCAATGTCTTCCCATTGATGTTCTTAAAGGAGCGCCAAGCTGTCTTTTCCGAATGGCCATCCCGCGAATCATCGCCTTTGACGGAATCAATAAAATACCACGTTCCGCCTAATGTCTCCGGTTGGAACTTCTTGGCGGAATAATCCGGAGCCTCTTTCGGCAAAACGACAACGCGGCGCGGATACTTCCGCAGCAGCTTGTCGTTGGACCACAGTGAGATAGTGATGTTTCCGCACACGGATTCCGCCGCCTTCAGCCGCCACCCAAGCTTCCTTGAACTGCCGCTTGGCAACCGCCCGATTGCCATGCGCGACGGTGTCGCCACCAATCCTTTCGACGGCTCGACCGCCACGATGCAGTCCTCCAGATCACTGCCTGCGTTGTCCAGCCAGGCCTGATAGCCGAACTCCTGTCCGGCCGTCGGCAGGATTTCCGTGCAGCGCATGTCCCGCAGCAACGGCATGGGAAGCTGCGGATTTTCGATGACGAGATGATCCAATTTTCCTTTGAAGCCGCCCAGAACGAGCGGATTCTCCGTCGGTGCTGCAATGCCGATCCGTGCTTTGTCAATGGCTTTCCCGTTGACATGCAGGTAGTTGAACATGCCGTCCCATGCGGCGACGATGTTGTAACGCTTGCCGATTTCCAACGGCATGGGGCATGAGACGCGCGGCTCCCAATGGCCGTTCAGATGGCTGAAGAAGTTGAACGCTCCCGTGCCGTCCTTTCCCATGTCGTAGCGAAGCAGATATTCCTTTTCCTTCTGTATAAGATATGTCTCGCCCTGCGGCATTTCATCGAAAACAATCTCGCATTGCAGGCGAAAGCATGGAGACAACTGCAGTTTCTTCTTGTTCGCAACTTCTTGTTTCCCAATGACATGGTCCCATTTTTCCACAACATGGAAATCATTCGGCCGCCCCGTGATGCGGAAATCAGACATCACGCCTTCGATCGGTCCAATCTGCAATGGCGCGAAGTTGCTGGCAACCAGCCCTTTGCGTTCACGCCGCGTCACGTCGCCGTTGACGGACAGCCAGATTTCATTGCCGTCCCATCCAGCCTCCAGATCGTACCACACGCCTGTCTTCACTGGCTCGCGGGACGAAACGCGCGGCTCAGGCCGTCCGTCGATATTGATGAAAAAACTGAAACGGCGGTTCTCTTCCGGCTTGTCGATGCGAAACGTAAACGACCCCATGCTGTTGACATGCCCTTTGGAGGCGATGGTCGCCCAGCCGTTGCCGACATCCAGGCTGTCGAATTTGACACGACATGCGAAACGGAAGCCGGGCTCCAGTCGATACAACGGGTCGTCGTTGGACGTATAGCTACCCAACGATGTCATTTTCAGCATCTTCCGTCCATCCACCATGACGAATTCAGGCAGTTGCTTGCCTTCCCGCAACGGACACAGCCCATGGGCTTCCTCCAAACTGCCGTCAAGGCGCCATTCACGCGCCCAGTCCGTTGCATTCTGCCCAGACAGCCCAATCGTGACAAGCAGGCAGATCATGAACCATTTCATCCGAATCGCATTCGTTGATTTGATCATTGTTTGCTCCAGTATATCAGGAAAAGAACGATAATCACCCTTACGGTCCAGCTCCCCCATCGCCCAAAGGCGTATCCCGCGGCAAGCATGGCCACGACAAGGCATACCAAGATGATGATAAATGTCGTTTTGCTCATGTGGGGACAGACGGGAAAATGTTTGTCAAAAATCCTTTAAACATAATGTAGAGGCGAAAACGACGACTTCAAGCGAGATTTCCAAAGTATTTTTCAGTTCCGTCAAGTAGCGAAACGACCATGTAGGTATTACATTTAGTAAATTTACAACAATTGAGAACCACAAATAGAGGAACTGCATCATGAAGAAAATCCTTTCTGTTTTCACAATCGCTGCATTCGCCATGGCCATTCTCGTTTCCTGCGGCAAGCAGGGCAACGCTGAAAAACCTAAGCTCCGTTTCGTAACTGGCGGTGAATCAGGAACATATTACGCATTCGGCTCCGTCATCGCTCAACATGCGACGAACAACACGGGCGTGACCGTCGTCGGCCTCGCGGGCAACGGCTCACAGGTCAACATCATGGCCTTGGAAGAACGGCTCGCCGAACTCGCCTTCTGCCAGTCCGACGTCATGGCCTACGCCTACAACGGCACCAGCACCTTCGCGAACACAGGCAAGATCGACTGCTTCTCCACGCTCGGCGCGCTCTATGTGGAACAAGTCCAGATCGTGACGCTCAATCCTGAAATCAAGACCGTCGCGGATCTGAAAGGCAAAGTCGTCTCCATCGGCGCGACAGGTTCCGGCGTCTATTTCAACGCCATTGACATTCTCGGCGCATATGGCCTGACGGAACATGACATCAAACCGACATACCAGTCCTTCGGCGACAGCGCCAACGCATTGAAAGACGGTAAGATAGACGCTGGATTCATCGTCGCCGGCGCCCCCACGACCGCCATCACGGATCTTGCGACCAGCAAGAAGGTCTATCTCGTCTCGCTGGACAAGGAGCATGTGGACAAGCTGATCGCCACCTCCCCCTACTACACGCCCGCCACCATCGCGAAATCCGTCTACAACCTTGACACGGATACGGTTACCGTCGGCGTCGGCGCCGTCTTGCTCGTCCGCGACGACATTCCGGCGGACACCGTCTACGCCATCACGAAGGATATTTTCGACAACGCGGCGTCCCTTGTCTCCAGCCATGCGAAATACGGCGAAGTCAATCTGGAATACGGCGCCTCCATCAAATCCGTCCCCTATCATCCCGGATCGGCCAAATACTTCACCGAGAAGGGGTTGAACGTCCCGACAAAATAAACGGCCATACTGTCTGGAAGCGCCATGTCCGAACAAGAGAAAGACACCATATCCACCGAGAATCTGGACGATGTCATGCGCAAGTATGACAAGGAATCGAACATCCGCGTCTGGACTGGCTGGGCGGAAAAGGTCGTCTCCGTTCTGCTGGCGCTGTTCTCCGTCTATTGCATCTATATGACACTGGTCTCCACGGCGCTGCCGGAAATTCGGCTGTCGCTGTTCCTCTGCTTCATCACGCTGGCGGGCTACCTGGTCTTTCCGGCTCGGCGGAAGCATGTGCGGCCCAACTACATGCCGTGGTTCGACATCGTTCTCGCCTTTGTCGGCGGAGGATGCTTCCTCTACCACGCCATGGATGCGATGCGCATCATCAAGATGATGGGACGCATAGGGCCATGGCAAATCGCGGCTGGCGTCGTCGGGCTGATCTGCCTGGCGGAGCTTTGCCGCCGTTGTGTCGGCGTGCCGATTCTCGTCGTCGCGGGGCTTCTTCTGGGCTATACCTTTTATAATAAGCTCTCCTACGGCATGCCGTTCGCCATCGCGCTGCGGGACATTGTGAACACGTTGTTCTATTCGCCTTCCGGCGTCATCGGCACGCCGGTCAACGTCTGTTTCACGTATATCGTCCTGTTCATCATCTTCGGGGCGTTTCTCGAACGGACCGGCATCGCGGGCTTCTTCATCGCCTTCGCGAACAGGATCGCGGGGCGTTCCAGCGGCGGTCCCGCGAAAGTCGCCGTCATCTCCTCCGCCCTGTGCGGCATGGTCTCCGGATCGTCCGTCGGAAACACCGTCACGACAGGTGCCATCACGATTCCGATGATGAAGAAGACAGGCTACAAGCCCGAATTCGCGGGCGCCGTGGAAGCCGCCGCCTCCACGGGCGGGCAGATCATGCCGCCCATCATGGGCGCGGCCGCCTTCCTCATGGCGGAATACATGGGGCTGCCCTACGCGCAGGTCGCCCTGAAGGCGATCATCCCCGCCCTGCTCTATTTCACGGGCATCTTCATCGCCGTCCATCTGGAGGCCAAAGCGTTGAACCTCAAGGGAATATCCGCTCTTGAACTGCCGAAATGGGGCTTTCTCCTCCGGAATTGCTATCTCATTCTGCCGCTTGTCCTTCTGATATGGCTTGTCTCCACGGGAGCGCGGACGATGGCGTTCTCCGCCGCCATCTCCATCATCGCGGCGTTCGTCGTCGGCTTCATCAATCACCTCTTCACGGAATACGCCGCCCACAGGGATGAAAAAATCGCCCAGACGGCGAAGCGATCCGTCGTCGATTCAGGCATGAACGCCTTCGACGCGCTCGTGGCGGGTTCGAAGGGCGCCATCACGGTCGCCGTCGCATGCGCCGTCGCGGGCGTCATCGCGGGATGCATCACGACGACGGGCCTCGCATCCATTCTCATCAACACGATTGTCCGGCTGGCCGGAAACGCCACCGTCATCGGACTGATCCTCACGATGCTCTGCTGCATCGTGCTCGGCATGGGCGTGCCCACGACGGCCAACTACTGCATCATGGCGTCCACCTGCGCGCCGATTCTTATCCAGCTGGGCTTCCCCGCCGTCGCGGCGCATTTCTTCGTCTTCTACTTCGGCATCGTGGCGGACATCACGCCGCCTGTCGCCCTTGCGGCCTTCGCAGGCTCCGCCATCGCGAAGGCCAATCCGATGAAGACCGGCCTGAACGCGACGAAACTCGCCATCGCGGCGTTCATCGTGCCCTATATCTTCTCCTACAATCCCGCCCTGCTGCTGGAGAACATGACGGGAAGCGGATGGTCCGTTTTCATGCAGACGATGCTCATCGTCGTGTCCGCCATGCTTGGACTATTCGGTGTCGGCGTCGCGCTCAACGGCCATTTGTTCAGACGCGTCAATCCCTTCATCCGGATTCTTTTCGCGGCCGGCGGCCTGCTGATGATCGTGCCCGGCCTGAAAACGGACGCCATCGGCTTCGCCATTGTCGCCGCCATGGTCGTCATCCAGCGGATGGCCGGCAGGAAAGAAGCCTAGAAGCTCTAGAAGCTCTAGAAGCTCTAGAAGCTCTAGAAGCTCTAGAAGCTCTAGAAGCTCTAGAAGCTCTAGAAGATCTAGAAGATTTTCTCATTACTCATTTCTCTCTGGCACCAGTCCGCATTTCTCCGCCAGTTCCTTCCCCTGCGGCGAGAAGATGAAATCGCGCAGGGCCTTGATGTTCCGTTCGACTTCCTCCGGACGGCCATCCTTAAGCGTTACCATATAGTATTCCGTCACATATGGATAAGTCCCGTTCAGAATGTTCTCCGGCGTCGGCGCGACACCGTCGATCGACAGCAGCTTGATCTTCCCCTTCAACAGAAGATCGGCCGCCTGTGAACGATACGAATAGCCGATGGCGTTCGGGCTGTTCCGGTAATCCGCCGTCGGATGGATTACGACGCCGCCCGCGGCATGGCGTTCCATCGTCGGCGGTTCCATCAGTGGACAATTGTCCGTGATCCTGCTGAAAACCGACTGGTTTTCAGTGTCTTGCGGACGCTGGAACGCCTCGATGGCGCCTTTCTTCTTGGATCCGACTTCCTTCCAATCCGTCGCCTTGCCGCCGTAAATCTGCTTGATCTGCTCCAATGACAGATTGTCGACAGGATTGCCCGCATGGACGTAGAAAACAAAAGCGTCTTTCACAACCATCGTCGTGTCAAGCGTTTTTCCCTGCGACGCGGCCTTGGCGGCGACGGACTGCGGCGGCAGTCCGCTGAAGACGACGTCCGCCTCGTTGTTGAACAGACGTCCGAACGCCGCTCCGGCAGGTTCCGATTCCGCCATCCATCCGTCCTGTCTGCAGACATTTTCCACAATGGAGGCATAGAACCGGAATAGGTTCATGACGCCGTCGATGCGCGGCTGCTTCCCTTCCATGCGTTTCTCCAACGGCTTGTCCAGTTTCACCAGGATGTTTTTCTTCGCGAACGGCCTGAACACCGTCAGATCATCCACCATGGAAATCGTGTCGAACCGTCCGACGGCAAGCCATTCCTTCGATTTGACCCATCCCAACGGCAGCATGAACAGGATGAACGCCGCCAGGCTGATCAGCGTGACATCCCGCCGCGCCCTCCAGATGAGGCAGATACCCAACGCGAACAGGCCGAGCAGTCCGCCGCCGACGGAAAAGACATAGACTTCAAAATGCGGGTCGTTGATGATGGTCGTCATCATGCCGTTCCGGTTGGCGACCGTCCACAGACGGAGGCAAAACCATCCATAAAACGCGATGAACACCGCCGTTCCGCATAGCCTCGCCAAAATCTTCACGATTGTCTTTTGCTTCTGTTCCATTCGTTTTCTTCCAAATTCAATCTGATTCCGACAACATTGCCCTATTACAATAATGATAATAGATCATTTTCAAACGAAACCGGACATTTTCGACGCAAAAAAGCCAGATTTTTTAATAAAACCTTCATTTGAAATTTGAATCCATGTTTTTGACTCATATATTATATAAGAAAATTATAGTCGTATCGATTGCTGTCTATACAAACATCAAAAAGGAACAACCATGAAGAAAATCCAAAAATTGTTCGCCTTCACGTTGATCGAGCTGCTGGTCGTCATCGCGATCATCGCGATTCTGGCCGCCATGCTGCTGCCCGCCCTCGCCAAGGCCCGTGCAAAAGCGCAAGCTATCTCCTGTGTCTCCAACCTCAAGCAAATGGGCCTCGCCCATAACATGTATCAACAGGACTATGCGGACTTCATTCCGCTCTGCTACATGTACCAGACGCCCAACAAAGCCGCCGAAGACTGGCTCATGTGGTGGCCGGATTTCTGCACGCCCTATATCGGTGACCACAAGATTTTCGTCTGCCCCGCCGTCAGCAATCCGATCAGCGTCACGGGCCGCCGCGCCGGTCTGGACAGCATGTACGCCAATCCATTGAAGGACTCCTACTTCAAAGCCGAATGGCTCGGCGGAAAGATCAACAACGGCAATGCCAACAACTACAAGATCACCGAATTCAAGGAACCGTCCACCACCAACGCCGTCGTGGACTCCACCAACACATTGTATCATTGGACGAACTCCACGGTCTCCAAGACATCCTCTGATTGCAAGATCAGCTTCCATCACAACGATCTCTGCAACATGCTCCACTTCGACGGCCATGTCACTGGCGAGAAGTTCTCCCTCTATGATGCCAGCAAGCGTGACTGGACAGTCAAATAATCTGATCTGATTTCCACTTTTCGCCGCCGCCCGATATCGGACGGCGGCTTTTTTGTGATTTTTCAGAAAATATTTGTCAAAAACTTCTGCAAATCGTTAAAAAAATGTTAAATTCTATTTGATTTTGAATATTCATCATGTATTTTTTGAAATAAATCAATCACAATCAAGTTTATTATATGACAGTTCTCAAAGACATCGTCACCAAAAAACAAACGGAGCACTCAATGAACACAATCAAGAAAGTCGTATCATTCACGCTGATCGAGCTGCTGGTTGTCATCGCGATCATCGCGATTCTGGCCGCCATGCTGCTGCCCGCCCTCGCCAAGGCCCGTGACAAGGCCCGCGCCATCTCCTGCGTCTCCCAGCTCAAGCAGATGGGTCTCGCCCATGCCATGTACGAAGACGACAACAACGGCTACATCCCGCCCGTCTACATGTACTCCGAAAACAAGACCAAGATCATCTGGTGGCCGGACTTCTGCGGCATCCACATCGGCGACTTCAAGATGTTCGTCTGCCCCGCCGTCTCCAACTTTGGTCAAACCACTTGGCTTCGTACCGGTTTGGACAGCATCTACCCCAACCCGCTGAAGTACTCCTACTTCAAGGCTGAATGGCTCGGCGGCAACATCGGCAACGGCGGCGAAGGCAATATGGCCCTCATCTCCGACTTCGTGGAACCCTCCAATACGGTCGCCGTCGCGGACAGCCAGAGCACCCTCTATCATTGGACTGGCAATACCGTCACCAGAAGCCATGCTGACTGCAAGCTTAGCTTCCATCACAACGACCTCTGCAACATGCTCCGTCACGACGGCCATGTCTCTAGCGAAAAATGGTCCGTTTATGACACCTCCAAGACCATGTGGCGCAAGAAAGCCAACTAATCCAAACGGTTAGGAAAATCGCGGCGCGGAAGACATCCTGTTTCCCGCGCCGTTTTTTTTATGCCTCCAGGCATTTCTGCCGCCACGCGATGAAATCCGCGTTCAGCCACGACGCCATGTCGCCTTCAATAATTTCCAAAGCACGTGTCACCAACGGCTTCGTGCGGATGCCGCCCAACGTGGCGCTGCCAAGCTTCGTCGTGACAAACAATCCTTCGTCCGTCAGAATTTGCTGCAGCCGTTCACCATTGAAAAATGGCCATGCATAGACTTGCTTCTGGCAGTCATGCATCTGCAAATTACGATATTCCAATCGTTTGGCTTCCGGAACATGCTCCAGCACACGTTCCAGAAGCATCCCTTCGATGCAGTGTTTGATCGTGCAGACGCGCATCGTGACGCCGATGAAACAGTACAACGCGTTCCAGTCGATCAACTTCTGCCATGGACTGCCGTGCGCGAACGCCGTGTCGCTCCACGGACTCGGCCGCGGGCCGAATTTCCCATGGTCCGCGCAAAGCTCTTCCGCCCGTTCGCCGATGGCGCCGACGGCATGCGTCCAATGGTCGCTGCGGACGCTTCGCGGATCAAGCCGTAGCCCTTCCGCCAACGCCCCGACATAGACTGGCGACGTTTTGACATCGAATAGGCGTGGGTTCTCCCGCTCCTTGGTGCCGTCATACCAAAGACTTGGCATGGCGACCGTTCCATGGGGCGCCGTCGCCGCCAGAACGCCGTCGTAGACGGTTGTCACGCCGCCGTCAACCGTTCCCATGGAGCTTAACGAGCCGTGGAACATGACGACGTCGCCCTGCTTCGCGCCGATTTGCCGAAACGCGTCGCGCACATCGTCCACGTTCACATGGACAGCCGGATCACCAATTTCATGATTCATGGTTCTTTTTCCTATCCAACCAATGGGCGCCATGGCGTTGCCATCACGCGGTTTGACGTGAGACGTGAGACGTGAGACGTGAGACGTGAGCGGAAGACATTATTCATCTTATGCCACTAGCCACTAGCCACTAATCACTAATCACTAATCACTACCCACTAATTCAGAGACATCCGCCAGATAGATGCGGCGGCGGCCATGGCCGTTCGCGTCCTTTTCGTGGATGGAATCGAACGTCAGCCGCCTGCCGTCGTGCGACCAGCGGGAATGCAAATCGCAACGCGTCGGAATCGGATAGGCGGGATCAGCCCAGAACGTGCCGATGTGGTAGCCCTTCTCTTCTGCGAAGTTATAGAGGAACAACCGCCGCGAATTGTCCGCCGCGCCGTACGGATAGGAGTCCGTCACCATCCATTTTTCATTTGGCGACGCGATGCAATGGCCGTCTCCGGGGAACATGTCCTCCGCGACGACTTCGATTCTGTCCGACTGGTCCCAATAGCGATAGTACTGCCAGTTGCGCTGATCCGTCCGGTTGCCGTTGACGCGTTTGAAACGGTTGGAGTAGTTGATGATCTCCGTCTCGTTGATCCACGCGTAATGGCTGCTCATGTCCTCCAGATTCAACGGCCAGATGTCCGAGCCGTCACGGTTCGCGGTGAACGTATGGGTGATGTGGCGGCGGACGTTGTTGTTCCATACACGCCAGCGATGGAGGAACGCAAACCGTTTGCCCGACGGGCTGAACAGCAGATGGTTGAACCAGTTCGGCGTGTTCCACATCGAATCGCGCGGATAGGCACGGACAATCTGGTCCAATGAAATGACCAGTTCCGCCGTGTTCTTCTCGATATCGACGATGAAAATGCCGTCGTTGTCCGGATGGGCGTAGTCGATGGTCGGATCCTCCAGACCGTCGTATCCGTAGCCCGGCCGTTCGCGGCCGAGCCGCGCGAAATTGACGCTGATGGCGTATTTGCGGTCGTTCGTCAGGCAGTAGATCGGGCGGCACAGTGTCCGTTTCTTACCATTATTGATATTAAGGATTCGCGCCACGTACTGCCCGTCCTCCACGTCGTTGTAGATGACTTCCTCCTGCGAAAACCACTGGAGCATGGAGCCTTGCTGCCAGTTCCACGCCAGCGTCTCCGCAAGCGGCTCGAACGTCGCCCTTTCCGGATCAATGACGCCGACGGTGTTCTTCTCGCCGAAACGCGGCTGCCGCGCCGCGAAATCGATTCGGTTGCCCAACAGCAGCTTGTCGGACGGATCGAACTGGAATTTGTCAAAATAGCCGAAGAAATAATGATATTGATCGTCCGGCGTCACCGCTCTGACGGGAATCTCTTTTTCTATGAGTTTTTCAGATGCCATGATTTTTTCTCGCATTTAAAAGCCTCGCCCTTTGGGAGAGGTGCCGCAACGCGGCGGAGAGGGATCAAGCCTCGCCCTTTGGGAGAGGTGCCGCAACGCGGCGGAGAGGGTTAATGGATATTGGACATCAAAACATCTTTCATCAGCTGCGGGGCGCGGCAGTCCAGCGTCTTGCCCTGCTTGTATCGGTTGCTGACGTTGCTGATGCTGGATTGCAGCAGCCCGCCCGGAATGAAAACGGCGCTTTTCGCATTCGAAATGATATTCGAAATGGAAATGTCGAAGAGGCATTCTTCGCTCACATTGCCGTAGGGGTAGCCTGGTTCGCCGACCAGTCCCGTCCGTTCGCCGACCAATATGCTGCACCAAGAGTGAAAATCCGCCGGAGATGTGTCGACGATGCCGTCGATGACGACATTGCGGATTTCCGCGCCGTCCGTCGCCAGCAGCCGCACCATGCAGCAACCGCCTGCGGGGGATGCCAACACGTTGCGGATGATGACGTTGTAGATGCCTTTTTCACGGTTCGTGTAGTCGTTGGACATGACATGCGTCGTATGCAGACCGCCGCCTACGTACGGATGGAGGTTGGAGGCGATGCACGTCAGGGCGACGACGTCGTCGCCGGTCGTTCCCGTGATGTCGGAGATGATGACATCATGGCAGCCGTTCCGCAGGTTGATGCCGTCCTGGTTCTCCACGTTTTGCTCCGCGCCGTCGATGATGCGCGTCATGCACGCCTTGAATTCGATGTGGTTCAGATGGCCGAAGGAGCAATTCTCCAACGAAATCGCCCATGCGTGCTGTTCGACGATGCGGATGTTCTCGATCGACAGATGGTGGACGTTCGCCATGAGAATGCCGATGTTCCGCCAGTCGCCGTTTTCGGATTCTCCTTCCTTGCCGCCATCCGTGCCGTAGGAATGGCGGTGGAAGTCATTGAACGTCGGATTCGGCGAGCCGCTGAAGTTCTTCGGGCATGGGCAGGCGATGAATTTGCTGCTGTCGCCCGTCGCGCGCGGATGATCCGCCCCTTCCAACACGCAATTGCCGACGCCGCGGATGTGGATGTTGCCTATTGGCAACGGGTTCTCAATCCCCAGCCCGCAGTTGGCGCTGCGGAAGAAGTTGTCGCGGCATTTGTCCGACAGCTTGATGCGGCAGTTCTGAAGCAGGACGGTCGTGTTCTCCGGCAGCAGGATGGCGCGGTCCAGCAGCCACCAGTCCCGTTCCGGCTCGATGTCAGACACGCGCGGCGGGATGACGACAATGTCGCCATGGCGGTTACGGATGGCTTCGTCGATCCGGTCGTTGTCCGTTTTTCCCGTAAAGTCATTGACTGTCCGCATGGGTTTGCTCCTACATTAATATTTGTTGACAAGAGCCGGAAAGACCTTCGCGAAACGCGCCACGGGAACGCGGTTCGGGATGCAACTGGTTTCGTTTTCGAAGCTGATGAGCCGCGGGCAGTTGTATTTCAGCATCTTGATGGTCTTTTCCCAGTCGATCGTGCCGTCGCCGTTGCCGGCCAGATTGTGTTCGTCACGGTAGCCGTGGTTGTCATGGACATGCGTGATGACGATGTGCGGTGCGAGCTTCTCCAACGCATGGTTTTCGAAGACCGGCTGGCCGCCCCATGCCGCCTTTATTTTCTCCACGAACAGGCTCAAGTCCTTCTTGCCGTCATAGTTGCTTACGACATTCGCATGGCCCGTGTCGAACGTGCAGCCAAGCCACGGCGATTTGAATTCGTCCAGATAGCGGAGGAGTTCATCCGGCTGGTCCAGCGGGCGGACGCCGTTCTCGATGCCCATGACGATGCCGTATTTTTCCGCGTACGGCAGCAGTTTCTCCAGCGATTCGCGAACGAAATCGCGCAGCTGGTCAAACGTGTAGCCTTCATGGTTCACGCCGATGTGGAACGTGATCGTTTTCGAGCCAAGCTCGGCGGAAAAAGCCATCGCGCGGGCCTGCTCTTCAATCATCTGCGGACGGCGCTCCAGATCCGGCGTATTCAGATCCCAAATCTTCCCGAACGGCGCATGGGAGCCCCACACCGTCAATTTCGCGTCCGCGATCGCTTTCGCCACAAGATTCTTGTATTCAGGCTCTCCGACATACCGCTGGCACCAGATGTGCGCTAAAACGACGTTTTCAATGCCGTTCTCCGCCAGTTCGCAGAGCATATACGGGAACAAATCGTCGTTCGCTCCACGGCAACCGAAAAAATGCGTGACTTTATACATATTGTAATTCCTTCTGCTTGTATCCCTTGAATCCCTTGAATCCCTTGCTTCCCTTGCCTCTTTGCTTGAATCCCTTGAATCCCTTGAATCCCTTTCTTAGTACAATCTCGTAAACTTCTCCCACGGGATGTTGACGGGCTTCTTGTCCGTGATGATTTCATCGACATGCATCAGCAACGGGAAGTCCGCCAGATCGATTTCGCCCTTCGCGGCCTTCACCTTCAACGCCTTCGCGACGCGCGACGCCACGACCAGCGATTCCAGCGTCACGCCTTTCAACGCGTCCAACGCCTCGTCGATGTTCAGACCTTTGCCAAGCAGGATGCCGACCTTCCGCGTGCGGCCGCCGTAAACCGTTACGTACAAATCGCCGACGCCGACGAAATAGCTGTTCTGCGTGCCGCCCTGCATGTTCATCAGCACGCTCATTTCGCGCGACGCCTGCAGGAAGACCGCCGCCTGCGAATTGTAGTGGATTTCGTCTTCGTTGCCGCTCTTCTTGATGTTTTCGCCGATGGTCAGCGCGATGCCGAGGGCGTAGCCGTTCTTCAGCGCGACGGCCGATTCGATGCCGATCAGATCCGTCGTCGTCATGATATGGTAGTAGTCCGTCGTCATGGTGGCCTTCATCATCTCCAGCGTCGCCATGTTCGCGCCGCAATAGGCCACGAGGCTTTGGTCATGAGCCACCAGCTCATAGCTTGTGCAAGGGCCGCCAATCGCGCACAACTCGTTGGTTTTGCGGAGCTTGTCCAATGCGGCGCGCCACAGTTCCGGATAGCACAGCAGCTTGCCGTCCGGCGTGTTCATCAAGCCTTTCGTGACGGAGATGATCGGAATCTCGTTCGGGACGCGCGGCAGCACGTTTTCCGCGAACCAGTCGACGCCGAACGAACTGACGCCGCCGATGATGAACGTCGAGCCTTTGATGGCCTCGTCCATTTCTTCCACTTGATAGTATTTGATGCCCTTCGGGAAGGGACGGTCGAATTTCAGATGCTGGTCCGTCTTCCGCGCATGGTCGATGATCTCGCGGTCCAGAGGCGTTCCGACGAGACGGACTTCATGTCCGTTCTCCCGCGCGGGAAACGCCAACGCCGACCCCATCATGCCGGAACCGATAATCGTCACAATGCTCATACTACTTCCTTTCTAATTCACAATTATTAGCTTATCTATTCTTATTCTAGAAGCTCTAGAAGCTCTAGAAGCGCTAGAAAGTCTTATGCTTTAAGCTTTAAGCTTTTAGCTTTTAGCTCTCTACAAGCGCTTCAGCGCTTGTAGATCGTGGGCTGGATCCAGTTGGCCCAGTCGCCCGCGAGATCGCCTGCCGAATTCGTGCCGAACGTCACGACGACTTCCTTCCCCGCGAACAACGTCAGATCGATTTCCCCCGCCGTCGGAGCCTGCCGCGGCTTGCAGACGGCCTTCCAGGCCTCCTTGCCGTTCACCAACACATGGAACGCGACACCGCTCGACGCGTCGTTGCCGACCATCGCTTCCCACGCGAGAATCAGTTTCTTCCGTTTGACTTCCGGCAGTTTCACCTTGTAAGTCAGTTCGCTCCAGCCTTGTGGATCACGTGGCGGATGCTGGAAGATCGTCTTCACGAGCCATCCGGCCGCGCGGATCACTTCGTTCTGACGCGTGTCCAGGCTGTTGCGGTTCGCAATCGCTTCGCTCATGTTGTCGCGGAAGTCATAGACGAGATCCTTCTTGTCGAACGCGAAGATCGATTTCGGCTCCTCCGGTTCGGCGGGCTTGTCCTTCCAGCTCTTGAGGCCGATGAATTTCAGCGCGAATTGGAAAGCCTTGTCTTCGTCCGGCGTTCCGGCCGCCTTGAAGACGTCCCACACCATGCGCTTCTTGCCGGCGCTGGCGATCGTGCCCTCCTTGTTGAAACGCAGGCCAAGATGGAGGCCGCCTTCCTGCGCATGGTCCACATGGCGGTGCAGGATGAACGCCGAAATCTCCGGCAAAGCCTTGATCTTCTTGTAGGCGTAGGCATAGGCGGCGGCCTGCGCGAGCTCCGCGTCCGGCTTGTTGTCTTCATAGTTCACGCCCTGCTCCGTCAACGCGATGTCACGCATCTTGTCATGATAACGCCACTCCTTCTGCTTGAAGAACTTGACGAGCTGGTCGATGTTGCGGAAGGTGATTCGCGGCGTGTCGAAATTCGGTTTCGCCGTGCGGTCGTTCCAGAAGCGCGGGTTGAAGAGATTCTCCGGATACGGATGATGGGCCAGATTCCACGGGATGTCGCCGCCCTCCTTCACGACATGGTTGAAATGCTCCAAAAACAGGCGGCCGGGAACCATGCGGCCCGATTTCGGATCGCCCATCGTCCAATGGTGCTCCATGGAGACGTAGATCCGTAGGTCCGGATTGTTGTTCCACGCCGCCAGCTGCGCTACGCGGACGGCTTTCGCGTATTCAATGGCGAATTTATCTACAGGCATATCGCCGATGTTATACCAGATGCCATGCATCTGAACTTCGTTGCCGACGATCAACGCTGACATCTGCCCGTATTTCGCGTCGTCCCGCGTGTAGCGCTTCGCGAGGAAGTCGCAGACCGCCGCGAAATAGTCGATGCCTTCGGGCGTCGCCGTGTTGAAGCCCGCCAACGTCATGTGCGCCGCCTTCTGCGTGCCCGGATGCTTGAGAATCGGATTTTCCGTGTAGGTGTTCGTGAACACGACGAACACGGAGATGCCGCGGCGGTAGAATTCCTGCAGCTGCCTGTCGAAGCCTTCCACGGAGCCTTTGTTGATCATGTACGTCCGTCCGTCGAACTTGTGCATGATGGCGTTCTTCGGATTGTCCGTCCACAAATGGCCGATGGACAGGTTCGTATGGATGTGTTTCGCGCCGAGGTCCGACGCGTCCTGCATGTCCACGACGCAGCTGACGCCTTTGATTTCCTTCGGGCGGAACAACGGCTTCTCATAGCCGACATGCTTCGCTTCAACCTTCACGACATGGAACGGCTTCGTCATCGGGCGGTTGTCCAGATCCAGAATCTCCCATGACTTGAACAGGCGGTCATGCGGCCCTTCGAAGCGCGGCACGGAGATGGTCTTCTGGCCTTTGCCTTCCCATACGAGAACGCGCTTCTCATTCGGCGCGTCCGCCAGCGAATGCGTCACGACGCGCACGGCGATATCGCGAAACGCCTTCGGAATCGTCAGTTCAATCCTGTCCCCCTTCAGTTCCAGTTTAGGGGGCGTCACATGCTTCGTCGGAGCATCCATTCCCTTAAAATCCACTGCCATTGTCGTCACCGCCATTGCCATAGCGCACACCAGAATCCGTTTCATCATTGGCAAATCATCCTTTTTACATTTATTTTTTACAAAAAAATCAACATAAAAAAAATGATTCGCTTTCTTCCATTTTCAAATATTCACATGTGAACTACATTAAAAAAATCTTGTTTTTATCCGTTCAATCCGTTGCAGCATGCCAAAAGACGCCCCATGAACACTCACTGCCTCATGATTTCCGTCATCGGACTCTCGCTGGCGGCCCCCGCCGTCACCGTCCGCAATCCGGCCACGGACTGGTTCTCCAACGCCCAGTTCGGCGCATTCATGCACTATCTGCCTGGCGGAGATGATTTTAAGCATATCGACAAGTTCGATGTCGAAGCCCTGGCGGATCAATTGAAAGACGCGGGAGCCGCCTATCTGGGCTTCACGCTTGGCCAGAACAACGGCTTCTACAACGCCCCGAATCCCGTCTATGACGCCATCGCAGGCTACAAGCCAGGCGAACGCTGTTCGCAGCGAGACCTGCCGATGGAAATCGCCAAAGCCTTGAAATCACGCGGTATCCGACTCATGCTCTACCTCCCCTGCCAGACGCCCAACCGCGACATGCAGGCCATCAAGGCCTTCGGCTTCCCCGAAGAACCGAAAGACGGCGACCGCAAAATCACCCGCGCCGCCGCCGAACAATGGGCCAAAGTGATCGAATGGTGGTCCGTCCATTACGGCGATCTCGTCTCCGGCTGGTGGTTCGACGGCGGCTACCAATGGTGCGGCTTCAACGACGACATCGCCGCCCTCTACGCGGCCGCCGCCAAGAAAGGCAATCCGAACGCCATCGTCACGTTCAATCCGGGCGTCAGTTTCAAACGCGCCACCGCGTCGGAGGACTACACGGCCGGCGAACTGAACGAACCGTTCCGTCAAGCCATCGATTCCCGCTGGATCGACGATTCACAGGCCCATGTCCTGACGTTCATGGGAGACATATGGGGCCGCCCGAACTGCCGTTTCATCGACGACGTCTGGATCGCCTGGCTGAAGCGCTGCTTCAAGGCGGGCGCCGCCGTCACGATGGACATGAACGTCAACATGAATCCCGCCAACGGCGCCGTCGGCATGTTCAAGGCGGAGCAGATCGCCCAGTTCAAACGCATCCGCGAAGCGACACGATAGAACCATATAATATATAGTAAAGGAGAAAACACCATGCGAAAAACCATCCTCCCGCTTCTCTGCTGCCTCCCGCTGATCGGCCTTGCGCAAAAGGTCCATGACTGGCAGGTCAACTACAAGAACAACGTCATCTCGTTGGACTACAAGGGGAAGACCGTCATCTCCGCCATCGCCTTGGGCGGCTACAAGACCAACTACAGCGGCGGCCGTTTCAATCTCAATGACGCCGTCCTCACGCACAACGACGAGACGTTCGTCTGGAAGAAGAAAACGGATCAGGCGGACGCGACGCTGACGCTCGTCTGCCAGCCGAAAAAGGTCTCCATCGACCTGCTGATCGGCGCCCAGCCGGACGGCCCCTTCGAATTCGGATTCCACATCCCCGTGAAGAATTTCGTCAACGACGGCGACGTCCTCTATCCGCGCGTCGGCAGGAATTTCTTCCCGATCGACGAAGGGATCGATTTTCCGCATCGAGGCGGCAAATCCGTTTCATTCGAGCAGCCCGAAGTCATCCACAAGCTCACGAACATCGGCAGCGGCAACTACACGCTGCAGGACATGCGCAAACGGATGAACGGCAACATCCGCTACATCGCCGTCTATCAGGTGAACACGCCGACGACCATCCATGCCCAGCTGGAATGGACTGTCGAAGACGGCTTTGACGAAGAGGCCCTCAAGCTCCGCCGCCGTCAGCTCGCGCAGCCCATCGTCCGCTACAAGAAGGTGGAAATCAGTAACAACGGATTTGAGGACGGTTTCGGCGGATGGGACAAACAGAAGAACACCGACGTGGACGAGACCGTCTCCCATTCCGGCAAGGCCTCCGCGAAAATCGTCGTCAACGATCCGATGACGGACAATGTCTATATCACCCGCCACGTGCCTGTCATCGGCGGAGCCAACTACACGGCGGAATGCTTCGTCAAGACGCTGGACGTCGCGGCGGCCGATGGACGGATGCCCTCCGTCGGCGCGGGACTCATCGTCGAATGGGCGGGGCTACGCCGCCGTCTTCCTCGCCCTCCGCGGCAAAGGAACCGCGTGGTTCGACGATTTCGCCATGACGCTTGTCGAACGTTCCGTGGACAAGCTCTCCCCCGAACTCGGCGCCGTTCTGGACACGAACGCCCCGAAATTAAAATGGTTCAATCTGACGGGCGCCACCAACTACACCGTCGAACTGTCTCAGAATGAAAACTTTGCGGAAGGGACCGTCCGTTCCTACACGTTGGAGGCGGAGACGGAATTCCAGATCAAGGAAGCCCTGCCGCCCGGAACATGGTATTGGCGCGTCAACGCCCCGGGCTGCCCGGACATCCAGCCGTGGAGCGTCAAACTGACCGCCCCGATCGACAAGGACTGCCTCCCGCCTGTCATCCACAGCAAGGCCCGCCGCTTGCTCAACGCCAACGACCCGCTCGTCGTCGAGATTTCGGAAAACAGCGGCGTCCAGCCAGTTGTGACGGCGACGGCTCCCGATACATCCGCCATCAAGGTGACGAACCTCCCGAAGAAAGACGGCAATTTCATCGTCTCCCTGCTGCCTGAAAACGGCTGGAAACGCGGCTTCAGCTCTGTCAGCGTCACCGCCGTCGACCAGACCGGAAACAAGGCGACGAAGGTCGTCTGGCTCATCTGCGCCCCCGCCCCCGACAACGCCGTCGTCATCGACAAAGATGGTTGCTATTCGCAGAACGGCAAACGCATCTTCCCCTTCGGCATCTATGAAGTCGTCAAGCCGGACATGCTGGAAGTCCGTCAGGCCGGATTCGATGTCATCCACACCTACCGTTGGGAAGGTGATCAGGATGATGTCGAATGCAGAAAGTATCTCGATGACTGCTGGGCTGCCGACCATCTCCGCGCATTCATCGGCTTCGACCGCGGCAACGGCAGCGGCAACGGCATCGTGCAGGGCAATTTCGAACACGTCGCACGCCGCGTCGGCGCCCTTTGCGACCATCCCGCCCTCTTCTGCTGGTATCTCTTCGAACGACGTGGGGCAGCGGCATGAACCGTTATCGCCGCACGTGGGACACCCACTGGACGCAGGCCTACCAGCGGCCCGACGGCGTTGTCCGGCAGATTGCCGAACACCGCCGCTTCCTGAACAACGACTCCCCCATCACCCTGCTCGTCCATGCCTATGACAAGGAGCAGCACAGCGCTCTTCGCACGGGGAGAATCAAACAGCCTGATTTGAACGCCTTCAAGCCGGACTACGACTGGATGCGCGCCGCGGCCTTCGTCGGCATCGTCAAGGATGTCAACGGCTTATGGTGGTGGTGGTTCGCGCGCCGCGCGGGCGGCAACTGGATGGCCGTCGGCTCCGTCGATATCGGCTGGAAGAACCTCCAGAAGGTCGTCGCGGAAATCGCCGCCCTCCGTCCCGTTCTGAACGCCGTCGCGCCCACGACGTCGGGCACGGTGGCCGTCGGCAAGTCGAACATCGAATGGTGGTCCAAGACCGTCGACGGCAAGACGACGTTCATCGCCGTCAACACGTCGGAAGATCCTGTCACCGCGACAGTTCCGCTACCGGACGGCCCCGCCGAGCTGTCGTTCAAGCGTTATGAAGTGAAAGTGATTCAGAAATAGCCTTGACGGCCTTGAAAAGGCCAAATATGAGCACCCCCAGGCTGAGTAAAGCGAAGCCTGGGGGGAAAGAAATGGTAAGAAAACGGCCCTGAAGGGGCCGAATATGAAATGTTTATTGCCAAAAGATAAGTTGTCTTTTAATAATAGTATAGCAAAACAATCAAAGGAAAACATCATGAAGAAGATCCGCATCGGAGCCATCGGAGCATGCTCCGCCATTTTCTGCAACGTCCACGGCGACGGCATTCTCAACAATCCGGACAAGTTCGAACTCGTCGCCCTCTGCGACCTCAACGAGGAGAAGCTCGCGAAGGACGCCGAACGCTTCCATGTCGCGCAGACCTATGTCGACTACCGTGAAATGATCGCCAAGGCCAATCTCGACGCCGTCGTCAACGCCACGCCCACCTCCAGCCATGCCGCCACGACCATCGACTGCCTCAACGCGGGCCTGCATGTCCTCTGCGAGAAGCCAATCTCCATGACCATCGAAGAGGCCGACGCCATGATCGACGCCGCCAAGAAGAACGACAAAGTCCTGCAGATCGCCGTCCAGTCCCGCCATTGCGACGCATGGAAGAAGATCCGCGAGCTGATCCGCGGCGGCCGCATCGGCACGCCCCACACGATCACGATCACCCAGTTCTGGGACGATCCGTACGTCTATAAGAACTGGCGTACGGCGGCGGAGATTTCCGGCGGCGGCATCGTCGCGGATTCGTCCATCCACTGGATCGACATGATGCGCAATCTCATGGGCGAGATCACGGGCGTTTTCGGCGTCGGCACGCCGTCGCCCGATTCGCCGATGCCGCACATCGAAGATTCGTCGCTGACGTTGTTCCGTTTCCAGTCCGGAGCCATCGGCTGCCTGCGCAACGGATGGCGCAACGTCCGCTGGCCCAACTGCAACGAGAACGTGGAAATCAACGGCACCGTCGGCACGATCATCGCCAATCTGATGAATCCGTGGGTCCGGAAGGATCCGCAGATCGTGGAGCTCTTCCGCGTCGGCGGCAATCCTGTCGACAAGGAAGTATTCGAATTCATGACGTCGCGCGACCGCTTCACGGCCCAGATGGCCGATTTCGCGGAATGCGTCAACGGCAACCGCCTGGTGACCTGCACGGCGGAGGACGCCCGTCGCGGCCTCCAGATCCAGCAGGCCATCTACGACTCCTACAAAACCCAAAAATGGCAGGAACTTTAAACTTTAATGCTTAATGCTTAATGCTTAATGCTTAATGCTTAATGCTTAATGCTTAATGCTTAATGCTTAATGCTTAATGCTTAA
>CACYQT010000029.1 GCA_902776645.1 uncultured bacterium | reverse complement strand
GTGGTTAGTGAACCGCGTAGCGGTGACAGAACACAGCCGTGGGTGCAACCCACGGGAGATTGGAACACAGCCGTGGGTGCAACCCACGGGAGATTTGACGATGGGTAGTGGTACGACAAGTGAATTGACCCCCGCGATGCGGCAGTACATGCAGGCCAAAAGCGAATTGCCTGCGGACACGATCCTGCTGTTTCGCATGGGGGATTTTTATGAATTGTTCTTCGAAGACGCGAAGACGGCGGCGCCGTTGATGGACGTGGTGTTGACGGCGCGTGCGGGCGTGCCGATGTGCGGCGTACCGTATCATGCTGTCAAGACGTATGTTGGGCGGATTCTGGAGGGCGGCTACAAGGTCGCCGTCGCGGAGCAGATGGAGGATCCGAAACTGGCCAAGGGGCTTGTGAAACGGGACATCATCCAAGTCATCACGCCCGGCACGGTTCTGGAGGACGATCTGCTCCATTCGAACCAAAGCAACTTCCTCGTGGCCGTCTATCCTGTGAAAGACCGTTTCGGACTGGCGCTGCTGGATTTGAGCACAGGTGATTTCCGCGTGACGGAAACGCATGGCGTCCAGGCGTTTGAAACGGAAATGAACCGTATCCGCCCGGCGGAATGCCTGACGACGAACGCCCTTCTGACCGAATGGCAGGACAAAGGCTTCCCCGACATCCCGCGCCATATTTCATGGACGACGCTGGAGGACTGGGTGTTTGATCTGCAAGTCTCGAAAGACTTGCTGTGCAGGCATTTCGGTGTTGCGTCGCTGGACGGTTTCGGCTGCCGCGGCATGGACGCGGCGGTCTGCGCCGCGGGCGCCGTGCTCCATTACTCTCAGAACAACCTGCGGCGTGACGCGTCGCATATCACGACGTTGTCCTGCTATCAGACGGATGACTGCATGATCGTCGATCGCATCAGTCAGCGGAATCTGGAACTGGTGGAGCCGATCTTCGCGGACGGAAAGGGCAATACGCTGATGTCCGTTCTGGATGAGACGGTTACGCCGATGGGAACACGGCTCCTGCGCGAATGGATCCTGCGGCCGTTGCGTTCGAAGACGGCCATTGACGAACGGCTGGACGCGGTGGAGGATCTGGTCAGTTCGCCGATGCTTCTGGCGGAACTGCGGGAGCTGCTGCAGGCCATCCGCGATCTGGAGCGCGTCGTGACGCGATTGAATGTCGGCAATGCGAACGGCCGCGACATGCTGGTCTTGCAACGTGGTCTGGACGAGTTTCCAGGCCTGCGCTCCGTCCTGTCCCATTCCAAATCCGACTTGCTTCACACGTTGCGCGATAATATCATCGAACTTCCTGAACTGACGGAACTTATCGGCAAGGCCATCGTCGACGAACCGCCGATCGCCATCAAGGAGGGCGGCATCTTCCGCGACGGCTACGATGTGCAGCTGGACGAATACCGCAAGGCCTCCACGGAAGGGAAGGACTGGATCGCGGGCTATCAGGCGAAGGAAATCGAACGGACGGGCATCAAGAGCCTTAAAGTGCGTTTCAACAAAGTGTTCGGTTATTTCATCGAAGTGTCGAAGTCATATCTGGACATGGTTCCGCAGGAGTACATGCGGAAGCAGACGATCGTGAACGGCGAACGGTTCATCACGCCTGAACTGAAGGAGATCGAAGACAAAGTGCTTGGCGCGGATGAAAAGAGCCAGGCGTTGGAATATGAACTGTTCCAACAACTTCGGGAGAAAGTCTGTGCGCAGACGGCGGCGATTCAGGCCAGCGCGCGGGCGTTGGCGGCGATCGACTGCCTCGCGTCGCTGGCGGACGTGGCCTGCCGTCGGCAGTATGTCCGCCCGGAGATTTCGGAGGAGCCTATTTTGAAAATCTACGACGGCCGTCATCCCGTTCTGGATGCGCGGCTTGTGGACGAGCCGTTCGTTCCGAACGATGTGGAATTGGACACGCGGACGACGCAGCTGGCGTTGATCACTGGCCCGAACATGGCCGGTAAATCGACCTATATCCGGCAGGTCGCGCTGCTGACGATCATGGCCCAGATGGGCAGCTTCATTCCGGCCAGCAAGGCCGTCGTCGGCCTGACGGACCGCATCTTCACGCGCGTCGGCGCGGCGGACGACATCAGCCGCGGCCAAAGCACGTTCATGGTGGAAATGGTTGAAACGGCGAATATTCTGAACAACGCGACGCCCGCGAGTCTCATTATTCTGGACGAAATCGGCCGCGGGACGAGCACGTTCGACGGACTGTCGCTGGCGTGGTCCGTCGCGGAATATCTGCACGACACGCCGACCGTCCGCGCCCGCACGCTGTTCGCGACGCATTACCATGAGTTGACGGATCTTGTGAAGACGAAGGTCCGCGTGAAGAACTTCAACGTATTGGTAAAAGAGCAGGGCGAGAAGATCACGTTCATGCGGAAGATCGTGCCCGGTTGCGCGGACAAGAGCTACGGCATCCATGTGGCGCGGCTGGCGGGCCTGCCGAAGGCGATCATCCGCCGCGCGACGGAGGTTCTGACGAATCTGGAAAGCAACGAACTGGACGTGGAGGGCATGCCGAAGCTGTCGTTGCCGAAGAAAAAGAAGCCGAAGGACAATCCGAACCAGCTGACGCTGTTTTAAATGAGTGGAAATGAAGGGATTCAAGGGATAAAAGGATAAAAGAAAGAAGGGATTCAAGGGATTCAAGGAGCTTTGGAATGAAAATAATCAATTTCGGTTCATTAAACGTGGATTACGTTTATCGCCTTGACCATATCGTGAAGCCGGGCGAGACGCTGGCCAGCAGCGAGATGCAGGTGAATCCGGGCGGAAAGGGCTCGAACCAGTCCGTCGCACTGAAGCGGGCCGGAGCGGACGTGTGGCACGCGGGGATGCTGGGGGAGGACACGGCATGGATGCGCGAACGGCTGGAGCGTGAAGGCGTTGATGTGCGACATGTGTTGATTTCCAAAGAGATCCACGGCGGCCACGCCATCATTCAGGTGGATGCGAACGGTCAGAACAGCATCGTTCTGTTCGGCGGGGCGAACCAGGCGATTTCCGCGGCGCAAGTGGAGCATGTTTTGATGAACGCGGAGCAGGGTGACTGGCTCGTTCTGCAGAATGAAATCAACGTGACGGCGGACGTCATGGTGGCCGGCAAGGCCGCCGGCATGAAGGTCTGCTTCAATCCAGCGCCGTTCGACGAAGGCGTTTTCAACTATCCGCTGGACTGCGTCGATTTGTTCATCTTGAATGAACACGAAGCGGCCGGGCTGGCCCGCAAACCTGTGGAAACGGCTCCGGAAGAACTGGTTGCGACGCTGTCGGCGGCGTATCCGAACGCGATGATCTGCGTGACGCTCGGCGAGGCGGGCTCCGTGCTGTGGACGGCCGCGACGGGGCTGATCCGCCAGAAGGCGTATCCCGTGCAGGCCGTCGACACGACGGCCGCCGGCGACACGTTCACTGGATATTTCCTTGCGGAACTGACGCGCGGCGCGAGCCTTGCGGCGGCGTTGGACATGGCGAGCCGCGCGTCCGCCATCGCGGTGACGCGGCCCGGAGCGCTGGATTCCATACCATATTTACAGGAGCTAAAAGCTTAAAGCTGAAAGCTTAAAGCAAATACAGAGCCGCCTACGGCGGAGCTGAAAGCTTAAAGCAAATACAGACGCCAAAAGGGGCGAAAGCGACACAAGAGACAAAAACGACAAAAACGACATAAGGCTGTAAACAATGTCCCTTTAGTCCTTAATGTTCCTTATGTCCTTTTTTTAATCACTATGAAAGCCATGCAAGAAAAACGCCACATCAAGCTGTTGGATTCGACGCTGCGCGACGGCGCGCAGGGTGAAGGCGTCTCGTTTTCGCTTCAAGACAAAGTGAACATCGCCCAGACGCTGGACGAGTTCGGCATCGACTACATCGAAGGCGGCAATCCGGGCTCGAATCCGAAGGACATGGAGTTCTTCCGGCATGTCCGCGACACGCGGTGGAAACATGCCAGATTGTGCGCCTTCGGGGCGACACGGCGTGGCGGCGTGGCGGTCGAGGCGGATGAAAACCTGCAGGCGTTGCTGGCGGCGGACACGCCGTCCGTCGTCGTCTTCGGTAAATCGTGCATCTCGCAGGTGGAGAACGTGTTGCGCGTCTCTGCGGAGGAAAATCTCGCGATGATCGGCGAAACAGTCGCGTTCTTCAAGAAACATGGACGTGAAGTGCTGTTCGACGCGGAGCATTTCTTCGACGGCTACGCGGGCGATTCCGCCTATGCGTTGAAGGCGATCGAGGCGGCGATGGCGGCCGGCGCGGATTCCGTCACGCTTTGCGACACGCGCGGTGGCAGCGCGCCGATGGAAGTTCGGCAGATTTCGGAAACCGTCGTGAAAAAGTATCCGGAAATGTCGTTCGGCGTCCACTGCCACAACGACATCGGCTGCGCGGTGGCGGATTCGATGCTGGCGGTCGATGCGGGCGTCCGTCTTGTCCAAGGGACGTTTCTGGGCTGCGGGGAGCGTTGCGGCAACGCGGATTTGAGCATTCTGATTCCGAATCTGATTCTGAAGAAGAACTGCGTCTGCGGCGTGGAGCGGCTGGACAGGCTGATGGACGTCTCGTTACGGCTGGCGGAGATCCTGAACATGACGATCCCCAGCGGGAAGCCGTACATCGGGCGGAGCGCGTTCGCCCACAAAGGCGGCATGCACATCGACGGCGTGAGCAAGCAGCCGGATTCATACGAACATGTCCCCCCGACGGTCACAGGGAACCGCCGCCGTTTCCTGTTGTCTGAAATGTCCGGCCGGACGACGATTCTGGAGAAGCTGCGGCCATACGGGCCGCAGTTCACGAAGGATTCGCCGGAGGTCGTGAAAATCGTGGAGCGATTGAAGGAGCTTGAGCACGAAGGATACCAGTTCGAGGCGGCGGACGCAAGCCTGGAGCTGTTGATACGACGTGAGTTGGGGCTCCATCAGCCGCATTTCGAACTGGTCCTCTACAAGACGACCGGCGAATTCCCGTCTCCGGACGGCAGGGCGCAATGCTCCGCGATGATTGAAATCAAAGTTGAAAACCAGACGGAGGTGACGGCCGCTCTTGGAAACGGTCCTGTCCACGCGTTGGACCAGGCCCTGCGAAAGGCGCTGACCGTCTTCTATCCCGCTCTTTCCGACGCGCAATTGACGGACTTCAAGGTGCGTGTCATCGACACGGAGGCCGCGACGGCGGCGCGCGTCCGCGTCTTGATCGAATCAAGCGACGGCGCGCATGTGTGGACGACCGTCGGCGTCTCGTCCGACATCGTGGAGGCCAGCTGGAAGGCGCTGGTGGATTCGATCGAATACAAGCTGGACGTGCTCCGCTGAATCGTCCTGCCGTATTGCAAACAGTCATTCATGGAATATATTGATATTAGGGGGATAAATCCCATTTACAACAAAAACAGACAAGCGAGGGACAAAACGAGGCAGAAGACATGAACAGAATGTACAAAGTACCATTGATTATTCTATTGACGTTGGTGTTGATCGGGCTGTGCTACATCGGCTGGCGTTCGTGGAAGCCGCCGAAAACGGCGAACAACAAGACCGCCACGGTGAAGAAAGAGACGAAGCAGGTGAAGAAGGACGGCGCGAAGAAGCCGCCGGAACTGGCGAAGGCGGATCCGTCGAAAACCGCCAAGAAGCCTGAAGTCAAGCCTTTGGATCCGCCGTCGATGACGGAGAAGCCTCTCGTGGATCCCGCGAAGGCGAAACCTGCGAATGCGAAATCAGAGGAGCCGAAGCCTGCGCAGCCGCAGCCGAAGGAAATCAAGCCTGTGGAGGACACGCCCGTCCAGCCGGTCATTCCGCCGCAGCCGGAAGTGACGCCTGTCGAGCCGAAAGTCGAGCCGCCGAAGACGGCTGAGCCGGCGGCGGACGAACCGGCGGGATTCGCCCAGTTGATGACGCAGGCGGAGGCGCAATACAAGAACGGCATGCTCGTTGCCGCGCGGGAGCTGGTCTATCGCGCGTTGACGCAGCAGGGCGTCGTCGAATACAGCAAGCCGTGGTTCCGCGCGGCGGAGCTTTTGAACAAAGTGAACGGCACGCTGATGAACACGGCGGCGCCGGCCCCCGAAAAGAAACGCTATGTCATCAAGCATGGCGACAGCCTGAGCCGCATCGCCCGTACGCAGAAGACGACGGTGCAGGCGTTGCAGCGGATGAACGAACTGTCGAAGACGAGCGCGGTGATCCATCCCGGCAACAGCTTGTACTACATCGAAGGGCTGTGGTCGATCAAAGTCTCGAAGAGCCAGTATACACTGAGCCTGTATCTGAATGAGAAACTGTATCGCGTCTTCAAGG
Source organism: uncultured bacterium (assembly GCA_902776645.1). GTDB lineage: Bacteria > Verrucomicrobiota > Lentisphaeria > Oligosphaerales > Oligosphaeraceae > UBA1407. The sequence goes on along the minus strand of CACYQT010000029.1, from coordinate 74,670 downwards.
TGGGCGTGGGCCGTCAGGACCGCACGCCGGTGGGCGTGTTCGAGATTCTGAACAAGAGCCGCGAGCCGTCATGGGCGCCGCCGGGCCGCGAACCGCTGCCGTACGGCCATCCGGACAACATCATCGGCACGCGCTGGATGGGATTGAAGCCGATCGAGGGGACGGATCCCTACATCCGTGGCTATGGCATCCATGGCACGGTCGATCCGGACAGCGTCGGAACGCCATCCTCCGCGGGATGCGTGCGGTTGCGCAACGAGCAGGTCGAGGAGCTGTTTGATTTCATACCGGAGCCGACGTCCGAGAAGACGCGCGTGGTGATTGTTGAATGAGGGTAACGCATGCCGACGAGTTTTGATTTTGAACAGCCTCTGATCGATCTGCAGGAGAAGATCTCCGCCATACGCCAGTTTGAGAGGAAGCACGATCTGGACATGACATATGGTGTGTCAGAATTGAACACCGTTTATCCGAAAATCAAGAGGAAGATATTCTCGATGTTGTCCCCATGGGAGAAAATCCAATTGACACGCCATCCGCAACGGCCTCATCCGCAGGAGTATGTGCAGGAAATCTTCACGGACTTCCTGGAACTGCACGGCGACCGCCGCTTCGCTGACGACCGCACGCTGATCGGCGGTTTCGCCAAACTAGAGCGGCAGCCGGTGATGGTTCTGGCGACGCAGAAAGGGCGGAATCTGAAGCAGAACATGGAGTTCAACTTCGGCAGCGCATTGCCGGAAGGATATCGGAAAGCATTGCGGCTGATGCAGTTGGCGGATAAGGCGAAGTGCCCCGTCATCACGTTCATCGACACGCCCGGCGCCTATCCGGGCATCGGCGCGGAGGAACGGCACATCGGCGAGGCGATCGCGGTGAATCTGCGTGAGATGTTCCGTCTGTCCGTTCCCGTCATCTGCGTCGTGACCGGCGAAGGCGGCAGCGGCGGCGCGCTCGGCATCGCCGTCGGAAACCGTGTGCTGATGCAGGAATACGCCTATTATTCCGTCATCACGCCGGAAGGCTGCGCGGCCATTCTGTGGCGGACGAACGACGCGATCCCGAAGGCGGCGGAAGCCCTCCATCTGACGAGCGGCGACCTGCTGGAGCTTGGCGTCGCGGACGAAGTCGTGGAGGAGCCGAATGGCGGCGCGCATCAGGACTTCCCCGAGGCGGCGCGTCTTCTGAAGCTTGCCATCCTGCGCCATCTTGCTGATTTGCAGAAGTTAACGCCTGAACAACTGCGGGAGGACCGCTACAATCGATTCCGACGACTTGGACGCGTTGAAGAATGATTTTGCGTTTTTCATCGTCCACAGGGAGGACTTGTACATGTTGGAATCGGTCAAAATGCCGCTGATCACGGCGGCGACGGAAGACGATATCGATGGCATCGAGGCGTTGATGGCCCCGAATGTGAAGAAGCAATTGGTATTGGCGCGCAGCAAGGAAGACATCCGGTCGCATCTGGGCAATTTTCTGGTGGCCCGCGACGGCGGCCGTCTGATTGGTTGCGTGGCGTTGCGCGGCTTCGGTGAAGGTTTGTATGAAATCCGTTCGCTGGCCGTCGACGCCGCGTTCATGGGACGCGGCATCGGCACGCGTCTTGTGGAAGCCTGCGTTGAAAAAGCGGTCAAACTGGACGGGAATCTTGTGTTCACGCTGACGCTTCGGCCGAATCTTTTCAGTCGGCTCGGCTTCACGGAAGTCCCTATCAAGACATTCCACAGGGATGATAAATTCCGCGAGAAGATCTGGGCGGACTGCCGGCAATGCCCGAAATTCGACGCCTGCAATGAAATCGCCCTGGTAAGGGAGCTAAAAGCTTAAAGCTAAAAGCTTAAAGCAAAGACTAGAAGTTCTGGAGGCGCTAGAAGCTCTAGAGGCTCTAGAAGTTCTGGAGAATCTAGAAACGCTAGAGGCGCTTTCTTGATTATTTTGTCGCAAGATGTATATTTAATTTTCGGCTTGTGCCGTGAACGGCTGATTTTCACAGGCGTCACGGACAGGATGTAACAGTCTGCAAAAATTATCTTGAGGAACATTCATGCCGAAACGCGAAGACATTAAGAAAGTGATGATCATAGGCTCCGGACCTATCATCATCGGACAGGCTTGTGAATTTGACTACAGCGGGACTCAGGCTTGCAAGGCTCTTCGACGTCTGGGCTATGAAATCATTCTCGTGAACTCCAATCCGGCCACCATCATGACGGATCCGGGCATGGCGGACACGACGTATATCGAGCCGTTGAACGCGGAGCGCATGGAGGAGATTATCGAAAAGGAGCGGCCGGACGCGCTGCTGCCGAATCTCGGCGGCCAGTCGGCCCTGAATCTCGCCAGCGAACTGTCGTTCAAAGGCATCCTTGATAAATATAATGTAAAGGTGATCGGCGTGCAGCTGGACGCCATCAAACGCGGCGAAGACCGTCTCGCCTTCAAGGAGACGATGGATTCGCTGGGCATCGACATGGCGAAGAGCGAAACGGTCCATACCGTGGAGGACGCGGAACGCGTCGCGAAGGAGATCGGCTTCCCCGTGGTCGTCCGCCCCGCCTACACGATGGGCGGCACGGGCGGCGGCTTCTGCTACAATCTGGAGGAATTGCGGACGATCGCGGCCCGCGGCCTGCAGGCGAGTTTGGTCCATGAAGTGCTCATCGAAGAGTCGCTGAAAGGCTGGGAAGAGCTTGAGCTGGAAGTCATTCGCGACAGCAAAGGCAAGATGATCACGGTGTGCTTCATCGAAAACGTCGATCCCGTCGGCGTCCATACGGGCGACTCCTTCTGCACGGCGCCGATGCTGACGATCAGCCAGGAGCTTCAGGACGAAATGCAGCGGCAGGCGTACAAGATCGTCGAAGGCATCGGCGTCATCGGCGGCACGAATGTCCAGTTCGCGCACAATCCGGATACGGACCGCATCGTGGTGATTGAAATCAATCCGCGCACAAGCCGTTCATCCGCACTGGCTTCCAAAGCGACGGGCTTCCCGATCGCCTACGTCTCCGCGTTGCTGGCGGCCGGCCTGACGCTGGACGAACTGCCGTATTGGCGCGACGGAAGCCTCGACAAATACACGCCGAGCGGCGACTACGTCGTCGTGAAATTCGCCCGCTGGGCGTTTGAGAAATTCAAAGGCGTGGAAGACGTTCTGGGCACGCAGATGCGCGCCGTCGGCGAAGTCATGAGCATCGGCAAAACGTATAAAGAGGCGTTTTTGAAGGCGATGCGTTCGTTGGAGAACGGCCAGCCGGGCCTTGGTTTCGCGAAGCACTACAACAGCATGTCGCTGCAGGAACTGATGGATCTCTTGAACAAGCCGACGAGCCAGCGGCAGTTCATCATGTACGAGGCGCTGCGCAAAGGCGCGTCTGTGGATGATTTGTTCAAGAAGACGGCCATCAAGAAGTGGTTCATCGAGCAGATGAAGGAACTGGTCGATCTGGAGGAGAAGATTCTCGCCTACCAGGAGCAGATCCTGCCGGATGATCTGATGATCCAGGCCAAGAAGGACGGCTTCAGCGACATGTATCTGGCGAAGCTGCTGAAGACGCCGGAGGCGCAGATCCGCCGCCAGCGGCTGTCGCTGGGCGTCACGGAAGCGTGGGACTACGTGCCCGTCAGCGGCGTCAACGACGCATGCTACTACTATTCAACGTACAACGGCGAAGACAAGATCAAGGCTTCGGACAACAAGAAGAAAGTCATGGTTCTCGGTGGCGGCCCGAACCGCATCGGGCAGGGCATCGAATTCGACTATTGCTGCGTCCACGCCGCCTTGGCGTTGCGCGACATGGGCTATGAGACGATCATGGTCAACTGCAATCCGGAAACGGTCTCGACGGATTATGACACGTCCGACAAGCTTTATTTCGAACCGCTTACGCTGGAAGATGTGCTGAGCATCTATGAGAAAGAGAAGCCGATGGGCGTCATCGTCCAGTTCGGCGGCCAGACGCCGCTGAATCTGGCGGACAAGCTGGAGAAGAACGGCGTGAACATTCTCGGCACGACGCCTGCGACGATCGACATGGCGGAAGACCGCGACCTGTTCCGCAAGATGATGGAGAAGCTTGGCATCCCGATGCCGCGTTCCGGCATGGCGAGCAACCTGCAGGAGGCCCGCACCATCGCGCATGAGATCGGATATCCGCTGATGGTCCGTCCGTCCTTCGTGTTGGGCGGCCGCGGCATGGAAGTCGTGCGCGACGAAGACATGCTTGTGGAATATGTTGAAAAAGCGGAAGATGTGACGCCGGAACGGCCGATTCTGATCGACAAGTTCCTGGAACACGCGACGGAATGCGAAGCGGACGCCATCGCCGACGGCCATGACGCTTTCGTGCCGTCCATCATGGAGCACATCGAGCTGTGCGGCATCCATTCGGGCGATTCGGCCTGCGTGATTCCGCCGATCACGATTCCTGAAAAGCACATCAAGACGTTGCGCGAATACACGGCGCGGATCGCGAAGGAGATGCATGTCGTCGGTCTGATGAACATGCAGTACGCGATTTGCGACGATGTCGTCTATGTGATCGAGGCGAATCCGCGCGCGTCGCGCACGGTGCCGTTGGTCTCGAAGGTGTGCGGCATTTCCATGGCGCGCGTCGCGACGGAGATGATGATGGGCAAGAAACTGTCAGACTTGAACTTGCACACGAAGACCTTCCCGCATTTCGGCGTGAAGGAAGCCGTGTTCCCGTTCTCCATGCTGCCGGAAGTCGATCCCGTTCTCGGACCGGAAATGCGTTCCACGGGCGAAGTGCTCGGTTTGGCGTCGTCGTTCGGCCTTGCGTTCTACAAGGCGGAGGAGGCGGCGAAGCCGCCGCTGCCGACGAAGGGCACCGTGCTGATCACCGTCAATCCGGAGGACCGCCAGGAGGCGTTGGAAGTCGCCCGTAAACTGGCGATGATGGGCTTCGGCATCTATGCGACGGAAGGCACGGGCAACTACTTGCGCGCGAACGGCGTAGGCGCTCGTCTCATCGCGAAGATCAATGAAGGCCGTCCGGATGTTCTGGACATGATCAAGAACGGCGACGTCCAGTTGGTCATCAACACGCCGATCGGCAAGGCCGGCGTGCAGGACGATTCCTACATCCGTAAGAACGCCATCCGCCATGGCATCCCGTACATCACGACGATCGCGGCGGCGAAGGCCGCCGCCAGCGGCATTGAGGAATACCAGAAGGGCGATGGCGGCGTGAAATCGCTGCAGGCCTACCACAAGGCGCTGACGGACAACTAAGAAGAGTTTTTGAGCTAGCGGACAGGCCGCCCAATGATTTGGGCGGCCTGTTTTTTTTTGAAAAGAGTTTGAATGAAGGGATAAAAGGGATTCAAGGGATACAAGGGAAGAGGGATAAAAGGGATTCATGGGATACAGAGGATACAGGGGAAAGAGAGAAGAAGGGATGAAGAGTTTTCTTGCAAGGCATGAAAAACAGCCTATAATATAAAGGTATGTGTTTCATGCATGAAAACAAAAAACAAAAAGGAGTCACTGATGCGTCCGAAAGCGATGTTCATATTGAATGCAGGCAGCTACAGCCAGATCTACGGTCCGGAGGAAGTGGCGGACATTGAGAAAATGTGCGACGTGTTCTGCGAACCACAGACGAAGGAAAGCGTCGCGGCGCATCCGGAACTGCTTGCGGAGACGGAAATCATCTTCTCCGGCTGGGGCGCTCCGAAACTGGACGCCGCGTTTTTGGCGAAGGCACCGAAACTGAAGGCCGTGTTCTATGGCGCGGGTTCCGTCCGCGGCATGGTGACGGACGAAATGTGGGAGCGCGGCATCATCGTGACGAGTTCGTGGGCGGCGAACGCGATTCCCGTATCCGAATACACGTTGGCGGAAATCCTGTTTTCGCTGAAGCTCGGCTGGCGTTGGGCCTACCGCGCGAAGGCGGAAAAGGCGTATCCGAAAAAAGACCAGACGGTTCCGGGCTGCTACGGCAGCACAATCGGTCTGATTTCGCTCGGCATGATCGGCAAACTGGTCGCCAACCTGTTGAAACAGTTCAACTTGAAGGTTATCGCCTATGATCCGTTCACGAAGCCGGAGACGGCGGCGGAATTGGGCGTGACGATGAAATCGTTGAACGACGTGTTCGCCGAAGCGGACGTCGTCTCCTGCCATACGCCATGGCTGAAGGAGACGGAGAATATGATCCGCGGCGAGCATTTCAAACTGATGAAGCCGAACGCGACGTTCATCAACACGGCGCGTGGCGCGGTCATTGCAGAAGAAGAAATGCTGGACGTCATGGAGGCGCGGCCCGATCTGACTGCGGTTCTTGATGTTACATATCCGGAACCGCCAAAGCCCGGTTCGCGTATCTACACGTTGCCGAACGTCATTCTGACGCCGCATGTCGCGGGATCCATGGCGGCGGAATGCCGCCGCATGGGCCGCTACGCCGTGGAGATGTGCCAATGCTATCTGGCCGGCAAGCCGATGAAATGGCAGCTCAACAAGAAAATGGCGGAGACCATGGCGTAAAAAACGGGAGGGTCCCGCTCCTGCGGGACCGATCCCGCAACGATCCCGCAGGAGCGGGATCCTCCCAGAACATCCAAAACATCCAGAATATCCAGAAAAATGGAAACAAAGAAAAAAACAGTCGTGACGGTTCCGTTGAAAACGCGCATCGCCTGGGGCTTTGGCGGCCTGGCGGACAACTACATGTTCAACGTGTACAACGTCTTGTTCCTCTATGTGTATGTGAACTACTTCAACATGGATCCGGTCCTCGCGGGTATCGCGACGGCCATCCCGCGGTTCTTTGACGCCATCACCGACCCAATGGTCGGCAACTGGTCGGACAACTTCCGCAGCAAATGGGGCCGCCGTCGTCCGTTGATCGTGCTGGGCACGCTGTGCTGCGCTTTCCTGCTGCCGTTCTACTGGATGCCGCCTTTTTTGTCCAGCGTGAAAAACGTGTGGTACAACAACGGGCCATTTTTGTTCGTGTCGATTCTCGGTTGTGTCTATGCACTGGCCTACACACTTTTTGTTGTGCCTTACACAGCTTTAGGTTTTGAGTTGACAGACGATTATGACGAAAAGACGCGCGTTCTTGCGTGGCGCATGTATCTTGGTTTGGCAGGACAATGCATCGTGCCATGGATTTATAAGATATCCGTCAATAAGAAATTGTTCGATAATATCCAGCAGGGCTCGATTGTCGTGACGATTGTCATGTCGTTGGTCATCATCGTCTGCGGTTTCCTGCCGGCGATCTTCTGCAAGGAGAAGATGGAGCACAGCCAGGCGACAGAGAAGCTGAATCTGTGGGTGGCGACGAAGGCGACGTTCGGGAACAAGCCGTTCCTGATTGTGATTCTAGGGTTCTTCATTGTCTTAAGTGGCTCTCTTGCAGTTGGTTCCATTGGCGGCTTCCTGAACTTGTATCTGGTTTGCAAAGGCAATGAAAGCATGAACGGGAATCTAGCTGGATGGACGTTGACCGTCATGTCGCTCGTGAGTTACATCAGTATGTTCATGCTGGCATTCGTTTCGCGGTTGAAAGGCAAACGCGAGGCGTTCATGCTCGGCATGGTGATTACAACTATTGGGCAGGTGTCGCTGTGGTTCACAATCGACCCGCGGTGGCCGTATCTGCAATTGGTGTCGCTGGGCTTCTGGGCGTTGGCGATGCAAGGCTGCTGGCTGATGCTCGATTCGATGCTGTCGGACATCTGCGATGACGATGAACGCGAGACGGGCCATCGCCGTGAAGGCATGTTCGGGGCTGTCCGTGGTTTCATCCAGAAGGCTGCGCAGGCTCTCATGGCGATGATCAGCGGTTTCATACTGAAATTCACGGGCTTTGATGCGGAAGTCGCGAAGGCTGGCGGATTGGATCCGTCCGTCGCCATGCGCATGAAACTGTTGTATGTGCTGATTCCCGCCACGGGCTTCCTGCTTGGTCTGGTTGTCTTCTATTTCTATCCGATCAGCCGTGAACGCGCCGCCGAGACGCGGCGGATTCTGGATGAACGGAACGCGGCTTCGAAGAAGCCGTGAGCTGAAAGCTGAAAGCTGAAAGCTAAAAGCAAGACCGTCACAGAATATCATCTAAATCAGATGGCGCGGGGAAAGGCGGCTGTGTCGGCGATTGGGGCGGCGGAACTGGCGCTTTGCAGAGGATGTAGCGTTCCGGGCGCTGGGTTAACGCCGTTCCCAATGTCCTGTCGAACTCCTGCCTGGAGACGTTGTCGTTGCGATACGTGCCGCGTTTCTGCTGGGCGGCGATGAAGGCGCTTTCCAGCTTGGTCACGGAGATGGTGCAGGTTTTGAGAAATTCGTCTTTCGTAAGGAAGTCGCGCAGGGCGATGTAGGCGGCGCGCATGTCGGTGATTTCGCGTCCGCCGTTGGCGGGGCAGAGGATCAGTCCGCCCGCGTTGCCGTGCGCCCTGCAGCGGGCGACAAGCTCCTTGCGGGTGTCCTCCAGAAGCCTTGTCACCATTCGCGTCATCTCATAGACATTCGCAAGCTCCTGGTCCGTCATGATTTTCGTTTGCGAGGCGAGGGCGCGGGCGGCGCCGCAGAAATTGATGACATGATCCTGGTTCGTCATGGCAATTCTCCTTATGAATTAATGATTAATGATGATCATATAAGATAGATTGCCATGCGAAAATTGCAATCATAATCATATAAAGTCATTCATTATCATAGAAGTCATATGATAATGAATGACTTTTGTCACAAATGCGATGAATGGGGCAACTGGGATGTCTGGGATATCTGGTTGGCTAGATATCTATTTTATTTTTATGTTGCAGCGGGAGACGCGCCTCGTAGATGTGCGAGAGGTCGTCCCATGCGAGGCAGCGGGGGAAGGTGAAACCGGACTTGTGGTTTTCGAAATGGATGATGTTCACGCCGGAATGGGAGATGGAGAAGGCGCTCCAGAAGAGATGCGGCGGGATGCCCAGCAGATAGGGGAACCAGCACATCGTGAAGCCTTCATGGCAGAACAATGCGACCCGCTGATCGTTGGCGTTGATGATCTTGTAGTAGTTTCCGGTCTTTTCGTAGCCGAGACGGCGGAGGAAATCGTCCGATGCGGGGCCGATGCGGTCGTAGCATGTTTTTGGATTGTATTCGCCTTCGAGATTCTGGAGGCAGTCGCAGTCGCGCCAATCCGGATTGCGGTCGTGGTCTTTTCCTTCATGGAAACGGAAGCCGGGGATGGAGAAGAGCCAGCGTTTTTTCTTGTTGAATTCCGGATCGAGGAACGTAAACTCGCCCCACGCAAGGTTTTCCGATGTCCAGTCTTCCGTTTCGATCGGAATGCCGAGCAGTTCGGAGGTCGGTCGTGCGGTATCCTGCGCACGGCCAAGAGGGGAGGCGAAGATGCGGTCGAGTCCATGGACGGAAAGCCGTCTGGCGACGGCTTCGGCCTGGCGTTTTCCTTTAGGCGTCAACGAATCCGGATTGTAGATGGGATCGCCGTGGCGAATGACATAGAGAAGCATGTTAGTGGTTAGTGGTTAGTGGTTAGTGGTTTGCCGCTTCGCGGAGCTAAAAGCTGAAAGCCGAAAGCTGAAAGCGAAGGCTTAGTGGTTAGTGGTTGGGAGGGCTGCGCTCCTGCGCGGCCGGTGGTTAGTGGTTGTGGGGCAAAAGGGACGAAAGGGACGAAAGGGACGAAAGGCTTTAAACTCTAGGCTTTTAGCTTTTAGCTCCTCTAGCGGATAAATCCGCTAGAGGACGTCCCATGCGAAAAGGTGCGCTTTCGGGGCACCCCATGACTGGTCGAGAACGAAGCGGAGACGCGTCGTCGTGACGGACTGGAAGGAGAGGCGGAGCAGACGGTGGAAGTTTTCCTTCGCCGTCGCGACGGTTTTCCATTCGCCGTCTATGAACGCGTCGATGTGGAAATCGCGCGTGAGGACGGGCGGCATGGGCTTGTAGTCCGGCAGGGCCTCCAGTTTGCGCATGCGTTTGCCTTGCATGGAGAGCTCGGTATCGAAAATGAAACGGCAGGACGAAATGGTCTGCGGCGTATCCCACGTGTATTCAACGGCTTCCTGCGGTTCGAGCCAGCAGCCGTTGTCCTCCTTGTTCCAGAAACGGTCGATACCGTTCTGAAGAGCAGGGCAAGTCGTTGCGGCGGAGGCGGTCATGGGGGAGACGGCGCGCCAGCGGCCGGGCAGCATGACATCGTCGTCTTCCAAAATCGTCTGCAGTTCGGCGATGTGTTTTTCATAGACGCCGCGCGGCGTCGTGTCATGATGGAGAGCGACGGCGGCGGCCGTGCCGACCGCCTGGCCGAGTAGCGCACATGTCGCCATGACGCGGGTGGCGCTCATGCCGAGATGCGTGCAGGAGATGTTGCGGCCCGCGAAGAGCAGATTGTCTATATTCTTGGAATAGAGGCATCTGTAGGGGATGTCGAAGGGCGACGGCGCTTTGTCATGGGTGCTGAGGAAACCTTTGCGGAAGAAGGCGTCCGGATGGTGGTCATCCAATGTCCAACCGCCGTATGCGACGACGTCCGGGAAATGGACGTTGTTCATGATGTCGTTTTGCGACAACATGTAATCGCCGATGAAACGCGTGCTTTCGCGTTTGCCGGGGAGGCTTCCAATCCAGTCGAGCTCGTAGTCTTTGCAGCGGCCGTCCGGATGGTTTTTCATGTAGTCCCACACGCCATAGGCGATGGCTTTCAGCTTCCGCTGGATGTCTCCCGCGTCGGCGATGGTATCGATGTTGCCGCCGTATTCAATCCACCAGAAGTTGTTGTTGTCCGGGTAAAGGCGTTTATAGGAATGGATGAGGCCATCGTTCTTTTCGGATTCCGGAACGACGAAATTTTCATCCGTGAATTTCATCGCCCACGGCGGCGGAATGAAGGGGCGGTGTTCCGTGCAACGGCGGAGTTGCAGGAGGATGGAATTGCCCATCGTCTTGTTGTCGTTACCTTCGTGAAGACAATGCTCTCCGAATTCTTTTGCGTCTTCGCGGCCGATGCGGAATTCCGCTCCGGAGAGGCGGAGGATGCCGTCGCCCGAGCAATCGGCGAAGAGTTTTCCGCTGACAGTGTATTCGCAATATTCGTTGATGTTCCACGCCTTGATGGTGGTGATGGCGTTGTTTTCCGTCAAAACTTCATGGACGGAGGTGTTGAGGAGGAGCGTGATATTCGGTTCGGCGATGACGAGATTCAGCATGGCGTCATCCCATAACGTGTAGCGCATGAGAGGGTTGCGATAGATGTTGTCCAATTGGACTTCCTCCAGCAGGCCCGTCTCCTTGTTGTTGTCGCCCTTGGCGCCCATGATGCCCATGCGGCATTCGCTGGAGGCGTTGCCGCCGAGCATGGGGCGGTCCTGGATGAGAATGACGCTGACGCCGTGCCGCGCGGCGGCGACGGCGGCGCAGAGGCCGGACAAACCGCCGCCGACGACGATGAAATCCGCCGACAGGCTGCGTTCCGTGATGACTTTGGAATTAAGGTTTGTTTTCATGGTTTGAAGATTGGGGAATTTGTTTCCTTAGCGTTCCCGCAGGAGCGGGACCCTCCCGTTTATTTCGCGGGGCAGCCGACGTTGTCTTTGAAGATGAAATCCGGGCCGTGTTCGCCCTGGTCGATGACCAATTTGTCCATGAAGCCGCGGAAGAGGGAGTTGTCGGAGACGACGGAATAGGACATCTTCTTCACGATGAAACCGACCTGCGGCGTGAACTTGCCTTGGCCGCCGTCGTCGCGGCCGGCCGCGAAGGTGTTGGCGCAGACGGAGATGCCGTTGCAGTTTTCAAGACGCATGTGGCAGGACTGCTCGCCTTCCGCCAGCATGTGGCTGTCCTTTCCGCAACGGCGGAAGAGGTTGCCCGTGACGGCGGTGGCGGACATGGTCAACGCGCAAAGGCCTGCGCCCCAGTTGCGGTCGAAACTGTTGCCCGTGACGTTCCAAGCGTCTCCGCCGCAAAGATATAGGCCGTAGCCTTTGTTCCATTCGACGCGGTTGGCGGTGAACATGACGGTGGCGCCGCAGGCTTCCGTTCCGAAGCCGTGGCCGCCGTTTCCGGAGAGCTGGTTGTCCGTGACGAAACCGTCCCAGCCATAGATCTGGATGCCGCTTCCGACGTTGCCCATGGATTGGCTGTGGCGGATGATGAAGAGCCAGATGCGCAATAGATAAATACCGTGGCCGGAGAAGTTTTGGACTTTCGTGTCGTCGATGACGATCGTGTCTTCCTTCGGGCTGAATTTCGTCGGATTGTTGAGGAAGATGCCGTGGATCTTCTTCTGCGAATTCTTGAACTTGCTGCCGTCGAGCAGGAGGCCGCGGATATGGACGGCGAAGGCTCCCGTGATGTCTAGGAGGCAGTCGCAGTCGTCTGAATCGAGCAGGAGGACGGCGCCGACCTGTTCCGTGTGGTAGATCCAGACGGGATCGGCGAGAAGCGTGATGTTCGGATGCGCTTTCAGATTGTGGCAGAGGTACTTGCCGGCGGGAAACCAGACGGTTCCGTTGACTTTCGCGGCCGCGTCCATGGCGGCCTGGATGGGCGCTGAATCTGGCGTGACGCCGTCGCCTTTGGCGCCGAAGTCCTTGACGTTGAAGCGCGAATCGTCGTTTTTCTGCGGGGCGGGCTGTTCTTGAGCGACGGCGTTTGTCGCGAGACCGGCGGCGCCGAACATGGCCATGGAGGCCAGAAAATCACGTTTTGAGAAATCCATGAGAATACCTTGAATTGGAGGGACTAAAGGGACTAAAAAGGGATACAAGGGATACAAGGGATACAAGGGATACAAGCACAAGGCTATTTTGCGGCGAGTTCTGCGGCCCATGTGCGGAGTGATGCATCACGCGCGCCCATGATGAGAATGCAGGAGGATTTGCGGCTGGCGATGATTTTGGTCGCCTGGTTGCGGCCTGCGGCCATGACGTTGAGGCCGTGGTCGCAGAGTTCTGCGGCGACTTCGTCGGAAGTCGGCGTGAATTTGGCGGATCCGCCGGCGTAGAAGACGGGCAGCATGATCAGCAGATCATCTTTTGCGAGGCAATTTGCAAGCGATTTGACGAGTTCCTCCCGCATGAAGCGGAGCGGCGAGAAGCCGTGCGGTTGGAAGGTGGCCGTCAACGGCGAACCGAAACGGTTATGAGCGGCGGAAATCGCCGCCGCGATTTTTTCCGGATTGTGGGCGAAATCGTTGATGACGGTGATGCCATCGGAATTCTTGCCCATGATTTCAAACCTCTGGCGGATGCCTTTGAACGACGCGATCGCCGCCGCGATTTTTTCCGCCGGCAGGCCGAGATTGAGCTGTTTTAGAACGGCGAGAACGGCGCAGGCGTTGATGGCGCTGTGGAAGCCGTCCTGCGACGTGACGATATGACCGAACTCCTTGGTGTCGAAGACGATGCCGTCAAGCGTCGTTTCGAAATTGGATGGCGCGATGCAATCCGAATCGTTGAATGCCTTGCCGCTGAAGCAGGTGACTGTTCCGGGGCAGAGATTCGCGATGTCTTTCAATTCGTCGAGAACGACGGCGCCGCGGTTGCACTGGCTTAAGAAGTTGCGGAAGACGACCTTCAGTTCGTCCTGCCCGTAATGGTCGTTGCCGACGTTGAGGAGGACGCCGAACTGCGGATGGAAGGCGGACAGCGAGCGGTCGGATTCATCGACTTCGACGACGATGTATTCCGGCTTGTCATCCGCGAAGAAGTTGCCCGGGAAGCCGGGCCGTTCCGCGTTGAGGGAATAGCCGCCGTCGACCATGACGATGCGTTTGCCCAACGCTTTCAATGCGGCGGCGATCCAGCCTGTGACGGACGTTTTGCCGCAGGAGCCCGCGACGGCGATCTGCGGGACGCCGATGCGGTCCAACGCCTGCGCGAGGGCGGTGGCGCGATGGATGACGGGGCAGTTTGGCAAGGCTATCAGATCCACGTTGTCGTTTTCGACGGCTGTGGAGATGACGAGCGCGTCCGGCTGCTCGGCCTTCGGGCCGGAGCCGTCCTGCGGATAGAGGCGGATGCCCTGCGCACGGAGGCCGTCGTAGAGATGCTCTTTGCCGTGGTCGTTGAGGCCGCGGTCGCTGCCGGCGACGGAATAACCTTGATGGACAAGCAGTTGCGCAAGACCGGAGACACCGATGCCGCCGATGCCGATGCAGAAGATTTTGGCTGGAGGGAGAGGTAGGTTCATGGGAAAAGCGTTAGGGTGAAGGGATGAAAATGGATTCAAAGGATTCAAGGGGAAAGGGATAAAGGGAAGAGCAAGGAAGCTAATTGCTTAGGAAGCATCTGTCCGGCAGGTCGCTCCAGCCGGGGAGATGGAGGAGATGTTCAAGCAGATAGGCGGCGGCGAATGCGTCGAACAGCGCGTCATGCGGCGCGAGATTCGGGCATTGCTTTTGGACGGTTGGCAGGATGTTAAGCGTGGCGATGATTTCCTCCAGCTGGTAGGACGACAATTGCGGATAGGCCTTGCGGGCCAGCGTCAGCGTGTCGAACCATGGGCCGAAGTGATGGAGCGGGAATGTCTTGCAGAGGATGGTCCGTTCTGTCGGGACATTGTGGGCGACGAGAAAATGGCCGGACAGCCATGGCTGGAGGTCCGGCCACAATGCGAGTAGGGAAGGCGATTCGGCCAGAATGTCGCGGATGGTCGCCCAGCGGCCTGGCGCGTACGGGTTGAACTGATGGTCTTTCGGGACCTTCAGATAGAACGAGCAGGATTCTTCCGGAACGACCCGTCGGTCCGTCATTTTCACAACGCCCAACTGCCACGGAAGATTGGCGTTTCCGCGGCAGGAGCCTGTTGTTTCAAAATCTAAGACGGCGTAGTCCATGATGGAATCCATTTGGAAAATGCATGATTTTTCTTGCGATATGTGGAAAATATACTAATATAACCTATAATTTTAGACCGCAACTCAACAAGTCAAGCTAGGAGCAGACAAATGATTGATTATTATGGCAGAAAATTAAATGCATACAAATCGGCGTTGCATTCGCATTCGACGGTTTCGGACGGTCGTTTCACGCCGTTCGAGATGATCGACATGTACGCGAAGCAAGGCTATCAGATCTACGCGTTTACGGATCATCACAAGACGAATCCCGTCTCCACGTATGATGGCAAAGGCATGTTCCTGCTTTCCGGCATGGAAATCCACCCGAAGGGGCCGCGCGGCATCACGTGGCATTTCGTCGGATTGGGTGTTCCGGAGGATTTCACGGAACCGCAGGGCGAGGCGCAGTCGGTCGTCGACGCCGTGAACGCGATCGGCGGCGTGATGATCTGCGCGCATCCGCACTGGTGCGGCTTTACGTCTGCGGAAGTCAATTCAATTCAAGGGATTATCGGTATTGAAGTGTATAACACCTCCACGCGCTACATCGGCCGCGATTACAATATGCAGTTGTGGGATGAGTTGAGCGACATGGGACGCGTGCTGCCCGCCACGGCCGTCGACGACGCCCACCGCCCGTGCGATTTGTTCATGGGATGGACGATGCTGCTGACGGACAAGCCTTTGTCGCAGCAAGTCGTCATCGACGCGTTGAAGGCGGGCGACTTCTATGCGTCGCAAGGTCCTGAATTCAAACGCCTAAGCTATGTGGACGGCGTCTTCGAGGCGGAGTTCACGCCCTGCGTGGAAGCAATCGGCCTGACGAACCTCAGCAGAGGCTACTGCGGGATGGTCGAAAACATGAACGGGCCGCAGGACGGTCTCAAGGAAGTCTCCAGTTGCAAGTTCACGTTGAACAAGGTGCCGAACGGCTGGTTCCGCCTGCAGATCAAAGACCGTAACGACCGCTACGCGTGGACGAATCCGATCATGGTGAACAAATAAGCCGGGGGTGGGCGATGTCGACGATTGATTACTACGGCAGGCGGCTGACGGCCTACAAAGCGGCGTTCCATAATCATTCCACAATGTCCGACGGCGTCTTCACTCCGGCGGAGATGATCGATATGTATTCACGCCAAGGCTTTGATATCTATGCGTTTACCGATCATCGGCGGACGAATCCGGTCTCGACGTACAGCGGCAGGGGGATGACGCTGATTTCCGGCATGGAAATGCATCCACGGGACGAGCCGAACGGAGTCAAATGGCATTTCGTGGCGTTGGGCGTTCCAGAGGACATGGTGTTTCACAAAGGCCTTGAGCCTCAAGTGGTTGTGGATTCCATCAACGCCGTCGGCGGCGTGGCGATCTGCGCGCATCCGCATTGGTGCGGCCTGAACTCCGCGCAGGTCAATTCCATCAAGGGAATCGTGGCCATCGAAGGAATCAACACGGCGACGCGCTACATCGGCAGAAGCGACAGCAGGCAATTGTGGGACGAACTGTGCGACGCGGGACGCCTGCTGCCCGCCGTGGCGGTCGATGACACCCACCATCCGGAGGATTTGTTCATGTCATGGACGTATGTCCTGACGGACAAGCCGCTGTCGCAGCAGGTCGTCATCGACGCGTTGAAGGCTGGCGACTTCTATGCGTCGCAAGGCCCTGAAATCAAACGCGTCAGCTATGTGGACGGCGTCTTCGAAGCGGAGTTCACGCCTTGCACGGAAGTGATTGGCTATTCGAATCTTAGCAGTGGCTATTGCGCGATGTGCGAGAACATGAACGGCCCAGACGACGGCATCAAGGAAATCACCAGCTGCCAGTTCAAGCTGAAGACGCGGCCCAACGGCTGGTTCCGCCTGCAGATCAAAGACAAAAACGGCCGCTATGCGTGGACGAATCCGATTAGGGTGGAATAAGGAGATCATATTTTCAAAAAAACGCCGCCTTGGTTTTTCCAAGGCGGCGTTTTGTGTAAAAAGGAAAAATAGGAATACTGAAAAGAAAACGCATATTTGATTGTATTTTTCTTTATTAATGCTATACTATATAAAGAGTATTGATTTACAATAGGAGGATTTTATGAGTACGGCATTAATCAATGTCAGGCTTGAAACGGAATTAAAGAAAAATGCGGAGGAGCTTTTTGCGGAATTAGGGCTTAGCATGACGGCTGCCATCAACATATTTTTACGACAGGCCGTAAGAAGCCGATCCATTCCTTTTGACATTACGCTGAATTCCGTGCCAAATGAAGAGACCATGGCGGCGATTCGTGAAGCGATCAAGGTTGCGCATGACCCGAAGGCTAAAACGTACAAGAGTGCACGCGAACTTTTTGAAGATCTTGATCAGGAATGAAATATAGAATCAGAACAACGTCTCATTTCCGAAAAGACTATAAGCTGATGCGTAAGCGTGGCCTGGATTTGTCACGCCTTGAGCATGTCATCGATTGTTTGGCCGAAGGTGAACAGTTGGATGCAAAGTACCATGACCATCCGTTGCTAGGCGGGGAATACAGCGGAACACGTGAATGTCATATTGCTCCAGATTGGCTATTGGTCTATTACTATGAGGACGATATTCTTGTACTGACACTGGCGCGAACAGGAACACACAGCGATCTGTTCGGGTGATTTTGTGAATACGCTTTGGGAGAAATCGTCAGAACCTCCCCGGTATCAGGGCGTTGCAGTTCGGGCAACGCCCTTTTTGCAGGCGGTTGGAGATGATTTTGAAGCCTTTGCGTTCGATGAGCTTGCATCCGCATTTCGGGCAGATCGTGTCTTCATATGCCGCCGCGCCGCCGATGTTGCCCGTATAGACGAACTGCAGGCCCGCCTCCTGCGCAAGCTCGACGGCACGCATGAGCCGTTCGGGTGGCGTGCGCTGCGGGCCGTCGATCATCTTGTAGTCCGCATGATAGGCGGAGACATGCCATGGGATGGACGGATCCAACGCGGCGATGAATTCAGCGATATGGCGCAGTTCGCCGTCGGAATCATTGAAATTCGGAACGACCAGCGTGGTCAGTTCGACCCATTTGCCAGCGTCATGGAACGCCTTGATCGTGTCCAAGATGACTTGCAGCCTGCCGCCGAGCCATTTGTAGCCGTCCTCCGTGAAGCATTTCAGATCGATGTTGGCGGCGTCCGTCAACGGCAGCAGAAGATCCAGCGATTCCTTTGACGCGAAACCGTTGGAGACGAGGCATGTCGGCTGATCGTTTTCATGGGCGAGCTTGAAGATGTCGGCGACCCATTCGGAGCTGATGAGCGGTTCGTTGTAGGTGGCGGCGATGCCGTTGGCGCGATGCGCAAGAGCCAGATTGACAATCTGTTGCGGCGTGACAGGCTGTTCTCGTCCGTCCGCCTGCGAATCTTTTCCGACCTGTGAAATGTCCCAGTTCTGGCAGAAGGCGCATTTGAAATTGCAGCCGAGATTGCCGAAGCTGAGGACGAATTCGCCTGGATGGAAATGATAGAGCGGCTTCTTTTCGTACGGATCCAGCGCGAGGCTGCAAATGGCGCCATAGGGGATTTGCAGCTTGCCGTTGACGACGCGGCGGCGGCCGCAGATGCCCGTGTGGCCTTCTTCTATGTTGCAGTAATGGGCGCAGCTTTTACAATTCATAATTCATAATTCATAATTCATAATTAACAATGAAGAATTAATAATTTACAATTTATTACAATGATTAACGGCTAGTAACCATAAATTATTAATTGTTAATTGTTAATTGTTAATTGTCTAGGAGATTAGTTTGTCGATGATGGCGTCTACGCAGTCTTTCGGCGTAAGCGTTTCCGTTTCAATGACAAGCGCAGGATTTTCCGGCGGTTCGTAGGGAGCGTCGATGCCTGTGAAGCCTTTGATCTGGCCCGCACGGGCCTTTTTGTAAAGGCCTTTCGGATCGCGTTCTTCGCAGGCCGCAAGAGGCGTGCTGACATAGATTTCGCGGAAGTTTTCGTCGCCGATGATCTGCCGCGCCATGTCTCGGTCTTCGCGATAGGGGGAGATGAACGCCGTCAGGACGATGAGGCCCGCGTCGTTCATGAGCTTGGCGACTTCGGCGATGCGGCGGATGTTCTCCTTGCGGTCTTCCGGCGAGAAGCCGAGATCTTTATTCAAGCCGTGGCGGATGTTGTCGCCGTCGAGCAGGAAGCAGATCCTGCCGTTGTCGACGAGCGTCTTCTCCAGCAGTTTGGCGATGGTGGATTTGCCTGAGCCTGAGAGACCTGTGAACCAGAGCGTGCGCGGCTTCTGCTTCAGGAGGGTCTGGCGGTCTTCCTGTGAAACATAGGAGATTTCGCGGGTGATGTTTTCCGATTTCGGCTTGTCGTCCTTTGTTTCGGCGGCGGACATGCGCGCGATGATCATGCCGGCGGCGACGGTCGCGTTCGTCAGTTTGTCCACCAGAATGAAGGAGCCCGTGGCGTGGTTGCGGACATAGATGTCATAGACCAGCGGGCGGTGCATGGCCAGATGGATGCGGGCGATGGAATTCAGCTGCAAATGACCGTTGGCGTCCTTCTTGTGGCCGGTATTGACGTCGATTTCATAGCGGATCTTGTCCAGCGTGGCGGGCGTGATGGAGGAGCAATGCTTGAGGAAATATTCGCGGCCTTCGTCCGCGGGCTTTTCGTCCATCCAGACGAGCATCGCGTCGAATTCCGTTTCGATGCGCGGCAAGTTGTTTACTGGCACGACGATATCGCCGCGGGAGGCATCCACTTCGTCGTTGAACGTGAGGACGACGGACATGGGGGCGAAGGCGTAGTCGAGATTGCCGTCCCACGTCGTGATGGTCTTGACGGTCGTCGTCTTGCGCGACGGCAGGACCATGACTTTGTCTCCGGGCCGGACGACGCCGGAGGCGATGGTTCCCGCGAAGCCGCGGAAGTCGAGATTCGGGCGGATGACATACTGGATCGGGAAGCGCATGTCGATGAGATTGCGGGCCGTGGAGATGTTGACGTTCTCCAGATGATGGAGGAGCGTCGGCCCGTTGAACCACGGCATGTTCGGGCTTGGATCGACGACGTTGTCGCCCTTAAGGGCGGAGATCGGAATGAAATGGACGTCCTTGAAGCTGAGGCGGGCGGCCATGTCGTTGTAGTCGCGGCGGATTTTGTCATAGACTTCCTCCGACCAGTCGACCAGATCCATCTTGTTGATGGCGACGATGATATGGACGATGCCGAGCAATGAGACGATGAAGGAGTGGCGCTTTGTCTGGACGGTCACGCCGTGGCGCGCGTCGATGAGAATGATGGCGAGGTCGCAGTTGGAGGCGCCGGTGGCCATGTTGCGCGTATATTGTTCGTGTCCAGGCGTATCGGCGATGATGAACTTGCGTTTGGACGTGGAGAAGTAGCGGTATGCGACGTCGATCGTGATGCCCTGTTCGCGTTCGGCCTTGAGGCCGTCCGTGAGGAGGGCGGGATCGAAGTCCGTTCCTGTCGTGCCATGGATTTTGGAGTCATGACGGACGGCGGCGAGCTGGTCTTCGTAGATCATCTTGGAATCGTAGAGGAGACGTCCGATGAGCGTGGATTTGCCGTCGTCGACGGAACCGCACGTCAGGAATTTGAGGAGATCCTTGCGCCAGTGCTGCTGGAGATAGGCGTTGACGTCTTTTTCAATGAGTTCTTCGTCTGGAATGATCATGGGAAGATATTACAAGGTGTTGAATTGGTAACGCTTCTGCAGGTTTTGCCCGCGTTTGTTATCCTGCCACCGCTACGCGGTTCCGTATAATTTTTCTGCTTTTCCGTGGGTTTCGTTCACGCCTTTGGCGTCAACTTCACCCACGGCTAAATTCCTATTGCCCCTACGGGGCTTTTCTCCGCTTCGCGGAGCACTAACCACTAATCTCCCGTGGGTTGCAACCACGGTTGTGTTCTGTCACCGCTATGCGGTTCACTAACCACTAACCACTAACCACTAGAAATACCCGTCCTTCTTCTTCTCCTCCATGGAGGAGGCGCCGTCGTAGTCGATGACGCGGCCCTGCCGTTCGGAGTTTTTGGCGAGAAGCATCTCCTGGACGATTTTGTCCAGCGTGTCCGCATCTGATTCAATTGCACCGGTTAACGGGTAGCAACCGAGCGTGCGGAAACGGACTTTCTTCATCATGGGCTTTTCGCCCGGATTGAGCGGAAGGCGGTCGTCGTCCACCATGATGAGATTGCCGGAGCGTTCGACGACGGGGCGCTCCTTCGCGAAATACAGCGGGACGATCGGAATATTTTCGCGTTTGATGTAGAGCCAGATGTCGAGCTCCGTCCAGTTGGACAGCGGGAAGACGCGGATGGATTCGCCCGGATTGATTTTCGAATTGTAGATATTCCACAATTCGGGGCGTTGGTTCTTTGGATCCCATTGATGGAACTGGTTGCGGAAACTGTAGATGCGCTCCTTGGCACGGGACTTCTCCTCGTCCCGCCGCGCGCCGCCGAAAGCGGCGTCGAAATGATAGTGGTTGAGTGCCTGTTTGAGCGCGTCTGTTTTCATGATCTGCGTATGCTTCTCAGAACCATGGGTGATGGGATTGATGTTTTGCGCGACGCCGTCGGGATTGATCCAGACGATGAGCTGGAAGCCGAGCTCCTTCGCCATGCGGTCGCGGAACTCAATCATTTCATGGAACTTCCATCGCGTGTCGACATGCATCAGCGGGAAGGGGATCTTGCCCGGATAGAAGGCCTTCTGGGCCAGACGAAGCATGACGGACGAATCCTTTCCGATCGAATACAGCATGACGGGATTCTGGAATTCCGCCGCGACTTCGCGGATGATGTAGATGCTCTCCGCTTCAAGCTGTTGCAAATGTGTGAATGTATAGTTTTCCATGGCTGGATGATTATTCCCAATCGTGGGCGTATGCGACAAAATAGGGGTTGACGAGGCTCTGGCGGTCATAGCGGAGCGGCTCATGGTCGTCCCATTGGACGAGACAGCCGCCCGCCGCCTCCAAAACGGCCTGCGCGGCGCCCGTGTCCCAATGCATGGTGGGGGCGATGCGCGGATAGACGTCCGCCGAACCGTCGGCGACAAGGCAGATCTTCAATGAACTGCCGATGGAGACAAGCTTGGCGGGGCCGCGCGTCTCCTCCAATCGTTCGATGAAATCGGTCGTCTCGACGTTGCAATGCGACCGCGACGCGACGACGCGCAGCTGATGTTCGCCTTGCGGGCGGGGCCGCGGGATCGGCTGGAAATGCTCATGGATGTCATGGAGCTTTTCGGCCAGTTCCGCACGGTCGGCGAAATCGTCGCCCTGTTTGAAACGATATGCGCCATGTCCTTTGGCGCCAACGTAGAAGAGACCGATGGCGGGGGCGAAAACGACGCCGTAGATTGGTATTCCGTTGTGGATCAACGCGATATTGACGGTGAACTCGCCGTTCTTCTTGATGAATTCCTTCGTGCCGTCCAGCGGGTCCACCAGCCAGTAGGTGGTCCATGCGCCGCGCGTCTCGTACGGGATTTCCTTGCTCTCTTCGGAGAGGACGGGAAAATCGTAGAGTTGCTGCAGTCGCTCCATGATGAGATTATGGGCGGCCTTGTCGGCGGCGGTGAGCGGCGAATTGTCCGCCTTAAGCTGGATTTCGAAATCGTCGCCGTTGTAAATGCGCATAATGGCCTGGCCCGCGTCAAAAGCCGTCAGGATGACGTGGGGGGCGAAATGTGCTAGAATGTTTTGGATTGATTCGGGCATTGTGCTTATCCGCATGTTCGAGGCTGTGAAATTGCATGCCTCTAATATAATGCATGAAGCGGATAAAGCACCTTTTTACGCTGTCGTCAAGTGAAACGGACATGCTGAAATGGCATGGTGGTTCATCGACGCAGTAACTATGAATACAAGTGGGACGGAGTTGGGAAAACGCGGGGAAGGCGGAAATGCCCGGCCCGCGTGCGTATCCGCATGCAGAGGCAGTGAAATACATGCCATGCATTATGGATTTTTCGGATACGCACTTTTCTGCGCTTTCGTCAAAGAAACGGCGCATGTAAAATGTGTGGCGGTTCAGTGACGTATGAGCGAGAAAATACAAAAATAAATGAAAAATACGAGATGAGACGGTGTTGGAAACGTCTCATGTTGAGATGGAAACGATTGGATCAGTCTGCGATGTTGGGGAGTTTGCCCGGGAATGGTTTATCGTCGTCGGAGTATCCGAGCAATTCGGATCTGAGCTTGGCGAGGGCAGGGAGGTAGGCGAACATGAAATGCTCGAAAAGCGTTTTCAGTTCGTAGAGTTCGTTGAGTGTGACGGTTCGCGTGGTTTGCAGGTGGATGACGCGATTGCGGCGCGAAACCAGCTGGGCCCAGCGGCTGAAGAACAGGGCATCCGCTTCCGGGAAAGGTCTGACATGGCGCCATTCGCAGTAGGTCCGGATGGCGGCGCACGACTGGCCCAGAGAGGGGGCCTGCCAGTTCTTGCGTTCCGCGTCATTGCAATACCTGTTGAAGTCAATGATGTTGTCTTTGGCTTCACCGTGATAGTGGGCGCTCCTTCCCGGCTGATAGGCGGCGAAGAACTTGCTCACGTCAATGCCAAGCTCTCTGCGCACCCATTGGACGATCGACTGGTTGAGCTCGCGTTCGAGGATGGTGGAGAGAAGGATGGCCTCGCTGGAGTAGTCCGTGAAGAAGAGTTCCTTCTTCTGGGGGAGGAAGTAGCAGGCTTCACGGTAGTTCTGGGCGGAATTCAAATCCATCATGTCCAGAAGCCTCAAGGGGAGGTTCTCTTCATCGGAACGGTTGATCGGAAGGTGGAACGTGGGGGAATGGAAGGGGATGGAGGATTCTAAATCGAAACCTTTAACCGTTGCCCAATAATACAAGTCATCGAAAGTCATGGTGATTTCCTCATGTTTAAATGTTGTTTTTTACCGTTTGGGATTCTAAATGCTGTCTTTTCTGTTTGAGATGCTAAGTTGTAAAAGAGCTTGTCGGCATTGCTGCCGACTGCCTCGCTGGCCTTGTCGTGGCAATCCTGATGGCGTTCTGGACGACGCCATAGGCATTTCAAAGCTGCAGAGGGCAAAATCAAATAACGAATGGATTGGGGGTAATATTGTTACTTCCGATTGATTTTTGGATATTTTTTCTCTTTTTTTTCGAAAAGTTGAGAAAAAGAGATGATTCTTTTTTTATCTAAAATGATACGCTGAAATATTTCAGATATTTTTTGGCATCTTGTTAATAACATACTTGAAACAAGCGTGTTTCGCTTGGCAAAGATTGTCTTGTTTTGTCATGTTTTGAGTGTTTTAAATGTATAACATGGTACGCTTTCGCCAATTCTCCAACGATGTATAAATAGATGTATATTTATCTATGAAGGCGGACAGTGACTTCAGTGACGATATGTGCTGCATGAAGGCGTTTTTTTTTGTGTGGAGGGCCTGCTTACCGCACTAGTGCATTGGAATAACGCATATATCACGTTTCAAATGAGAATTGGAGTGTGCTAAAGCTGTACGCATACTTGGCTAAAGAGGAAGAAATGACAAACTGAACAGGAAATATAGTACAGATAAGAGCGAGGATTCCATCTGACAAGTTGGAATTGTCCGCAGCCGCAGTGCGTATCCGCATTCGAGACTGGGAAATACATGCCTCTTATTCGGGTAAAGCGGATAACGCACTTTCACTCATACTTTGCCGATCATGAAACGGCTCATGTGAAGAACACATGGCGTTTCATGTCACATAAACAAACAACAAACAGGAAATTGAATGATGAGGTAGCGTTGGAACCGGCCTCATGCAATGGAAAAACGAAGGAATCAGTCAGCGATATCGCGGTATTTGTCGATAGTGGATTCGGGATTGTGAACAGGACTGAAGCGAATGTTGTAGTTCTTGATGGTAGGATATGGCGGTGTTCCGATGTCTTCACCGAAGTCGCCGCGGAGAATGCACTTGAGCTCGTACAAGGTGTGAATGTAGTCGTTAAGAAAGCATTCAACTTGTGTTTTGTATTCAATGGCTTCTTGATATGAGACGAAGCCCATCTGGAAATGCCGCATGTGGTTTGCGATGTCGATGAGCTTGCGGCAATCAGCGATGAATTTCTGGTTGCCTTGCTCGAATAACTGAATACCAAAATTTTCACAGAATACTTCGAAACAATTCAATGCTTGCCCAATGGTTGGTGCCTGCCACAAGATTTCCTTGCAGATAGTAATGATTTTATTGAAGTGGATCTTGTGTTTTGAGTCTCGACCGGTATAATCGATTATGAGTCCAGGGGAATATGTGTTGTAGTCATGCGGCATGTTTGCACCGCCGTGCCAACGCATGTACTGGACAATGGATGAGGTGAATTCGCGTTCTAACGTGAAGAAGAGGAGAATAATCGCGTTGACGTAATTGGTCTGGCCGAGCAGAGCGTTGATGTTGATCTGGAGAATCCCGTCGTTGAAATCCTTGCGGGATTCCGGTTCAAGCATCTTGAGCGTTTTGTTGTCAAGATTGTTCTTGGTCCCGATGCCAAGCAAATGCTGGCTATAGAGGCCGAAGATGACGAGGCTGCGAATCAGTGAGAAAGGCCATTTGGTAAGGTGGGGGAGTTGAGTGTTGTTCATGTTGGTCATGTCCTATAGTTGTTTTGGGTGATAACGTCACCGGCGGAATTGCCGTTGACTTTCGAATCGGGAGGGAAGACGCTATCCTTTGGTTATATGCGTCTATTCTTGGGCATTGAGTTTTTACCAAAGCAGATAGAGCCAGGATGAGGTCTTGATTAGACCTGCGTCGTTGCTCTGCCCGGAATTTGGCAATCGTGGTCAATGCTGGCCTTATTCGATTTCGGCCTGACAGGGAAAGAATTAAATGATCTGACATTGTTTACTCCTCTCAAAATGGTTTGCAGTGAATGAATGCTCCCACCGTGTGGCTCGCTCCGCTTCCCAATGCGGAGGCCATTATACGGCCCTTCCCTTACGAATAAAACGACTAGGATATGATGGCATTCTACGTTTTCATTTTATAAGCCTCCTTTGACTGAATGGTTATGACTCTGCGTCGGCTGGAAAGCCGGAAGCTACACACGGATGGGCGTAGTGACAATATTTAATCGACACAAATAATTAAATATTCAAATCCAAAAATACAAAAAATTGAGTCTTCGTTTTTTCCTCTTTTTTTTGCGGGGACAATATAATGATAGTTAAATAAATTAATATATATTTATTAAAATATAATATAATTATTGATTATAATTATTCTCCTCCAAAAATACAAGATATGTCGGATGTCATAATAAGTCCATATTTTATGGGATTTTTGAGGGAATTTTTGGAAATAAGTACATTGAATCACGTTTGGATGTGCAGAAAAAAACAGCTTGAAAGGAAAGAACTGGATATGCACTCTGATGAAAAAAGTTGTAATGTATATTAATTTAATTATATGTTAATTTGAATATCTTTTATGTTATGGTGAATTGCGATGATCGCGATCACCACCAACAATTCAATCGTGGTGAAATACATTTACTTTTCTCGCCTTGTTTTTGTTGCATTGATATGTTTTTATGTGGATATCTTGTCAAATTGTTCTGACGAATTTTTTTTGAAAAATTGCATGGGCTATGGAATGATGATTGCTATCGTGAATTGTCTAAAAGCAAGAACCAATGGAAGAGCAAGACCGTTGTGCCACAGAGGAAAGATGGATGGCCACCAGAGGAGCATAAGTGATGAATAAACTGATATTGGCATGTTGTTGTCCGTCAAGTGGCATATGGGGCGAATCCAGACGTGAAGTGCATCTATTGGTCGATGTCGGGCATGGAGATTCGGTGGAAAAACAATGAGGCCTTCCTGGGCTTTTCATGAAGGGGCGTATTATATATAATTAAGGTATAGAAAATTGCATGGGGACGCGAACATCACCCTGTGTGATGTCGTCATTTCCAAAGTTTGATAAGCTCTTGTGTGTGTGGCGATTCCTGTGTTCACACAGTCTTGCCACAGAACAAGACTTCTTATTGAGGAAAGCACGTCAGGGAGAGGAACTACGATATGGATACAGCAGGACTTGACGATATGAATCAGCAGTCAGGGGGTAGCAAGGCCGTCTCGGCCTTGGCAAGGGCGGGGATGCCTTTGCAATCTCTTCCTCCCACGCATTCGTATATTGCGTTTGGAATATGCAACTCATCCGAATGGCGTGACTCCATGATGGCGCAAAAATCCGCAGATGTCTGTATATTGGCGGAAAAGAACGACATCTGGCGGATTCTGAGAAAAATATCATTTTTCGGTTACAGATTCTCAACAAGTCATGTATATTACTAAATTTTCCTATGACTGATAGGAATTCCTATGACTTCACATGACTTTTTCAGCAAATGACGCGTTTATTCGACAACATCACAGAGTTCGTCAAAGATGACTTGAAACAGGAAATCAAGCCGGGCAGCAGCCTGTCCATCGCCGCCGCCTGTTTCTCCATCTACGCCTACAAGGAGCTGAAAAAGCAGCTTGAAGGCATTTCCGAGCTCCGCTTCCTGTTCACGTCGCCGACCTTCACGACGGAAAACGAGCCGAAGGCGAAACGCGAATTCTACATCCCGCGTCTTTTCCGTGAACGCGCCTTGTACGGTTCTGAATTTGAGTTGAAACTGCGTAATGAATTAACTCAGAAAGCCATCGCCGTGGAATGCGCCAACTGGATTCGCCAAAAGGCCGTGTTCAAATCCAATTCGACTGGCAGCGCCATTCAGGGCTTTTTGAACATATCAGGCGAGAGCGATCATACCTACATGCCATTGAACGGTTTCACGACAATCGATCTCGGCTGCGAACGCGGCAACAACGCCTTCAATTTCATCAGCAAGCTTGACGCGCCGCAGAGCCAGATGTTTCTCAACGCCTTCAACAGCCTGTGGAACAATCCGCAGCAAGTGCAGGATGTGACGGAGGCCGTATTGGAGAACATCACGGCCGCCTACAAGGAGAATTCGCCTGAATTCCTCTATTTCATCACCCTATACAATATATTCAGCGAGTTTCTGGAGGACATATCGGAAGACGTCCTGCCGAACGAAGGCGTCGGCTTCCGCGAAAGCCAGATTTGGAAGAAGCTCTACGACTTCCAGCAGGAGGCCGTATTGGCCATCATCAACAAACTGGAACGGTACAACGGCTGCATTCTGGCGGACAGCGTCGGACTCGGCAAGACATTTACGGCGTTGGGCGTCATCAAATACTACGAAGACCGCAACAAAAGCGTTCTCGTCCTCTGCCCGAAGAAGCTTGCCGGTAACTGGAACACCTACAAAGGCAACTACATAAACAATCCCGTCGCGGGGGACCGCCTTCGCTACGACGTTCTTTTCCATACGGATCTTTCGCGCTCAAAAGGCGATTCCAACGGCATCGATCTTGCGCGGCTCCGTTGGGACACGTATGATCTCATCGTCATCGACGAATCGCACAATTTCCGCAACGGCGGGCAGACATACGGCGACGACAAACGGCAGAACCGCTATCTGCAACTGCTCAACAAGGCCATCAAGCCAGGCGTGAAGACGAAAGTGCTGATGCTGTCCGCCACGCCCGTCAACAACCGCTTCACGGATTTGCGCAACCAGCTCGCCCTCGCATACGAAGGTATTCCCGAACAATGGAACGACAAATTGGACACGGCCCATTCCGTCAATGAAATCTTCCGTCAGGCTCAGAAGGAATTCAATGCATGGAGCAAACTGCCGGTCAACGAACGGACGATCGACAACCTCCTGCACCGTCTTGATTTCGATTTCTTCGAACTGCTGGATTCCGTCACCATCGCGCGGTCCCGTAAGCACATTGCCAAATACTACAACGCCAACGCCATCGGGCGGTTTCCAGACCGCCGCCCGCCGCTCAGCCCGCGTCCGTCGTTGACCGATTTGCCGTCGGCGATCAACTACAGGGAAATCTACGAGCAGCTCCAGTTGCTGCATCTGATGGTCTATCTGCCGTCCGATTTCATCCTTGCCTCCAAACACGCCAAATATGAAAAGATGTACGGCAGCGACATGGGCAACACCATTTTCAGCCAGCTCGACCGTGAAAAAGGAATCCAGCGGCTGACGGGAATCGGTCTCTTGAAACGCCTTGAAAGTTCGCTCTTCTCCTTCCGGCTGACGCTTGAACGGATTCTGGAACTCAATCAGTCAACCATCCGAATCATCGACGCCTATCAGAACGGCGGCCGCGATTCCGTGGAATACGACGCCATGACGGACGGCATGGACGATATCGCGGAGGACGATGACGACAATCTCTATACCGTTGGACGAAAGGTGAAAATCGCCTTGGAGGACATGGACTATGTGTCATGGCGGACGTATCTTGAGAAAGACGTGGAGACGCTCGAACTGCTGATCAGCATGATTGACGACATCACGCCGGAGCATGACAAAAAGCTCCAGACGCTGAAGGAATACATCGACGGGAAGGTCGCCCATCCGTTCAATGACGGCAACCGGAAAATTCTTGTCTTCACCGCCTTCACGGATACGGCTAGATATCTGTACAACCATATTAGTATATATGTAAAGGAAAAATACGGCCTCCACACCGCCATGATTTCCGGAACAGGCGATGAACTGACGACGCTGCCCGGCAAGAAGCCGGACATGAACACCATTCTGACGCTGTTCTCGCCGCTCTCCAAGGAGAAGAATCTGCTCTGTCCGGACAATCCATACGAAATCGACGTGCTGATCGCCACGGACTGCATCTCCGAAGGGCAGAATCTGCAGGACTGCGATTATCTCGTGAACTACGACATCCACTGGAATCCTGTCCGCATCATCCAGCGGTTCGGCCGAATCGACCGTATCGGCAGCAAAAACGCCTCCATCCAGCTGGTGAACTTCTGGCCGGATCTCGAATTGGACGACTACATCAAGCTGAAGAGCCGCGTCGAGGCCAGAATGAAAATATCCGTATTGGCCGCCACGGGCGACGACAACATCATCGACGCGGAGGCGCGGGAACTGGAATACCGCAAGAAGCAGTTGGAGCGGTTGCAGAAGGAAGTCGTTGATTTGGAAGAGATGAGCACGGGAATCAACATTCTGGATTTGGGGCTGAACGAATTCCGTCTGGATCTGCTGGACTACGTCAAGACGAACGATGAAATCGAAAGGGCGCCGCATGGCCTCCATGCCGTCGTGAAGGCGACGGATGACTGCCCACCAGGCGTCATTTTCATCTTGAAGAATCTGAATCCGGGCATGAACGTGGACAGGCAGAACCGCCTCCATCCGTTCTACATGGTCTATCTCAACGAAAACGGCGAGACGGTCGTCAATCATCTGGAACCGAAAAAGCTTTTGGACGAACTGCGGCTGCTTTGCAAAAGACACACGGAGCCGCTGATGGAACTGTGCCGTCCGTTCAACAAGGAGACGCGGGACGGACGGAACATGAAAGCGTATTCCAAACTGCTGGGCGACGCCATCGCCTCCATCATCGCCCGAAAGGAGGAAAGCGACATCGACAGTCTCTTCTCCTTTGGCGAAACAACCGCCTTGACAAATCCGATCAGAGGACTGGATGATTTTGAACTGATTTGCTTCTTGGTGGTGAAAGAAAGACTGAAGGCCAATTGAATTAAGAATAAAAATGAATAATGTACTAAACAATTATTTATTAATTTGTGTTTCGGCAAGTGGATTCAGCATTTGTATTTTTGTTTATGTTGTTTGGATTACTATATGTTTGTTATGTGTGTTAGGTATAAAAAAATATTTTAAAAACGAAGGCAATGCGGATGTGGAAGCTGTTATGGATGATGAAGCTGATGCTGATGAGAACGATTATATACGGAAATATATAGATTCATATCTAAAAAGAGATAAACCAGGTTTTGCTGTCTTTATCAATGGATCATGGGGAAGTGGTAAGACCTTTTTTATAAATAGATATAAGGCAAGAATCAAGAAAAAAATCTATGTTTCATTATTTGGAATTGCAAATAAAAATGAATTTGAATTCAGATTATGGAAGGGGATGATTTTTGATAATCCGAATTTCATTTTTATAGAGCTTAAAAAAATAATTAATAATTTTACTTTCAATTTTATTTACAAATGGCTAATTCTTATAGTACTAAGTGTTTATGTTATATGTGTCTGCTGGTGGTGTTCTAATGATGATTATCAAACTTTGTTGGTTATGTATATATCAAGGCCAATTATGAAAATTCTAAAATCTATTTTTACAATAGAATTTGGAGCAATTTCTATTATTATTACGATTACTATATTCATTTGGAAATTTACTCGATTTAAAATTATGGAAGCATTATTAAAGAGTTGTTTTATTGTACTTGATGACTTTGAAAGAGTGGAAATCCCATGTAATGAAGTGTTGTCTTGGATTAATGAGTTTGTTGAACATGTAAATGTACCAGTCGTTATAATTGGAAATGAAGATGCTGTAATTGAAAATATAGAACTTAAATATGAAAAGGTTGATGGCGAAAAGAATCATTATGAGGAAATTAAAGAAAAAACAATAGGAAAAGAATTTAAGTTTGAACAAACTGATGAAAAAGTTTGTAGAAAACTAATTGAGAATCTTGATTCATCATCAGAATTAAAAAGAACAATAAAAAATAATATGAATTGGTTTATTCCAGCTGTCCTTGCTCCGTTACACAGACCTTCATATAAGCATCAAACGAATTACAGAGTGCTTAATCAGTGCTTTTCTGAATTTGATTATTATTTTAATGATGATGAATTAAAAAATAATGATATTTTCAAAGAGTTTGTTAATAGTGATTCATGGAAAGAATTGATTGAAAGATTCATGTCTTTTATGTATGTCAAAAAAATTAATACTATTCGTTCAACTAAAGAATGGAAATTACAAGCGCAACAAGCGCAACAAGCGCAACAAGCGCAACAAGCGCAACAGCAACAAGCGCAACAAGCGCAACAAGCGCAACAAGCGCAACAAGCGCAACAAGCGCAACAAGCGCAACAAGCGCAACAAGCGCAACAAGCGCAACAAGCCCAACAAAAAACTATACATTATTCTGATTTTTTTGCTTCTATAATATTAAATTGTCAAAAGATAATTCATAATATGTCAGAAGATATTGTTGAAGTCGTTAAGTCAACAAATTCAAATAGAATTTACGATGTACCAACAGAAATAGATGGAAGTGTAACCAATTTTCGAGAGTTATATTCAGTTTGGAATAATCATTCTTCATTATTACCATTTCATATTTGGAATGAAATAAATGATTCGAAGCCTATTTCAAAAAATGATCTATTTAACTTTATAGATGACAAAATGCATCCTCATACCCAAAAGATAATAGTTGATAGATGGAAAGAATGTTATAATTTGAATGATGAGAAATTTTATGATTTATGGAGGGATACAGAGAAAGAATTTACTACCCCAACATTACAATCAGTAAGTCAGATAATAACTTTTATCCAGTATATATGCATAGCTTATGAAAAAGGAGCCATTAACGAAGATGGCAATATACTAATGCAAAAACTTAGCATGTATATAGATATGACAACGGATATTATTTATGCACAATCACCAATAGATTATAATGAGTATTATCGTCTATCACAAGAAATTAGAGATAAAACAACTTCAGATACTACTAAAATGTCATTATTTATCTCATGCAAAAAAATACTACTTAATAAATTACAACATTATTACAATAACTCAGAATATAATTTATTCAAAATGCTACTTGAACAAATTAATGAGCATTCAGATTCTTTCGAAGATTGGTTTTATAAGAGTAATATAATTAAAATAGATATATATTCATTCCAAGAACCTAAAAAGCTATGGGCGAAAATTAAAGATTTACCCACTAAGGATTTCAGAAGTATTCAAGAAAATCTACGTACTCGTATAGTAAATTATATTGTCGATAAAGAAAAGCAAGCATCTGAAATAGAATTTTGGAAAAAGTATATGGATATAATGAAGCATGATAAAGACGAATGGGAGAAAGAAAATAAGTACATTTGGAAATGTGATTATGTTAATGTTTTCATTGAATTAGTAAATAAAGCATTTGATGAGATAGAACAGCCAAAAGAAATCAGAAAAATATAATGAAAAATTGAACGATATATACCAATGCAGGACTTTCCTCAAAGTACAGTTTTGGACAGCCCCATCCCCAAGGCGAAGTTCTACGACAAGCTGTCGGTTTCGGCGGCGGTGAAGCGGAAGTTCGTGGAAGATGTGGAAAGCATCGTCTGGCGGAACAAGCTGTCGGCTAACACGCTCAATGTGCAGGCGGGAGAGCGGGTGGTCGAAATCGATGTCTTTGAAATGGAGCTGAAGGACTACGATGTCAATGAATCCGTTCTGAAGGTCATCGACAACGGCGTGCCGCATCACATTCTCTTCCTTCTCCATCATGACGATCGCTGGCAGGCGGTCATCGGCTACAAGGAGATCGGCAAGGCGGCCATCACGCTGACCGTCAAAGAATACTACCACACGGCATGGATGCCGTTCGACCATCTGCATATTCTCATCCAGGGGATGACGATGGACGAAGTCTTCGACAATTTCGTCCGCCAGATCAATGCATCGCTTCCAATGGAATCCACGAACACGCTTCGTGAAGATTTGGAGGAGCAGGAACGGCGTGAAAGCCTTCAGCGGAAGATCGACATCTTGTCCAAGAAGATGCGTGCTGAAAAGCAGGAGCATCGCAAATTCGAATTATTCCAGCAAATCAAGCAACTCAAAGCTCAATTATAGGAAACAACATGGAACATTTAAGAATGACAAGCCGTGATTTAGTGCAGGACAACGTGGAAGCCATCGGCAAGCTTTTCCCGAACTGCATCAAAGAAGTCCGTGATTCGTTGGGGGGGGGCTCTATCTATTGATTTTGAAGCACTGAAGCAGGAATTGTCTCATTCTCTCATTGAAGGCCGCACGGAACGCTACGAATTCAACTGGCCTGGAAAACGTGCGGCTGCGTTACTAGCGAATACGCCGATTGAGGCGACATTACGGCCCTGCCGTGAGGAATCCGTCAACTTCGACACGACGGAAAATCTCTATATTGAAGGCGACAATCTGGATGTTTTGAAACTGCTCTGCGACAATTATCGCGGCAAAATCAAAATGATTTATTTCGATCCACCGTACAACACTGGCAATGATTTCATCTATGAGGACAATTTTACTCAGAAGGATACGGAGTACAAAAATATTTCTGATGATTACGACAATCAAGGCAATCGGTTGAGAAAGAATACTGATGCCAGTGGACGTTTCCACACCGATTGGCTTAATATGTTATATCCACGTCTCAAAGTTGCACAAAAATTACTAACTGATGATGGTGTGGTTTTTATTTCAATCGATGACAATGAGTTAGCAAATCTTAAGAAGATTTGTGATGATGTGTTTGGGGCATCTAATTTTGTTGCTGATATAAAATGGAAAGGACGTGGAGGAAGACAAGACAGTAAATATTTTGCTGTAATACATGAGAATATTTTATGTTATGCGAAAGCTATTTCCTGCTATAAAGCAGGAGAAGAAGTAAAAGAAGAAGGAGTATATCCAAAATTTGATAGTCAGAAAAATAGGTATTATAAAACACAGCTTTTACGTAAATGGGGATCAAATAGTCTGCGTGAGAATCGCCCAAATCTTTATTATTCTATTGAAGCTCCTGATGGTACAGATGTCTATCCTACTATATATGAAGAAATTACGCAGGTTGCTGGCGCTGGGGCCCTAGTACAATGTCAGAAAATATAAAAAATGGAAATGTTGAATTTCAAAAAAATAAATTTGGTAAGTGGGTTGCTTATGAGAAGATATATGCCCCCACAGAAGATGAAATTCCTACGAAGAAATATTCAACTTGGATTGACTATATTCAAAATGGAACACAATCTATTAAAGATATTTTTGGTAAAAGCATTTTTGATTATCCTAAATCTCCAGAATTAATTCTCCATTTTCTAAGAATGGCTGGTTTGGAAGATGATTCTATTATTCTTGATTTCTTCAGTGGCAGTGCAACTACAGCGCATGCTGTCATGCAACTAAATGCGGATGATGGTAATAATGGTCATCGAAAATTTATCATGGTTCAGCTTCCGGAAGAATGCGCACCAGACAGCGAAGCTGCAAAAGCTGGATATAAGAACATCTGTGAAATCGGTAAAGAACGCATCCGCCGTGCTGGCAAGAAGATAGCGGTGGAAAATGCGACAAATGCTCCAAATCTGGATATTGGTTTCCGCGTGTTGAAATTGGATTCGTCGAACATGGCGGATGTCTATTATCGTCCATCGGAATTGAAGCAGGGCATGCTGAATCTGCAGGAGGACAATGTAAAGCCTGGCCGCACGGCGGAGGATCTGCTGTTCCAAGTCATACTGGAAAAGGACATCCCGCTGTCCAGCAAAATCGAAACGGAAAAAGTGGCGGGCAAGACCATCTTCAACGTGGCGGACGGCTATCTGCTGGCCTGTTTTGACAAAGGCGTGACGGACGACGTCGTCACCGCCATCGCGAAGAAACAGCCTGTCCATGCCGTTTTCCGTGACGCGGGCATGGCGACGGACAGCACCGCCATCAATTTCGATCAGATTTTCGAAAACTACAGTCCGGACACCAAACGTAGCATCCTGTAATCACGAGGAAGGAGACAGACCATGGGATTCCAATTCAAGATACAGGACTACCAGACGGAGGCCGTTGAAAGCACGGTCGCCGTGTTCAACGGGCAGAAGCGGCAGGATCCGTTGCGCTACCGTCTGGATTTGGGAAAGAACGCACAACCAAAGACGATCAAAACGGAGCTTGGTCTGGAACTGCCCAATCCGGACTACCATGAAGAGGACTTCGAGGGCTTTGGCAACGCGCCGCTGGAACTGTCCGACCAAATGCTGCTGGACAACATCCATGACGTTCAGAACAAGAACCAGCTGAAACAGTCGGACACGCTTTCGAAGTCGTTGGGCGGCTGCTCGTTGGACATCGAGATGGAGACGGGGACCGGCAAGACCTACGTCTATATCAAGACCATCTTCGAACTGTACAAACGGTTTGGCTGGACGAAATATATCGTCATCGTGCCGAGCATCGCCATCCGCGAAGGCGTCAAACGCACCTTCCAAGACACGGTGGAGCATTTCCGTGAAGATTACCATGAAGTGGCGGACTTCTTCATCTACGACAGCAGTGACTTGCGGCTTCTGGACGAATTCGCGCGAAATCCGAAAATCGGCGTCATGATCATCAACACGCAGGCGTTCGCCGCATCGTTGGATGAAAGCAAGAACAAAGACGGACGCGGCGGCGACAAGGCGGCCCGCATCATCTATTCGGAGCAGGAGAGCTTCGGCTCCCGGCGGCCGATCGACGTCATCCGCCAGCTCAATCCGATTTTGATTCTGGACGAGCCGCAGAAGATGGGCGGCGACGTGACGAAGAGGGCGATGGCGAACTTCCGGCCGCTGTTTTCCATGAACTATTCCGCCACGCATAAGGACACCCACAATCCCGTCTATGTACTGGATGCGTTGGACGCCTTCAACAAGCGACTGGTCAAGAAGATAGAGGTCAAAGGCTTTGAAGTCCGCAATTTCCAGGGGCTTAGCAACTATCTGTATCTTGACCATTTTGTCCTGCGGGGCAGTCAGTCGCCGTTGGTGGCGATTGAACTGGAAGTGGCGCATCAGAACGGCGTCAAACGTGAAATCCATCAATTGGATAAAGGCGACGACCTGTACGCCGCCTCCAACCATCTGGAGCAGTATAAGAACGGATTTAGAATTTCAAACCTTGATGCGCGGGATGATGGATATGTGGCGTTCGACAATGGCTTGGAGCTCCGTCTTGGCAATACTGTTGGGGATATCGCCGAAGATGAAATCCGCCGTCTGCAAATACGGGAGACCATCAAATCGCATTTTGAAAAGGAAGAGGATTTGTTCAACCGCGGCATCAAGACGCTTTCTCTGTTCTTCATCGACGAAGTGGCCAAATACCGCCAGTATGATGAAGAGGGAAATGAAACGCTTGGTGAATACGGCAGGATTTTCGAAGAGGAATATCTGAATGTATTGAATGAAAAATATGTCACGCTTGATGTCAATGATCCTTATCAGAAATATCTTCGGGAAATCGACAAGCATACCACCCATACAGGCTATTTCAGCATCGACAAGAAGAGCGGACATGCCATCAACAGCACGACGGCGCGCGGCAGCGACATCAGCGACGATGTTTCCGCCTACGAACTGATCATGAAGCGGAAAGACCTGTTGGTCAGCCTGTCGGGAGAGTACCGCCATGTGCGATTCATCTTCTCCCATTCGGCGTTGCGGGAAGGGTGGGACAATCCGAACATCTTCCAGATCTGCACGTTGCGCCATTCGCAAAGCGCCATCCAGAAACGGCAGGAAGTGGGGCGCGGGCTGCGCATCTGCGTGAATGACGATCTGGTGCGGATGGACAAAGACAAATTGGGTGACGATATCCATAGGGTGAACCGCCTGACTGTCATCGCCAGTGAGGAATATGCCCAGTTTGTAAAGGATTTGCAGGATGGCATCCGCCAGGTGCTCTATGAACGTCCGACAAAGGTGACCGCCGCCTATTTCAATGGAAAGAGCCTTCGTCTTGCGGACGGTTCGATGGTGAAGATTACAGAGAAGCAAGCCAATGATATTTATTTCTATATGGTTAGAAACTATTATGTTGATAGCGACAACAAAATCGCCCAGCAGTACCATGACGATTTGAAGAACGAGACATTGGCTCCGCTTCCGGATGATTTGGCCCCGCTGTCTGAAGGCGTCCACAAGCTGATACAGGGCATCTTCGACGAGAAGATTCTCAAGGAGATGATTGACAACGGCCGCAAGACGGATGTGCAAAACAACGACTTGAACAACAATTTTAGGAAAGACGAATTCCAGGCTTTATGGAATCAGATCAACCGTCGTTATGCCTACACGGTGACGTTTGATTCGGACGAACTCATTGAAAAGGCCGTGCAGTCAATAGACAAGAATCTGCATGTGGCGCGTTTTGAATATACGTTTGTCACGGGCGAACAAAAGACGGACATGGTGGCGGATGAAATCAAAAGCAACCAGTCGTTTGTCCAGAAACGGACGGAAACATCTGCGCTTAGCCAAGATGTGAACACGGAAGTCAAATACGATTTGATCGGGAAAATCTCGGAAGGGACGAAACTGACCAGACGGACGGTTGCGACGATCCTGCGGAAGATCAGCCCGCAGCAATTCGTCAAATACCAATTGAATCCGGAATCGTTCATTGCCCGCGTCATTCGTCTTATCAATACTGAAAAGGCGACGCTTTTCGTGGATTGCATCTCCTACAACCAGACGGAGCAGAAATTTGAAGCGAAAATTTTCACCGACTCGCAAATCAAGCGGCCTCTTGCCGAAGCGGAGCCAGCCGAAAAGGCCATCCAGCCGTATGTTTTTGTGGATGGCATCGCGAAGGACAGCGTGGAAAGGCGGCTTGTGAAGGAATTGGAGAGCGCTTCGGAAGTCTGTGTCTATGCGAAACTTCCGAAAGGACGAAAAGGCTTCTTCATTCCGACGCCTGTAGGCGACTACTCGCCGGACTGGGCCATCGCCTTCAACAACGGAACCGTCAAGCATCTCTATTTCATTGCAGAAACGAAGGGTAGCCTGGACAGCATGGAACTGCGCGGCGACGAGTTGGTTAAGACCGAATGCGCGAAGAAAATCTTCAATGAGATTTCCACCAGCCAAGTGCGCTATGGTGTTGTGAAAGACTATCAAACGCTGCTGGAGGCGATTAACAATTTGAAGAAATGAACAAATTGATATAAAGAGTGGCGCCCTTACGGGCGCTATATGAGGAGGTCGTTAACCGCAGGCTACGCGACGGTGTGTCGTCTTGTGGGCGAAAAAACGTGGGTTGCACCCACAGTTGGGATCCTGCCACCGCGACGCGGTTCTGATATAAATTCCATGCATCCGTGGGTTTCGTGCACGCCTTTGGC
This sequence comes from uncultured bacterium, assembly GCA_902776645.1. GTDB lineage: Bacteria > Verrucomicrobiota > Lentisphaeria > Oligosphaerales > Oligosphaeraceae > UBA1407. The sequence goes on along the minus strand of CACYQT010000029.1, from coordinate 35,766 downwards.
GTCCACTTCACCCACGGCTGGGATCCTGCCATCGCTACGCGATTCATGTGGGTTGCACCCACGGCTGGGATCCTTTCGCCGTTGGCGGCTGTTGTCGCACCCTGACGGGCACCATCTTCTGTTGCATCTTCCGTGGGCTGCGCTCCTTACGTCGCTGGCCCACGGCTACGAATAGTCACACCCTGAGGGCGTTTTTCAATGCATAATTCATAATGCATAATTCATAATTAAGTACCCGTATTCAAGCGGGTTATACTGTTTGTGACGGGAGAGTCTTTTTCAATACAAAAAGCATAATACATCCCCAGTCATCAATCGGCCATGACGGCGGCACGTTTCTCCCGAAGCATCTCACGCAAAGACTTCAAGTGTTCAGCATCAACTCGCAACAGTCTCATAATTTGCTTGTCACTGAAATGTTCTGCCTCCAATTCCTCAAGGAACTCAAGATTTTTTCTCTCTTCTGCCTTTTTCATTAAATACTCCGAATAATTGCACATGTCTTCTGCCTCCCGTGTCTTGCTTAAACCATATTTTTCATGAAGCGGTCCCAAAGAAGCGGAACCTCCCAGTTTTTCGCAAGCCATTAATCAGCCATGACGGCGGCACGCTTCTCCTGAAGCTTCTCACGCAAAGACTTTAAGTGTTCGGCATCGACTCGTAACAGTCTCATAATTTGCTTGTCACTGAAATGGTCTGCCTCCAATTGTTCCAGCATTTCGAGTTTTTCTTCCTCTTTCGCTTCCTCTTTCGCTTTCTGTTTCAAATACTCCGAATAATTGCACATGTCTTCTGCCTCCCGTGTCTTGCTTAAACCATATTTTTCATGAAGCTCGTCGAGCCGCTCCAGCGGCGGAGCGATGTCTGTCAACAGTAATTGCAGATAGCGGATCACTTCGTTCACTGGGTACGTCGGGTCGTCGTTGAAACGGACCGTGCAGCCTTCGAGCATCGCCTTTGCCGAACACGCGCTCCCCCTTGATGAAGAAGCGGTCGATGGACGGCGCCTCGCCTTTGTCCAGCTCCGGGCAGAACCACAGCGAATAGCATTTGCAGATGCCCCCGTAGTCGCTCTTCGCGAATGTGACGCCATGCTGCAAAGATACCGTACGGCATAGATAATATACCATGCGCGATTCAATTGGATAGCCAGGCGAGTCATTTTTCTGGACTTCTATGTTGATGACGACGCCGATCGACCTGTCCGGTTTGTTCGGGGAGGGCAGCAGGAGGACGACGTCGAACACGGTCGTCCCCTCCGCCAGCTGTTTGTCCTCCACGTTGCCCGTCGGGACGCTCTCCGGCGGCGCCTCCCCTGGATGGACGGGTATCCTGCCGATGTCCAGCCGTGCATGAGGAAGGTATTTCTCCATGACCTCCTGGACGGTAAGTTCCTTGTATTCATCGATAAAATGGACGAGCAGCCAGGCGAGGACCTCCCGGTTGCTGAATATCCTCTTGATGAGCGGGTCCCCGTTCGGGTCGTCCTTCCCGCCCAGCAGATTGTGCCCCAGGGAGCTGAATTGCAGTTTCGTGTCTTGTTCCATAGCCGTATGTTCCGTTAGTGTGCCGTCCTTTCTCCCGGCCTTGAAGCCTTCTGGCAACGACACAACATAGCACGGCAACGGCAGAAGTCAATAAATATCCATTAAAAATATTTATTTTGATATATTTTATGACTTCTGATGACTTTTTATGATTTGCTATGACTTTCTATGATTTTACAGGAAAGGCGATGACTTGCAGGTTGCTACGTACGCGATGCGCACTGCACCCACGGCTCTGGTCCTCCGCCGCTACGCGGCTTTAAAGTAAGTGACCATGTATCACGTCTCTACTCCGCCTTCTTGATGATATTGTCGTCATACGACTGCGCGGCGGTCTCGCCAGGCTCCAATACGAGAAAGTCCTTTTCATCCCAGTCGCCCGCGACGAAACGCTCCAGCAGCGACAAGCTCCCTTCGATTTCATGGAAATTCCATTTGAAGAACTTGGCGGCGTCTTCTGATACTTTTCGATATAAAGGCCTGTCCAGGAAAGGCATGCGGATATAGCCGATGTTGCTGTAGTTGTTCAGGCCGCCGGACTCCGTCAAAAGATATTCGATCGTCTCGTCGTCGTATCCTTTCTCCTTGAACACCTGCGTCATCCGTTTCCAGCTCTCTTCGCCGGGCATGTTCGTGTTTTCAATCCAACTCGCTGTAAACCAATAACATCCGGGTATGGATTGGAAATAGGAGGCGTATTTCTCCTTGCTTCCCAAGAAGAACGTGATGCAGTCATGGGCCTTCGGAATGACCAGCCGATGCTTGTGCGCGCAGATTCCCGTTACGGCATTGGAGCAAAGTCCGTAGCCCAGCAGAATGGCGTCGAAATCATCCGCGACGCCGCTTCCTTCGCCTCTTGCGCAGATTCTGTTGGTATGGGTATCCGTGCCCGATTCCACGGCGTCGATTTCCTTCTGCAACGCTTCGCGGAGCTGTTCGGGCCGTTCGTGCAGGCCTTGCCGCACCCATGTCATATCGACGATATTCTCCGAGAAAGCCGTCACATACGCCAATTCCCTGTACAACGCCTTGCATGCAATCAGTTTCAGTCTCATTTCCAATGCCTTCTATGCGTTAAAACAATTCTTTGACAACAATCTACTATATACCGCCATTGATTTTTTGCGTTATGCGAACGATGTTTTTCCAGCCATTCTTGGACAAAACATCTTTCACGGTTATATTATTTATTGTTTACATTTTAATTGACCAACGAAAGCCGTTGCGAAGGGGCATACCACCACGGGTATGATTTCTTTCGTGGCGGCTTTTGCGCTTTTTCAGGAGGCATATCATGCTGACAATCAACGGAGAAAAGATCGATGCCGCAGGCAAGAGCCTCGCGGCGTACCTCCAGGAGGCAGGCTTCGACACGAAACGCGTCGCAGTCGAGCTGAATCTGGAAATCGTTCCATTGAAGGACTTTGAGAAAACCATTCTCAAAGACGGCGATTCGCTGGAAATCGTGCGGTTCGTCCAAGGGGGCTGACCATGATCGGCAAAAGCGAACTCGACCGCGCGTTCGACGCGCGTTTCGCGCCCGAAATCAAAGCGAAGCTGCAGGCGGCCCGCGTCGCCGTCGCGGGGCTTGGAGGTCTTGGCTCGAACATCGCCGTCATGCTCGCGCGAAGCGGCGTCGGCCACCTGAAACTGGTCGATTTCGACAAAGTCGACGTGACGAATCTCAACCGCCAAATGTATGGCATTCCGCATCTTGGGCGGTTCAAAACGGATGCCGTCCGCGACATTCTCGCCGACATCAATCCCTATCTGGACATTGAAACCGTCTGCGTCACCGTCACGCCGGAGAACGCCGCAGAAATCTTTCGCGGCTGGCCCATCGTCTGCGAGGCGTTCGACCGCCCCGAAAACAAGGCCATGCTCGTGCGGACACTGCTGGCGGAATGCCCGCAAACGATCATTGTCAGCGGCGTCGGCATGGCGGGCTACGGCGACGCCAACGACATCCGCACCACCCATCCGATGCGTCGGCTCTACGTCTGCGGCGACGGAGAAACGGCGGCCGGCGGCATGACGGGCCTCATGGCCCCGCGCGTCGCCGTCTGCGCGGGCCATCAAGCCAATCAAGTACTTCAACTCATTCTACAATAGGAGATTACAACCATGCAAGATGTTTTCAAACTCGGTGGACATGAATTCCACAGCCGTTTCATTCTCGGTTCAGGCAAATACGATCTCAAGCTGATCAAGGCGGCCGTCGAACAGGGCGGCGCGGAAATCATCACGCTGGCCGTGCGCCGCGCCAACACGAAGCAGTCCGAAAGCGTGCTCGACTACATTCCGAAAGGCGTGACGCTTCTGCCCAACACGTCGGGCGCCCGCACAGCGGACGAAGCCGCCCGCATCGCCCGTCTGGCCCGCGCCATGGGCTGCGGCGATTTCGTCAAAATCGAAATCATGCGCGACTCCAAATACCTCCTTCCCGACAACGAAGAGACCATCAAAGCAACTGAAATGCTTGTGAAGGAAGGCTTTATCGTTCTTCCCTACATGTATCCGGACCTCTATGCCGCCCGCCGTCTGCAGGAGGCGGGAGCGGCCGCCGTCATGCCGCTGGCCGCTCCGATCGGCTCCAACCGCGGCCTCGAAACGCGCGCCTTCATCCAGATTCTCATCGATGAAATCGACCTGCCGATCATCGTCGACGCAGGCATCGGCAAGCCGTCGCAAGCCTGCGAAGCGATGGAGATGGGTTCCGCCGCCATCATGGCCAACACCGCCATCGCCACCGCGGGAGACGTTCCCGCCATGGCCGCCGCCTTCAAAAACGCCATCGAGGCCGGCCGCACCGCCTATCTCGCAGGCCTCGGCCGCACATTGCCGCGCGGCGCGTCCGCGTCCGATCCGCTCACTGGCTTCCTTCACTAAGGAGCGGTCATCATGAACGAAGAAAACCAAATCTATTTCATCGACAGCGACCAGCTGCCGCCAGCCGCCCTCGAACGGAAGCACCGTCTGGAAAACGATCCGTCCAGCCGAACGGATATCATGGCCTATCTTCCTGGCCAGCAAGTTCTTGAATCAGACATCAAAGATCGCGTCATCGCCGCGATGGACGCCTATCAGCCCGAAGCCTATACGGATGCGGACGTCCGCCGCGCACTCGCCAGCGACCGCTGCACCGTCACCGATTTCCAGGCCCTGCTCTCCCCCGCCGCCGCGCCGTATCTGGAAAAAATGGCCCGCCGCGCCGAACTGGAGACGCAGCGCCATTTCGGCAACACCGTCTATCTTTTCACGCCGCTCTATATCGCCAACTACTGCCAGAATTACTGCGTCTATTGCGGCTTCAACTGCTACAACAACATCGCGCGACGCAAGCTTAATCCTGCCGAAATCGAACACGAGATGAAGGTCATCGCCGATTCCGGCATGGAGGAAGTTCTCATCCTCACGGGCGAAAGCCGCCTGCAGTCCGACGTCCCCTACATCGGCGACGCCATCAAGACCGCCCGCAAGTACTTCCGCAACATCGGCGTGGAGATCTACCCGCTGAACGTCGACGAATACAAATTTCTCCACGAATGCGGCTGCGACTACGTCACCGTCTTTCAGGAGACCTACGACCGCGTCAAATATGAACAGCTCCATCTGCTCGGCCACAAACGCGTCTGGCCCTATCGTTTCGACGCGCAGGAACGCGCCCTCATGGGTGGCATGCGCGGCGCGGGATTTTCCGCCCTGCTTGGTCTAAGCGACTGGCATAGAGACGCTTTCGCCTCCGCATACCACGTCTATCTGATCAACCGCAAATATCCGCATGCGGAACTCAGCCTCAGCTGCCCGCGCCTCCGCCCGATTGTCAACAACGGCCGCATCAACCCGCGTGACGTCGGTGAACGCGAGCTCTGCCAGATTCTCTGCGCCTATCGTATTTTCCTGCCGTTCGTCGGCATCACGGTCTCCAGCCGCGAATCCGCCACATTCCGTAACGGCATCGCAAAAATCTGCGCGACAAAGATTTCCGCCGGCGTCTCCACAGGCATCGGCGACCACGAGGCGAAATATACGGGCACGGAGGAAAAGGACACGGGCGACGAACAGTTCGAAATACAGGACGGCCGCAGCATCAAGACGATGTACCGCGACATGCAGAACGGCGGCCTCCAGCCCGTGCTGAATGATTATTTGTATTTGTGAATGTAGCGACGGCGTCGTCACCGTTGACGGTGACGACGCCGTCTTGCCGTTTTTTGGGAAATCACCCCTGCAACTCCCAAAATGATTTGCACGACAAGAATTTTCTTGATTTTTCACATTTATGATATCTATTATAGTAGATATCGTTAAAATGTCTGAAAAAGAGAGGTGCAAACATGGAAACAGCCAAAATATTCATGACAGGGCGTTCACAAGCCGTCCGTATCCCCAAAAAATACAGATTCAATACAGACGAAGTGGAAATCAGACGTCAAGGCAACAGTATCATCCTGTCTCCGATTTCCGACAGGAAGGCTGCTTTGCAGGCTTTTCTTGAAATGCCTGCATTCCCTGATTTCCAAATCGACCGTGAAGACATGCAGAAGATTCAAGAAAGGAATCTTTTCTAATGAACCGCTACATGCTTGACACGGATATCTCCTCTTACCTTATTCGTGGAGATCATCCAGAAGTCACGGATGCATTTGTCGCATCGTTCCCAAATGTATGTATTTCCGCCATAACCGTAGCGGAATTGCAATATGGGGCCATGAAGCGAAATAACCTTCTTTTGATTGGAAAAGTCCAAGTATTCTGCAAATCAGTTCAATGCATCGGATGGAATGCTGAAGCAGCAATAGTGTATGCACAGTTAAGGAATGCACTTGAGATGCAAGGCAACCTGATTGGTTCCATGGATATGATGATTGCTGCTTCCGCTATCGCAGAAAATGATATTCTCGTAACAAACAATACCGCCCATTTTTCCCGTATTCATAATCTAAAACTGGCAAACTGGGTCAAAACACAACCGTAAACAATTATTTCGCCATCAAAGACTAATTCAGCATGGGGTAGCAAGGCCGTCTCGGCCTTGTCAAGGGAGGGACGCCCTTGCTACTTCTCCGTCAAGAACGGATTCAGCATGACGTAGTTCACGGCGACAGCTTCGCCTTTGACAGCTTTTCCATTATGAATGGTCACTGAAATTTCAGGCTTCGTCGCCTTGAACACCACGTGGTGCAAATTGCATTTCGGCACATGATTGTTATGCTTGTACTGTCCCCACTCCCGCTTGTCCACATGCACCCATGACTGCGCGTCGTCGATCTCCGCGCCATCCCCCAGCGTGACATCGACGCCGATGCGATGCGGATTGAACTTGTTGGCTTTCAATTCGTTGTAATCCACCGCCGCAAATTGCAAACAGTAATATCTACCGGGCGTGAAGCCTTTCGCAATTTGTGAAACGGAACTCGTCTCGTCGCCTTCCTTCGTCAGAATGGCGAACGTGTCGCCGACGCCGCACGGCGCAGACCAGCGGTCTTGGCTCTTGTGCGCATATTCGTCCATCTTGCCTGTCGCCACGTTTCCGGCGGCCTGCCAATTCTGCAAGCCATCGACGAAATCGCCGTTGACGATGTGGCCAGGGGAGTATGAAAATCCGTATTCGTCCGACAGCATGGTCTTCTTGCCTTCTATGCAGTAATGGTGCGTCAGCATGAAGCACCAGCGATAGAGTTCAAAGTCGCAATGCCTTGTCCCCCAATAACCTGTAATCGCCATATCCTTGCATTCCGGATGGTTCGCCAAAAGATTGAACTGCATGTCCAGATAATATTTGTAATCGACGTTCGGATGGTGGGCCAGCGAAATGACCGGGATCTGGATAAAATTGCCGAAAATCAGCCCCCAGTGGTCGATGATGTCCGGATAGTACTTTTTGAAACTGGCCGTCCTTTCGACGATGGCGTCGTTCAGATAGGCCTTCGCCTCCTCCAGCGTGGGCAGCGTGCGGCAATAGACTTCCGAAATGAGCCGTCCACGCCCATGGCACGTATTGACGCAGGCGGCCAGAAAATCATTGTCGACGCCTGGAACGGAAGGCTTTCCGGTAATCCATGTGTATGTCACATGGTCGTTTTTCGGGACGAATCGCTTCATGCCCTCCGTAAACGGCAGAATGGAGGCGTAGTTGCCGAAGAACTGCTCGTCGCAGCTGACTCCTTGATACTGTGGCGCGTTCATCCCCTTGCAGTCGTTCAGTCTCTTGACAAGATCGTCGGCGGAGATATAGACCGTCCCGATGCTGTCGATCCATTTGTAGCCCGCGTCGAAAAACTCCTTTTGATGTTCTTCGGGCACAACGCCGTCGTTGTGCGTCGTGACGGCGTAATGGACGTATTTGTTCTGGAAATCCCAGTCGTACGGCGGATTTTCGGACACCATGCTGTTGCAGCACGGCTTGTAATTGTAAATCTCCGGAATGGAGCGGATGACGAGCTGTCCGCCATTTTTCGCGCCTTTGACGGTGAGCGTATGGTCGCCTTTGAGAATGTCGCGGAACGTCTCAAGCCGCGGCGTTTTGGCGGTGATGACGGTCAGCTTGCCGTCCAGCGTGATTTCCAATGAATCGGCGGCGGCGTCCTGCGCGGCGATGAACACCCATCCGTCCCGCACGGTGCAGAAACGGAAGGTCTGCTCGGCGTCGCTCCGTTTCAACGGCTTGTTGAGGATTTCGACGACCAGATTGTTCAGCCGTTTGTGGCCCTTCGCGGAAGTCTTCACCGGGCGGATGAACGTGGCCGTGTAGTCCTGCTTCAAGACGACGTTTCCGCTTGCGCGATTGACGAGCGACACCGCCAGTTTGAAATCGCCTTCCTTCACGCCATCATGGAAGACAAGCGTGTTCTTACCGCTCTGCAGCACAACGCTTTCCGTCGGGCAATCATCGACGGTATAGCGGATGTCGAAATCGCCGTATGCGCCGCCGTCCGGAAGCAATCCATTGAACCAGAAATCCATCTGCGGATGACGCCCCCCCGTAAGCCAGTCGAACAGGCCTTTTTCCGGAAGCGGAATCTGGTTGAGAAGCGGCTGCCACGGAATGAGAACAGGCTTGCTCGCGAGATTGACGATTTCGCTCTTGCCCGATTCCGCCAATGCCTTTTCCGTCAACGCCTCCAGCTTGAGATTCTTGAATTCAACCGTCCCTTTGAAATCGCATGCGAACACCGCGAACGTATAAACGCCGCCGTTCACGGGCAGCATCGTGACGTCCGCCGACACGGTCGTCCAGTCGGAATCCTTTGGAAATTTTCTGACGCCGACGTCATGATACCAACCACGGTCATAGACGACGACACCGCAATGCGGGCTTTCAAAGCCCTTCGTCCGGACCATCGCCGACAGGCGGTATTTCTCCCCTTCGACCAATTTCACGCCCGCCTGCTTGATGACGACCTCCGGCCATGGCTTCGCCGTATCCTTCTGGGTGAATTGCATATAGCCCTGCCCGTTCTTCTCGTCTTCCACGAAGAACGTGATGCCGTCCAAGGCGCCCGTCGCGATCCAGTTGTCCGGCGTCTTGGCCGGTTCGCCCGAAAACGGATTGAATGCCTTCCCCTTCATCTCGCCGTTGACGAGCAGATTCTCGCCTGGTTGGACGGCCGCCTGAAGAATGGAAGCAAATACAAATAACGTTAAGACAGAGGCCAGTAGTTTTTTCATTTTACAGATATCCTTTGTTCACGTTTTACAAAAACTGCGCGAAGCGCCATGACAACCGCCGAGCCGCCGGAGCCGTTGACTTTTCTGCATTTAGATTCCATTATAAACAAACAAAATCTTCAGGAGACGGGCGGCCCGGCGGCGAGGCATTCGTGTCCAGTCGTGTCCATTCGTGGTTCTATTATGGCTTGACCGTTTCCGTGTAATCCGTGTGATCTGTGGTGCCTTAACTTCTTACTTCGCAGTCTTTTCCAGCACAGCCAGCGCCATGCTGAACGGCGGCAAATCCACGCTTCCTGCGGTCGCTAACGCCTTGCGGACAAACGTCGAACGCGGCAGGAAGGACTCCGCCTGCAGAAGGATGCTTTCCGCTTCGACGATGGCGTATCCTTCCGGCAGCTTCCATTCCAGACGGTTCTCCATGTCCGTGTTTCCAAGCGTGACGACGAGCCGTCCGTCCGCCCGCTGCGAAACAAACGATTCCTCCGGCATGTCCGCCAATTGCACGGCGAGATTTCCTTTATGCTTGGACGCCAACGACATGGCCTGCCCCATGGCGGTAAGTTTCGCCTCATCGCCATCTGGCGGCACATCGATCGCGCCTTCATTGACGGGCTGGAAGAAGCATACGACGGCGAGCCGCCAATCCTGCCAATGCTTCATGAAACCATGCAGGACGCGCAAGGCGAGCATGCCGCCGCCCGTGCCCGTGTTGCGGAACCAACTATACCATACGTTCCACTCGTCGAAGGAGATACGATGCGACGGCGGCAGAAGGTCGCGGAATCTCTCCGCCAGACGGAACAGTCCGTCCGACAAGCCGATCATCCGCTGGACAACGGCCTTCGTGCGTTCAGGCGACGTCATGTCCAGTATGCCCGGCTGCATATAATGATGCAGGGAGCTGATGGGCGCGATGTCTTCCAGCGGAATCGCCGCGCCGTTCGTCCAGTCCGGATTCGGATACGGGCCGGACGACACAAGCGTCAGCGTCGGATCCGCCTTCAGCATGGCGGCGGCGTTCCGCCGCGCCAATTCCACATATTCCTGCGGCGTATGCGGCCCCTCCATGTGGCCATATCCCATCTCGTTGCCAAGCGACCACAGCTTGACGTTGAACGGCTCCCTGAATCCATGCGATGCGCGGATCCGGCCCATGGGCGTCGTTTCGTCGCCATTGCAGTATTCCACCCACGCGGCCGTCTCTTCCGGCGAATCCCACACGGCATTGATGGTGAAAAACGGCTTGGCGCCGATCTCACGGCACAGCGCCATGACGTCGTCCGTGCTGATTTCATGGTTGTCGTATCCGTGCGTGTGAGTCTGCGTCTCGATTTCCATATATGATTGCAACGGAGCGCGTTGGTCACGATCCAGCAACACGTCCCGCCAGCGGTATTCGCCCGCGAAATTGCCGCCCGGCCAGCGGATGACGGACGTGCCGATCTCCTTCAGCCGTTCGACGACGTCCCGCCGCATGCCGTGGAAATGGTCGTTCGGCATCAGCGACGCCACGCCGACGATGGCCGAATGGCCAGGCTCCACCAAGATGGCGATCTTGAAATCGCTGCCCCATCCCGTCGTGAACATCATCTGCATCGTCCGCCAGTCCGTTCCGTCGATGACGAAATCCTGCTGATGGCTTTCCCCATAGGCGGAGACGAACAGACGAATCCCGCAAGGTTCTCCGTTGCAAGTTCTTGCCACGATTCTCAGGGTATGGGTGACGCCGCACCGCAGATGGCCGACCATCTGATGGATTCCCGCGTAGTCATCCGACAGATTCATGATGAACTGGCTGTTGATTTCATTCTGGCGGAACATCCTGTTGCGCGCCGCATGACGCGTGTAGCCGCTCTGGACCAGTTCGTAGAAAACGTTGTCGCCGCCACCCTGCCAGTCCAACGCCACGCCGTTGCGCGACGGCTTGCCCGCGAATTTGCGGTTGCGCAATATCTGCGCGCTGATACCGCCCGCGACGCAGGCCCGGGTGTGTTCGAGATTCTGGCCGAAAATGAAATCAGGGACGATTGTATTCTGCATGTTTCTATTTTCCCGAAATAGCCCCAAAACTCTATCTTTTTCTTACAGTCTTATCGTCTCTTCTCTCCGCTCTCGTCTCATGTCTCTCGTCTCATGTCTGGATGAGGGCATCAGGCATCGCCATGACGTAGTTTGACGTGAGACGCGAGACGCGAGACGTGCAAAAAAGACGCAAGACGATAAGATGTGATTAGTTCTTCAACTGCGCGGAAACCTGCTGGAACGCCTCCATCATCTGGTCGGAATAGATCGTCTCCAAGAGCGGCGGATTGAAGCTGATGAGTTCGGAATAATCCTGCGAGCTCTCCTGGATGAGCTTCAGCAGACTGGCCCCCGTCGTGACCGTCTTGAAGGTGTTGCGCGTCACCGCGACGTTGCGGTCGACTTTCGCGCGGGAAGACTCCAGGCTCTTCGCCATCTCCTGCAACGCAATGCGATATTGCTTCGCGATCGTGATGGTGTTTTCGCTCAGCTTCAGATTCTGGTCCAGATAACTCGCACCATCCTGTGCATTGGCGCGCAAGGCCTGGGCCTCCTGACGGTTGGCCTCCGCCTTCTTCTGGATGTCCGCCAGACGCGGCAGATACTTGTCGTTAATGTTCTCTATGCCAATGGTATGGGCCTGCTGATAGGCCAGCAGCAGCACCAGCTGGATGCCGACATAACGTTGCAGCTGCGCGCCGTTGAACTGCGGATCCGCCTTGATCTGCTTGCCGATGGCATACTGGACCTGCTTCAAAATGATGGCCAGATTCATCATCTGCATGACATCGTCGCCGCCGGCCGCGTTCAGCAAGTAATTCAGATGCTTTTCGTCCATGACCTGCCCATGGCGGTTCAAATCCGCCAGCAGCAATTTGCTCTGCCGATTGATTTCCAATTCGCATTCCTTGACATCGCCCTGCAGCTCCTGGATCTTCTTGTCGCACTTCTCACGCGTCATGGCAAAAGGATTCGACGATGTGACAGGATAGCCCAGCCGCCCCGCCTGCAAGTCGTTCTTCTTCTTGTTCTTATCCGCGATTTTCTTCTGGAGGTCCAGAATCTTTTCATAGCTCTCCATGCCCGCCTTGCTGGCGATCAGCTTCAAAGCGGAATTCGTCAGGCTCTTGGTCCGACGGTCAAACCACGATTTGTCTTCACCGGACAGAACGTCTTCGTAATCGGTTACAAGTTCGTCCATTCCATGCCAGATTTTCGTGAATTTCGGCGTTTCAATTTCGGCGTCCAGCATGGCCTCCGTGCTTTGGGCGGCGCGTGGCGCAGGAGCGGGAGCGGCCATTGCGGTCTGCATGCCCATCTTCTCCTTCGCCATGATGACGGAGCCGCGGACGGTCTCCTCGATGGCGGTGCATCCCGTCGTCAGGAAGGACATGACAACACAAGCATTCAAAAGCAACGGTTTATGACAACTGAAAAAGGACATGTTTTTTCTCCTATATTATGATTGGTTACGAAAAGTTTGTAAAATATAATCGTCCTCTGCCGACTGGCAAGCGGAAACGCTCCATCCTTTCTATTGCATGACGCAGGCCAGGCCGGCCGGCAAATCCACCTGCGGCGTTTTGCCTTTTTCCAGACGGCAGCGGAGCATGCCTTTCGGCGTCGGCATGGAGATGTCAAACCATTCCAAACCGCATAGCCGCGGTGAAAGCGAGATTTTCGCGAAGCCAGGCTCCAACATCTTGAAACCAAGCAACCTGGCAGGAAGTTGCCAGGCGGGCGTGCCGCCCCATGCATGGGAATAGTCGAAGCCGTAGTCCGCCTGCGGAGCGATCCAGCCTTCCTTCAATCCACGTGGACATTCCTCCGCCAGCGGAATCCACTTGCGCAAAATGCCCAAGCCGCGCTTTTCAAACAACCCGCATTTTTCCACTGCTTCCAATACATAATGCATGAAATACGGCTGGACTTCCTGCATGTCGCTGTCCAACGTCCGCTCCAACAGCGCCACGGCCTCCGCTCCCGTCACGACATCGCACAGAACGGCCAACGTGTTGGCATGACGCGAGAAATGCCGTTCCTGCGTGTTCGCGGGCATCCAGCGGCCTTTGGCTGGCTCCGTTCCAGGCAGTCCGTCAAAGAAAAGCTGCTTTTCAGAATCGTAAAGCAATGCGCGACAAGCCTTTTGCAATGCCGCCGCCTGTTCGTTGCATGTCTGCGCAACCGCTGTTTTGCCGCATTCCGCATAGACACGGGCCGCATCAAGCAACGCTCCATGATAGAAGCAGTTCAACACCGTCTGCCCCAATGACTTGGGCGGATGGTGCATGGATTGCCCGCTGACCACCAGCCAATCGACGAACATGTAGTCCGGCGGATTATCGATCAAGCCGTTCTCCCCCATGTACTTCCGGAAACGGCCCAGCAGCTTGTCCAAGGCGGGAAGACATTGTTTCAGCAACTCCTTGTCGCCAGTGAATTGGTAAACCTCCCACATCATATGAACCCATATCAACGAATACGTCGTATGGAAGAGCCGTCCGTCACTGAGCTGCAGGACTTGCGCCGTACGCAAAACGTCAAGAGCGGCCAGCCGCATGTCGCCGAATGTTCCCGCCGTCATCATTGCTTCGATATAATAATCCCCTGTGCAGGCCAGCGGCTCCTGATGTTTCGGACTGTCCAAATGCATGGTCTGACGGCATATCTGCAATGTCCATTTGCATACATCATAGACGGCGTCCAGCCCTTTGTCGCTGCAATGGAAACTGCCTTCCTGTCTCACCGGATAGCAGGTGGCGATCAAATAAACTTTTGCATGGACGGCTTTTGCGGCGTCCAGACTTTTCACATTCCATTGGACGCCGCAAATGCTTTGCAAAGCCAGACTGCAAAAATATGAACCGCCGTCGCCGCCAGTCAGAATCGCCTTTTCCGTTGCATGAAGCGCACGCGGATTCTGTTCATACATTCGGGCGGTGATCTCGCACGGCGCATCCGCCTCCATGACCAGATACGCCGCGTAGATTCGGTCGAACGTCGCATGGGCATCAGCCGTCGCGCCGCCTTGAACGACGAGTTCGCCGCCTTCCAACGGCTTCACCGTCCATTCATCCCGTACGGGAATCGGCGCAACGTCTTCATGCCAAATGTCTTCCACAACATTCGCAGCCGTCCATTCAATCGCCGGAATCCGTGCGTCAAACGTCGAGCCATTCTGCCAGCCCGACAGCAAACGGCATTGCCAATCTGGTCCGGTTCCAATCGCAAGATGCTTTCCATCAGCCAGTTGGACATCTGCATCCATGCGGAAGCCGCCCTGCCCTCTGGACATTTCATTGCCGCGCATCGGCCCCAATCGCACTTCCGCCAAGAATTCCAAGACGGCAGACTTCTTGCCATCCGTCGCTTTCCAGACATATTCATCCGCGAAATACTGCGGCGGCGTGGACGGCTGGATCCAGTCGCTACCAGGCTCGGCTGGTCCCGTCCACAAGCGTTCGCCATTCAAGAAAATGCGAAATCGCGTGTCGCCGCTGGCCCGAAAACGGATGGAATCCACGGCACCGCCGCAGTCAACGACTTTTTTGAACTGCACGACGGCGAATCCAGGCCCGTCCGTCACTTTCGGCGAACTATACGTATCTTTCCGGCAATGCTGATGCTGCGGATACACAAATGGCGACAACCAAATCCATTTCGACATGCTATTATCCTTCTGCTTCATTCGAGCGTCCTGTGCAAACACGCCGCCTCTTTCAGCGACAACCGCCGTGGCGGCCATCCATTTGATAAACTCACGCCTGTCCATCATGACATTCTCCGTCTTCAATCGCTTGTCAATGCGAATTTTAGAGAAGCAAAACCATCATTTTTTCAATGACCATTTCATTTCTGACGCAGCCTTACAGATTTCCAACTTACCAGTTTTCGACTCTACCTTAATGACTTGCTGTGCTTTAAGAGAACCAATAATAGGACTGATATCAGGAGTTGGAACATGGTAGTTGTTTTTCATCGCCCTTTCCAACTGCCAACATTCTGTCACTTTCAATTTTCCATTCCGCAAATCTGCCGTAAGAGCCAATGTCATGTCACGGCGATACGCTTTGCCGGCGGAAACCGTTGGTTGTAGCAAACCATCACTCGGCGCAAGCGCCTCGAATTCATCTTTGTCATACCAGAGCGCCTGGCAGTTGCCGCACACATCGATTTCAATATGGCGTTTTCCAGTCGAAACCTTCAACAAACTCATGGACGAACCACAGTCCGGGCATATACAGCCGGCCTGCTCATGCAATTTTGCTTT
This sequence comes from uncultured bacterium, assembly GCA_902776645.1. Classification (GTDB taxonomy): domain Bacteria; phylum Verrucomicrobiota; class Lentisphaeria; order Oligosphaerales; family Oligosphaeraceae; genus UBA1407. The sequence goes on along the minus strand of CACYQT010000029.1, from coordinate 20,253 downwards.
CTCCAGAAGCGCTTTCAGACCATCCTCCGCAAAAACAGTTTTCAAAGAGTTCAGTTTTATCGTCATGCCGCCGCAGGCTTTGCACATCCGGCAGTCCTGATTGGATTTTGTCTTTGTCTCGCTCAATTCACCGCCACATCGTGGACATATTGATTCTTTTTTTTCCTGTTTGGGATTGCTCTTCGTAACAGCCACTTGTTTAGGACCGTTGACTTTTGCGGCAACTGGTTGCTTGGCAACATTTATTTCAAAAAATTTCGAACATGCCGAACGGAAACTCTCCGGAGCCTTGCCATCGCCAAATCCATAGACAAGCTTGCCCTCTTCACGGATCTTCGCAGCCAATCCTGTGAAGTCGCTGTCACTTGAAACGATGCAAAATCCCTTGACCGGCCCTTTATAAAGCAAAGCCATCGCATCGATCACGAGTGCTATGTCCGCCACATTCTTGTGCATAATATTGCTGACTTGCGGACATGCGACAATTCCATTCTCCCGTAGAACACGTGGCCATCCGTCATTGCTTGCAAAACAGCTGACCATTCCATACGCCCGGCGAACAATAGGCTCCCCCAGACTACGGACGGAACTGAATATTCCTTCCATGGACGCGGGGCTAATATTGTCTGCGTCAATCAGGACGGCAAGCGGCAACATATTAGCCTCTTTAGCGGCCTGTTCCTTGCTGTCTCCGGTCTTTCCAAAACCGATTATTTTCATCAGTTCTTCTTTCATATACGCGGCCTCAATCGTTCAACACCATTTGCCTACGGGCATTTCACCAGTTTCGCGTCGTCGAAAATCACTTTGCCCTTCACATCCGCCCCGCCGAGCAACACCGCCGTGAATTTTACGCCAGCTGGCACGGTGACACAGACACTCGCCGTGCACCATCCGTCCGCGTCAGGCTTTCCCGCCTCCACGGTCCGGTCCTCCTCCTCGCAGCACCATTTGCCATCCGCGTCCTGCCAGCGGAATCTGAGCGTCGCCGTCTCATCCGGATTCTCCCGCCAGATTTTTGCTGAAAACACATATGTCTCGCCAAACTTTACAGGATACGTCTGCAAATAGCACGCGTTAAGAACATTGGCAAAGAAAGCGCCATGTGCGGAACCAGCCCCGCGATCCAAACCATACGTCCCGCGAGACTGGGCGGACTGCCAGAATGCCCAATGCTGCACCTTTGGCTTCGCCGCCATCGCGTCATATCCCGTCAAATCTTCGAAATCTGGATTTTTCAACAAGTTAGGCTCATTTCCCGTCAGTCTTGCCCGTGCATTCTCCGCATATTTTCCCGGAGCGAAAACCCACCGCAAGCCTTCGGTGACGCCCGGCGAGCGGCTTTCCCATGAAAACGGCTGGTCCGGTTTGTCACGCCACCAGGAGCCGTTTTCGCCCCATGTCCAGATGTACTTGTCCGTGACTTTCATCGCATGTTTCATATTTTCAAGGAAATACAACGTGCGGTCGGGATGTCCGTCCCAATCGAGTCTCTTCGCCCAAGAACTGTCGCTTTTGATGAAATACGGATCCAGATAGAAGGCTGGAGCCAAATGTGTCTGCGTCTTCGCCTTGACGATGTTCGCTTCGTCCACAGCGACCAAATAAGTATGGAAGACTTGATTCGCCATCGCCTGAAAATCCTTTCCATCAGCGGCGTGATAGCCGTTGGTTTCGTTGCCATCGATGATGGTGGCCGTCGGCGGCAGATTGTCATAGACGCCGTTCATGAAATGGATGAATGTGTCGTGATAGCCATCGTTATTTACCTTGTAATAAGCAAATTGGACATGACTATGCCAGAAGAAGCAGAAGAACGTCATGTCCGGGAACGGCCCGAAAATGGCGTCCGCGAACTGCCGTCCGCGCAATCTGGCCTGCCGTCTGGACTCCTCCAGCGTATGGCCCCATGACTCTTTGTGCAGAAATAGCTGTTCGCAATAGACTTCCGGATCGAAGGCCAGTCCTTTCATGCCGCATTCCTTCGCGATTTCGGACATGATGCGGAAGTTGTTGCAGACGGCCTCCCAGTCGCTGTCCGAAAACAGCGAGACGTTGCCCGGGCAGACGCCCGTGCGGATGAAATTATCCGTAAACTGCTTGAACTCCGTATGTTTCAGATCATCGATGGCCTGCGCGAACCATTCCTTTTTCCATGGAATCGGCGAAAAGATCGTGCTGTGGCGGCAGGTGATCTCCTTGCCTTCCCACATCGCCTTCGCGATCACATGGATGCCTAGGCCATGGTATGGCGTACGCGCCTCCATCTCCTGGACGTGTTCACGCAGATATTTCGTATCAGGCGAGTTCCATGAAAATTCAATCAGTTTCGGCGCCGACGGCTCCCACAATTCCGCGCAAGCCATGGCGCACACGGAAATAATACATAATACAGATTTTTTCATCATATAGCGAACCACTAACCACTGACCACTAATCCAGCATGAACGGTTGCGAGTAGATGATCTCGCCGCTGTCATCCGTCGCGAACGCCTTGATACGCAGGAAGATGTGCTTTCCGTAATCTTCCTTGGCGATCTTGAAATCCAGTTTGTCCGATTCCGTTTCCGACACGACGCCCTGCTTGGAGATGACTTGGAAACGCGCCTTCTTGTCGGTCTTGGCCAGCAGCGTCGCGCCATCGAAATGGATGTTCGTGAAGTTGAGGATGCCGCGCCCTTTGATCGCGCCGAACCAGTTGCCCTGACGATAGGCCTTCAGGCATTCATGGACCGTCTTCTCCTTCACGATCAGGACGTTTGTCCCCTCCGTGACGCTCCAGTCTGGAACGAAGAAGCCAAAGCATTGCCGTCCAAGGCCCAGCGCATAGTCCCAGTAGTCTTCGCAATAGGCTTTGCTCCACGGATACATCTCGCTCTTGACGCAGCCTTGATTATAGACTTCAATGCCCAGAACACGCGGATCGTGGTCCAGCAGCTCCATCATGTGGTCGTATTTCAGACGGCTCCACGCCGGATGGTTGATGGTGACGCCACCGCCGTCCGGATAGATCAATCCGTCGATCATGCGGTCGACGGCGAGCCGCCACGGTTCGCCCGAACCGAAATGGTATCCATGGCTCATGGACTTGTAGAAATTGCGCGCATCAAACGTTCCGGAAGCGAAGGCGGAGCCTGGAGCGCATAAATGCGTCGGGCTGCCGATGAAGCCGTGATGCTCAGCGTTCGGAGCCTCCAAGATGCCTTCCGGCAATGGGTTGAACAATGGACCGCCTTCCTTGAACGGAAATGCTTCACGGTATTTTTCCTCCACTTCGCCAATCCACGGCTCGACGATTTTGTTCCAGTCGAACGGCCCGTCCGTGCGAAGGCCGTTGACCATCACGGGAAAGTCATGATGCACGCGATAGTAGTTGACCGTCATCTTGCCGGCGGGGCAGTACGGCGCCGACGGATAGTAGTTGGAAAGCGTCAGAAATCCGAAGCCGCGTTTGAGATAGCCGTCCATCTGCCTCTGATTGATGCAGTGGCCATGGGAAGTCGTATGAACCTGGAAGGAATGCTCCCAATCCACGTCGCTGTATGGTCTGCGGTTGCGTTCCGGAACTGTCATCTTGTCCTCCTGTTTTTTCTGGGGCTCTTCTGCGAATATGCGTCCATCTGCGGCGACCGCCGTCGTGGCGGCCATCAGTTTGATAAAATCACGCCTGTCCATTGTCGCTCCTGTTATGATCATTTGAAAGAGATGCAAAATCTGGGTAGCAAGGCCGTCCCGGCCTTGTCAAGGGCGGGACGCCCTTGCTACTCCTTCTTTACCAAGGCCGAGACGGCCTCGCTACCTCCTTCTTTGCTACCTCCTTCTTTGCCAAGGGCGAAGACGCCCTCGCTACCTCAAGGCCGGGACGGCCTCGCTACCTCCTCCTCCTTGTTACTATAACGCAGATAATCCGCTTTTCTTCCATGAAACTGAAAAAAAGGCGATTAGTTGCAAAGTCGCAAAAACATGGTAACTTTTAAACACAATGCAGTTTTTACCATACCAATAATAAAAGAAGGAAGATGACGATGAACAGACTTCTCGTAATTGCGACCATGTGCGGAACCATGCTGATTGGTCAGAAACTGGCGGATTTCGCCCCCTACCAAAAGGATGAAGGCACGAAAGGCACCATTCTTTCGCTAGATTTTGAAAAAGGCGCCCCGCCCGAAATGGTGATCGCGAAAGGCTACCAGTGCGGCTGGGGCTATGGCGAAAACGGCAACGGCGGCCTCATGCTGAAACGCGGCCCAGGCGAAAAATACGTGTTCAGCAATCTCCGCATCCCTAATCTGAAGGCGGGAAGCGTTTATAAGTTCAGGGCGTCGGTCAGGCTCTCCGGCATCAAAATGAAAAACGGCCAAGTGCTTGCGGATCGGGAAGTTCCAGTCGTCGGATTCGATTTCAACGACGAAAAGAACCAGTATCTCAGCTGCCATTATTTTTCAGCCCATGTCGTGAAAGGCGAATGCGGCTGGACGACGCTGGAAGGCAATTTCACGATGGAAGGCGCAGGTGCCGCGCTCGTGCTTTTCCTGAAGGAATACAGCTGCGAGGCCTGCCAGTGGGACAACATCTCCATCGAACTCGTCGGCAAGCAGGAGAATGTCATCTATCCCATTCTGCCCAAAATGCTTAAGCTTGACAAAGACGGTCTGGTCAAGATGCGCACGGCCCTGCTGAACGCCGGTGACGAAGAGAAGGATTTCATCCTCTTCGCACAGCTTCCGGACAAACGCGAATTCGTCGCGCCAATCACCGACAGCTTCTCGTATTTCAAGTTCGGGCAGCTTCCCGAAGGCATCACGAAAATCAAATTCATGCTCGGAGACATGCGGAGCAAGAAAATCGTCACGCAGGACGAATATCCGTTCCAGTTCACGACCGCCACACCGCCCGAAGGCGCCGTCACGATGGATGAATCCGGCTGCGCCTTCATCGACGGCAAGCCCTTCTTCCCGCTCGGCATGTTCTGGGAAAACGTCAACATGATGCCGCCGGACATCGAACGGATGACGTCCATGGGCGTCAACTGCGTGCTCCCCTACCGTTCATTCCGCTTCCGGCTGCCGGAAAAACAGGACGGCAACACGTCCATCGCGGAAATCCGCCGCAGTATGGATATCCTTCACAAAAACGGTATCAAGTTGATTTTCTGCATGTTGGACGTCTATGGGCACCACGGCGAAGTGAAGCGCTTCGAAGGCGTCGAAGGGATGTATGAAATCATCCGCGTCGTCGTCAACGGCCTGAAAGACCATCCCGCCCTGCTCGGCTGGTATATCTCCGACGAAAATCCGCTGAGCGACATGCCGATGCTCCGCAAGATGCGTTTCCTCATCAACGAACTGGATCCGTTCCATCCCGTCTTCACGCTCTCCGACCGCATCCGCAACTACGTCTTCTTCGCGCCGTCGGGCGACGTCTTCCTCGCGGACTGCTATCCCGTCCATAACGACACGACGCAGTCCATGCGTTCAATCCGCAACTGCTTCCGTGCCTCCGAAGAGAGTTCCCGCATCGGCATCTGGTGGCTGCCGCAGATTTTCAATTGGGGCATCTACCAATGCCCGCGCACAGGCCAGCCCTACAGCGACACACGCTATCCCACCGAAGAGGAGATGCGCTCCCACAACATGTTGGCGCTCAACCATCGCGCACGCGCCGTCATCCCCTACGCCTACAATTCCGTCGCACGCCATGACGCCTATGATCCGGGCGCCAGCACGCGTTTCTGGCCGCTTGTCACCAACGTCATGAAGCTCAATAAAGAACTTGAACCGTTCTTCATCGCGACGGCGAATCCGCTGAAGCTATTCGAAGAGAAGATCGGCGAAGCGATGGTCGAAGCCCGCCTCCACACGGCCGACAGCGGGAAGCAGATCGTCGTCATCACATCGGACGGCCCCGGCGACGTCAAAGCCGTCATCAAAATCGGCAAGCCCGGCCTGAAGTCTCGCTTCGGCCACACGAAGGATCTAGGCAACGGCTCCTACGAATTCACCGCCACGAATACGGCTTCTGATATTCTAGAGTAACTGCCTTCTGCATCCATGCCAATAACATAGACTTTACTGAGACAACTGAGACCTATGGGACAACTGAGACAATTATTTAGGGTCCCAGAAGTCCCAGAAGTCCCAGCTGTCCCAGAAGTCCCAGCTGTCCCAGAAGTCCCAGCTGTCCCAGAAGTCCCAGCTGTCCCAGAAGTCCCAGCAGTCCCAGCAGTCCCAGCTGTCCCAGAAGTCCCAGAAGTCCCAGCTGTCCCAGCAGTCCCAGAAGTCTACTCAATCTTTTCCAAACGTCAGCGTGGAAGAGAATCCGCGCATTTTCTCCAAATACGTCTGCTTGTCCATCGGGCATTTCAATGCCGCGATTTTCCTGCCGCACGACGCGTCGCCCCACAGCAGATCAATCGCGTCCATCGCCAGCATCTTGGCGGAATCCACATACGCCTGCTGCGGATCAATGGCAAGAAAATCGTCCGTATGCGCCGTTCCCGCGAAGCCGCGGAAATAGCCGTGAAGCGACGGAATGATCATGCTGACATCCCCCATGTCCGTCGATGACGGACGGTAGATGCCGCGTGTGAACGGCGCATTCGGCGCGATGACCCGCACGTTGCGTTGATGCACGTCATCCAGTTCGTCGTATGCGATCAACGGCATGAAACCGAAGATGTTCTGCACTTCCGTCTCGCCGCCGAAGGCGATCGCGACGGCTTTCACGCAACGGTCCACTTTGTCCGACGCGTCCTGTATCGCCTCCGGCGACGCCGCCCTGACTTGCAACGTGAACACCGCCCGATCTGGCACGACATTCACCGCCTCGCCGCCTTCCGGAATATAGCCATGAAGCCGCACATGCGCTTCGTCGCGGAACGTGTCGCGCTGCGCGTCCATCAGCGTCAAGGCGGATCGCATCATGGAAATGGCGTTGACGCCTTTGTCCGGATTCGCTCCCGCATGGGCGGATTTGCCATGGAAGACAAGCCGTTTCATGACGAAGCCATTGAAGCCCGACGGCGTATAATTCGTCCCTCCCGCATGCAGCATCATGGCCACGTCGATGTCATCGAAAACGCCTTCCGCGATCAGTTCGGATTTGCCGCCGAACAATTGCAGTTTTCCCGCCTCGATCAGGCTGGCGATGTACGGCTGATTCTGGCATTCCTCCGATGGCGTGGCGATAAATGCCAGCGAACCAGACAATTGAGACAGAACTTCCGGCCGTGTCAGCACTTCCGCGCAGCCAAGCATGGCGTTCAACGCCGCATGATGGCCGCAGGCATGCGCCGCATGGGTCGTCGCGTCCGCAAACGGATGCTGCGGAACGATCAGCGCATCCAGTTCCCCAAGAATCGCCACACGCGGGCCCGGACGCCCCGTATCGACGTCCGCCCGCCGCCCCGTGATGGCCAGGCCGGTCTTTTCCGCCAGACCTAGTTTTGCGAAATGCCGTCCGACAAAATCTGACGTACGTTGCTCGCAATACGCAAGTTCCGGCATCCGCAACAACGTCTCGCCCGCCTGGATGCGCTCTTCCGCATGCGCATCCAGATAGTCGCATGCAAACCGCTTCAATGCTTCTTTGTCCATCGTTTTCTCCTGTCAGCCTGCGGAACGCTCCGCCAGAAATTCACGAATCCGCGCAAACGCCTTCCGCAATTCATCGCACGGCAGCGTGAAGGCGATGCGGATATAATTGCGGTATGCGTCGCCGCCGTAGGCGTTGCCATGGATCACGGCGACTTGCTTAGACTTCAGCAGTCCCATGGCGAACTCCTCTCCGCTCATGCCCGTGGCGGAAACATCCAGAAACGCATAGAAAGTGGCTGGTATGCCGACACTTGTGATTTGCGGAATCGTTTGCAGCTCCTCCAGAATGCAGTCGCGCCGCTTCTCGAATTCGTGAAGAATATACGACTCGTCCGTGCGGTCCGACAACGCCTCCAACGCCGCATATTGCGACGGCAACGGCGCGCACGCCACCACGTTTTCCGTCATCTGCGTCATTACGCGAATCAACGGCGACGGCGCCAACGTCCAGCCCACACGCCAGCCGGTCATCGCGTAGCGTTTGGAAAAACCGTTGACGACGACCGTCCGTTCCCGCATTGCAGGCCGCGTCAGAATGCTTTCCGCCTTCCGACCGTCATAAACCAGATGGCTGTAGATTTCGTCGGAAATCACGGTCAGATCATATTTTACGGCAAGTTCCGCCAGCTCGTCAAGCGTTTCGCCCGGAATGACCGCTCCCGTGGGATTTGCAGGAGAGTTCAAGATGAGCAGACGTGTCTTCGGCGTGATGCGTTTCTCTATCTCCTTCGGCTGCACGATGAAAGCGTCTTCCGGCCGCGTCTCGATAAAGACCGGCCTGGCGCCGCAGGATTTGACGACTTCGCCATAATTGATCCAATACGGAGCGGGAATGATCGCCTCGTCCCCTTCGTCCAGAAGGCTCCACAGGCTCAGATAGGCGGATTCCATGGCTCCGACGGTCACGATGACTTCCGATTCCGCGCGAAAATCCATGCCGTATTCCTTCCGCGCCTCCGCAACGATCGCCTGCCGCAACGCAAGCAATCCCGCATTGGCGCTGTATCGCGTCTTGCCTGCGCGAATCGCCTCGCAAGCCGCTTCCCGCACGTTCATGGGCGGCGGCAAATCCGGATCCCCCAACGTCAAGTCAATGACATTGCGATACTTCTGCGCTTCGTCGTATATTCGGCGCGGTTCCGACGGCGTCAACTGAACCGCTCTTTGAGACAATTTCATATCACTTCCTGTTTGAATTTTCACACTCTTTTATGAAAATATACTCCCGTTTCCACAGACCTCAAGATGACAAAAGCCTTTCCATTTAACTTCAGCCGAACTATATTATATTGTATAATAGACAGTGCCAAAACACAACACTAAACAATTCTTTTTCTTCATGACAACCTTCGGAAAGATTTCAAAATTTATGCTTATAACAACTTTGGCCGCATGCTGCATGTCCGCCTTCGGCGCAACCGTTTCGGGAATCGTCCGCCATGACCGCAACCACGACGGCTGGCCGTCGCAAAGCGATCCAGGCATCCCGAACATGCTTGTCAGCGACGGCTTCAACTTCGCCGTCACGGATGAAAACGGACGCTATTCGCTGCCGCTCCACGAAAAGGCCCAGACAATCTATGTCCAACGGACGGAACAATATACGGCGGACATCACACGCTTCTGGCATCGTGTCACGCCCGGCCGCCAGACGTACGATTTTCTGCTGGAAGACGTGCGTCCCGTCACGGGAGACACGCTTTCCATGGTCATCGTCGGCGACGCCGAAACGCATGACCTTCGCTACATGGAGACCATCCGCACGTATCTTGCCAACCATCCGGAAACCAATCTCTTCATCAACGCGGGCGACATCAGCGCAGGCTCGCCCGCCGGCATGGAAACGCATCGCGATTTCGTCAACGCCGCGACGCTGGGCATGCCCGTCGTCTATGCCTGCGGCAACCACGACGAAGACTTCCGCGGCCGCGGCTTCTACGGCGCCACCGATCCATTTCTCGCCATTTTCGGCCCATGGTGGCAATCCTTTGAACTCGGCGGATATCTCTTCGTCGTCGTGCCCATCTACAACAGCTGGGGTGCGCCGCTTCTCTATGACATGCTGGATTGCGGCGATTGGCTGAAGGCGTTGTGCAAACGCTTTCCGAATAAGAAGAAGATTCTCGTCGGCCATGACCTGCCCGATCTGGTCGGCTACAAAATGGCCTCGCATTCAGGCGATGTCATGCTTGACGATGAAAAATTCGTCTGCGCCATCTATGGCCACAAGCACATGAACATCGTCAAAAAGTATCCCTCCGGCCGCAAATCCTTCTGCGTGGCCGCCCCGAACAAAGGCGGGGCAGGCTGTTTCGCACCGTCGTTCCGCGTCCTGCGCATCAACCGCAAGACCGACCAGCCGGAAAGCAAGTTGTTCTATACCAATATTAAAGAGCATCTCGCCCTCGTCACGCCGCAGAACGGCATGTCGCTGCAAAAAACAATCACGGCGGACGCCTACGACAGCGGCGATGAAATCGTCGCCGTGACGGCAAACCATGACGGACAATCCGTCGAATTGTCGCACGTTGATTCATCCGCATGGCGCGGCGAAGCAAATTGGAAATTGGCGGATGCAAGCCGCCTGACGCTCTCCGCGAGAACAAAATCCGGCAAGGAGTTTTCACGAGAATTCAATATCGCGTCACAGAACGGCAATCGCCTTGGCTGGCTTGCGCAGTTGCCCGCAGACATCGCCATGTGTGACTTGCAGCTCGTGAAAGGCTTGCTCATCGTCGGTGTCTGCGACGACACAAGCGCCGAAAACGGAGGCTTTTACGCCCTATCGCCAGCCACCGGCGAAATCGTCTGGTCGTACACAACCGGCTACGGCATCCGCAATAATTTCGCGACCGACGGCGACCGCATCTACGCCATCGACACACGCGCGAACATCCACGCCGTCGATGCCGCGACCGGCAAGCGAGTCTGGCTGAATCCCTCCGATCCGTCCATCGTCAGTCCGTCCGCTTCCGGCATCGTCTGCCATGACGGCATCGTGGCGGGCGGCTACGGCCGCCATCTGCGCGGCATCCGCGCGGCGGACGGCGAAACGCTTTGGCGGAACACGTCATGGCAGGTTGAAGAGCGCACGCCGGCCGATGACAAGCTGGCGGTTGCGGACGGCAGCGTTTTCGTCATTTCCCGCCTCAACGGCCTGTACCGCCATGACTTGAAGACAGGCAATGTCATCTGGCAGCACAAAGTCCTCTTCGCCAACGCCACCGCCCTACCCGACGGCGACAGTATCTGGCTCATTCCGAACAACTACCATCTGTTCCGCCTCGACGCCGCCACAGGCAAGTTGCTGAAAGATATTCCATGTACATGCTACGGCGCCGTTGCGCCTCCCGTGAAGCTTCCCAACGGCCTGCTGCTCATCGCTTCCGCCAACAAAGGGCTGGGCACCATCGACACCGCCACGATGAAGGAAGCATGGCGGTTCATGCCCAAGGCGTCCATCACCCCCACCTCCGATTACGCCACGGGAAATCCGCCAAGCGTCACGGCAACGCCGCTGATCGACGGTGCCTACCTCTGGGTGGCCGCCAACGACGGCATTCTCTACAAGTTGGATCCGCAAAACGGCCATGTCATCGACTCCCATGTCATCGGCATGCCCGTCCTCAACCGCCCATGCGCGGACGCCAAACGGCTCTACGTCTCCGACTGCTTCGGACGAATCATGGCAATCGAAAAATAACAGCTACTTGAATTCTCATTACCACCTATGAAAAACATGAAAACACAAAAATCCTTTGACAAGTTCCTCCTCTGCGCATGCCTCCTCCTGTCGCTGCTTCTCACGGCCTGCCGGACATACCCTCCTGCGGATGCCTTGCAAGCCGTCCGCGAACGCGGCGTCCTTCTCGTCGGCGCGACAGGCGACTACCAGCCCATGTCGTTTCTGAACCAGGAGACAAAGACTTACGTCGGTTTCGACGCCGCCTTGGCGGAGGATTTCGCCGCCAGTATCGGCGTGAAAATCCAATATGTCCCGACCACGTGGCCGACGCTCATGCAGGACACGCTTGCACGAAAATTCGATCTTGCGCTCTGTGGCATCACGATCACGGATGCGCGGAAGAAGCAGGCGTTGATGTCCGACGGCTATCTTGTCAACGGAAAAACGGTCCTCTGCCGCAAGGAGGACGCGGCGAAATACACAAGTCTGGCGGCCATCAACCATCCGGAAGTCCGCGTCATGGAGAATCCGGGCGGCCTCAACGAAAAGTTCGCCCGCGCGAATCTGCCGCAAGCGACGCTGACCATCCATCCCGTCAATGAAGAAATTCCCCGTCTGATCGCGGAAGGAAAGGCGGACGTGATGATCACGGAAATCATGGAGGCCGCCTTCTACTGCAGCCGTGACGCACGATTGGCCGCCCCCCTGATCAATGCGCCGTTCACACATGGTCAATTAGGCGCCCTCCTCCCCCCTGGAAACGAAGCGCTTCGCGACTGTTTCAACCTCTTCCTCCAGCAATTACGCCAAACAGGCCGTCTGGCCGAACTGGAGGCGATCCATCTGCGCGGAGAAAAATAATAAATCGCCTATTACGGTGAAATCGTTGCCGCGTACATTCTTGAAGGCTGATTTTCCCTAATGGTCATCGTCCCAGATGTCCCAGACGTCCCAGTCGTCCCAGTCGTCCCAATAAAACCATTCTACGAAACCGTCGCAAAGGCCGGATCACGCGGCGTCCGTTCCATCTGCGTCATCCATGGCAAGGCCGATCCCATCGTCCCGTATTCATACGGCCAGCGTTTCTGCAACGCGGCCTCCTCCGCCGCCGTTCCCTGCAAAGCGGAATTCCATCTCCTCTATGGAGCCGACCACGGTTTTTCACAACGCGAAAAAGAAGCCGCCGAACTCGCCGTCTTCCTGCTGAAGAAAATCATCGCGACGAAATGACAAACACCCTATTAAAAATATGTCATTCACTTCGTCCTTCATGGAAAAATTGCCATAAACACCCCTGAAATCATCGGAAAAATTGCCATAAATCACCCTGAAACCATCGGAAAAATTGCCATAAATCACCCTGAAACCATCGGAAAAATTGCCATAAATCACCCTGAAATCATCGGAAAAATTGCCATAAACACATCGTTTCTTACTTGAAATTAGCATCTTCTGCATTATCTTAAATGACGAGTAATAATTTAAGCCTCAATATCAATCAAAAATCAAAGGCAACGATGATGCTGAAACGGAAAATCGAAAAGGAACTGTCACGATTTCTTCATGACAATGGCCGCTACGCGCTTCTGGTCACAGGGGCCCGTCAGGTGGGCAAAACCTTCAGCATCGAACAGTTCGGACGGGAAAACTACGACAACTTCGTGGAAATCAATTTTATCCGCGAACCAGAGGCGCTCGCCATCTTCAACAATGTCTCGAATGCAGACGACGTATATATGCGTTTGTCCGCATACGCAAAATTGAAACCACGACGCAAAGGACAGACTCTTGTTTTTCTGGATGAAATTCAACGCTGCCCGGAAGCGGTCACCTACATGAAATTTCTAGTCCAGCGGGGCGGTTGCCATTACATTCTCAGCGGCTCCCTGCTCGGCGTGGAACTAAAGGACATCCGTTCCGTTCCCGTAGGCTTCATGAGTGAAGTGCAGATGTTCCCGTTGGATTTCGAGGAGTTTTTGTGGGCGAACGGCATTTCAGAAGAGATTCTGGAGAACGCGCGATCCGCATTCATGGAAAAACACCCTGTGGATCCCTTCTTCCACAACCAGTTGATGCGTTATTTCCGCCTGTATCTCGTCACAGGCGGAATGCCTGATGTAGTGAACTCCTATCTGCAAACGAATGATCTCACTCAAGTTGCCGCCGCACAACAACGTATCTGCATTGAATATAAACGGGACATCTCCCAGTACGACCCGAAAAATGCCCTGCGGATACGGGACATCTATGATCGGTTGCCCTCTGAACTTAATCAGCAGAACCGCCGTTTCACCGTCGGCACCGTTTTGAAAGGAAGCCATTTCGACCGTCTAGAAGACGGTTTTCTATGGCTGAAGGAGGCTGGTGTGGCCATTCCAGCCTATAATCTGGACGAACCGCGATCGCCTTTGGCACTCGCCACTAAACGAAGCATCTTCAAACTGTTCGCCAACGATGTCGGACTTCTCGCCTCCATGTATATGAATGGTATCCAGTTGAAGCTGCTCAACAACGATGTCGATATGAACATCGGCGCCATTTACGAAAACGTCGTTGCACAGGAATTGAAGGCCCATGGTTTTTCTCCCAGTTATTTCAATTCGAAAAAACAAGGCGAACTAGATTTCGTCGTGGAATTCGACGGCCATGCCCTGCCGCTCGAAGTGAAAAGCGGAAAGGACTACAAACGCCATAGCGCATTGGATAATGTCCTCAAAGACAGCAACTACGGTATCCCGCTGGCATACGTGTTGTGCAATGACAATGTCGCCGTGGAAGGCAAAATCGTCTATCTGCCGATCTACATGACGATGTTCATCCAGCCACCTTCCCTACCAGAAAAACTCATCTACAAGATTGAATGAGCCATAAAAAAGTCATGCCCTGTCTTCAATCGGCATTTTGCGCTAGAAACACGATAAAACACCATAAATAGCAGAGACCTTGCAAAACTGACAAGCCCCATGCGATTTCATCCTGTTTCCTTTCATGAAATATTACCATCAACATGGAGACGATAAAAACAACTGCGCATACAATCCAATTGGTTATGAAGACACTCGCCCGAACCATGTCTGGATCATGCCCGCTCAACATCATTCCTTCATATCCAATCAACACAATCAACTGTGCCAAACAGCAGAAGAAACTGACGCCATAGCTTTTCTTGCCATACAACCAAATGCCAAACGCCAGCCAAAGTAGAAACGATGAAATCAATAGGATATGGACAAGTTCCGTAGAGAACCAAAAACCTAACCGAGTTGCCCTATCCACATAATTCATTGTTTTCACTCCATACAATTGATCAGCACGACGCCCAGCCTTGGTAAATAATAAAAATCCAGAAGTAGCAAAAGCCTTGGAGCAATGACAGACACATGGTGATTTTGTCTTGCTTTCGATTATGCAATATTGCTGCGACCACAGAGGTAATCAAAACGCCAACGCATACTATCCAATTCGTTATGATAATGATTGACGGTATGAGTGTAGATGACGCGGTCGTATCTGACCCAAACTTCCCCAATGCCATGTTTATATGTATTCCTTCATATCCAATCAACGCAATCACCTGAGCCAAACAGCAGAAGAAACTGACTCCGTAACTTTTCCTGTCGATTAGCCCAAAGCAAAACGTCAACCAAAGCAAAGACATTGCTATCAACAGGATATGAATGCATTCATCAGACAACATAATCCTTTCAAAATATCCTCACCCCAATATCCAGACGTTTTGTTTGATGGCTATACACTTCAGCCCAACGGAAACATTCCAATGGGCTGAAGTATCGCTAACGAATTAATAATTAACAATTATCAATTATCTGTAAATTGTAAATTATTAATTGTTAATTATGCATTATGCATTATGAATTATGCATTAAAGCTTAATGTCCCACCCATTCCGGTTGTAGGGGCGTTTCAGCCAGGCGGGATCGCCCGTGCCGTTGGCGAACGTGCATTTCACAGGATCCCAGTCGAAGCTCGCGTCATAGACGTAGCTCATGTTGCAGAGCTGGCAGAGGATGGACGCGCGGGCGCCCGTCTCGGCGGAGGAAATCGTGGGCTTGCGGGAAATGCAGCATTCGATGAAGTTCTGCTCCTGAAGCGCGCTCTTGTAGAGCTGCACGGGGGCTTCGGCCAGTTTGAAATAGGCGTCGAGCGTGTCGAGACTCGCCTTCAGGCGGTCGTCCTTCTTCTGCGACGGATCGAAGCCGTAGTCTTCGCCGATGGATGCGGCGATCTTCTTCATCTTGCTGAACGACGCGTCGTCCAGCTGCTTGCGGATCTCCGCGTTCGGCTTGACGCCACGGCCCAGCCAGACAGCGATGCGGCCGCGGTTGACCGCGACGATGCCCTTCGTGCCGTAGAAGACCGTGCCCCACGCGCTGAAGGGGTTGTGGTAGATGATCGTGCCGTCTTCAAGCACGAACTTCATGCCGAACTGGCGGCGGCCGCCGTGCAGCGGATTGCCCGAATACGGCTCTTCGGAGCAGATGACCTTCACAGGGCCGGACTTGTCCAGATCAAGGCCCCACTGGGCGATGTCCAGATGATGCGCGCCCCAGTCGCCGTTGTAGCCCGTGCCGTAGTTGTCGTCGAAACGCCAGAACATCGGATAGAACTTGTTGATGCCGCGCGGCGCGCACTGGTCCGAATACGGCGACCACGGGGCGGGACCGAGCCACATGTCCCAATCGACGTCCGGATTCGGGGCGGATTCCGTCGGGATGTCCTGAACCTTGTGTTCGGCGCCATTCCACTGCGCGAAGAAGCGATGCGGATGGGAGGGGCCGCCGAGATTCGCGGGGAAGTTCGCGATATCCGTGTTGTTCTGCGCGGAGGCGTTGCCGTAGTTGCAATCGACGTATTTGATCTTGCCGATGAAGCCGTTGCGGACGATCATGCACGCCGTGCGGAATTCACGCCACGAACGCTGCATCGCGCCTGTCTGGAAGATCCGCTTGAACTTCTTTTCGGCCTTCATGACGAGAACCGACTCTTCGACAGAATAGGTCAGCGGCTTTTCGCAATAGACATCCTTTCCGGCCTTCATGGCCGCGCAGGACATGTAGGCATGCCAGTGGTCCGGAACCGCGATGCAGACGGCGTCGATGTCCTTGTCGGCGATGATGTCGCGGAAATCCGCGACGGCCTTGCACTTCGCCAGCTTCGCCTTTTTGTTTTCCTTATAATAGTTGTTGACGAACTCCGCGGCGGCTTCGCGACGGGTCTTGTCGCAGTCGCAAACCGCTTTCACGACGACCTGTTCCTGCTTGATGAAATGCGGCACCAACACCGTGCGCCCCTGGATACCGTAGCCGATGAACCCCATGCGGACGATTTTGGCCGCTTCTTTCTTTGCTTTTTCTGCCATGTGATGAAGTCCTTTATTTCGTTGAACGATGAAACCTGTCTTCATGACCAGCCCACTCATCGCATGCCAGCCTGAAGACGACAATGGACGAACCATTATGTATAATATACTCCTAAATCCGTATTATTATCATTTATTTACAATTTTTTTGACATTTTTTCGCCCCATGTCATTTTCTCCACGCGAAGCGTTTCGAAACCGCCGAGCAGACGGAGGCCACCTTGATGATTTTTCTTTTACATATTCTTTGGAGACGAACTCATCAGCGTCACGGCCGACGTCTGCGAGGCATTTCTGTTTGTTCCGTGTCTTCTGTGGACAGATTTTTAGTGCTTTTCGTACTACTATCGTTCACTTTCTTGATTTTATGAAAAGATTTTCTCCAAGGCTTAAAGCTTCCGCATGAGATTCTTTGCCCCTCGCGAAGCGACGACAACCGCCGAGCCGCCGGAGCCGTTAGAATCATTCGTGATCAATGTTTTGTTCAATCAATACATCCTTCAGGCTGTTGTCGGCCCGGCGGCGAGGCATTTCTGTTTGTTCCGTGTCTTCTGTGGACTGATTTTTAGTGTTTTTCGTGCTTTTCGTGGTTAAAATCACTGCGTGACCTTCGGATTGGCGCCGATGTTCTTCCCATAGCCAACGGAATCCGGAGCCAGTCGATAATCGCGGTTCGCCGCATCGACAAAGCGCGGAACGCCCGTCATTTCATGGTTGTCGGGATTCAGCTGCTTGAGAAAATCGGCAAAGGCCGTCTTGTCGAACATGCCTTTCCTCGACTGGATTTCACTTCGGATGAACGGCTTTTCGCCATTTTCCCACACATTGTTTTCGAACACTGGCGCATCAGGCTTCCACTCATTGAAAATGCGCAGGCAGACTTCCGTACTGTTGAAGAAGATGTTGTTGCGGAAGACGAAATTCCTGGTCCGCGCCCTGTTGGCATAGGCCATGATGTGGGCGCCGTTCGGGTCGGGCCGTTGCGCATGGGCCCATCCATAGCCTGCATCGACAAATGTATTATTCTCCACCAGAATGTTTTCCGTAATGGAGTATTCTGGATTGTTCCAATATTCAAAGGAATACTCCGCATTCCACACAGTGTTGTTGCGATAGGTGATGTTCCGTTCGACGCTTGGAGCTTCTGGCTTGTTTGCACGGCCTTGGTTCGTCAACGCCGCATCGTAGATCTCCCAGATGCGGTTGTTTTCAATGAGACAGTCGCTGGCGCTGTTCCAAAACTCAATCCCATTGCCGAAACGGACGTTGCGACCGTCCTGCGTCGTGAACTGATGCGCCCCGCCGACGTATGAAATCTCGCAATTGCGGATGGCATAACGCTTTGCGTTGGAGCCCCCGAAACCATGGCATCCCGCATAGCGGACGGCCAGCCCATCGACAATCACATCATGGGCGTTGTCATGGATGACACCGAACCGCCGCAGGACAAGCTCCACGGACTTGTGGCGTTTCGCGGGATTTTCCGGATATTTCAACAGGATGTTGTGCGGTTCTTTGAGATAGACGTATTCACCGTCCTTTTTTAGATCCTCTTGCTTCCAACGCTTCCATCCGCAGGGCGCCGCCCCATGGTCGAAGACGATGTTTCCGACATCGACCGTTGTTTTTTCTGCCACATTGTCAGCCAGCGTCCAGATTCCGGGCGATGCCTCCTTCCAGTCGGCGGGATCGCTGGCAGAGACGGACGGCTGGATGAGCGGCAACGGCCCGTCGCCGTAGTGACTGTAAATCAACGGCTTGTCTTCTGAACCGCTACGCAGATAGAGTGTCTCCCGCCACAGGCCGCCACATCTGAGCAGCACACGGTCGCCCGGCTGGAATGTCGTCTTGTTCACCTTGCCGATAGTGCGCCATGGCGTATCTTGC
Source organism: uncultured bacterium (assembly GCA_902776645.1). Classification (GTDB taxonomy): domain Bacteria; phylum Verrucomicrobiota; class Lentisphaeria; order Oligosphaerales; family Oligosphaeraceae; genus UBA1407. Next base: position 1,706 of record CACYQT010000029.1, on the reverse strand, counting down.
GACCGTCCGTCCAGACTGTCGTCGCCTTTGACGCTATCGACATAGTAGTCGTTGCCGACCGCACAGAAACCGGAAGCCAGCATGCAACTGAAAGCCATCAATTTGAGATTCATGTCCGTTTCCTTTTCATTTTAGTATCATGTAATTATGCATTATGAATTATGAATTATGAATTATGAATTATGAATTATGAATTATGAATTATGAATTATGAATTATGAATTATGAATTACGAATTATGCATTATGAATTATGAATTAAAAAGAGATTTGCTTTGAAAGCCACAGATACGTCATCGGCCCGTATTCGGGCGGAGCGTCGCCATGTCCGTTCTTGATCTTCGGCAAGAGGATTTTCGGTCCTTTGAGTTCGTTGTAGATTGTATAAACGGCGGATGGCGCGCAAAACGGATCAATGAATCCGACGCCGATCATGACGGGTATCTCAATCCGCCTGGCGGCAAAAGCCGTGTCAAAATATAGCAACGTATCCAAATGGCCACGGAATGTCTGACTGGTTCTAATGCAATCAGGCGTATGGCGTCCAGCCAGAAAACCGCCGCGGTCACCGAAATTCGGAACGCCGCAGAATGCCGCCTTGAATTTGTCCGAAAACGCAGCCAGATACAAGCCAAAGGCGCCGCCATGGCTCGCGCCATGATAGACAACGCGTTCAGGATCCAGTCCAGGCTGTTTCAATGCCTCATCCAGCAGTCGCAGGCAGCCTGTCACAGCCGTACGGGTATAGAAAATGTTTCTGTCTTCAACTCCGAAAAAGATATATCTTTTCAGCCCGATTTCTTTCAGAAACTGTTCATGCCTTGCCTTGGCATTGGCGAGATTTTTCTCCGGCTGATATGGCGGAAGATGATAAACCAATCTGGCGCAATCAATTCCAAAGTCATTTTTCGCACATAGATTGACAAAGGACTCTTCGTTCATATAGGCCTCCCCGCCTGGAAACGTCACCAACAACGGCAATTTCTTCGACGCGTCCACTGGCAGCGACAAGAAACCATACGCTTTCTGATTGTTCAAGTTGTCGCAACTGATCCGGTAATAATTCAATGTATTGTCCGAAGCGTATTTTTCCATTTTGAAATCCGCCGGAATGGCGGCCAGTTCCGCCTTCGTATTGGCCCAGAATTCATCGAAATCAGGCGGTTCGGGAAGCAACGGACGCAGCTGTTCCGGATCAACGCCGACTCCGCATAGAACAGGGGTGCTATCCTTTTCAAACGATGAAACGGCGCAGCGGACAAATCCAGGATGCGGCAAAACAGCCTTGACTCTGGCTGGTGGCATGACGGTAAGTCGTTGCAGAATCGCCTCTCCGTCCATGGAAACAACGACTTTCAGTTTCTTGGGCTTGTTCGCCGTGATGATGAATTCAAATGGCTCATTGGTATGGACAAGATGCGATTTCCGGCTGCATTCCACCGTAACAACCAACGGATTTTCAGTGGTTTTAGCAGTGGTGTTTTTCCCTGCATCGGAAGCTGTTGGAGCAACCTGCCCCATCAACATGCTCCCGCACATGGTCATAATAACAATAGGATTTTTTATCATTTTGAAGCCTCACAAAATATATAATTATGAATTATGCATTATGAATTATGCATTATGAATTATGAATTATGAATTATGAATTATGAATTATGAATTATGAATTATGAATTATGAATTATGCATTATGAATTATGAATT
>CACYQT010000028.1 GCA_902776645.1 uncultured bacterium | reverse complement strand
GGGTGTTTCCGCCATCGACTTGGGGTGTTTCCGCCATCGACTTGGGGTGTTTCCGCCATCGACTTGGGGTGTTTAACCTTGTTGATTGATGTATAGACAGAGACCGTAAAATGGTTTCACTTACTTTATCGTTACATATTTCTGAAAACGACTGTTGGGTTTCTCTGGAATGGTCATGGCAAGACGCCCTTGATTGACAAGTGGCAAAATGCCACGAAGTCTTACACCTTTACGGTCTTTGCGTCCAAGATACTCTACTATTTCAATGATCGAATGTGGTTTGTCGCAGAATGATAATATCTTGTCTTGCAGAATAAGAGAAACTTTTTTCTTGCTCGGCAAGGATACGAGTTTTTGAGGATAATCTTCGATATTTGGGGGGGGACTTTTGATTTGTGAATTTACTTGAAGCTTATCAAACGGCAGGATGACGGAGATGGTGTTCTCTCCAAAGCGATAGATGCCTTTGTCGTATGCGTTGATGATTTTGGGAACGCCTCTTCCAGTGCGTTCACTGATATGCAGTTGCAGGAAAATGTCGGAAAGTTCGCGGTTGACTGGCACGGATACACCGTCGAAAAAGCCCTGCAGAGTCTGTTGCGGTGGCAATGGCCCATGTGAAAGGATTTCCAGATGGTCGCTATAGGCGCAGAACATCGGAGAGTTGAAATCTGTCCAGCGGTTGTGCACGAAGGCGTTGACGATGGCTTCATGGCAGGCTTCTGGATTGAACAGCATCACTTCTTTTCGTTCCACCACGCGATTGCGTTCATCGGCCTGCGGGACGTTCAGTAACTCTCCGAGTTCCAATGCTTTGTCAAGCGAGTACAGCAGGCATGTCCGTCCGATTTCGCGAACGGAATACATCGTGGAAGTCTTGTCTTTCCCTGAGAAGATGGCGAAGCGGATGGTGATGCCGCTGTCGTCTGAAAGCAGCTGAGCCAGCAGGTTGTATTTGCCGTCTGGCATCAGGAAGCCGAGATTCCGCTTGAAGGTTCGCTTATTCAACGTGATACCTTTCGAAGCGTAATAGACAATGAGTTTGTCAAACGTGAGATCCTGTCGTGTCGCTTCCGTATTGATCAATGACGGCTGGCCATTCTGCAATAGATTGAAGAGTTCCGCTTCGCGGTCGGGATATTTTGTCAGAACGACCTTGCTGGATCCGATGCGGAAGTAACGGATATTCATGAAAGCCGTCGGCACTTTCTTAGCCGCTGTGATTTCCAACAGGACCACACGTTTCCCTTCCATGATTAGTTCGTGGAAGGAGAAAATTGTGTCGGGAGTCAATTGGCGTGCAAGATAATGTTTCAACGGTTCGCGTTTCACATCGCTGTTTGGATCGAAAGTCGTCCCGACGATGGCATGAGTGTCATTGTCGATGCCCCACACGAGATAGCCGAAGTCCTGCCCATGGAAAGCGGCGGCGTTTGACAAGGCGGATATGTATTCTCCCAAGCCGTTTGGCTCGAACCAGTTGGCCTTGAACTCAAACCATTCCTGCTCTCGTGGATAGTCCAAGAGATTCTGTACGATGTTGGTGTATTTTGAAGAGGTTTTCATGATGCTCTTTCCATGCTAATTGGACAACTCTCTCGATGAAAACTTATATTTTGGATAAATATACACCTTGTTTATTGCTAATCAAATATCTATTCCCCATTAACAGGTATTAGCCTCCTTGACGATGAGTGTTCTTGCTGTCTACTGCATATTGGAGGGGATTTCTTCATTCATTGGTGGCCCCCATGAGAACAGCCGTTCGAATTTCATATTTTCCATGCTGGCACTCTTTTCCATCGTCATGCATCCGGTGATTAACATGATCAGAGTGATAAAAAGTAATAATGGTTTCATGTTTTTTGTGTTGGAGACATATACATAAATTAGATTAACTATTATCAATACTGATGGCAGTAACCATCAAAGTTGGATACTGATTTGATTAATAAATCATAGCAATATATTAAATTAATAGAAAATATTTTAATTAATATAATATATCTATTTTATCTTAGATAAAATAGTATCCCAATTTTTAATAAACTGATTATGAATATATTGTATATCACAGTGATGTATGTTTGCAAAGTAATTGCATATAGTTATAGCTTGCCATGGCATTATCATTTTTTGATTAATAACTGTGAAAGGACCATCTGATTCAGGTAGAAGCCTATCTAAAGGAATCATAGAAACTAGTTTTCTACTATTAGAATTTATAAGAGCTGCTGGTCCAAAACTAAAAAAACAACCTAAATCTATTGCTTGGGTTAATTGAGTTTTGTTGCCGGAAAACCAATGCAATATAGGAATATTTGTCGTAATATTATTGGATAATATGTCAAGCACGGAAGAAACGGCATTTCTTGAATGTATACTCATAACATGCCATCCAGTACAAGCACATTTTTCAACAATTTTTGAAAAAATTGATTTCTGCAGCTCAAAAGAAAAAGAATACTTTGAACTACCGTCTATACCAATTTCTCCAATAAAAATAGAATTGACAATATTATCAAGAATCATTTGTGTTTCCTTTTGCTTTGATGAGGCAATTTCTGGATGAAGACCTAGAGCAATAATAATATTGTTATACTTGGACAAGACTGTCTTAGTGGCAAGCCATGCTCGTGGACTTGTTGTAACACATAATGTAGTTGTATTTCGACGCGATGTTTCTTCTACAACATATAATGGATTGGGATACAAATCTAAATGAACATGCATATCCATCATAGCATTCCTTCCTTTTCAAGATAAGTACGAAGTTCTTTGTATCCGTTTTCTAACATGTTTTGGTACAATTGACGTGATTCAGGAGGAGCAAATGATAATGCACCTAAAATTTGGGAACGAATGCCATTCTTTCGAATGTTTTCACATGCATATAAAATTGCACCAATATCATCAGCTCCATCTTTGCATCGACCATCCAATAAATTAAAACGATATCCTCGTTCTGGAATATCGGGAATACCAGCATGAAATAATGCTGAACGACGTACAAGACATGGAAGACAACGGCCACAATGAGTTCTATTGTATCGAAGATATTTTCCACAACTGACTGTTTTCCCTAGGAGCTTTTGAAGAAGAGATTTGTTTTTGCATTCTGAAATCATCTCACCTTTTGTTTTGAATTTATAAGGTGTTTGTATTTGAATATTTAAGCCTAGCTTTTCCCATGTTGATTGAATGCCAGATAAATAGATTGGATGCGTTGTTTTTGTACTTAAGCTACTTTGACGTGCTGAGTTTAACGAAACATTCAAGCTTATAAATCCGTTTTCTGGAACAATTATAGGGACACGATCAATTTGCTTTATGGCTGACGCAACAATAGCTGCATAAGCCAAAAATACGATTGAACGAGCTCGTGTAGAGGGTTCTCCTTCTTTAGAAGGACGATTTATATTATGATTCCATTGCATATATGGAGTATTGGGTAAAATTGTCTTGGCGAATAATAACTGATGCTCAACCTCACCGCGTACCTTTTGAGACACAAAAATAGGTCTTTTGCCTGATTCCACAAAATCAATTGCACCAATTAAACTATCCAATCCCCCAGAAAGTAACATAACACAGTCATTGTAAAAAACGTGTTTCTTTTTATTCTCTGGCGGTTTGATTCCATTAGGATAGAATGACAAATACCAATAATCTCCAGTCAAAAAGCGTAAGGTTTGTTCAATCTGATCTTTACACGGTTGCCAATAAGCGGGTTCTGCCAAATGAATCTGTAAATCTATTTGACGTGTCCAACCATCTTCACTTTTATTTCTTGATATAGCTTCATCAGCCGATGCAACTGATAAAGCTATAGTCAAAAAATCCCATGCTATTTCATTAGGAGCAAGTCCTGCTTTTACAATATCTTTTGGGAGTGTAGAACCGAAATACCCAATATTTGATTGTTGTGGAATGGCATAAGTTGCAAAATATGAAGTGTCTTTTTCTAAATTAGATGGTATGAGAGACAATGGAGCGCAAATTACCTTTTTTCGCATAAATCCTCCTCAAACACAATAAATGTGTCTTTTATTCCTTCGGCAATCAATTCAGCAACTGTTTTTTTTTTTTTTTTTTTCTGTTTCTCTCGTCTCTTTCTTATTTGAGCAGAAAGGTGATTTTGCAAAAATGATGTCATTTCATTGGATATGATGACCATATCTTTTGCAGAAGCGTGTTCTAATATTTGTCCAATATCTTGGATTATTCTCTGTTTTGCCTCATAGGCGACAAAATGCTCTATTAAAAACCATATTTCATCATTACCTAAATTAGATAGATTGGCGTTTGGAAATTGTTGATCCATTTCCATTAGTGCAAAGGCAATAGAAGCTTTGCAATTTTCCTCCTCTATAGAACCTCCTATCGGAAAAAGATGTGCAATTATTTCATTAGTCGCATCCTCTATTGGGAGATTGCGTTTAACAAGCCTATCCAACCAATTATCATCTTCTCTAGAGACATTTGTAAATAAATCATAGATTGCAGCTGCAACGCCTGCTGTAGCACGCATTCTTCGGGATAGATTATGCGCACCTCCCATTCCCTTACGTGAATAATGACCAAGGGCATGCATAAAATATTTTTGATCTCTTGTTGAAATATATTTTGAGAGACTAGTCCTTGCAGGAGAAAAACGCCTTAATGGCGCAAGCTCTGGCTGAGGTACTTCTGGTGGTATAAGTCCTGGAATCAGAGGCTGAACTATTGGCAAATTTGGGCGTTGGGGAAGCTGAGGTGGTTGAATGGGAAAATCATTTAACCATGGTGGGTCAAATGAAACACCACCAGATGGACCTTTTGAAGAAGTAGAAGTTCCCATATTATTTCCCTACTAAATAAGCTTTCTTAACTTTTGAAGAGGAAGTTTCCTTGTTCCACTCATTGTTAACTTTCGCTGCCCATTCTTCTTCTTTTATCAGAGGAATGAGACGTAATGGTATTTTGTTATCAGGAATATGAAGTAGAAAATCTGTATAATATGGTGCAAAGTCCGGATAGGCTTTTATGATATGCAAGATGTTAAACACCATTTTAGGGGGATATTGCTCCATTTCTGCCTTCTTGATTATTATTGTCAATATTTTAGATGTTTCATCCTTCCCCAATTCCTGTATTCTTTTAATGAGTGGATCATTCAATAAATCTGCCGCATACAATGCCTCAAGAATACTTTGGGCTTCTGATGACAGTTCATTGCCATCAATAACTATGGAAGAACTAGAACGGCTTAAATACAGCAAAGGTCTCAAATCAACATTAACAAGTTGTGGTTTTAGTTTTTCCCAATCTACAACAAAATCTTTTTCCGATTGAGCGGCCCATGATGCTTTGTCTTCATCTTGCTTTGCTTCATCTGAAGAAATCAATTCAGAAAATCCATTTCCATTTTTACTAACATCTGATTGTAGTTTCAAATAGGACAATGGTGCGCATCGCTCAAATAACAACATTTTTACCATAGCCTCCAATGATTCTGACATGTCTAGTTTTTTGGCTATTGACTGGCGGATATTAATGGTATGAAGGAATCGTTTAATTAGTCTTGGATTTCCATTTATACTCTGGGATGTAGCCATGATTGGCGCAATCTGCTCTGTAATCATAATTTCATTCGCCATTTTTGAAGTGTCAAAAGCTTCGGATAATTCCTTTTGAGTGATTGCAGTTCCCCACGCTTTTCGTAGTTTTTGACACAATATAGATTTTCCTTTTTCGAATTCAATAGAGGTTATTGTACCCTTTTGTGATGCTTTTTCAGCAAGAAGTAACATAAGGTAACATTTTACCTCATTTTGCCCAAGTCTTGGCACATGGACTGGAAGTTGTATCAACTTATCAAAATAACTTGTAACCAATCCGTTATCTTCGATTATATTAATTCCTTTAAAATGAGCACATACAGCCTTCCTTATCATTTGTTCGTCAGCAGCAATAATATAGGATGTTCTATTGATGAATAGAAGAAGGCGCATTGCCTCTAATGTTGAAATGGCTGTTTCTGGAAGACAACGATCTAAGTCATCAACCAGTATCACAAGATGAATATTAATTTTTTCTAATAATTCCTTAAAAAGAAAACGTAGTTCTTCAATATCTTTGGGTATTGTTCTTGATTCTTTTCCTTTAAAGAATTCAAATTCTGAATCAAAAAGAGATGAAACGGCACTAGCTAAACCATTTGTACAAGATGAATTTAAATAACTATTAACTAACAATGGGATGGCAATATGAGATAAACCATGCCAAGATATTCTTTTAATTGTTTCTTGTATTTTGTCAAAAATAGTTTTAGCTTTTTCTTCTTTTATCTCTGCTAATTCTAGGAGTTTTTGACTTACCCTATGCAGTAGGGAAATGCGTGCGTCATCATAGCCTTGATATAACCATGCATTAAACTCAATAAACAAAAAACGGAGATTTTTGTGTGTGTCAAGCGAATTACGAATAAGTTTAAGCATTGATGATTTGCCTATTCCCCAACTACCAGATACACCAATTGAAATAGGCTCATCTTGATTGTCTAGGATGGCCTCTGCAATTGTATCTGCTACAACTGTAAAATTCAGTAGATCCTCATTTGTTTCTCTATCATTCCACATTTATTTTTCCTCTGATATTATTCAATCAAAAAGACGTAGTTTTTTCTATCCTTTCTCATGCTAAAGGATAATAACATACAAGTCAGCTTGTTCTAACATGAGTAGTGTGTATTTCTAGGCCTTGTCATGTTCTCATCGAACATGTTTTGCATGAACTTGAAAAGTGACTTCGGCATTGTGGCATATCTACATCCTTGTAATGATTCTAGTACAAACAGTCAAGAAGATAACTTTGTGATACTTGGAAAGATTGATATTGGGATTTAAACATTATTAATGAAGAGAGACGGTAAAGCAAAAGTCAGAGCATGCGGATGATGCCGTACGACCATTTCCTATATCATTATATTCTTTGTCTGAATTTGTTTCATAACCTTGTGTTATTTTGAGGGAAGAATATATCCACTATTAAACTCCTAGACATGTAGAAGATTGTTTTTGAAGAATCAAATCCATGAAACCTGTCAAATTAATTATAAGAGAATTATTATCAGTTGGGAAGAAATGACGATTGGGTTCTGGAATGACAAGTACTACTCCATTAGCTTTCATTTCACTGAGTTGCTTGCTTGAAATTCCCTCTTGTAAAGTGAAAAGATGTTTTGGATGAATTCTATCTGCTTCATTTAATATTTGACGCCATCTGTCCTTGCAACAAGTCTTAGAAGCTAGCATAGACAATTTATATTCTGGAAAGCATAGATTTCTATAGGCCTCGGCGGATGGAAAAATGAAATCTGGCTTCTTATTTTGTTCAGTTACAACTTGAGTGTCAAATTGAATTTGATGATAAGTGAATATGCTCGCGAGATTCAACTCAAGCGATGTTCCAGACCTTGATTTTCGACGATTCACTACTGTGTTTGCATATTTGATGAAATCATCGACATTTTGGTATCCGTTTTGAATATTGGGAAGAACATCATAGCGTTCAATTATTGAAAAGACTTCAAATTCCAGCCATCGACGTTTCAAAAGAAGCTCATCAGATGTTTTAGGCCAAGTTTGTTCAGGAAGAAGTCTAGATACAAAATCAAAAATCTCCCTGCTTGTTGGAAACGTATGTTTCCACTGTTCTGGAATCTGCTCTTCCAGAGTTTTGGATGGTGCAAAGGGAGACATTTGCTTGGAATAATACATTCTGCCAGGTTCAATCTCTTGACCAATCCACTGTTCGATATCATCCTCTTCTTCTGTGTTTCTAGATACCCAGCAAATTAGATGGTTGTTTCCTTCAATGTTAATACCAGCAAGTATACAAATGGCTCCCGTATTGTCAATATCTTGTAAAGGTGTGTCTTTCCAGCGTGTAAGACGAAATTCATCATACTTCTTTAGTTTTTTCTTCTCAGGAAAAAACTTATTGTTATAATACTTTGCTTGAATCTCTTCCTTGTAGCAATCATGGCTTGAGATAAAACAATCTATCGCTTTTGTTGGATTATACTGTTTTGTAGTAACAATATTTGGAACGATCTCTTTCATAAATGACCTAGGTATATACAAGCCTGCCTGATGACCTCCAGTTATGCCTGTATCATTGCCAGAAAGTCTTTTTACAAGCCATGGAGCATGGGTATTATCAAGACGTTCTAGGAATTGAGTTATGGTCAGATTCTTGAATTTTATCTCAAGCTGTTCCATATATTATTTTCTCCGTTCTCGTAAAACTTTTGCAATTTGTAATGCACACGAGCTAATGGCAGGCCAAACAACGCTATTCCCTATCTGTTTGAATGCTTGGCTATTAGATACTGGGAATATAAACTTTTCAGGATCATATCCTTGTAATTGCATAGCTTCATCAACAGAAAGATGTCGTGGCCGATCACCAGGCTGTTCTATTAGGATTTCAGCTCCATCCTTAGAATATCTTGCAGAAATGGTGCGTGTTATTTCACCTTCTTTGATTGGAAGTTTATGAAGCCCATATCCAAAGCCGTGACCAGCCTCTTCATGATGCTTTTTATGTCGTTCTAGAGTTGCCCAAGTACCTGGGCCAAGAGTGCAGTCGGTAACATCGTTTCGTATGATATCTTTCAATTCCTTACGTAAGTATCCGGGTTCAGGCTCAGATGGAATGATGATTTCCTCTTTGGTGATGTTAATCAATTCCGGATTGTAACCTACGATGAAAATTCGCTCACGGTGCTGTGGAACCCATTTGCTTCCATCGACAATCTTCCAATTGACGATGTAACCAAGTTCATCTTCTAAAGTGCTTCGTATTACTTCAAAAGTTCTGCCTCTGTCATGCGCTTCGAGATTTTTGACATTTTCAAGCATAAACGCTGCCGGGCGTTTTATCCTTAATATCTCCGCAATTTCAAAGAATAACGTTCCTTGTGCTTTGTCTGCGAAGCCATGGGCACGTCCCATAGAGTTTTTCTTTGAGACGCCTGCCAAAGAAAAAGGTTGACAAGGAAATCCAGCACATAATACATCAAAGAAAGGAATGGCATTCTTATCTATTAAATGAATATCACCATAAGGTATTTCACCATAATTGGCTTCATATGTTTTTTGAGCAAATTCATTCCATTCGCTAGAAAACACACATTTTCCGCCGTTGGCCTGGAAGGCCAGTCTAAAACCACCAATTCCTGCAAATAAGTCTATGAATTTGAAATCATATTCCTTAGGTGGGGGAAATGGAATGGTCCTGAAGAAATCATATGAAAATCTCGGCCTATATTCTTCGATAATTTTCCTTCCACTTTCAGGAAGACCTTGTGGTATTACTTCGGGAGTTTGTAGAAAATGGGAAACTGCGGCCTTCAAATATGGATATTTAGGTTCTGATTCATGTACTTCCATGCTAGAAAGAATTTCTTTCATGGCATCCCAATAAGTGAACAATTTCTCCATATCAAAATTGGAGTTTTCGTTTTGGGAATTATTTGAAGATGGTTGCCTATCATTTTTCATTATTTAATATCTATAGTTTCATTAAGAAGTCTTCAAGTTCTATTGGAGAATTCTTTAGTTTGCCATATACCACTTATATCTTTCAAAAACAAGATATGGATAATAAATTATTGAATTGTGCATGCCTGATGCCCTCACATGAAAGACTCTCTTAAAGCCAGTCACAGGAGACAATCATGCTTGTACAATTAGAAAATCTAGCACATACAAAATGAAAATGCAAGCCACACATGGCTTGCATTCTGAAAAAATGCTATGATGTGATGGGCCTGCCGTCACTACGATACTGAAGGGATATCAAAAATTGAGGCTGATTGTCTGCGAAGGAAAGCAAATCCGATTGCACTGCTCATCATCCTGTCTATATTATGAATGGTATAGCGACAGGGCGATATCCGCTCCGTTATGCTGTGAATCGTCAAAAATGGAATCCGTCTCATTTGTCCACTGTCCGGACCAAATGGCTGTGGATCCATGAAGCAAAAACAAGTTCGATAAGAGATTCGGCATGAAGCATTTTCATCAATATCTTCTATTGGCGTTCGCCATCCTTCTCCTTTCGCACGACGCATTTTCCAGACGTGTGCCGTCGGGCCAGAAGAAAATCATCCATTTCGGCTTCGTGTCGCCGTCGACGCCCGAACAGATTGTCGGAGAAGATCTTGCGAAACTGGATGCCACCTGTCCGTTCGACGGCATCGGAATCAATCCGGTCATCAAACTCACGCGGGACGGCAAAACGTTCGACTACCATCCGCTGCACCACGTCGGTTCACCCTATCTGCTTACGAAGGAGGACTTTGGCGAACTGATCCCGATGTTCCGCCGTTTTCAGGAAACTCGACTGAAGCACAATTTCTTTGTTCTCAATTCGTCGCCGTTCAATGGCGATTGGTTCGATGACGACGCATGGAAGCGGACGCTCAACAATTTCGGCATGTTGGCGTGGGCTGCGAAGGAATCAGGCTTCGCAGGCCTCTGTCTCGACATCGAACCGTATGCGTTGACGAAACTTCCGTTCATGTACCGCCCCAATCTCGGCCATTCCTTCGAGGAGACCGCCCGACAAGTCCGTCGCCGCGGCAAGGAGTGGATTGAAGAAATCAACAGGCAGTTTCCGGATATCACGCTGTTCACGTTCATGTGGACGTCGCAATGCACATCGACTCTCATGGCGGAACATCCTGAACTGCTTGTAAATTCCAAAACAGGGCTGATGATCGCCTTTTTCAATGGCGTCTACGACGGGGCGTCCGACACGATGACCATCGTCGACGGAAACGAAGGGGCGGGGTATCATGCCGCGTCGGAGGAGGATTATGCCAAAATCACGGGCCGATACCACCGTTTTGCCGATTCATGGATTGACAGGACCAACCATGAGAAGTTCTGGAAGATTACATCCATGGGCGTTTCCTTCTATCTGGACAGCTATGTGAAGCGAGACAAGCCTGGTCGATATGATCTGTTTGCAAAATCCGACAATCCGACGCAACTGCTCGCCACCAACGTCGGCCACGCCCTTGATTATTCGGATGAATACGTATGGTTCTGGTGCGAAAAAGGCAATTTCTGGCCAGGCATCTTCAAATCAAACTATCCATTCTGGGGGGACCTCCTGCCGCATTGCGTGGAGGCCATCGAGGCGGGGCGGAACATACGCGTCTGGATGGACAAATACGCCAGCGGGGCGAATCTTCTGAAGAACGGCGGTCTGGAGCCTGCTGATGAGGGCGCGAATCAGAAAAACGGCATCGTCAAGTCCTGGGCCACATGGCAGGCGGAAGATACGCCAAAAGGAACTTTCAGCAACGACAACGGCAGGCTGCGGCTCGTCAATGTCACGAACGGCGGCATTGCGCAGGCCATTTCAGGCATCAAGGCGGACCAGCAGTTCATCCTGCGTGCGCGATGCAAGAACGAGAGCCGTTTCGCCACGCCAGTTCTCAGTTATTTCTTCCGTGACAATCCGGATACCGGCGTGTGGGGGCAGCGCTCCATCGCCTTCACGGAGGACGATGCTGACGGATGGAAGCGAGCCACGTTCCATATCACCGTGCCCAAAGGACATAACATTGCCACGATCAATGTTTTCGTCGGCGTTCTTGGCTTTCAGGATCCCACGGGCATGGACAAGGGATGTCTGTTCGACGATATTGATTTGCAGGAGGTTGTGTTCCCTTGGACACGGAAGTGATTGAACAAGGGAAGGATGTTTCAGATAGTGGATATGTCCCTCCTGGCAACTTCTTTCTGCGCATCCTACAGAATATAGCTGAGAAGTCAAAGATTTTGGGATTACTGTTTCTTGTTCTATATAATCTGTTAATAATCAGGAGGTTGGCAATAGAGATAAACAACAGCCCTTTTTCGTACTTTCGACAAGACTGTATCTTGAAGATGAAACTAACCTGAAAGGTTTGTCTTTCAGGCTAGTCAGAACTTCATATTCATTAGCTTTTTATGTCAAAAAACTATTCCATAAAAGCGATTGTCGGATGTTCTCTTAGTTCATATTGTATTCTGTTGTTTTTTACATGATGTCAACTTCTTTGAAGAAGCATGGTCTTGCCTATTTCCCACTATATTTATACACATGGAAACAATATTTGCCAGGTATTGTCTTTGCCCTGCTAGGGCCTCCATACAAGCGGTAAGAAATACCTTCACGTTCAAAATAAAGCCTTCCCGAATTTTTTATCTGCAATTTTCCCATGAGAATTTTTATGGCTTCTTGCCCACAGAACTCACAGATTTCATAGCTTGGGTCATTTCCATGAGTATTGCTTATAGCAACAGTGGCTTTCCCTTGGGGGGTATAATCCAGAATTCTGATCATGGTTGATTTTACTCCTTTGAACGTGATTTTTACTACTGACTTCAAATGGCCCTACGATTTTGTTTGTCATATTGTAATATAACGAACTCTGCTATAAAAGTAAACATGAAAAATGATTTTTGCATAAAAATCAGCATCTGTGCATGACCATATTCTCGAATATATGTGTTGTCTGAGAATAGCTGGATTGCAGTGATACAACCAATGATTATATTATTCTGGCCTTGAGAGTTGTGATCCACAACTTCTGACCATGCAAGGCTGTTACAAACTTCATGTCTTGAATCTCATGGTTCACGTCCTTCAGGCGAGTTCCGTCCTCCAGACGGGATGGTACTGCGTACAGTCTTCCCCCGCCTTGAAGGGCGGGGTTACCGCAACTATCGCCTTTCAGGCTAGATACGTTGCCCAAATGCTGGATATGAGACATGAAACACAAGACTCAAACGACTGGCCACTACTATTCATTCCAATAATTCCTCCTATGTCCTCTACCATTCATTTATCGCTTGAAATTCCTGTCAAATATCGCGCGGAGATCTGTGTGATTGGCGCGGGGCCGTCCGGCGTCGCGGCGGCGGTGAGCGCGGCCCGACTGGGCAAAAAGGTCATTCTGCTTGATGCAAATACCTTTCCTGGAGGGCTTAGCACGGCGGCGCGAGTTCCTGTCCTGATGCCGTATTCCGACGGTCATCGCATTCTGATGAAAGGCTTTGGAGAAGATTTTCTGCAACGGCTTGGCACACGCGGTCCGTTGGAGGCGGAGCATGTCAAACGTGTTTTCGACGCCATGCTTGGCGAGGCGGGAGTCGACGTCCTGTATGGCTGTCATTTCTTTGCGGCGGACTGTGAGAATGGAAAAATCCGTTCCGCTTGTTTCCAGTCGATTTCCGGTAACTTTGCAGTGGAAGCGGGACTGTTCATCGACGCGAGCGGCGACGGCGCTCTGGCGGTGGCGGTCGGCTGCGAATATGTCGTTGGTGGTGAAGCAGGGGAGACCATGCCACCCACATTGTGCTCTCTTTGGACGGGATTCGACTGGGAGGCGTATCGCGCAGGCGGCGCATTCAGCCATAACGACGAAAACATGCTGGAAAAACTGTCGGCGGCCTTTGCGTCTGGAGAGTTGAGCACGCTGGACTGGCATCATACGGGCATGACGAGACTGACGCCGCAGCTCGCTGGCGCCAACATCGGACATGTTTTCGACGTCGATGTGATGGATGAACAGTCTGTTTCGCAGGCTCTTGTTACTGCACGACAACAGTTAGTGGAATACGAGGCGTTCTACCAAAAGCATATCGCGGGATTCGAACACGCCTGTATAGCGGCCAGCGGTTCCATGCTGGGCATCCGCGAGACGCGTCGTATTCTCGGCGAATATGTGCTTTGTCGAGAGGATTATCTTGCGCGACGTTCCTTCGTGGATGAAATCGGCCGCTACAATTTTCCTGCCGATATTCATCCTGCACATCCGACACGCGAAATGCTCGAAGAGCATAAACGTTGTTTCCGTGGGGAAGGCTACAAGGCTGGCGAAAGCTATGGCATCCCATACCGCTCGCTGATCCCACGCCATACCGTAAATCTTTTGATTTGCGGCCGTTGCATCAGTTGCGACCGATATGTCTTCGCCTCTGTCCGCGTCATTCCGGGCTGTTTCATCAGCGGTCAGGCGGCAGGCTTCGCCGCCGCGCTATGTGTGGAAAAGAAATGTTCTCCGAAGGAGCTTGATTCCGCTCAGTTGCGTGCAGCCATGGCAGAACATCAGGCGTTGCTGGAATGATATGAGCAATAATTTGGGATGTCCAAACTATATCAAATCATTGATTTAGAACCACGAATGGACACGAATGAACACGAATATTTGTTTTTTCGTAACCACAGATCACACCGATTACTTGGAGCGGCCTTTGGCCGCAACCAATAAATTTGCTCCTTCTTGTCTTGTTGTCTAACGTCTTTTGCTCACGTCTCATGTTTCATGTCTCGCGTCAAACCGCGTAATGGCAAAGCCATTGCGCCCTGTCAGCCACGTCCCGTCTCATCGTCTAACGTCTATTGCCCATGTCTCGCGTCAAACCGCGTAATGGCGACGCCATTGCGCCCTGAAGGAAGGGGGAGGAAAAAGCAATCAGGATTGCTTTGGGGGAGGTTGACATGAGACGAGAGGCATGAGACGTGAGCGGAGACGGAAGACGGTAAGACGTTAGACGGGTGACGTTAGGCGACGAGACTAGAAGAACTAAAATCTTTTCAGAAAAACAAGAAAATGAACGATAGTAGTGCGATAGGGGGAGGCACGATGTCCTCTTTATCACTGTTCTGGACCAAGTCCCTGCATGATAACGTGTTCGGTAGCAGCCCAGAGCCAATTGACATGAAGGTGTTGACGTGATTTGACCAAATGGGCCTCTTGGAATAGGCTTTCTATGTTTTCCCGTAAAGATGAGGCAAATGAACGGGAGTCATTAGGCCAGAAAAGATTCAGTTCATCCAGCGAACAAAAAGCCTTCCTGTTGATATTGCAGGAGCCTAGGGAAAGGATCTTCTCGTTGAGCAGGACTTTGGCGTGAACCATTCTTGGGGAAAGAAAAATATTCAGATTCCTGTCGATATTCCCAAGGAGGCGGTAGGCGGTCAACATATTAAGATGATGATTGAAGTTTGCATTCTGCGGCAGCAATAGGCGCACCTTTACACCGCGTTTGCATGCCGAAGCGATTTCGTCGAGAAAATCTTCCTCAGGCGCAAAATATGCCATCAGAATATCCAAGGTTTGCTTGGCATTTTGAATCAGGGAGAGATATCGTTCCCGCATCTCAAAGCATTGGGCGGGCGTTTTGAGATTCATGCCAAACATCTGTGAAACCTGCGCGGGATTTTGTCGTTTGGCAAGGAAGGCTTCCACAATCTCCCGCCCTTGAAGACATACCATATAATCATGGTAGATGTACCCCCGGCTATCGGCGTCTTTTTCCTTGTTTTCCACATTGATTCCACCGAGATACAATGTCTTGTCATCAAAAATCCAAAACTTGGAATGGTCTCGCCGATAGTGGTTATCGTCAATTCGAATATTCGGATGCCGTCGAAGGCGGTCCACGATATTTTGGGGGATGGTGGCAGACGGCATGGCAAGCCTGTATAGATGTTTTAGGCAAAAAATCTGCGCTTTCTCCCCAAGTGTCATGCGGTTATGAAAAAACGACGAACAGTTTTCCTCACAGCATTCCAGAATGACGCCGTACCTGTCCTTGCAAATGGAAATGCGGACTCCACGATCTGCGGCGTCGAGAAGGAGATGCGCTAGAGCGACACCCAATTCGTCATTTCTCCAGATGAACATGTTGACGATTATGCTGGTCTGGGCGGTCCGTATGGACTCGGCCAGCCGTTCAAAAAATCGCTTCCCGCAGATTAACAGTTCAGGCTGTTGAAATGACATTGTTTTCTCTTTCTACGAGATTGTCTTGCTCATCAGAAAGCCGCCTTTTTGAACAACACGATATGACCATCCGCACGGAGAATGGATGGGCATAAACGCGGCTTTCGTGAAGAGGGCATGACTCCCTTCACGAAAGCCGCTTTGTAGCACCCTTATCCGGTATAGGCGTCTTCGGCGCTGTTACGGAAATTCTGCCGTGACAGCCATTCCGCCTCATCCGGAGTCTCCGGGATGTCGATGCGTTCGATTTTGAAAACCACTGGTCTGGTTCCGTCGTTGCAGCATGCGATCATCATCCGCTCGTCGTTGGTCCACTTGTGCATGATCGAACCGCCTTGCAGGGCCGTATAGACGTAGCGGCTGATGGCGTCCCACGCCTCGCCGCAGAATTTGCCGTGGAGCAGATGATAGAAATCGTCCTGCTCAGGAGTCCGCTTCAGCAGAAACGTGTCTCCCGCCTTGAAGCATGGGCATGGCCCGGAATCGGGATTTGCCAGATACTTCTTCTGTAATTCCGGAAAGACCTTGGTTTCCAGAACCGTGATTTTGCATTCATGACGCATGATTCACATCCGCCGGATCAGAACACGAATTTCTCGATTTTCATCGTGCCGGCCTGATTGATGACGGCTACGTACTTGACAAACGGCGCGGAGGCCGAATGGTCGGCCAGGGCCTTGTCGTCGCGCCATGTCTCGCAAATGATAAAGACGTCTTTGCGTGTCGCGCTCTCGAAGACATCGTAGGCGACGCAGCCGTCTTGTTTCAGCGATTCGGCGGTCAGGGCCTTTGCGGCCTCAAGCGCCTCGGCGAATTTTCCTTCCTTCGCCTGGAAGAAGCAGTTCAGTCGAATCATTGGTTGCTCCTTTTTATTTCGTATTGGATGACGCTTACATGATCTTGCGGAAGAGTTCCTTCAGATCATCGACGCTTGTGTCTTTGGGATTGCCCGGACGGCAGGCGTCCGCATATGCGCTTTCCGCAAGGAATTGAAGATCAGCCTCTTTGAGCGCGGGAAGCTTGGCGGGGATGCCGACATCCGCGGAAAGTTTGCGGACGGCCTCCACGGCGGCCGCGCGGTAGGCCTTCTGGTCCATGCCGGTTGTGTCGACGCCCATCGCTTCGGCGATGAACTTGTATTTCTCGCCGGTGGCCTCCTGGTTGTATTCCATGACGATCGGCAGCATCATCGCGCAGGCGACGCCGTGGGGCGTGTCATAGACGGCGCCGAGCGTGTGCGCCATCGAATGCGCGATGCCGAGGCCGACGTTGGAGAACGCCATGCCTGTGACGAACTGTCCGAGCGCCATGCCTTCGCGGCCATCCGCATTGTTCTGGACGGCGGCGCGGAGGTTCTTCGCAATCAACTTGATGGCTTCAAGATTCAGGCAGTCCGCCAGTTCCCAGGCGGCTTTTGTGGTGTACCCTTCGATGGCGTGGGTAAGGGCGTCCATGCCCGTGGCGGCGGTCAGGCCCTTGGGCATTGTGGACATCATGTCCGGATCGACGATCGCCACGTCGGGAATGTCGTTCACATCGACGCAGACGAACTTGCGCTTTTTCTGGACATCGGTGATGACATAGTTGATGGTCGCCTCGGCGGCCGTGCCGGCCGTCGTGGGAACGGCGATGGTGAAGACCGTGCGGTTCTTGGTCGGCGCAACGCCTTCAAGGGAACGGACATCCGCGAATTCCGGATTGTTGATGATGATGCCGATGGCCTTGCCTGTGTCCATCGAGGAGCCGCCGCCGATCGTGATCATGCAGTCGGCGCCCGATTTCTTGTATGCCGCCACGCCCGCGAGGACGTTTTCGATGGTCGGATTCGGCTTGATGTCCGAATAAATCTCATATGCGAAGCCTGCCGCGTCCAAAAGGTCTGTCACCTTCTTGGTGACCTGGAATTTGACCAGATCGGGATCGGACGCCACAAACGCCTTCTTGAAACCCTTGGCGGTGAGAATGCCGACGATTTCATTTATCGCGCCTTTGCCGTGGTAGGAAAGTCCATTGAGAACGAAACGATTTGACATGATTTTTTCTCCTTTTGGTACTTGAACTGGTATTGAGAACTAGCGTGGACACTAGTGTGAACTACTATAATCTCTATGCGCCGCCGTTTCAAGTTTGTCGATTCCAATGTGGCGCACAACACGGCGAACTGATTCGTCTTGGTGGAGAAATTGATAAACAGACGTTGGTCGATATAATGTTATGCTATTTTATTGTTTCTTCAAAACTAGCGCATAGATGATTGTTTTATGAATGACTGAGTATTTTCATGGTTGAGAGCATACTGCATTCCACAAATTGAGTTTTTACCAAGCCGTCGGTCGTGACAAACGGGCCCCTAAATACAAAAAAGACCGAAAGCAAAACGCTTCCGGCCTTTTCAGAAGCACCGATCAAGGTGAAATAAGCTGTTCTACCGCAACATTTCCAGATAACGCTCCAGCCGCTGGTTCAGGTAGGTGGCAAAGAGCATGGCCATTGCATCTCGTTTCTTGCCGGAATGCCAGGCATCGAATGCCGCATAGTACTTGGCACGGTCGGTGAACTTGATGTCGATGGGGGGAAAGCCGGCCTTCATCAATTCCAGATTGACCAGCAGACGTCCGGTTCGCCCGTTGCCGTCGATGAAAGGATGAATGCCCTCAAACTCAATGTGGAAGCGAGCCAGCCGTGACACCAGATTTTCCCCAGACGAAAGATATTCCTGCAGAAGCTGCTCCATTTTAGGCTGGATGAGATAGGGCTGGACAGGATCGTGCAAGGCGCCGACAATGCGCACGGGTACACGCCGATAGACTCCACGGTCCTCCGGCTTGTCGGAAAGCACCAGATAGTGAATCTGGCGGATGAGGCTTTCTGTCAATGGGGCCGGATTGCTGACCTGCTCGCAGATGAAGTCAAAAGCCTGCCGATGACCCACGGCCTCCAGATGGTCCTTCAGCGGCTTGGCGCCCACGGTCAAGCCTTTCAGCACCAGGCTGGTTTCCTGCAACGTCAGAGTATTTCCCTCGATGGCATTTGAATTGTACGTATATTCAATGACGAACTCCTCCCGCAGACGTTCCAATTCCCCTTGCGTCAAAGGACGACAGGCGTCCAGCTGGTGTTTCTTGGTATCAATATCCTTCAACAGAGCTGCAAGCGTGCGCTTGGAGCGCATGTCTTCAGGTTTGGGAGTGTCATCAGGAATTTGCCAGCTGTGATTGACCATCAGCGCACCGACGATGCGTCCGGAGCTGCATAGCAGGCGGACGCGTCGTTCGGAAATCTTCCATTGTCTTGCGGCTTCTTCAATTGTCATCATCGTGAATCCTTTTCCCCGGAATGAAATCTTATAATTGGAATAATATAATTCATTAATCGGAACGTTTCAATTGCAATTCTACAAGTTTGTCAGAGACACTGGCCTCCAGCTGGTTGCGGTAGGTTGGCGGGGGGGGATTGCGAAGCCTGTGATCCCGTCGACGTTATGCATCTGGAAGGATGGTCTGGTGGCTGATGTCGAAGGACGGGAATATCCGGCGGAGGCAGCAGAGGGCGAACGTCACCGTGAATAAGTGACCGCCCTGGAAATGTGCGAAAATGTGATAAATGGAATAACTGGAATATCCGAGAATAGGTATAATTGACCGAAACACGGGGAGTTGCCCCAAAAGCGTTGTCTTGGGAAAAGGAAAGGCCGTAACACGTTGGTGCTACGGCCTTTTTAATGGTCGGAACGGAGAGATTCGAACTCTCGACCTTTTGACCCCCAGTCAAACGCGCTAAACCAGGCTGCGCTACGTTCCGATTCAATTTTTCATCATGCCTCTTTTCAGAAGCAACACCATTAAATTACATGGGAAAATGGATTTTGCAAATGCGTCTGCAAGATTTTTTCTCATGGAGGGCAAAAAGTGATTCGTGGGGGTAACAGCGGCTGGGGAGGAAAAAGGCTTGCCCGTACATGGCGGACGAATTGATTTTACGGCATGACGGAGTAAAATAAATGTTTCAGCGAAACAAAGCCAATTGAGAGCGGCAACATGTTCATGACAAAATACGAGTCTCCTGTCGGGAATTTGACGCTGGTGTCCAATGGACGCCAGTTGACGGGGCTGTTTGTCGATGGACAACGTTATTTTCCGGACGTGTCCATGATGGAAACGAAGCGGAATCTGGCAGTTTTCGATGCCACAATCCATTGGCTTGACGCTTATTTCGAAGGAAAATCGCCATGCGGGGAGACGATTCCGTTGAAGCCGGAAGGGACGACATTCCGCATGGCCGTGTGGAAATTGCTGAAGGCCATTCCATATGGCGAGGCGACGACCTATGGCGAATTGGCGCGGAAGTTGAATGAAACGGCGGGCATGAAGACATGCGCACGGGCCGTCGGAAACGCCGTCGGTCACAATCCGATATCCATCATCATTCCATGCCATCGTGTCATTGGTGTCGACGGCGGATTGACCGGTTACGCAGGTGGGTTGGACGTGAAACGGAAACTGCTGAAACTTGAACAGAAAAGAAATCAGTAATAGCTATAATAAGAAATAAGAGGATAGGATATGAAAAAGATTGGATTGATGGGCTGTGGAACGGTTGCGGATTACGGCCATATTCCCGTGTTGAAATCGACAGACGGACTGGAGCTGCATGCCGTGTTCGAACCGAATCCGGAGCGGTTGCGGCAGATGCAGGAGAAGCATGGCATCGCGTTGGGCTTCACGGATGAGAAGGCGTTTTTCGAAAGCGGCATCGACGCCGTGAGCATCACGTCGCCTGCGCCATGCCATCTGGCGAACATCCGTTCCGCCTGCCAATATGGAAAGCCTATTCTTTGCGAAAAGCCGCTCGGCATGAGCGAAGACGAATGCCGCGAGATCATCGACATGGCGAAAAAGGCGAATGTCATGCTGTTTACAGGCTTCGACTATCGGTTCAGCCCTGCGGCGCTGAAGATTCGCGAACTGATCCGCGAAGGGGCCATCGGTGAACTGAAGTCATTGCGGCTGATATACATCTGGAACTGCCACGGCAAGGGGAGCTTCGACGAAAACGGCCAGTGGGTTGAAAATGAACGCCGCAAAGGACGCATGCTGGAAGGCGGCCCGATGGTGGATTGCGGCGTTCATCAGATTGATCTGGCTCGCTTCTGGACGGGCAGCGAAGTGGTCGCGTGGTCGGAAGCGGGAGCATGGGTGGACGAATACGAGGCTCCCGATCACATGTATCTTCACATGGATCATGCCAACGGCGCCCATACGATGGTGGAAATCAGTTATTCGTATTGCCACACATGTCAACAGCCTGTGAATCTTTTCACGTATGATTTGATCGGCACGAAGGGCGTCATTCGTTACGATCGTGGCACGAAGCTGTTCGAGATGCGCAACGACAAAGGCGTCTTCACATACGATTTCTCGCCGGAGAAGAACTTCGCGGCGCTGTACGTCCATTATCGTGACGCGTTGGAGCAGGGCGGCTCCGACCTGTTGCCGACCGGACTGGACGGTTTGATGGCGGCGAAAATCTCCCGCGAAGCGACTGATCGGCTGATAGCCGCCCATCGGCGGTAAGAAAGACTGGGGCAAATGAGACAATCTTTTGTAGTCGCAGTTGTCTCAGATGTCCCAGTTGTCCCAGAAAAAATAGAAGAATTGGCGTGAAGCCGATGGAACTTATAGTTCGTTGATGAGGATGCTCTTCAGGTCGGCGGCGTTCTTGCGGAGATAGAAGCCGATGGCGCCTTTACGGGCATGCTTGGCTGCCTGCGGGCAGTCGTCCAACATGCATTCCTGCACGACTTTGCCGTTGGCGGTGACGGTCAGCTTGCCTTTTTCGCAGCGGACATGGACCCACTGCCAGCCGGAGCCTGCGCCGATGTTGCTCATCGGCGCTTTGATTTCGCGGAGGGCACCGGATGTTTCGGGGCTGACAGGCTCCATGCGATCGTCCGCATTGACGATCTGGAGACCGGTCTGGGGGCCTTTGGCCGGATCGGCCCAGAAGACGACATCGACTTCTGCACGGTTGTCGAGACGGCGTTCGAAACGCAGTTCGAAGTCGCCGATCTCTTTGTCAAGCCAGACGTATGCGCCTTCCTTCGTGGAGGAGAGGAGGCCGCCTTTGGAAGTCCATGCGCGCGGGGCGTTCATCTTGAGGCCCTTCGTGTCTTTGCCGTTGTAGAAGAGCTTGAAGCCTTCGGCCTCTTCGTCGTCGGAAACGAACGTGGGCCAGTCCGGGCAGACGAGTTCGCCGGTCTTGAGCATGGAGAGGAAGGGGGAATCTTTGACGTTCTTCAGCGGGAGCATGACGCGCTGATGGAGGCGGGATGATTCATAAGTCGCGAAAATAAGCTCCGTTGCGGCCAAGGCGTGTTTGCTGCAGGTCAATGATTCGACACCGTTCTGGACCCAGTCGAGACTCGCGAGAATATGGAGGACGGTGTCGTCTCCACGGACGCCTTTCAGATCGACGTCTTCCCAGTCCTTGCCCTGCGCGAAGACTTTGATCCGGCCATGCCAGATGTCCATCATGCCTTCCGTGCCGATGAGGCGGATTTCGTAGGGCGTGCTGGTGCCGCTTCCGGTGGTCATTAGGCCGGTGACGTCGTTGGGCCATTTAATATAGGAAACGCCGGCGGTTTCGACGCGGGCGCCGAAGACGGATGTATCTGCCGCGCAGCCGATGTTGCCGAGAACCCATGACGCCTGGATGTCGTCGTTGAAGAAATTCATCATGTCGAACCAATGAGTGCCCCAGTCGAAGAGGTTGGAGGTGTTCATTTCCATGCGTGTCAGCTTGCCGATGACGCCTTCGCCGAGCAGCTTCTTGGCGGTGGACCAGCTGGCGCCGTAGCGGCGCTGATGGCAGAATGTCATCTTGATGCCGCGGCTTTCGCATGCCTTGTACATCTTGAGCGCTTCGCCGTAGGTGGGGGCCATCGGCTTTTCGGCGTTGATAAGCTTGGGCGTGTAGGCGGCGGAGGCGATGTCGAGCACGACGGGGCAGTGGAGCTTGGGCCAGAGGCACATGGAGACAACGTCCAGCTTCTCCTTTTCAAGCATTTCATGGTAGTCCGTGTAGATTTTCTTGAAGCCGAAGTTGTCTTTAAAACGTTGCGCCGCAGGCTTGTGGATGTCCGCGCAGGCGGCGAGAACGACACGGTCCCCCGCCGCCTTGTAGCCTGTTGCATGTGCCCAGCCGCGACCGCCGCAACCAATGATACCGACTCGTAGTGCTTTCATGAAATGCTCCTTTTAAATGGTTGATAATGAAGGGACTATTTTCTTCTCATCTTTTCAAATGCACAGGTGAAGACGCTGTAGCCGGCCTCCCGGAGGCATTCCTCCGCTTCTGGGAAGAAACGCGCCACATGCCGTGTGTCATGGGCGTCCGATGAAATGAGCATGGGGATGCCCATTTCATGCGCCATCTTCACGATGTTTCTGGACGGGTAGGCGGATTTGCACGGCTTCGCCCAGCCGGCCGTGTTGATTTCCATGGCGATGCCGGCGGCCTTGATGGCCTTCAAGGCCGCAATCGCCTCGTCCGTATAGTCATAGTTTGGATAGAAGCAGAATTTCTTCGGAAGATCCAGATGGCCGATGAATGAATAGAGTCCGGATTCGGCGGCCAGGCGGATTTTCTTCCAGTAGTCATGCCAGATTTCATCGACGCCGCCTGGCGGAAGCGCCTCCCAGCAGGCCGCCGTGTGGTCGATGGGAAATTCGTTGGAGAAATGAATGGAGCCGATCAGATAATCAAAAGGATATTGCAGCAGTTCCTTGGCGACTGCTTCGGCGTTTTCCGGAAAGAAATCGACTTCCACGCCGAGCCGGACGGTGAAATCGTCTGAATCGAACTCCTTTTTGCAGGCAAGGCAAGCCTCGACGTATTCCGCGAGTCTGGATTTGTCCATGCTGTAGGAGGTGATTTCATTGTCGCCGAAAGGCGTTTTCACATAGTGGTCGCTGAGGCCGAATTCGCGGAAACCTGCCTCCTTGGCGGCACGGTACATGTCTCGCATGTCGTTTGAGCCGTCGCTCCAATTGCAATGATTATGGTATGAATTCATGATGCGCCGTCAGCAGATTTTTGTTCTGAACTTGTTTCCTTCCAGCCACTTGGCGGCTCGTTCGCGTTGGTCGCCCTGAAGCTCCAGCGTCCCGTCCATGAAACGCCCGCCGATGCCGAGGGAAGTCTTGATGCCGTCGCATAGCTCCATTTGCTCCAACGTCGTGAGCCTTTCCAGGCCTTTGACGAGCGTGACGGTCTTGCCGCCGCGGCCTTTGCGTTCATGGGAGAGGGTGAGCAACGGCCATTTTTTCGTCGTGTCCGAACGGCTAAGCGACGGCGCGTCATCGTCTTCCGCGCCAAAGGCGGCGATGAGGGCGCGGTCTTCCTTGGTGAGGGTGGGATGTTCCTGCTCAAACGTCGGCTTGGGGGGTGGCGGCGGTGGCGGATCAGGCTCTTCGAATTTGATATTCAAGTCTTTAAAGGGATTGGTCCAGTTTTCGCCAAGCGGTTCTTCTGGCTTTTCTTGTTGTTGTTGGCGTTTCTTTTTTGACATGGCGGTCATCCAAAAAGTCTGTCCACGCTGACATAGCAGGACGGGAATAGGGTGTCGAGTTCGTTCATCAGCTGGTCGTTGACGGAGAACTCCTTCACCAGATTGTTGAATTCCTCCATGGGGACATGGCGGGAGGAGACTGGGCGGTTCGTTTCGCGGTCATAGACGATGAAGGCGAGTTTGTCCGCGTCTTTGTTGGAGAAATCGACAAGCAGGCGGTGGGCGGAGCTGTTGAGGCGTTCGTCACCGAGATTTGAGAAGAGCTGGTGTTTGGCGTATTCGATGAGACGGTCATCCAAGCCCAGCCTGCGGAGGGAGATTTTCTCGATGAAATCCGGTAGGGACACTGTCAGCCGGACGGTAGGGCGGTCAAGATTCTCTCTCATGGCCGCTTCCGTGGCCATGACGTCGATTTCCCGCTCATATGTGTGGAGATCCGCATCTTCCGGAATGTCAATATAATAGACGATGAACGGATTTTCATCGTCGCGATAGATGAGCGTCGTGTCCACGAGAAAATCATGGCCGCATTTGGCACAACGGACGCGGTTCAATGTGCCTTTGAACAATGCCTCCAGCGCCTTGGCATCATCATGCCGGATGACGGTGGTGACTTGCGTGGACATGCGATGCCCGCAGTGCGGGCAGACGACGGTTTCCGAATGGGTGTCTGACACGAAAATAGCTCCTGTTTCTTTCTCTTGAAGACGTCATTCCTTAATAATATCTCCGCATTGGCTGGAAAATCAACGACATCCATGCATGAAGACGGCCCATTTTTTCATTTTTCAGCTGTTTGGCCGTTTTCAGGAGGACATGGCATCGTTTGGGGCTGGTTTGTAAAACTCATGAAAAAAACTCATGTTTTTCGTTTGCAATGTGGGGGAAAACCATTAAATTAAATATTGAAATTTTTCATAATTATTTCTGATAGAGAATATAAACCTTTATACATGACTGATTTAGTAACATTTCAAGAGCGGCAACGTCCGAGTCGCACGACGACGGCGGATCCGCCGGACAGCCCGCGTTCGGTTGGCTGGACGCATGCCAAGAGGATGACCTTGGCGACGACGGATGTCCCGTTTATACTGGACAGCGGCTATCCATTGGCGCCGTTGGAAGTGGAATACGAGACGTACGGCACGTTGAACGCGGACAAGAGCAACGCGATTTTCATTCCGCACGCCTTGACGGGCGATGCGCATATCGCAGGGTGGGATGCCGATGCGTCTGAGACATATCGGCCATGGCGTTTGAGATATCCGGGCTGGTGGGATGCGATGGTCGGGCCGGGCAAGCCGTTCGATACGAATCGCTTTTTCATCATCGGCATGAACGTGGCGGGAAGCTGCTATGGTTCGACGGGGCCGTCGAGCATCAATCCTGCGACGGGCAAGCCGTATGGTCTTGATTTCCCGTTTATCACCGTGGGCGACTGGGTGCGGATGGAGGCGATGCTGCTGGACGAACTGGGCATCGATCGGTTGTACGCCGTATGCGGAGGCTCGCTTGGCGGGCAGCAGTCATTGGAATGGGCTCTCGCGTATCCGGAGCGTGTGCAGAAATGCATCGTCTTGGCGGCAAGCCCCGTGCTTTCCGCGCAAGGCCTTGCGTTCAATGCCGTTGCGCGACAGGCGATTATGCATGACGCGCATTTCAACAACGGCAACTATTACGGCGGAGTGCGTCCGGACATGGGGCTGGCCGCCGCCAGAATGCTCGCGCATATCACCTATCTGTCCGGCAGAGGCATGGATGTGAAGTTCGGACGCCGCCGCCAGCGTGATTTCTACGCGAACCATACGTTTGACGTGGAATTCGCCGTCGAGAGCTATCTGGAACATCAGGGGGAGACGTTCGTGGAACGTTTTGACGCGAACAGTTATCTGTACGTAACGCGTGCGCAGGACTATTTCGATGCCGCGGAGAAGTGGGGCGAAGGTGACTTGCGAAAGGCGTTTACGCGAATCAAGTCTGAAATGATGGTGGTTTCGTTTTCGTCCGACTGGCTTTATCCGCCGGAGGCGTCGGAGGAATTCGTCCGTGCGCTGCTGCATGACCGGATTCCCGTCACGTATGTCCAGCTGGAGACAAGCTATGGTCATGACGCCTTTCTGGTGGAGGAGGAAGCCGTCGGCGAATTGCTGACGGCGTTCCTGAAAGGGAAGTCCAAACTGCGTTGCGTGAAATAGCGAGGAGAACACAAGCATGGAGAAAGAATTCGACAAACAGGATGCAAAGTGTTCCAGCGAACAGTTTCTGCGCACGTTGGGTGTCAACAGCATTGATTGTGATTTCATCACGCTGCAGCATCAGCTGGAACGGGCGTTGGCGAAACAGACCATTGATTCCCCGCCAACTCACTGGGAGGACGAATACATCGGCCGTCTGCTTTCATCCGGTGATTCGGTGCTGGATCTCGGATGCGGAAATGGCGAGTTGCTTGCGAGTATCGCCGAATTGGCGGATGTGAGATGCCAGGGGGTGGAATGCGACCGCAAGGCGGCGTTGACATGCATTGAAAAAGGCCTTCCCGTCTGCCTGATGGATCTTGACAAGGTTTTGGAAAATGTGCAACCGCAGAGTTTTACCTATGCTGTTCTGGAACGGACACTGCAGACGCTCCCGCAACCGCTGGAGACGTTGAAGGAGATGCTCCGCGTGGCGAGATACGGAGTCGTTTCGTTCCCGAATTTCGCGCATTGGAGCGTGCGGTTGTCTTTTGCCCTTGGCGGGCGGATGCCGATAACGGGATCCTTGCCGTATCATTGGTATGACACACCGAACATCCATTTGTGCAGTATCAACGACTTTTTGGATTGGATCGCGGAAAATAGACTGCGTGTCTGCCAGGCGTGGGCGTATCTGGATGACGAAGTCGTTGAATTCGTGGCGGCTAAACACAACATTGCGGCGCGGGAAGTGCTCTTCGTGATTGAATCGCCCGTGTGCGCATGAAGAGTTTTTTTGCCGATTCTTCGCAATGACGGTTATGGCGGTCGTCGATACAAGAGTTATATTAATATGGTAAGTATTTGACTTCTTGTGTCTGAAGATCGCATAATCTGGTGTACTGCATGCAAAGCGTAGAACTGAATCATTTTCTGTTGGAGCAACTGGTTGTTTTCGATGGCGCCATGGGAACGGAGCTGTACCGTCGCCATGTTTTTACGAACCGTTGCTATGATGAGATTTGTATCACGGATCCGAAGCTTGTCCGTGAAATCCACACGGAATATCTGGCGGCGGGAGCGGATGTCATAACGACCAATTCCTTCGGCGCCAATGATATAGCGCTGTTGCAACATGGTCTTGTCCCGAAAATGGCGGACATCAACCATGCGGCGGTGAAAATCGCGATGGAGGCCCGTGATTCGCGCAATTGGGGGCGGCGTATTCTCATCGCCGGCTCCATCGGACCGTTGCGCACGACGGGAACGACGGAGCAGGAACGTGTGGATGTTCTGACGCGGCAGGCCAGGGCTTTGCTTGAGGCGGGCGCCGATTTCATCATTTTCGAGACATTGCCGTCCCGTCAATCCGCATTGGAGGCTCGCAAGGCGATGGCGGCTCTTGGGGGGGACGCCGCGTTCGTGTTGTCCCATTCGATGCCGGACGGCGACGCCACCACGGAGGAAATCAAAAACAGGACGGCGTTTGCGGAAGATGGTTTGCCCATGGCTTCCGCCATAGGCTTCAATTGCGGATTGGGGCCGTCCGCCATGTTGAAAATAGCGGAGCACGCTGTCAAAGTCTGCACTGTTCCAGTGATTGTGCAGCCGAATGCGGGCACTCCGCAGGCGGTGGACAATCGACAGCTTTACATGTGCGATCCGGAGTATATGAGCACGTATGCCGTTCGCTACGCGGCACTTGGCGTGCGTGCCATCGGTGGATGCTGCGGCACGACGCCTGCGCATATCCGTGATTTGGCGAATTCCGTGAAACCGCTTGGCAAGAAGCAGGTCGTGATCACGGCCGTCGAATCGACGGAACAGGTGCCGTTGGCGGAAGAAAAGCCGTTGGCGGAGCGCTCTCGTCTGGGTGCTAAATTGGCGAAAGGCGAATGGATCACGACTGTCGAAGTGACGCCGCCGCGCAGTTGGAATCTTGACGCGATCCTTGAAAAGGCGAAAATTTGCGCCGCCGCGGGCGTTGATGTCCTGAACGTTCCGGACGGGCCGCGTGCGTCTCCGCGTCTGTCGCCGTTGGTCACGGCCATGAAAATCCAGAATGAAGGCGGAATCGACGCCGTCCTCCATGTCTGCTGCCGTGACATGAATCTCATCGCCATGCAGGCGCAATTGCTTGGCTGCGCGGCGGTTGGACTTAACAATCTGCTTTTCATCACGGGCGATCCGCCGAAGCTTGGAAACTACAGTTTCGCGTCTGGCGTGTTCGACACGGATTCTATTGGCCTAGTCAAACTGCAGAAGCATTTGAATCAGGGCATCGATTTGGGCGGACAGAAAATCGATCCGCCGACGGCCGCCGTCTGCGGCGTCGGTGCGGATCCGAACGCCATTGATTTCGACCGTGAAATCCGCCGTCTCCATGAAAAGGCGGAGGCGGGGGCCAATTATGTGACGACGCAGCCTGTGTTCGACGTCCATTCGCTGGAGCGTTTCCTGGATGCGATTGCGGATACGCATCTTCCTGTCATTGCGGGAATTTGGCCGATGGCCTCCCTGCGAAACGCTCTTTTCATGAAGAATGAAGTGCCCGGCGTGGTGGTGCCCGATTGGATCATTGAACGGATGCAGGCCTCTGATACCAAGGAGGGGCAGCTGGAAATCGGCATTGAGATCGCACGTCAGACGTTGGCGGAAATCCGTCCACGGGTGGCGGGGGTACAAGTCTCCGCGCCGTTGGGCAACGTCAAGACGGCGTTGCGGGTTTTGGAAGCTTAAGGCCGGACGTCGTTTCCATGAAAAACGAGCAGTATTGGGAGGAAATCGCCGCTGCGTATCAGGCGGAGACGGTGATTTCAACGGATGATTTCCATTATGGGCCGCTGATTGCAGGCGATTCGACGCTGAAGTTGCTGCCGGAAACGCTGGAGGGGCTAGATTGCCTGGAGGTCGGTTGTGGCGGCGCCCAGAATTCCATCTATCTTGCGAAGCATGGCGCAAGCTGCACGGCTGTCGATGTTTCTGCAAAACAACTGCGTTTTGCCCGCCAGTTGGCGCGGCATTGCGACGTGGATGTTTCGTTTTTGCGGGCGGACATGGAGAAAATGCCTCTGCCGGAAGGGGAGTTGTATGATGTGGTTCATTCCTGCCATGCCATCGCATTCGCGGCTGACCAACGGCATGCCGTCCATGCCATGGCGGAACGCGTCAAGCCTGGCGGGATGTTGATTCTCAGTACGGTTCATCCGCTGTCCGGCGGCGAATGGGTTGATCTGGAGGATGAAGACGGGCTGTTGCTGAAGGATTATTTCAGGCCGACTGCCGAGACTCGTGAGCTGGCGGATGACGGCGAAGCCGTCAGCCGTGCGTATCCGATTGGCGTAATGACGGATTGGCTTCGTGAAACGGGACTGGTTTTAGA
Organism: uncultured bacterium; assembly: GCA_902776645.1. Classification (GTDB taxonomy): domain Bacteria; phylum Verrucomicrobiota; class Lentisphaeria; order Oligosphaerales; family Oligosphaeraceae; genus UBA1407. Next base: position 8,699 of record CACYQT010000028.1, on the reverse strand, counting down.
GCGGATTCTGGAGCCTGAATGCAAAAAAACGCAGAATGGGGCGTTAAGAGGATGTGTGCCGTATTGGAGCGCGACATGGGAGGAGCACGCCGCTGAATTGGAACGCGCACCCTATACTATTATATATATAGCACGTCGTCCGGCCAAGCCGCTTTCCACACCTGCGGGCGAAGCGGCGGATACGGCACGCTTGCGGGAGATGCGTCGCAATTTGGAAATCCGCGCGAAGTTGTTGCGTGGCGTGCGCGACTATTTTGACAGCCATGGTTTCATGGAGACGCAGACCGCCGTGAGGCTTCCCGCTCCTGCGCTCGAGGATTACATTGATGCGGAACCATCTGGAACGCAATGGTTGAGAACATCTCCCGAACTGCACATGAAACGCCTTTTGGCGGCTGGTTATGAACGGATTTACCAGCTTGGCCCGTGTTTTCGCATGGGAGAGTATGGAAGTCGCCATCTGCCTGAATTCCAAATGCTTGAATGGTATCGGCTGAGAGCGGACTGGCGTGTCGTGCAAGAGGATGCCGTCCATCTTGTGCGTCACTGCATGGAAGTCGCGACTGGTAGTTTGACATGCCGTTTTCGTAATCAGAATATAGATTTTGGCGCAGAATGGGAGGAAATCACCGTCGAAGATGCTTTCCGGAAATTCGCTGGCGTAGATTTGGACGAAGCGATTGAAAAGAGCCAGTTTGAGGAAATCCTCTGCGATAAGGTCGAGCCGCATCTCGGCAATGGACGACCGACTTTCCTGACGGAATATCCGTTGGCCTGCAGTGGGTTGAGCCAGGCCATCGAAGGGCGTCCGAACCGTGTGGAGCGTTGGGAGGTCTACGTGGCCGGCTTGGAATTGGGCAACGCCTGCACAGAACTGGTGGATCCGGAAGAACAGTTGCGCCGTTTCAAGGCGACGGCGCAACTGCGTGCGAATGAACATCGTGAGGTCTATCCGATCGACGAACCGTTCATGGCGGCGATACGGGAAGGCATTCCCGGAGCGGCCGGCGTGGCGATTGGCTTCGACCGCCTGGTCATGATCGCATGCGGGGAAGACGATATCCGCAATATCGCATTTATTTGAACCACTTGCGTTTGTATTTGCGGAATTTTGCGATTGGTTTGCTGAACGGGGCCAGAAGGGAGCAAAGCCTTTTGTTGGAGCGTTTGAACGTGTAGGGCAGGGGACAATGTGGAGCATAGCCCTGTTTTACAGCCCATTCGGCAATATCCGCCACTTTGTCGAAATGTTTCAATGAATAACTGTTCCACATGATCCATGGCTTTGGATTGTATCCAAAATGGATATAATGTGGTCTGTCCAACAGGTCCGCCGTATAGTGCGGTTTCAATTCAGGCGCGTCCGGCTGGAAAAGCATGAGCGAGTTGAGGACGGATTCATCCGTTTGGAAATAGGCGACGCTTCCGTCATGCACAAGTGAAACATCTTCAGGTAGAACTTTTAGCATTTGTTCACGCCATTTTTCCAGAAAGCCACGGTTGCGGGGGAGGGACAGGCCGATCAGGCATGCTCCGAAACCATGGTTGTATCTTGGAGATTCCAGCCCCCCAACGTCCTTTTGCCATATGTTCAGGACTTTTGACGAAATCATGTCTGGATTTTCACTCGGAAGTCTTGATTTCCTGTACAGTTCCTGTATTTCTGAAACTGTTTTAGGGCGGATGTTGATCATACCATCCGGACATTGCAGCGCGTCTGTCATGTCTCCGGAAACAATGCCGTCGCAATCAATCCACGTCACAACATCTGTCTGGGCCTGAAGCATGATTTCCGGCTTGCTGCAGGTTACAGAACGCTTGTCAGTGACGGGGAGATCCGCAATCGTCACGTCAGGGAACTTCAGAATGTCGCTTTTCCATTCATCCGTCCAGTTATATGCGCCGATGAGAATGGGATGCCGCATGCCGCTTTTACGGATGGATGCGATAAGAAGCCATACTCCAATGGCGTATCCATTGTCACAGGCACTGACAATTGTGTTGTTCAGGGGGGATGTATCAGTCATTTCACTTGTGTGGAATTTGTTTTGCGCTATAGATTTCCATGGAATTAAGATACTCCGTCGGCTGGCCTGTGTCAAGGTGTTCGCCATCGACAAGATAGCCGAACATCCCGCTGGTGGCACGCAGTTCGTCCAACGCCGTCGTCAATTGGAATTCGCCTTTCTGGCGGATGTTGTTTGCGATTTGACGACCAAGTATTTCAAATAATTCAGGCGTAAGGACATATTGGCCATAGACGCAGAGGAACTGGTCCTGCGGGAAGTTGTCGAGCGCGAGATGTTCGCGGGCGTATTCAAGCGTGGGTTTTTCCGCGAATTCCGTCAGTTTGATGATGGTATGTTCTGGATTCGCCCAGTTGCCTGTGGCGGTTCCGTAGTGGTGGACCATGTTGCCGGGAGCAGGGTAGAGGGAGACGATGGCGTGGCCGCCGCATTGGTTGAAAGCCTCGATAAGCTGCGCGGCGCACGATTTTTCACTGTTGGAACTGTACAAATGGTCGCCTAGTAGGAGCAGGGCGGGCTCGTCCTGTGTCCATTTACGCGCGCAATAGACGGCATGTCCGAAGCCAAGTTGCTCCGTCTGGCGGATGAACGTGATTTTCCTGCCGAGTTCTTCAAGATGACGGCATTCCTGCTTGGCCCATTCAGGAAGCCTTTCGTAATAAGCAGGATCGACAGGAGAGAAAAAGTCCGCGATGGCTTTTTCATCGCTTGGGCGGACGATGATGGCGACTTCCTCGACACCTGCGTCGACGGCCTCTTCGACAATGGTCTGCAAAATCGGCTTGCAACGGCCATCCGGCGTGACAACGGGGAAGAGCTCTTTCTTGACGGCTTTTGTGGCGGGGAACATGCGTGTGCCCAGGCCGGCGGCTGGAATGATGGCCTTGCGGACGGTCTTGGAAGGCAGAATGTCCAACGGGAAGCAATCTAGCTTTACGTGGTCGGTCAGATATTGCGCAAGTTTGTCACGTGCTTCCAATGATTTTGCGACAAATTGGACGCAGCCGTCTCCTTGTGAGCCGATTCCCTTCCCCCCGTAGGTGAGCTCCTTGACTTTCGGATCATTGAGAATGGCATGGAGTTTTGGGGCCGTCAATTCCGTGGGACAGGCGGGCTGCAGATGGTTGTCGAATTCCGACTGGGCCTCCGTCATGAGTTTCCCAAGCTCCGCCGCATCGCCCGCTTTCAACAGCTGCACAGCTTTCTTGACGATTTTCTGGTTGATTTCGCCAAGATATTCATGCACGTTGCGGTCTTGATCATTGGTTGGTTCAGGATAGGCCTTCGTAAGATCCGCCAGAATGCGGACAGTGTCTTTCTGCCCTTTCAGGTCCGCGATGAGAAAGTGCAATGGCTTGGCGACGTTCAATGGCGCGGCGTCCATTTGGTCGCCGTCGAATGTCATCATGACGGCACCTTGCCCGTAGGCGCAGCCTTGGTCCATTCGTCCGCAACGCGACGGCGTGAGAATCTCCCCCTGATAGGCGGCTTCCATCTCGCCACGGATGTTCAATTTCAAGTCATAGGCCAGATTGAAGGCGCGGGCGACTAGCACGCAGAAGGCCGCTGAGGAACTGAGCCCCTTCTTGACCGGCATGGTTGTCTTGTAGTTGTCGATTTCGAGACCGCCTGTCTTGTGGAACGAAGCCAGATGGTAGGCGACTCCGGCCGCATAGCTAAAGAAGCCGCCTTCCTGTGCGACTGCCAGAAGATCCGCCTGCCGCATGGGAATGGTCTGCTCCTGGACGGTGCCGTCCGGCAGTGTAGATTTCAGCTTGAAGACATCTGGCAAAGGTCTGACTTTGGCGAATATGCCTTGATTGGTGCCGGTGATGATGACCTGGCCTGGCAGAATGCGGGGATTGAATCGCCGGAAGGCGCCTGCCCAGTCCGAATGTTCGCCGAAGAGGCAGACACGCCCGGGGACAAAGATGTCGAAGCTCGAATTGCTCATGGTTGAATGCGGTTTGTTGTGTTTGCTTGTTTAAACGGGAAGCTAGGATATTTTAATATGTAATTTAAAACTTTCTTCAAAAGAGACGAAAAAAAACGGTAAAAAAACAATGTCTTCAGGCAGACGACGGTTCTTCACATTAAAAAACAAACGGCATATGCCGAAATGGATTGCATTTCTGGCGGCTTGCCTGGTCCGTCTGTGGGCATGGACGCTGCGAGTGGAGGTGGTTGATCCGCATGGTTTTCTGGATCCTAAACGCACAGCGGGGCGCATAGCCGCCATTTGGCATAACCGATTGCTGTTCGCTGCGCCGCTCTCGCCGGCGCCGTTGCGGCGGACCAGCTCCGTGCTGATCAGCGCGTCACGGGATGGAGAATACGTTTCGACGTTCATCCGTTTTTTTGACGTGGGGGTTGTGCGCGGCTCCTCCAGCCGTGGCGGCGTCAGGGCGTTTCTGGAGCTGCTGAATGTCCTGCGGCAAGAGAACCAAACGGTTGTCCTGACCGTTGACGGACCGCGTGGCCCCATGTACCAGCCGCATCATGGAATCATCGGGCTCGCTCAAAAGAGCGGCGTGCCGATCATGGCGGTTTCCCTGAACGCCACGCATCGCTGGAATTTGAAGAGCTGGGACCGGATGCAAATCCCATGGCCTTTTTCAAAAGTCCGGTTTGTTTTCGGAAAGCCGTTTGCCGTGCCGGAAGACGCGGACATGGACGAGGCGTTGGAGCATCTCCGAAGGGAGTTGATGGACATCACGGAAGATTGAGCCAGATTATGGCATGAATCATGAGAAGTCGTTATCAAAAGGACAAGGGGGAATCATCATGGCTTTGAACAAGCAGCAGCAAATGGCCGTTGACACGCTGGACGGCCCCGTATTGCTTCTGGCCGGCGCGGGATCCGGCAAGACACGTGTCATTATCCATCGTATCGCGAATATGATACGACATGGCATCGAACCACGCCACATTCTCGCTGTCACGTTCACGAACAAGGCGGCGAAAGAAATGAAGGAGCGCGTAGGGGAGTTGCTGACAAGCCGGCAAGCGGAGGAGGTGACGGTTTCCACGTTCCATGCCTTCTGCCTGAATGTGCTGAAACGGTATATCCATCGCCTAGGCTACGGAAAGCGTTTTTCCATCGCGACGGAAGGATACCAGAAAGGGCTCATCAGGGAAATCGCCACGGAATTGAAGCTGACCGGCGAGAACTGCGACCCATATCTGTGGTTGTCGCGCATCAGCCTTGCCAAGGCGAATCTGGAAGGGCCGGATGCCATGGAGGGGAAGGATTGGCCACGAGCCGCCGACGTGGCCCGTGTATACCGTCGTTACCAAGTGCGGCTGAAGCAGATGGATTTGGTTGACTTTGACGATCTGCTCTGCCTGGTTGTGCGCCTTTGGGAGGAGTGCCCCGATATATTGGCCTCTTATCAAGATACTTATCGCTATCTGATGGTCGATGAATATCAGGATACGAATTATGTCCAGCTTCGTCTGATGGCCTTACTGGCCGGCAAGGCCGCGAACATCTGCGTCGTCGGTGACGACGATCAGTCGATTTACGGCTGGCGCGGGGCGAATCTTGGAAACATTCTTGAATTCGAGCGTTTCTTTCCTGGCGCCAAGACCATTCGTTTGGAGCAGAACTACCGTTCGACCAATACGATTTTGAAAGCGGCGAACGCCTTGATCGCGAAGAATGAGAACCGTAAATCGAAGACGCTGTGGTCTGAGCAGGGGGAAGGGGAGAAAATATACGCCGTCCGTTGTGAAGATGAACGTGCGGAGGCCATGTTTGCGGCGGACTACATGCTGGACAACGTCCGCGACAACAAATGGGGCAATTTCGCCGTGCTGTTCCGCGCAGGGCATCAATCCCGTATTCTGGAAGAAGTGTTTCGGACACGCCGTGTCCCGTATGTTCTTGTCGGCGCGAATTCGTTTTTCCAACGGAAGGAGGTGTTGGACGCCGTGAGTTTCCTTCGCGTGGTTGCCAATCCGCGGGATGACCTCGCCTTCAAGCAAATCGTGAATGTCCCCCCGCGAGGCGTCGGCGACGCCTCGATGGACGCCATGCGTGGAATGCAGACGCTGATCCATGTCCCGTTGATGGAACTCATCGCGAGAACGGATTTTCTGGAAAAAATTCCGTCGGAGACGGCGGCGGATCTGAATGTGTTCCATGCCCAGATGAAAAAGGCGTATGACGCGTTCCAGACGCCGGGGGATTTGTGCGACAAGACAAAAGCCCTGCTGGAAGGCGTCGGATATCTGGACGGCCTTGTGCGGATGTACAAGCCGCGGACGGATGCCATGAAGCGACGCGACAATGTCATGGAGTTCCTTTCCACGCTTGCGGAATTCGATGAATCCCATGGGCGGAATGCGACGCTCGGTGATTTTCTGGAGCAATTCGACTTGCAGGATGCAAATGATCGGCGACAAGACAATAAAAAGGAAACAGGCGAGGCCGTGACGCTGATGACGGTCCATGCGTCAAAAGGACTCGAATTCCAGACGGTGTTTGTCGTTGGTTTGGAACAGGGGCTTTTCCCGCATCAGACGGCGTTGGACGAAGGGAATCTGGAGGAGGAACGAAGGTTGTGCTATGTGGCGCTAACGCGTGCAAGGGAACGACTTCTGCTATCGTATGCGGAACGGCGCAGGGTGGCGGCGCAGGTCGTCGCCAAACGTCCGTCGAAGTTCCTTGACGAGATACCGGAAGATTTGATTGAGTTCACGACGCCGGCGAAAGTCATCAGGCCCGCGTCGGCGGAGGTTGTGCAAGATATGTTCGCAAAAATGCGTGAGATGCTCGGATAGGAGATTGAACATGGAGCAAATGGTGATTTTGACCGGCGGCAGGGTGGTTGATCCTTCCGTAGGCGTGGATGAGATTCGGGATATCGGTATCTGCAACGGACGGATCGTCCCCCCGGAGACGATCCCCGATGCGAAACGTGAGGATATGTCCGGAAAAGTGATCGCGCCAGGGTTCATAGACGTCCATGTGCATCTGCGGGAGCCGGGGCAGACGCATAAGGAGGATATCGCCACGGGAACGGCGGCGGCCGCCGCCGGCGGCTTCACCACGGTGGTGGCGATGCCGAATACCGTTCCGGCGATGGATACGGCGGAACGTGTCATGGAATTCATGGAGCTTGTCGCAAAAAAGGCGAACGTGCGCGTATTGCCGGCCGGTGCGATCACAATGGGACGACAAGGGGAGATCGCGACCAATATAAGGGAACTCGTCCAGGCAGGATGCCCTGTCGTGAGCGACGACGGAAGCACGCCGCAACGCCATGGCCTGATGCGTTCCATCATGCAGGCGGCCGCCGAAGCAGGGGTGCCCGTCGTGGATCATTGCGAAGATGTTTCGCTGTCAAAGCCAGGTGTGCTTCATGATGGAGAGGTCGCGAAGAAACTCGGATTGCCCGGACAGCCGCGTTCGGCTGAAGAGGTGATTGTGGCACGTGATTTGATTCTGGCAAAGGAAACTGGTTGCCATATCCATCTGCAGCATTTGAGCAGTGCTGGTTCAATAGAAATGATCCGTCGGGCGAAGCATGATGGCGTGAAGGTGACGGCGGAAGCGACGCCCCACCATCTTTTCCTGACGGATGAGGCATGTCTGAAATTCGGAACGAACGCGAAAATGGCCCCGCCATTGCGGGAGGAATGCGACCGTCAGGCATTGATAGAGGCATTGAAGGACGGAACAATCGACATGATCGCCACTGACCATGCGCCGCATACGGAGGAGGAGAAGTCGCAAGGATGGGAGAAAGCGCCTTTTGGCATCGTCGGACTCGAATCGGCGGTTCCCTTATGCCTGACGCATCTTTATCATGCAGGATTATTGGATTTAAATCGATTGGTCGCTCTGTTCACGACTGGACCTGCCAGACTGCTTGATTCGTTTTGTTCAAAAATCGGTCAATCGCTTGGGAATTTGGCGGTTGGCAGCACTGGCGGCGTGACGGTTTTGGATTTGGAGACCGTTCATGCGATTGATAGCCGATCATTCAAGTCAAAATCCAGAAACTGCCCATATGATGGAATGAGATGTAAAGGTCAAGTCGTCGGCATATATTAAAGGAATATATGGAAGTGTACTTGATTGCGGAGGGGAGGCCGGAAGGCTTTTTTGGGGGAAAACAGGAAAAAATCGCCAAAAGTCAAAAAAAATCAATATGATGACTTGCAATGGCCGAAATCCGTGGTATCTTAATCATCTGTCGCGCCTCTTCAGGTGTGAAAGCATCTGCAAGACGCCGTTCAGAAGGGTTCATGGATTTCTTTTCATAAAAAGAAAGAAAATCGAGCAATTCTGAACGTGACCATTTTCGCCGGAATGCGTGGGATTCCCACAAAACGGTGAAAAAAATCGCCATGATCGCTTGCAAAAGCGGAAAGGCGGTGTAAAGTAATTGGCGTGACGAAAATCGGCGGCCAGTCCGCCGGCTCTTTGGAAACCGAGCAGCGCAATATGAGCGAACATGATTTTTTTTAAGATGGAATGGTTCCCCCGCGAGTGATCGCGGGGGCTCCTCCCCGAGAAAAATCCTTTTAATTATTTTTATTGAATCGACAGGAGGCGGCGCGGACGCGCCGCCGCATTGGACTTTTCAGAGATGGAGAGTTTGATCCTGGCTCAGAATGAACGCTGGCGGCATGGATTAGGCATGCAAGTCGAACGGGGCCCTT
>CACYQT010000027.1 GCA_902776645.1 uncultured bacterium | reverse complement strand
GGTGCAGGAACGTGTGAATAAATATGAGTCTTCCGGCGGAACCGCCATTCCGGAAGTCGACTATCAAGTCGCCAAGCGAGTGCTCGAACATTGGCATTTGCCGCCGCAGCCGGAGCTGGTTTTTGTCCAGACGTTGATTGCGTTCGGGCCTGTGGCCTTGGCGCCGTTCCCGTTCGAGATGTTCTCGATCTTTTCACTGCGATTGCGCAAATACGGTCCGTTTGCGTACAACCTGTTGTGCAGCTGCTCCAACGGTGGCAACGGCTATCTGCCCGATCGTTCGGCGATCGCGGCCGGTGGCTATGAAATCACGTGGCGCGAACGGGTTAGGGCGTATGTCACCACTCCTGAAGCGGGAGATGTCGCAATTACGCAGACGTTGACGTCATTGCGCAAACTCGCATCTATGTGAGAGAACCACTAAATGCTAAATGCTTAATGCTTAATGCTTAATGCTTAATGCTTAATCTCTTATTATAATTTTGCATTCAGCATTCAGCATTAAGCATTCAGCATTTTTTGATGAAGGATGCAATTGCGGCTTCGATTTCTGGATATAATCGGTGCGGTGACGAACCGGGGATCCAGATGCGGTGGGAATATCCTGTTTCCTCTTTTTCATAATAATAGGATTCACCGATGGTGCCGTTTCTATGTACAGCATCCAGAAATACTTGCGCCGACTGAATCGGTACGACGTTGTCTTTTGGCGTATGTGTGCAGAGAATGGGCGGACTGTCCGGTTTCAGATAAGTTGCAGGAGACGCGTCACGAATTTCCGCATCAGATGGTTCATGCGAGAAGAGGATTTTATATCGTCCGGGAGATAATGCCTGATCGGTTTTCATGTCTCCGATTCCGGAGATTGAAACGACCGCCACGACCTTTTCCGCAGGAAGGCGAAGCCCTGTCATCAACGCCAGATGACCGCCGGACGACGCACCGACGATGATGATTTTCCGTCGGGCTGGTTCGCCTGAAATCATCTTGTCGTCGTTTAGCAGAAATCGCGCGGCTGTCAAGCAGTCGTCGCCGCAAGCGGGCCATGGAGCTGCGCTGCTAAGACGATAGTTGATGTTGCCAGTCGTCAGCCCCATGTCATGGCATAACCACTGGCTGATGCCTTCAAGATTTTCTTTTGCCATGCTGCACCAGCCGCCGCCATGAATGGTCATGGCGACAACATCACGGTGCTGATTCTGTTCCGGAATGAATAAATCACAAAGTCCTGAGTCGTCGGAACTTGGGCGATAAGGTATGTTCTTCAAAACGTTCATGATGCGTTATTCTTCGCTATGATTTCACATATGTCATTCAATGGCCTAAACGGATGCTGTCAGGCCGTTATTTGTTGAGGCTTCGATTTCCAAAAACATGAAGAGGCGATATAGTAGTACAGTCTTTTTTGTTTTCAGATAACGATCATCAAGCAACCATGCAGGAACGACTTTTAAAAGGAAATATCATCACTGAGGAGCAGATGTTCTTCGGAGCGTTGAGTGTTGCGGACAAACGGATTGCGCACATTGAAAAGCAAGGCGAGACGCGTCCGGACGCCAATTGGATCACGCCTGGTTTCATCGATGTTCATACGCATGGAATCGGTCCGTACACAGCCGTTTCTGGAGAAGGCGCGAAAGGCATGGCCACGTTCGCGCCGCCGACAGGATTGACGGGAGTCTGCCCGACGCTGGCGGCGGAATCACCGGAAAGACTTCTGGCGTTTGTGAAAGAAGTCGCTGAACTGGCGAAATCGCCTGATCCAAACATCACGAAAATCATCGGAAGCCATTTGGAAGGGCCGTTCATCGATTACACCCATCGAGGCGGAATGGACAAACGACTCGTCCGCGGCGCGGATATGGCGGAGGCGCGACGGCTGCTGGAGGCGGCAGACGGCACGTTGAAACTCATGACTGTCTCGCCAGAAGTCGATGGGGCGGAGTCAGTTATCAATCTCATGTCTCGTGCGGGCGTCACCGTTTCCATGGGGCATACCGGCTGTTCGAAGGAGCAAAAGGACATGGCCGTCGCCGCCGGTGCCACGCAGGTTTGCCATTTGTTCGACACGTTTGACGGTCGCCTTGTGGAGCATGGCGTCTCCAAGCCCTGTCTGGCGGATTGTGTTCTCATCGACGACCGCCTCCAGAAGGAGATCATCTGCGACGGCATCCATGTCCCGCAGGAGCTTGTCACGCTTGCGCATCGCGCCGCCGGAGCGGTGCATCTCATTGCCATCACGGATTCTCTGGCGGGAGCGGGGCTTCCGCCCGGCAGCACGTTCCCCATGGCGGATGGACGGATGATGGTCATGACGGACGTGGCACGGCTTGCGGACAATCCGGAGAGCATCGTCGGCTCTTGCCTGACGATGGACAAGGTCTTCCGCAATCTGATCACACGCTTCGGCTTCACGCCCGTGGAAGCGGCGAAGATGGCCGCGACGAATCCCGCGAAAAGCTGCCATGAGGGCCATGTTCGCGGCTCGTTGAAGGTCGGATTGTTTGCGGATATCGCCATTATTTCCCCTGAATTTGATGTGCAGGAGACGATTCTGGAAGGGAATACTATCTATGCCAGATAGTTATTTACATATGCTTTTATATTTTGTATTGGTGCTTATTTGAATCTCAAAATTCCAAACAAGGCGATTTCGCGCGGGGAGGATGATCCGACTGGCGCCCAGATGGCGTCTTCATGGGATTTTGTATTGCGGGTGGCGTCGGCAGGGCGGATGGCTTGGAAACGCCATTCGTTTCCGGATTGCAGACGATAGGAATCCCACAAAATGGCAGTGTTTTTCATGACGGCAATGGGCAGTTGTAGCTCAATGATGCCGTTCGTGCCGTCGTTGCCGACGGCGTATGACAGCTTCGGATCCCATGTCGGAACATATTGGATGGAATCGCGCAGATTGCCGTCAAGATCGATGGCGATTTCCGCGTATCGCGGGTGTTTCAAAGGTGTTGCGAAGAAGAAACGGATGCCGTCATGGCTGCGCATGGCATCATCGCGCGGGAGTTTTTCACCAGTGATTTTCGGTTGTGGCAGGATGGCTGCGAGATAGATGGTCTGCGTCTCTTCATTCCAGAGGATTTTGCAATCGCCTTGCGGATGGCCATCTGATGTTATCAAAGGAAAAACGGCCGCATGGTCCCACGCCTCTTCGTTGAGCCTGCCGTCAATGGTCACTTCCAGTTGAGTATGAAGTGCTTCCAAAACGGGCAGAGCAACCGTGGCCATCTCCAGTTCATGCGTATATTGCTTTTCAAAATAATCATAGCGTGGCAGTTTGAATGGTTGCAAAGTATGCAGATCATTGATGACGGCACGAAGCAGTTCCGCCTTTTGGGCGCGATCGGAAGTCGTGCGCGACTGGCTGTATTTGACGAGCATGGAAATATATGTATCCGCGGCATGTTCGTCTGGAAGCAATGTGTGGCGGACAGCACGGCGAAAAGCGTCTTTTTCATTGAAATCACGTTGGTTCCACAGATAGTCCATATAGACCGCTCCAACGGGGCGATTGATGAGGACGCCGAAGTCATGTGAATTGGTGAACATAATGCCGTTGGTTTCCTGTTGGAAATTCGGATAGAAATCCAGCGGGCCTGGCTGGTAAGGGCCGTTGTTCGGATTGTGCCATGTGTAGATTTTACGATGCGGGGCGAGCAGGGCGGAGTATTCATCAAAATCTGCCTTGGTGATATGGGGGCTGATGACTTGGCGGCCGGTCCAGACGACATAAACATCTTCAGAAAGCTGTTCTCCAAGATGTTTCAGATAGGTTCGCGCGGGTTCATGGACGGCGTCATGCTGGTCAATCGAATAAGGGCCTGGACAAAAGGCGAAAACGGCGTGCGGAAAGTCTTTGCGAAGGCGTTTAGACAACGTTTTCATCAACATGCCGTGTGCCGTGCCGACGTCGCCGAACTGCTGTTTTTCGTTGTTGCTGATAAAATCATATTGTCCTTCATGTTTCGGAACAAAGTCGTCAACGCCGATCATGATGTGCGTGAAGCCTGATTGCAAAGCGAAACGGCATTGCGATTCCAGTTGCGCGACATGCTCTGGATTCGCACAATCAAATGAACGGGATTGCGCGCCTGCGTAAATGTTGTAAACAAACATGAAGTCCAGAAGATCGCCAGTGTCCTCCCTAAATTTTTTCAGACGTGCAAGTTGTGATTTCCAGTCGGCGTCTTTTGAAAACGGTGGTTTGTTGTCCGGACCGAAATTCTGCCAGCCGGAACGGTACTGCATGCCGAATCCGTTGTATTTGAGTTCGGCCGCATAGCGGATAAGCTGGTCGGTGGTTGGGATGAAATAATCGGAAAGATAGCGATGCGGCCAGTGTGGATAATCCGTGATATCCGATATGATGATTTTGCCATTGGAAATCATCTGGAGGAATGTCGCGCCTGCATAGAAAACGCCGCGGTTGTCATGGCCGGCGAGGCAGATGGTGTAGGCGTTCTTTTCATGATCATGGAAACAACGGATGGCATAGCTTTCAGGCTTTTCCACGACTGATGATGGAATCAGATAATCGCGGAACAACGGATCGCCGGCCTTTGCGAGCAGGACATCAATAATGGGTGCAGAGTTGTCTTCAGTATAAATATTGGCGGTGATTTTATCATGGATCAGAGCTTGGATGAACGGCGAACTTTTCTCTGGATGTTCGGAAACACGCAGTTTGAATTTACCTTTTGTCAATGGAATCGTGATTTGTGTTTGAGAACATTCCTGCACTTGCGGCAGATAGCCGAATGGTGCGGAACAGAGCAGGGCGGAAGTGGTAAGGACAAGAAACAGAACGGTTTGGATCTGGAAGGTTTGCATTCGTTTTAATGCCACTTTGTTCTGATGGTCAAGGAGCTTTTCGTTGCCTGACATGTGAAATGACGTTGTCATCTTCTGTCCTTTATTGTCCTGTTTACTGGCTTTGGGTCATGCATTGTTTTTCTCTGAATTTTCTCTGGCATTTTCATATTCCAGTTCGGCTTTCCGGATTTCAGCAAGCAACTGCTCCTCGCTAGGCAGATGAAGTTTGTATTCGGCGGCGAGAATCGTCTTGTTGTCTTCCGGGAGCGATACTCTCACCATTGAATCGTTTTTCTGTGAACAAAGCAGAATGCCGATAGTCTTGTTCTCTTCCGATGTCTTTTCGTAACGGTCATAGTAGTTTACATACATCTGCAACTGCCCGATGTCCTGATGCGTGAGTTTGCCGGTCTTAAGTTCTATAATAACGAAACATTTGAGCAGTCGGTTGAAGAGCACAAGGTCTATGAAAAATTCGTCATCTTCCAGGAGGATTCTTTTCTGCCTTGCAACGAAGCAGAAGCCATTGCCCAGTTCCATGATGAAATCCTGTAGATGATCTATGATGGCTTGTTCGAGATCGTTTTCATAGTAATGTGGTTGCTTTTCAAGGCCGAGGAACTCCAGTCGCATGGGATCCTTGATGATTTCCTGCGGCGTTTCCGGAATCCGTTCCTTTCTGGCAAGGGCCAATACGGCTTCTTTGTCATTGCTCAGGCAAAGCCGCTCCCAGAGCTGTGAATGGATTTGCCGTTCTGTTTCACGAGCTGTCCAGCAATGGTTGATGGATTCCAATTCGTAATATTCTCGTTTTAATTCATCATCTATTTGTATAAGTAACCTGTACTGGGTCCAGTTTAATTGTGAACGCAGTGCGTTCACAATTGGATATGTTCTGTAGAATTGACGGCTGAAAGCCAATTGGCGATACGAAAAACCGCTTCCATATTCGGGCTCGAGACGTTCTGCCAGACCTCTGATGATTCTCGCCCCATAATCCGCCCGGTCCTTGCCTTGTTGTTCTTCCTCGAAAATCCTTCGTCCAAGATTCCAGTACATCGTCACACGGCTGAAATCAACGCTTCGAATCGCGTTGGCCCTTGCCGTGTCGATGATTTGCCTGACATCTGAAAGCAGTTTGTTGTCAACGGGGTGGATTTCATTCTTTTTCATGCTGGCATCTCTCGAACAATGGCCTTTGTTTACTTGGATCATTTATTCTGACTTTAATATACAGCCACTATGAGAAATTTCAATGTTAAATAACAAGATTATCGAATAATGTTTAATTTAGATTGAATTTTGGTGTCTGTATATTTTCAATAGAGAAAACAATCAAGAAAGTCTGCAGCCATATTGTTCGAAAATATCTTAAATTAATTCAGTAATATCTCGCACATAAAGGAAATCATTCAAGCGAAACATGCGGCCTTGTGCAAATGGCTTCAACTGGGTAGTGGCACTAACTAGTTGAATTTCTTTTCACTGTCTGTTGGCTTTGAATCAATTCCATGTGACAGTTTCAGTTGGTTATCGGTACTAAACAATTGATTGATTCCATGTTTCAATTTGGCTTTGAGCCACTTTCCGTAGTTATGTACTGAAGAAGTTGTATGATTGGCGGATGGCGGTATAGTAATGTCATTAAAAGGTGAGACATGTTCAGTTTCAAGTCTTGTGCATGCCATGCGGTCAATAGGAGCCATTGATGCAAGTCCATGAAATACAATTATTTTACAGGAACGCCAGAAAAGCTTTCTGTTTTTTGGTGATGTTTGTCTTGCTCATGGCGTGCAATGGCTGTTTTACCCATAGTGCCATTTTGTTCTGTGATAAATGCAGTGATGACATACGGATTATCGAACGGCAGGGCAAACTGTCTGAAGACAGGAAAAGTTTGTCTGTCTATCTGAAAAAACGGACGGATTACTGCCGTGATCCATTCAGACTCTGGAAAGGAAGCAAAATTGAGGAGTCAACTCATGTCTATCCTCTGACAAAAACTGAACCGAACAGTATCCAAAAAGAGTTTCTCGTCATGCTTTATGATAAGACCAGCGAACGTGTAAGACTGCATGGCTTTGAGACAAAATATGAACATAAGACTATAGGCAAAACTCAAGGTGTAGTGGATTACGACAGATTGGTATTACCTGCATTCCATATTTATCCAATGACACCACGGGCAGGCTCAAATGACAACTATTCCACCATTAGAATTCGACCGGATGATTTTCATTACTTGTCGCATCCATTTGTCTGTCTATCTCTTAATGAATATAAGCATAATACATTGGTAATTCCCTATAAACTGGAAGATAATATCTGTTATGCATATTTGCCGAAGGAAGATCTCATTGGAATGAAGAAATTAATTGGCAAACCAAACTTAAGCAGATACATGTGGAAAGTGGTTTTCATTCCTCCATCAGTTGTCTTGGATATTGTCACGTCCCCTGTACAAGCCGTCCTAATTCCTATAGCAATGATGGGGATGGGAAAATGGGAATAGTCAACAAGGTTTTCAATGAATGCATTCTTCATGGCATGTTGCTGAACACAAGGTGAAACATTATCCAAAGAAAGACCCGAAGTGATTCGCCAACTTGATTGCTATGATTATATTACCTAAAAACACATCAAAACTTTCACATTGATTGAAGGGATGTTGAATGAATATTTGTAAAAAAAGTCTTTTTTCACATTTGGCCATCCGTTGGATTTCCATGATCTGCCTTCTTCTTTTCTCAGTCGTGGCATTAGCCGATCCATGGCCGGTAGCGGAGCCGGAGAGCGTTGGATTCCAGAAGGATAAGCTGGAAAAAGTCGCTGAATACGCGACGGAAAACACGGGAACGACGGGGCTGGTTGTGGTGGTGAACGGCAAAATCATCTACACATACGGCGATATCAAGCAAGTCTCCTATACCGCGTCATGCCGGAAGAGCGTCCTTTCCATGCTTTATGGAAAATACGTCGTCAACGGCACCATCAAACTGGATGAAACAATTGGGCAGTTGGGTATCGACGATGTGCAGGGTCTGCTTCCGCAGGAGAAGGAGGCGACCGTCTATGATTTAATCACGGCGCGTTCGGGCGTCTATCATCCCGCGTCGAATCCAGGCGGCATCCCGGAAGACAAGAAATACGAACGCGGCGTGACAAGGCACGGCACGCGTTTTGTTTACAACAACTGGGACTTCAATGTCGCGGGAACGGTTTTCACGCTCAAGACTGGTCTGGACATCTACGATGCGTTGGAACAAGATCTGGCGAAGCCGCTGGGCATGGAGGACTTCGACCGTGCAAGGCACAAACTTAGCGGCAATGCGGAGATGTCGAAGCATCTTGCCTACTATATGCATTTCTCCACACGGGACATGGCGCGGATTGGCCAGCTGATGCTCCAGAAAGGACGTTGGAACGGCGAGCAGCTTGTTCCAGAGGAATGGGTGGTGCGCAGCACATCGGTCGTTTCGCCGCTGAACAGAGAGTTTCATTGCGGCTACGGCATTCTGTGGTGGCTGCTTCGCGACAAGCAGTATCCTGAACAATTCAAAGGCGCGTATTCGGCGCAGGGGATGTACGGGCAGTTCATTACGGTCTTTCCGGCCCTGAACATGGTCGTCGCGCATAAATCCGCCGGCAATGCGAAGAAGAAGACGACTGGCGGTCAGTACCGCCACATTCTACGCCTGATCGTGGAGGCTTCGCTACCGAAAGAAGAACCACCTGCACCGAAAGAGGAGGAAGTTGTTCCCGATGTGAAAGAAGTTGCGCCAAAAATGGAGGAAAAAAATGCAGAATAGACCGGATATTTGGATTTGGACGGAGCCGCTGGCGTTCGACAACGAGGCGGAGGATTGCGGCGTCGCCGCGTATTTCGACGCGATGGGATTCCTGCCGGAAGGCATCAGCTTGTTGCTGACAAGCATGGATTTCGTTCTGCAACATGAGAATTGGACAACGGAACATGTGTTCCCTGAAGACGTCTGCTCACGGTTGGGGCATCATGGCAACGGCGTTCGCAACCGCCAGAAATGGACGAACTTCCAGCTGAAGAAACTCATCGGGATCATCCGCGAACGCGGCGTGAAGGTCGTGTTCTCCCAATTCCCCTATAATCTTCGAGACAAGTTCCATCGTGAGTTCGTGTCGGACCATCCGGAATGCGTGACGTACGGTTCATTCTGCATGCTCAGCCGTTTTGCGGACGGGACGCTGGCGGAAGATTATTATGTGAAAAAACTTTGCGATGTCGTGGATTACTATGGTTTCGACGGTTGGCATGGTCCGGACGGGCTTGGGCCGTTTTTCCACGGCATCATGTGCCATGATTTCGGCGACGCGTTCGCACGGCAGTTCCGCGACGCCGTCGGAAAGGATAAATTCCCGCCTGAGTTCGACCATGATCTGGCGGCGCCAAACGACTACGCGCCGCAACGGATGGAATGGATTTGGAACAACTTACGGGATGAATGGATCGATTTTGTCACGAAACGCTCTCTTGACGCGTGGCGGAAAATCAACACCGCCATGCATGAACGCGGGCGGATAACCGTCATCAATTCGCCTGACACGAAGGGCGTTTTCGCGGGATGGTATTTCTCCGGCTTCGATTATCGTGAAATCGCCCGCATGGGAGTCGATATCATGATTGCGGAGACGACCATCACGGGCTTCACGTTGCTGAAAGGGCAGCGCGATTATCTGACGGAGCTGAGCGCGATGATGCAGGAGATGACGGCGTCCATGCCCGGCGTGAAAATCTGCATGATGCCGTCGATCAAAGACGCGGTCGAAAGCTATGATTCGATGATCCACATGCATGGCATGTTCGAACGGGACGTCCATTATCTGGCCTCCCGTTGCATCTACCGCAATGGCAGGCTTGAGCGGACGGCGAAGGGCTTCTGTGTCTGTCTGGGCGATTATTTGCGCCGTCAAGACTGGCAGGAATTGGACGAATTGCTGAAAAACGCATGGGCGTTCAAAGTTGCAAGTTCGGGAGAACTTGTGTGGATCCATGATCCGTCCATGTACGAGGCGATGCGGAATCAATTCCGCCAGACGGGCGTGGAGGAGTCGTATTTCCAAATCGCCAAATTGGAGGAACTTGCGGGGATCGATATTTCGTCGATCGCGACACCGGACAATCTGCCTTCCATCGACCGTCCGCTGATCGTGCCGAACTTCCATCTACTGTCCGCCGATGTCCAGCGGAAGATTCTCGAAAAGAAGCAGTTGACTGTCATCATGGGCGATTTGGACAATTGCGGCATTCCGGCCGATGCGCATGTCTTCCGGTTGCCGTTGATTGCGGGCTATACATTGTCCTGCGCCATTTTGAACAGCGGGCTGCCAGCGGAAATTTCAAATGACGACAGCGCCTATTCGGCCGAACCGTTCGTCTCCTACCGCCCCAGCTGGAATTCGTATGGCGACCGACCGCTTCACGTGGAGGTTCCGGACAGCTTCTGGAAACGTTGCGGCGACGCGATCCGGACGGCGTTGGGGCCGCTTCCGTTGGATCATTCGGAAAAGGCCCCGCGTGTGTCGTTCTCCGGCGGAAACGATGCGGCTAAGTATCTGGGGCTGTTCAGACAATGGGATGAAAACGGCGACGAACGCATCGGCGTCTATTCACGCATCCCGCGCTATGCGACGCCGACCTACCAGGTCGGCCGCGACGATGTGTCCATCACGATTCGCACGGAATTCCCGCGTGGCGAACTCTGCTCGCGCGATGGATGGCTGTTGTGCGACGAACCGTTTGGCAAGCCTGTCCATGTGCCGCCATGCGGCATTCTTGTGGCAGACATTACCGCTGCGCGGAGCTAAAAGCTTAAAGCTGAAAGCTTAAAGCAAATACAGACGCTTTGTGGAGCTAACAGCCTAAAGCAAATACAGAGCCTCGCTTTGATTTCAATGGCGAGGCTTTTTGTCCGTTTTTCTTGAAATGTGAACAATTGTTCATTATATTAATGACTGTTCATTTTTTGAAAAACTGAAAAAAGGAGATGAAACGATGACGATGTCCGTCAAAATCCGTCCTGAAACGGTTCAGGATTATCGTGTTACGGAGAATTTGGTTCGCGAGGCGTTCTGGAATGTGTATCGTCCTGGAGCGTTGGAGCATTTTGTCCTGCATCAGTTCCGCAGCCGTCCAGAGTTCTGTTCGAATCTGGATTTTGTCATGGAAAAAGACGGCGAAATCATCGGACAGGTGATGTTCGTGAAAAATTCGTTGAAGACGCAGGCGGGGGAAGAACTGCCGATCCTGTCGTTGGGGCCGATCTGCATCCATCCGAAACTACAGAGGCAAGGCTTCGGCAAGCAGTTGCTGGATTATGCAGTGGCGCAGGCGGAACGGACGGACGCCGTGGGAATCTTCATGGAGGGCAATATCGATTTCTACGGGAAGAGCGGCTTTGTGGTCGCTTCGACGTTGGGCGTGCATTACATGGACGAGCCGTCGGACGATCCCGTTCCGTATTTTCTTGGCAAGATGCTCAAGCCGAAGTATTTTATAGGTATGGACACGCGTTATCGTGTGCCACAGGGATATCTGGTCGATGAAAAGCAGGCGGAGGAGTTCGACCGGCAATTCCCGCCGAAGGAACGGCTGAAACTGCCTGGACAATTAGTATAGGAAAGGAAAGAAGATTGTATGCGCAAGACACGGGAACTGATTCTCCAGACGGCTTTGAAGTTGTTTTCGCAGAAGGGCTTCGAAGCCGTCAGCGTTCGAGACATCGCCGCCGAACTGGAGTTGACGGCACCCGCGCTGTATGTCCATTTCAAAAGCAAGCAGGATATTCTGGAGGCGATTTTGCGCAGAATGGAGGAGCGGGACGCGGAGCTGTCGGGCCAAGACGGCGTCCCGCAGGAGACGTTTGCGGACAATCCGAATTCATACGATCATGTGTCGCTGGACAATCTGATGGCTTTCACGCTGGATATGTTCCGCTATTGGACGGAAGACGAATTCGCTGTGCGGTTCCGCCATCTGCTGACTATCGAACAGTTTCGGGACAAAAGGTTTGCGGATTTGTTTCAGCAATATTTAGGCAACGGCGTCGTCCAATATCTGGAGGATATCTTCAGAAAGAACGCGCATGGCGATTCACATGATCTGGCTGTGTCCTTCTGGGCGTTGTTCCGTTTTTTACTGGAACAATATGATGTTGCGATGACCAAGAAGGCGAAGACATTGATCGTCAAGCAGTTGGAAACGTATCTGAAGAATTTTGCTGAACGGTTGAAGAACCACTAATGAATTTGGAGTGGTCAGTGGTTAGTGGTTAGTGGCTAGTGGTTAGTGGTTAGTGGTTAGTGGTTAGTGGCTAGTGGCTAGTGGTTAGTGCCTTTGCTTTTAGCTTTTAGCTTTCGGCTTTCAGCTCCGTGAAACGGTAGGCTGCGGCGGCTGTCATCGCCTCGCGGAGGAGATTATTATGCTTTTTTTCATATTTTTTTGAAAAAAAGCATAAGATTATGAGACTTCATTCGTCTAATTATCAAACAACACGCCATTGGACGCGATGGCGTGTCATGAGGAGCGCTTCTTCAATGCATTGGATAAGGATAACAAAATGAAGGACAAAGACCAGGAGTTCCGACAGCTGATCAGCGGCGAATTGCCTGTGCTGCGTGGTGGAATTTACCGAATCGTGGGCAATGCGACCGATACTGACGATGTCGTCCAGGATGCGATGCTGCGGGCATATCGCCAGTTTGGCACATTCAAGAATCAGGCTTCGTTGTGCACATGGATTTACCGTATCGCCGTGAATTGCGCCTTCGATTTTGTGCGGCAGAAAAAACGGCAGTTGAAAATGATGACCGACTATGGCGAGAATGCGTTGAATGAAACAGCGCAAGCACATGATGAAGAACAACTTCAGGCTTTGGAAGAGGCGGTTGCGGATTTGCCAGAAAACTATCGTGAAGCCATCGTGTGGGGCTGCCTGAGCGATTTGTCCGGTCATGATGCGGCGGAGAAACTTGGATGTTCGGAAAACACGTTGTACCAACGCGTGTTCCAGGCCAAGCAGATGCTGAAGAAAGCTTTGATGAAGGAGGATGAAGAATGAACGATAATCTTGATAAGACGTTGGAAGCATGGAAGGAGCAACGCTCTCCAAAGGATGTGCAATTTGCGTCGGAAGAGAAGTTTGCGGCGGATTTCTTTGAAAAAGCCGCGCAACTTCCTTCGAAAAAAATTGCAAAGAAGACATTCTGGCCGATCGTCTGCAAATTGGCGGCATGTCTGGTGGTTGTGCTTTGCATTTCCTTTATACTGTTAAAACTGAACGGGATGAAACGGACGGAAAGCAGACATGACGTATCAATAGCAAAAGTTCCTCAGAACGAGTTGGTTAAAGAATTGAAACCACAAAACGAAGAGGCGGAGGAGACAGTTGCCGAAACGGTTGCATCCCAGTCTGTTATGGCGAAAGCCACATCAAAAGCGAGACTTGCTGATTCCGATGGCGGTTTGGCATTAAAGCCATCACAGCCTGTGTCTTTGCCTGTGACAGCTCCCATGGCAAATGCTCCCATTGTTGTCAATGATGACGCTATTGCTTTGGATGGAAATGGCGAACTTCGTGTTTTGAAAACAAAACGAATTGGCAATATGGCCATCACGGGGCTTGATGGAGCTAACGTGGTGAATGATAGTTATCTAGTTGATTATGACTATAATAAAGCAAAAGAAGAGATTGCCAGTAATGATTTCTTGACAGATGATGATATGGCCAATATAGCTAATGATAGCTATAATAAAGCAAATGAATACATTGCCAATAAAGTACTTGAATCGCAGGCTTTGGACTTTTCATTGACGAATACTGGTGGAAATATCGATATCATGTCATTGGGAACGGCATTGACTGTCGGTGAAAATGCAATAGCCGGTAATGCAAATGTAACAACTAATATGGAAAAAGCGGGATATTATCAGGAGAATATTGGGGATGAAACAGCAATAAAGGTCGATACAGCAGATGTAGCGGATAAAGTTGCGGCAGATACAGATATAGATGTAGCAGGTATAGTTGCGGCAGATATATTGGATTTCCGCCCCTATCAATCTCCCATTGATATAGCAGGAAGAGATGTGGCGGATATATTGGGAGATACATCCTATATATCAGAAATAAAAGTGAATGATGAGGATACTGTCGCTTTGTATTATGACGGGAAAGATTTGGCTGTCAAGAAGAAGCAGGTTTCGACTTCAAGAAAAGACTTGCACGTTTCCACTACAAGCACAAGTTCGAATGATTTGGCTGTTAGGAAGAAGCAGGTCTCGGCTCCAAGAAAAAACTTGCACGTTTCCACTACAAGCACAAGTTCGAATGATTTGGCTGTTAGGAAGAGGCACGTTTCGACTCCATCGTCATCGAATACAGAAGAATACAAGAATGTCGGTGAAAAGCCGTTTTTGACGGTTTCTGCCAATCCGCTTTCGACTTTTGGGGCGGACGTGGATACAGCCGGCTATGGGAGGATGCGACTCATGATCTTGCGGGTTCACCGTTTGCCGCCGTCAACCGTTGTCCGCATGGAGGAGTTGCTCAATTATTTCCATTATGATTATCCCATGCCTGAAAAGGATGAGATGATGCGACCGCATTTTGAAATGCAGGCCGCGCCATGGAATCCGTCCCACCAGTTGCTGTTGGTCGGCGTCCAGGCGAAAGCAATTCCTGTGGAGGAACTTCCGCAGGAGACACGGAGGATTTTCGTCAAAGGCATGACAAGCAGCATGGTCACAATTTGCCGCGACGTGAAGTTCCAATTGGAGTTCAATCCGTCCAAAGTGTTCGCATATCGTCAGTTGGGCTATGAATTACGGAAAAAGGCTTCTTCTGAGTTCCGTGATGCCGCGAAGGATTCCAGTGATGTCGGCATGGGGCAGCAAGTCACGGTGTTGTATGAACTTGTGCCGGCTGATGCATCGGAGGAGGTCAAGAAACAGGCTGTGCCTGGATGGCAACCGCTGGAATATGCGAAAACGGAGGCGATTGCCAATGACGAACTGCTGACGTTCCGCATGCGTTACAAACTGCCGCAAGGCGATGCCCCGTCCGTGGAGAAAACGACGGCGTTGACGAATCCGCCTGCAGCGACCGACAATTGGAACTGGGCGGCTTCCGTCGCTGAAACCGCCTTGAAACTTCGTCGTTCGTCATACGCGGGCGATGCGAATTACGAACGGGCCGCGAAGCGTGCACAAACGGCTTTGGGGGACGATGCCGATGGCCAACGTGCGGAATTCCTGTTGCTCATCCACAGAATACAGGAATTGGACGCCAAGTGATGATGGCATGATGCCATGGCGGCAGACGATAATCCGCTGTTTGATTATAAACCACTAATGAACACTAATGAACACGAATGTTCGTTATGAGTCCACTGAATACACGGAACAAACAGATTGCCTCGCCGCCGGGCCATCAAGCCGTTGAAGGATTTGATTAAATAAAATGAATTCTGAATGCTGAAAAAGTCAACGGCTTCGGCGGCTCGGCGGTTGTCATCGCTGCGCGGCTGCAAAGGATGTCATGCGGAAGCTCGTAGCCATGGAGAAAATCTTCACAAAATAACAAGAAAATGAATGATTGTAGTACGAAATTATTTCAAGAATAATGATTTTTGAAATTGTCTATTGTGAAAAATAAGTTCTTCTCTTGATTAAAACAAATTATTATATATATTTATAAAATATCTACATAATATATTCAATTTTTATATCATGAAAAGAAATACTTCGAAAATCACGCTTAACGCATTGCCGGAGACGATCGCTATGGCCAAGCAACTTGCCAGTGAACATAAAACCAGCGTATCTGTGCTCTTTGCAAAATTTATCCGTGATTTGCATCAACTAGAACATTTGACAGTACCATCACATTTTCACTATGCGGTGAAAGATTTGCTGGGTAGTGCTGACGGCTGGACAAAAGACATGAGCTATGATGAAATCATTCGTCAAGCTAAATGAGAGGCGATTCAATAAAACTCTCAAGGACCACACAACATTACAATGACGGTGGCGTAGGTTGTGGAACATGATCAAAGCAAGCTCGTTGAGCCCATGAGGAAGGCTTCTTCCAAAGCGGCTGTGCCGCGCGTGCGGTAGGCTTCGGAAAGATCCATGAAATCCACACGGTTGTCGATGGCAAGTGATTGGCGTAGAAGGGATTTCAGTTCTTTTGCACCAACGACGTCCTCCAAGGGGGCGAGAACGGCGACTTTCGCGGAGGGAACGGCGATATGGATGGCGCGTATGTTGTGCAAAACGCCTTCCGCCGTCCGTTCGGGGGATTCCCCTGCGCGCAGATTTTCTGAACCGATATGGAGGATGACCAGTTTGGGAGATGTTCCCTCCAGTTCGCCGTGGCGGATTCGCCAGAGGAGATTTTCGTTTTTGTCGCCGATGAAGCCCATGTTCAGGACGCGGTGGTTGTTGAAGAAAGGCGTGTCCAGTTCGGGCGGACGTGGATACATCCTGTCGCCATACCAATTCAAACCGCCCCAACGGTGGATGATTCCGTCTCCGGCGATGACGATGTCCGGCTTGATGACAAAATCGCCGTTGCGCAGAATCATGGCGTGGCGGAAATGCCAGTCGTAAGTTCCGTCGCCGCAGCCTTCGGCGTCGAGTCCGTCATCCATCGTGAGATGGTCCGGATAGTCGAGAGGCGTTTCGATCCAGCCGAGAGTCGTGGCGCATCGTTGCACGTCGTCGCCATGGATTCCGGATAACTGGAGATTGGCGATGACGGGACCGTTGTCGGTGACCGTCACCCACGTGACGGAATCCATGATGCCGTATCGCAGATCGTCGCGGATGACGCCTTTGTCAAGAACGCCGCCGCTGGTTCCCACCATGTAGTAGTTCTTGCCGTGGCGGACGGCCTTCACGTGGTTGTGCCAGTCTCCGCAGAAAAGCGTGTAGTTGAGGGAGTTGATGTCGCGTTCGAAGGCGAGCCACTTGTCGCTGGTCCAGTCGATCGGCATGTGCATGAAAATGAACGTCCAACGTGCATCGGCGTGGTCGCGGATGGTCTGCCTTGCCCATGCGTATTGTTCGTCCGTGATGCCTTGGACGGGCATCCGTCCATCGCGTCCGTCCATCGAGTCCAGGCAGATGAAATGGCAGTTCTTGTACATGAAATCATAGTACGTTTTGCTGCCATGCCGTTCCATCCAGACGCGTTTGGAGACGTCATGCGCGAGATGGTTGCCGGGCCAGCCCAGATTGATGTCATGGTTGCCGACGACATAGTAGAACCGCATGTCGAGCTTGCCGATGAAGGTCTCCAACTCGTTCCATTCGTCGTTCATGCGCTTTTCGGCATGCTGTTCCGTAGGGGAGCCATAGCATCCTTCCACGAGATCACCGACGCAGATGGTGAATTCCGGCCGCAGAAGATTCAGCGCCTTCATGGTTTCGCCGAAAGGCCCTTTGCGTTCACCGCCGGTCCTGTCGGCGATGATGGCGAAATGGAAATCCTGCGGGTCATTCAACAGCGGCTTGTCCGTATAGGGCAGGGAGGTCTTGGAATCGGGAGATGCTTGCATATTGTTTGAAGTAATTGAGAAACTAATCAACTGTCTTTCTATAGGAAACCACAGATCACACAGATTACACTGATTTTTTTCACAGATAGCCTTGTCGCCGAGGCCGATGACTGTGGAAGATTTTGATTATAAAACATATAAATAATCAGTATTCATCGGCCTCCGGCGGCAAGGCTGGTTTTGAAAATCACAGAAAAAAACTAAATCGGACGCGATGAAAGGTTGTCGGAAACTTATGGCATCTTGACGGAGGTCGGCATGAAGGCGCGGAAGATCTGTCCGAAATCGACTGGGCCGACGCATTTGTCATGGTAGATTTTGATGAGGCGTTCGACGCCTTCGTCAAGATGGCGTGACGTGACGCCGTGGCGGATGGAGAGGGAGGCCTCGATGAAGGCTGCGAGATTGTCGCATGCGCGGATGATTTCGCCGTCGATGGGATGGTGTTCGGCGAGATTGTGGTCGCGGTCCAGTTCTTCGTAGGTCAGTCCGGTCTGGATCTTGTTGTCGATGATGACGCGGTTGGAGAATTCGTCTTCCGTATAGTACTGGAGGTCCTGATGCCATTTCGTGGGCAGGAGGGGGAACAGTTTCTCCTCCATCTGCTCCTTTTCGTATTTCTTGATGAGCTCGTCGAGCTTTTCGACGGATTTCTTGACAGGCGTCGTGATGTCCCGCGTAAGGACTTCGGGCAGGTCATGGAAGAGGCCGCCCCAGAAGCCGTTGACGATGCGCTGTTCGCAGGCGTCGGTGTCCTGCAACGCGAAATAGGTCAACGCCGCGACGACGAGCATGTGGCCGAGGACGGACGTTACGGGAATTCGCGGCGACTGCGACCACCGCTTCTGGAAGCGGAGCTGCCCGCACAGTTCCACGAATCCGGCGGTCTTCCGCTTGAGGGAGATCTTCTGGACGCCGAGCAGATCATAATGGTCTTCGATCTGGTCTTCGATCTGCTCGCGGATCTGCTCCGTGCCGCTGATGAAAGGGCACATTTTATAAAGAATATTGAACTCCCATTGCGTGGCGAGGAAATGCGCGGCCTTCAGCACGCGTTTTTCGCGGGAGGAATAGGCGTGGTCGAAGAAATACTGGCGGAAGCGTTTCTCAAAGCCGCCGTGGATCATCGACAGCTTGTCGTGGAGGTTGCGGCAGACCCAGTCGTTGAGTTCGTTGCCGAGCTCCGCCATCATCTTGTGGAAGATAGGGGGCTTGATGTCCGTCAGGACGATGCGGTGGAGCATTTCAAAGAGGCCGCCTTCAATGAGATGCAGCCAGTTGATGGAGCCTGGCGTCTGGTCCTCCTCAAACCGCGCGAGCACGTAGGCGATGATCATTTTATGCGACTGCTTGTCAAGCTCCGTGAAATCCATCGGGTTGATCTGGTCGTTCCAACGGCGGATGCTGGCGGCGTCGTAGATGAGTTCAATCAAGCTTGGGTGGAGGGATGAAGATTCGGTCATGGGCTATCGTCCTACTGAAAGTCTTTCTGCGAGAAATTCCGGGAGATGCGCCGCATAGATGCGTTTTTGCGCGGCGGTGATGTTATAGGAAACTCTTATAAGATAGACGGAATGGCCGTCCGTGTCATAAATGACGCCGCAGGCCCGGTTGTCGCCGTCGCGGGGCTGGCCGACGGAGCCGACACCGACGAGCACGTTGTGGTCCGGCGGAAGGGTGACCATGCCGCCGAAACGCTGGAGGTTGACATGTTCGCCCGGTGTATGGAAGGCGATGATCGGAACATGCGAGTGCCCGTTGAAGCAGATACGGCTGTTCTGGAAGAGAAAATGGAGCGCGGCGCTATGTTCGCTGATGACGTAGCCCCAGCTGGGGAACGGCTGGCAGGAGGCGTGGCGCACCTGGTAGTGGAGCCGTGGGCTTTCAAGAACCATCGGCAAGGCTTCAAGCCATTCCATCTGGCTGTTGGTCAAGACGCTGCGGTTCCATTCAAACACCTTCACCGCCTCTTCGCGGATGCCTTCGTTGTCCATGCTGGCATGGACGGTGAAGAAATCATGGTTGCCACAGACGGACGGGATCTTGTTTTCCTGCAGAAAATCGATGCATTCGCCCGGCGCGGCGCCGTAGCCGACGACGTCGCCTGCGCACAGCACGTCGTCGACGGCCAAGCGTTTGAATTCGGCAACTATTGCCTGCAGAGCGTCAATGTTGCCATGTATGTCGCCTATTACGCCTATTAGCACGTTGATTTTCTCTTTCGAATGACTAACATTTTGCCTAATATATGGTATAGTAAAGGAATGTCGGCGGCATGGCGCCTCCGCACTCGCATTTCATAATATAATATATTTTTCACATCTCACAACGAGTTGACTCAAAAAGACATGACAGATTCGCATTTCGACAATTCAAACAACGGCGACCAGAAGGATCGTCCTCAGCCGGAACAGCCTGCGCACGATGGCGGGGCGGCAAAAGACGGAGCGGAAAGCCAGCCCGCGCGTCCGCCGCGCCGTGACGGCGACAGCGGCGGAGACCATTGGTACAACCAATACAAGCCCACGGAAAACAGCGGCGAAGATCGTCCGCGCCGTCCATACAGGAAGGACGACAACACGTCCGGCGGCGGTTCGTTCCGGCCGTACAGGAAGGACGACAACGCGTCCGGCGGCGGTTCGTTCCGGCCGTATCGTCCATATAAGCGTGACAACAACAATGGTGAAGGCGGCGACCGTCCGTACCGTCCGTACAAACGCTTCAACCGCGATGAAAACGGCGGCGAAGGCGGCGACCGCCCGTATCGTCCGTACAAACGCTTCAACCGTGATGAAAACGGCGGCGAAGGCGGTGATCGCCCGTATCGTCCGTACAATCGTGACAACAGCAACGGCGAAGGCGGTGAAAGACCGTTCCGCCGCCCGTTCAATCGTGACAACAACGGCGAAGGCGGTGATCGTCCGTATCGCCCCTATAAACGCTTCAACCGTGATGAAAACGGCGGCGAAGGCGGCGAAAGACCGTTCCGCCGTCCGTTCAATCGCGACAACAACGGCGAAGGCGGCGAGCGACCGTTCCGTCGTCCATTCAATCGCGACGGCAATGGCGACGGCGGCGAAAGACCTTACCGCCGTCCGTTCAACCGCGATGAAAATGGCGGCGAAGGCGGCGACCGTCCGTTCCGTCGTCCGTTCAATCGTGACGGCAACGGCGACGGCGGCGACCGTCCGTATCGCCGTCCGTTCAATCGCGACAACAACGGCGAAGGCGGCGAACGTCCATACCGCCGTCCGTTCAACCGCGATGAAAATGGCGAAGGCGGCGAAAGACCTTACCGCCGTCCGTTCAACCGTGATGAAAACGGCGACCGTCCGCCCCGTCCGCCGCGCCGTTTCGGCGACCGTTTCGGCGACCGCAGGGATAATGGTCCGACGGACGAGATGTCCGAGCGGTCTGTCATCGACTCGAACCGGAAAGACGACATCGCCATCAGCGGCGACCGCCCGTATCGTCCGTACAGCCCGTATCTTATGGAAGACGAGAATGGCGTCATGCACGCCAGCTACCGTCCGTTCAAGAAGACCTATGAAGTCGATGCCAATGGCATTGCGCATCCGCCGCGCAAAACGGAAGGCCAGGACGGTGACGCGGCGAAACCGCCGCGTGATTTCGGCAATCGCGACGACGCCAAAGGTGCGGACAACGCGACGTGGTCGTTCAACAATCAAAATGAAAAGACGGCTGACGATGCGAAGCAGCTTCCTGAACATGACGGAAGTGATGAGCTGAATCTTGAGGAGATTCTGACGTCACCGGAAAATCAGCCGGCGGAGCAGGGCGAAGCCTTGGAGAATACGGCGGCGGAGCAGCCTTCGGAAGTCTCCGCAGTGCCCGCTGAAAATGATGGCAATTCGCAAGTCGCTGAAAATAAGGAAGAAGCCCCGAGAGATGCGTGGCCTCGCCAAGATCGTTTCAGCAGACGGGACGGCGATGGATTCGACCGTCCGCGCCGCCGTTTCGACCGCGACGGCAATGGCGAAGGTTTCGACCGTCCGCGCCGTCGTTTTGATCGCGACGGCAACGGCGATGGTTTCAATCGTCCGCAGCGCCGTCGCTTCGGCGACGACAACGGCGAAGGCGGAGCACAGCCGCAGGAAGGCGCCGCCGCCACCGAGGCTGGTGCGCCGCAGAATCAGGAAGAGGAACAGCCGCTGCCGTACGCGCGGAAACAGCGCATCGCGGTTTTCGGCGGTTCGTTCGATCCGATTCACAATGGCCATCTGCTTATCGCGCAGAAGGTTCTGGAATTGGACAAGGCGGATGAAGTCCTGTTCGTGCCGGCGTTGCTGCCGCCGCACAAAATGGACGGGCTTGTCGCGACGCCTGAACAGCGGCTGGAGATGGTCAAACTGGCGTTGGCGCCATTGGAAAAATGCAGCTTCACGGACGTGGAGCTGCAGCGCGCGGGCGCTCCGTCCTACACGTTCGACACGATGTCGATTCTCAAGCAGATTTATTCGGACTGCGAACTGTTTTTGCTGATCGGCATGGACAGCCTGCTCGGGCTGCATTCATGGTATCGGGCCCCCGAACTGGTCACGCGCGGCAAATTCATCATTTACCCGCGTCCGGGCTCGGAACGGCCGCCGATCTATGAGCTTGAGAAGGAATTCGGCTCCAAGAACGCATACAAGCTCTATTATTCCATATTGGATGATCCGGAGCTCGCGCAGAGCGACGTGTCCTCCACGGCGATCCGCGAGGCGATCGCCCAGCATCTGTCGCTGGATAAATATGTGCCGCAAGCCGTTGCGCAGTACATACATGACAACAACATCTATTCCTGAGAGGAGGGTAACCATGGATTTGCAACAAGACACTGAAAAAATCGCGCGCCGTTGCGTGGAAATCTGCGAAGAGCACAAGGCAGCGGACATCCAGCTGTTCGACGTGCGGGAAAATTCGATTCTGGCGGACTTCTTCATCGTCTGCTCCGCCACGTCGCTGCCGCATCTTCGCGCGTTGGCGGACCGCCTCCGCCGCACGCTGGTCGACGAAGGCGTCAAGCCGCGCGGACTGGACGGCAATCCGTCGAGCCAGTGGCTGGTCTTGGACTACGGCGTCATCATCGTGCATATCATGATGCCTGACATGCGCCGTTTCTATGCGTTGGAAGACATCTGGGACAAGAGCAAGGTGATTTATTCGGGCGGCGCGCCGCTTCCCGCGGAACGTCCGACGATGGCACCCGCCATGCCCGTCCCGCCGCCAGCGGACATTGACGAAGGCTATCCGATCGATGAGCGCTTTCTGGATCCGGGCGCGGCCGATGATGATGACAAATGATTGCCATTCAAGAATATAAAGCTTAACGAAAAGGAAAAACATGCTGTACGATTATTTTGACGTCTATCCGAGAATCCTTCCGGTCGGGCAGTGCAAACGCGTGACCATCAAGCCGCGTTACGAACAGCGGAGCTTCGCGGAGCTTCAAAAGGAAGGGCGCATCTGGGTGGACTACGCGGGCGACAACGGCGTCATGTTCGACGGACGTCCGACCAAATGGGGCGAATTCGAGCCGATGCCCGTCCAGGGCTACGACGAAGCGACGGACAGCTGGACGATTGACGCCACGCTGCCGTGGGAAGGCGAATTCACGCTTCGCCTGATGTTCGAACCGACCGGCGGCAAGGCGAAGGAGATTTTCCATTTCGCGATGTATGCGTTGGAGGAGGATCTGTTCTGCCTGCGTCCGTTCCGCGGCGACATGCATTGCCATACAAGCTATTCGGAATGCGGCAACCGTGACGAGAATCCGCGCTACGTAGCGGCGTTCGCCTGCTACGCGGGTCTGGACTATCTGGCCATCACGGATCACATGCAGCGTGATCCCGCCGTGATCGCGCAGAAGTATCTGGAGCCGTTCGAGCTTGATTTCCAGATCATTCCGGGTGAGGAAATCCATCTGCTCCCCAAGCCGGTGGACACGCTCGTGTGCCGCAACCGCTTCGAACCGGCCGTCCATATCGTCCATTTCGGCGGCAGGCAGAGCGTCGCGAAATACATGAACGACAATTTCGATGAATTCAACGCGGCGCTGAACGCGGCGGCGGACAAGATGGATCCGAACGAAAACCACAAGACGCGCTGGTTGCAGGCGGGCACGGACTGGGTCTTCGACAAGATCCACGAATACGGCGGCATGGCGATTTTCGCGCATCCGTTCTGGCATGCCGTCATGCGCGAAAACATGCCGAAGCCTGTCCGCGAATACGTCATGAAGCAACGCAAGTTCGACGCCATCGAACTGATTGGCCTGAGCGCGAACATGCAGAGTCGTGAAGACAACATGATCAACGTGAACTGGTGGATGCAGGAGAACATTAAGAGCGGGAAGATGATTCCCGTGGTCGGCAACACGGACAGCCATGGCGCGCGCGGCACGTTAAATCGCCGTGCGACCATCGTGTTCGCGAAGGACAAGTCCTTCGAATCCATCGCGGAAGGCATCCGCTCCGGCCATAGCGTGGCGGGGCAGTTCTACGATGGCGAAGGCCCCGTCTTGTTCGGCGACTACCGCCTGGTCGATTTCGCCTACTATCTCTGCCGCGAATTCTATCCGGAGCACGACGAAGAGAACAAGTTGCTCGGCAGCGTGCTGATGGACAATCTGCGCGGCAATTGCGACGACGCGACCGTCAAGGCGGTCGGCAAGAACCGCCTGACGAAGCTGTTTGCTAAATTCTGGGCGTAAGGGACAAAAGCGACATAAGCGACAGAAACGACGAAAGGGACTAAAGGGGCGATTCACCGTCCTTTTAGTCCCTTCTGTCGTTTTCGTCTCTTGGAGTTATTTCATCCAAGATTCGCGTCCTGTCATGCCTTGGAACTGTTCAATGGCAATGACACGACAAACAAGCTGCCGTTTCCTATTGAGCTCTCAACGGTGACTGTTCCTCCCATGGATTCCGCAATTGCCTTGACCATGCTGAGACCAAGGCCGTTTCCATGCGTGGAACGGCTTGTGTCTCCACGGAAGAAGCGGTTGAATATACGCGGTATATCCTCTTGGCGTATTCCAATGCCAGTGTCGGAAACGGAAAGCTTCAGGCAGTTGTCCTTTTTTTCAAGCATGACATTGACACTTCCGCCGTCCTGCGTGTATTTGATGGCATTGTCGATGAGATTGGCCGCCATCTGTTCAAGTTGCCTGGCGTTGCCCAGAATGCTCAATGCGCTTTTGGGCAACAGAAGATTGAACTGAATGTGTTTGTCTTCCGCAATTGTCAGAAATGCTTCATGAAGTTTTTCCAACAGGGCATTGACATTTACCTGTGTCTGCAGGGCATGGCCTGCGTGTTTTTCGATTCGCGATATTTCCAGCATGATGTTGGAAGTCGACAGCATTTCATCGCAGTTTTCCGCCACTGACGCGGCAAAGTCCATGTTCACTTGATTGGCCAATTCCAGTTCCGCGCGTGCCTTCATGCGCGTGAGAGGTGTTCTCAAGTCATGTGCAATGTCATCGGTCACATTTTCTAGTTCCTTCAGCATCTTCTCCGTATTGTCCGCCATATGGTTGAATGCTTGTATGAGCATATCGATTTCAATGTCTTCCGATTTGTATTCGACGCGTCTGCCATAATGCCCGCGCGCGATGTCCAAGGCCGTTTGGGATATTCGCGTCAGACCGTCCGTAAATTTTTGCGCAAGGAGGAAAGCGAGACAGACCCCTGCCACAATGAACACAACCAACGAGCAGCCGAGAATGCCAAGCAGATGTCTCAGGTGGGCGTCATTTTTTTCCATGTTCTGGGCCACAAGGAGAAGATTGCCGTCATAAAGTCTGGATATGAAGAACAACAAGGAGTTTTTTCCATCGGAAATACGGCGGTATCCCTCCAGTGGTTCGTCCAGATGAAATAACTTTTCCACGAGAGGACGGAACACAGAATCGAAAGATGAAGTTGTCAGTATCTTTCCGTCAGGTCCTGTCACGATGAGAAGAATGGGATTCTGCCACTGGCCGTATGCCTCTTCATTGAATTCGCCATGAAGAAATTCCAGATATTCCTGTTTGGGATACCGTTCGATGGAGAGCTCCTTGCCATCGACGGTTAAAAGCATGGGCACGCCATCATGAATACCCGCGACAAGATACTTCATGTGTTCTTTGATGTAATAGGCTGCATAGGGAACAAATCCTTTCAATGCGTCCTGGATCTTCTTTTTGCAATGTTCGGGAAGATTCTCAATGGGCGTCGCGATGGCGTCGACAGGACCTTCCTTGTGGCATATCAGTTCAAATTGGCACTCGTTGGCTAGGAAGAACAAGCTGCGTTTCGCGTTCTTCATTTGAAAATGGCTTTGCGACTGATAGACAAGAAGCATGCTTCCTATCCAGAGCAACGTAAATATTCCGACATAGTATTTCGTCAGTCGGTATTTCAAGGTTCTGCGCCAGCCTTTGGTGTCAAGGCTCTTCCATGACATAGCCGAATCCCCTAATGGTCTTCAATAATTTGGGTTCAAAGTTCTTGTCTATCTTGTCACGAAGATGGCAGATTCGTGAATCCACGACATTGGTATGCGGATCGAAATTGTATTCCCAGACATGTTCCATGATGGTTGTTCGAGACACGACACGCCCCTTGTTTCTCATTAGAAATTCAAGCAATTGAAATTCAAGTGGTTGAAGTGGAATTTTCGTGTCGCCCCTGTAAACTTTGCGTGATATCAGATCCATTCTGAGGTCGGCGATCTGGAGTTCGACTGGGTCTGCCACCGCGCTTGCCCGTCGTATTTGCGCGTTTGCCCGTGCAAGAAGCTCCGTAAGTGAGAAAGGCTTCGTTTGGTAGTCATCCGCTCCGCATTCAAGCCCATGTATCTTGTTCTCCTCTTCATTGCGCGCGCTTAAAATGATAATCGGAAGCATGATGCGGTCTTGCCGAAGGCGTTTTACGACATCGAAACCGCTCATTCCAGGCAACATGACGTCAATGATAACCAAATTATATGATTCGCTTTTTGCTTTAAAAAGCCCTTCAGGCCCCGAATGGGCGATGGATACGGAGTATCCTGCCTGCCGGAATCCCTCTCCAATGAATTCGGCCGTTCCTGCATCGTCTTCCACAATAAGAACATTCATATATTCCATCCTCGTCATTTATAAAATAGATATGATTTCAGATAATATACAATGGAAATTCCAAAATACAGTCTTGTCGTTGAAATGCGGGCATTCGATTGCACGCTTCCATTTTCGCTGTTCTTCTGGCGGCAATCGAAAAGACCCGAAATATCTATTGTATTTGTCTGGCCCTCATTTGACATCCTGCGATATTTCTGTCTTTCTTTTGGAAAGAAAGGCGATGGCTGAGACGACGAAGAAGACAGTCAAGCCTGTGCAGGCGATTTTGGGAAAGCGTTCAGAGATCACAATGAAGCAATATTCCGCACTGCGACCTCTTTCCGAAGCAACATCCATGTGCTTTAGCAAAATGCCGCCGTCTTTCTTAAATGACATCAAGACATATCCGAAATTTGGATTTTCCGGATCTCTGACATGCTGTCCTCCAGAGGGAGTATGAAAAATGGGCGCGCCAGCGAATGTTCCTTCCAGATACCAATGTATATGGGATGTCACAATCATATCAATATGATGTTCCTTTACCAGATCTTCAAGGGCTTTTATTTGAGTTTCATCCTCCAGACAGTGGGATTTTTGGTTTGGCCGTAAATCCACGGGAGGGCAATGCATGATCAGGACGCAACGGCGAAACTTGGCTCGTTCTTGTTCAAGAGTTGCCTTCAAAAAACGGGACTCGATTTCATCAAAGGACTTTTTCCCTGTGTTGATGGACACAAAAAGAGTATCGGCGTAGTTCCAATATTGCCGCTCCGGGCCGAAAAAGTCATGGTATCTTTGAAATCCGACTTCGGGGGTGTCATCATGGTTGCCTGGAATAATGAACAGCGGCATCTTGATTGTCTTGAGCAGTTGCCGCTGGACATAGCTGAATCTGTGTGCAGACGAGCCATATTTGACCAAGTCGCCATTGCAGATGGCAAAGTCGGCATTGGTCGCATTGACGGCTTCAAGTTCCAGTTTCATGGTCTTGTAGTTATTGGCAATATCACTGAAAACCACGACGTCGAATTCTTCATCCGCCTCCTTTGCCGCCAGCTGTTCCACTGGATTCGGCATTGTTTGCGAACGGGCGGGATATTTCAGGCGGCAGACAAGCGCCCCCGCTGCGCAGAGCAAGCCGGCAATAGCCATAATGCTCAACACCAGCGTCTTCAGTTTTCTGACCGTTTTCTTTTCCACTCTCATTTTTTCCTTTTGATGACGAATTGGGTCATGTCATGCTGCGCCTTGGTGACAGTTTCGATATTATCCTTGATGAAATCTTCGCCTTTGACCGGAACGTCATCAAACGTCGTCAGAGTCTGTTGACTGATAAGGCGACGGCTCCCCAGAGACAAGACAAACTTGCGGGTTTGAGTGACAATCGCCGCCGTATCCCAGCCGCAACTGACAAAGAAATTCCGTCTATAACCGCTGTCCAGAAGATTTCCGCCAACGGAATAGTCGTCGACAGGATTTTCAACGCCAAGGAACGGCGCCAAGGTCGGGACAATGTCTGTATGATGGCTGATCCCTTCGTACACATTTGGCTTCAGGCCGGGGGCTAGAAGCACCAGCGGCACATGCATTTGCTCCTGAGTGAACGCAGAATTGTGTCCGAGCCGGCCCTTTTCATAGAATTCCTCCCCATGGTCGCCGGTCAGAATGACAATCGTATTGTCCAATGCCTCGCTTTCTTCGAGCGCTTTGAAAATTCTGTCAAGCTGAACATCCAGATGATGTGCGGCGTTAACGCTTCTGTTGTAGAGCCTTGAAGCGTCCTTTTGGGAAACAAGCGCATAGTTGATGCTCTGCAGATAATCCTTTCTCAATGCTTCGTTTTCAGGAAAAGAATAGGGGGCGTGCGTGCATTCAAAAAAACAGAACAGGAAGAAGGGGGATTCTCCTTTTTGCCGGCGGATGAAATCCGCGGCGGCATTGGCATTGTCAATGTCCCGTTCCCATGCCTTTCCCTTGCCGTATTCTTTCATATCTTCTGGCTTGACGCCAGAGAAAATTGTCCTGTCGAATTCCGGATACGTGAACTTTGCCGATGTTTGGCACAGAAAGGCGGCTCCGTCTTCCTTGAACCAGTCCAGAACAAGAGGGGATCTTGAGGAACGCAGGAAGGCGTTCCAATTGTTTGCGTATAATCCATAAAACATGCTGAACATGCCTGGACGAGTGCCATTCCCTCCGCTGAAATGGAGCGGAAATCTCCATCCCCTTGACGCCATTCGCCAAGCGTTTGGCATGATTTCCGACGTCAGCATGTCAGCACGCAAAGATTCCGCCACCAGCCAGACGATGTTCGTCTTCTCATGAGCTTTTCTTGTAATCGGTGCCGACGGGTAGTTCAGCGACGTGTTTCGGTTTTCGCCTTGAAGCGCGAACTCCCTGTTTGTGTTTTCTTTCATTCCTATGGCGCGAAGGAAGTGCCTCATGCGGATATTAGGGAAAAGTGGGTATGTATCCATGGATTCCATGACAGGGACATACGCCTTGAAGGATGCCACGCCGCCGCAACCAAGAGTCACAATAAAGCAGATGGCGAACGTTGCCATGGCAATCCATGCCAATGGAGAATGTCTCATCAATTTGTTGGCAACTTTTTCTGCTTTGTTTTCTGTCAGACACCACCAGGCTAGCAGAATTTCCAGTGCCACGAGCAAGACGATCATGCACCCCCCTGGAAGCAGGGAATGCCAATCGAGCCCCATGGATTCAAAACCGCCAGGCGTCAGAAGCAGATTCACGACAAGTCCATTGATGTGATATCCGAAAAAGTGCAACAGAAACAGATCAATTGTCAGAAACAGGTGAATCATAAATGCCAGGATGGCGGACAACATGGCGATGGACAATCTGAACTTTGGACTGGCAACCACCTTTCTGTGCGCAAATACCCAAATGCACAAGGGAAGCAGCAACGGAAGGAGCGCAAAAACTGAAAATGATATACAGCCACCGACCAGATAAGTGCATTTCCAAAAGTCTCCGCTCCAATGTGCCAGCAAGGCGTAGGCTAATGAAAAAATACCAGTAAGTAAATACAGAATACTTCCGTATAGCCACCAGCGTCCTTCCGAGCTGTATCTCCTGTTTTCCTTGTCTTCCATTTTGTCCCCTTGCTGTTTCGTGGTCATTTTCATAACACGTTGCTTGAATTGTGTTATTAGTAAACAGCAATAATATGTATGGAAGAGTTTACCGTCTTTTTGCCAAAACATTATCATTTGGCAATGTTTCTATGCCAGTTGGAATAAATCTGTATTGAATATAATTTGATCAACAGCCACGGTAGCACAAAACATAAAAAAACGCATCCTGCTTTTGGGTAGGATGCGTTTTTATAGATAATTAAATCAATAGATGAAAATATTATGCATTAAGCATTAATCATTTCACCCAAGATTCGCGTTCTTTCTTGTATTTGGAGTCTTTGATGAGGCCGTCGCCTTTTTCCTTGACGGCCTGCTTGCCTTGGTCAACAGTCTGTTCGACCTTCTGCCCGGCCTTCTTGACTTCCATGGTGGCCTTCTTCAGCAACTTCTTGCCTTCCGGATCGTCCTTCATCTTGTTGTACGCGAACCAGCCGCCGGCGACCAAGGCCAGCAGGATGATCAGTTTGATAAGATTCATGATCATGCGGTTGGAGCTTGATCTTTTCTTGCTCTCCTGAACGCCTTCGACCATGGCGCCCGTGCGGATGGCGTCGTCACGGCATTTCGTGGAGCAATAGACGACGCCGTCTTTCTTGACGATGCAATCCGCGCAGATGGGTTTGCGGCAGACCGCGCAACGCGCGACGGCGGGGACGTTGGGATGGTTCAGGCAGACACTGCCATTATCGATTTTCGCCATAGGATATTCCTCCTTGTGTTGTCTATGATTGAAACATGTCCAAATGCAAATATAGCTCTGTTATTTCACGATGTCAATGACATTGGCCCATTCGGTGTCTGGATCTTCCGTGATGATTTTGATTTTCTCTTCCAGCTGTCCCCACAGGCCGTCGTATTCGAAATTCTCATAGCTGTGGCCCCAGAAATAGAAGACGCCCGTGGCTTTTGCGGCGTCGTATTTCGCCCAGAACTGCGGATCCTGGAAATGGCAGTTCGAATGAAGGGCCATGGGATCGTCGTATTTTGTCACATCGGCGACGTTTTTCGTCGTACGGCCATAGGCGAAGCCCGCTTCATGGAGCAGGGCCATGGTCGACGGCGTATAGAGGCCGCACGGCCACGCATAGCCGCGGCATTCCCGTTGGAACTTGTCTTCCAGGAACTTGCGCGTATCTGTCGCGGATTTGATGAAAACATCGTCCGGAACTTGCCCCGCGTTTTCATGCCGCCAGTTATGGGTGGCGACTTCGAAGCCCGCGTAGATTTCGGTCATTTCATCGATGCCGACCTTGCCGCCGTAGAAGCCCTTGTGGCTCCAGTCATAGTTTTTGCCATGGCGCCAACCGCAGGGCTGGCGTTCCGCCTTCATGAGGCCGGGATTCAGATTGAACGTCGCCTTCGCGTTGTATTTGCGGAGGATTTCGATCAGACGGATATCCGTCACGACACCGTCATCCCAGCATTGCACGACTTTCATTTTCATAGGTGAGACCTTTCTTCTTTGTGGTTGAATAGATGCATTTGATTTGTCACATTATCAACTTACATTGTATTATGACAATTCCCAAATGAAAAAGGAAGAAAAAATGGGAAAAAATGAATGAAGTTTGTATTCTGGGCCATAGCCACGGTGTTGGCGGTGCTGCTGGCGGTTGCCATCGGCGGAAAAAGGCGACGTTTTTTCAAGCTGTCGTTTTCCGTTGATCTGGCATGCGTCGTGGCGGGAATCTGCCTGACGGCGTATCTTGCGATTACGAATAGATCGAATGAAACGGCGCCGCAGACACAACGTGTCCATGTATTTGTCGTGGACTGTTCGCGAAGCATGCTGGCGGACGATCATGGCGCGACGCGGCTCCAACGTGCGAAAGACCTTGCAAACAAGATGCTTGAGGAAATAACCGATGGCCCTGTCGCGTTGGTTTCGTTTGCCGGATCGGCGTTTCTTGATTTGCCGCCGACGGAGGATCGTGAGGCTTTTCGTGACGCGTTGTCGCAATTGGCGCCGTCGTTGGAGGATTTGCCAGGTTCCGATCCTGCTGAAGCTTTGAAACTTGCGGAAACGGTCGCAATGGCGGAACCAGAAAGTTTTGCTGTTGCTATCTTGTTGTCAGATGGTGAGATACAAGGCGGTGGCATGGATTATTGGGAAGGGCGGACGATTCCGTTGGTGTGGCGTTGCGTCGGACTTGGCGCACCACAGCCGATTCCGCTTGGAGAGGTCTGGATGCATGATCCGGATACAGGCGAAACGGCATTGACGCAGGCGAATCAAGAACAGATAGATTCTTGCGCGGCAATGAGTTCCGCTCCATTTTCCCATGTGTTTGACGAATCATTTTCAACGGAACAGAAGACGGAAGGGCATGGCTTTGTTTACTGCATTTTGGCGGCTGGATTGTTCCTGCTGGCCTTGCGGACACCGTCGCCGAAATTGCTGATGGTGGCGTTGTTGGCAGTGAAGACGGTCCATGCGTCGCCATTGGACGGAACGGCCGCGGAAAAACGCGAGCATGCGGAGAAGATTCGTAACGAATTGGCGGAACTGCCGCTGAAATCGCCACGTCGTGCCGCATTGCTTGCGAATTGGGCGGCGTTGATTGCCGATGACTCGCCTCAAGACGCCATCCTGCTGACGCAGGAGGCGTTGCGGTTGGCACCATCTTCCGACGTGATCCGCCGTAATCTTGACGTGTTGGAAAAACGGTTGAAACCAACGGAAAAACAAGAGGAAGTTTCTGAAAAACAAGCAGTTGCGGATTTGGACGAACTGCTCTCGCTACCGACGGAAAGACGGCGTGAGGAAACGAGAACAACGCCGTCCGGTCCGGATGTAACCGTTCCGTCGAAGCCTGGAACATGGCGTGAAATCAAGCGGCAGAACCGTTTCATCAAGCCGCGGACAGTAAATGCCAAGCCGTGGTAACAGAAGTCACGCATGCGTCTCGAATGTGCCACCACTTCACTTCTTCTTTTCTGGCGGTTCGATGGAGACGGTCATCCGCGCCGTGTGTTCCGGCAACGAGCGGACAAGCCGTTCATGTTCTGCTGTGGCCTGTGGTGCATATTTCTCCACTCAACTTCGTGCCAATGGACAAGCCGCCGCTCCGTCGCCGTCAGCCCGCTGTCCGCAAAAAGAAGGAAGCGGGCCTGCGGGGGTAGTCCCGTCGGCGTCCCCGCACGGTGTGGCGGCGGCGTCCTCGCCGTCGCGAAATAACCATCGGCGAAGCCCTGCACCCAGCGGACGTCATGCCCGAAGTTCGGCAGGAAATACCACGGCGCGGCTCCTACAAGTCCTGCCTGCAAAAGCAGCAGGAGGAGGACCGCCGGAAAAAATCCGGCGTTTTTGCTGAACGGAGGAGATGATGATTTTTTTGGCATGTTTTTTGTTAATACACCATGATGGAAGCACTAGGATGTCATGGCGTTTCAAGAAATACGAACTCTTTTTGTTTGCCCATCCAGTTTCGGCAGTCTTCTACTGCTTCCATGTTAAAATAACTTTTGGGAGCAGGAAAGCCTCGAAGCATTTTCGACAGAGCCAAAGCAGCATAGTATGAAACATATTGAGGTTCTGTCACTCCATCGTCCCATTCTGGAGCCCTTTTATCAGACTTTAGGTATTCATTGAGATAACGTATAACCATTTTGTTATGAACAGTTGAAATATCCCTGAACAAAAGCAACATCATGCCAGGATTGGCCTCGATTGACTTCTCAGACAAACGGATGAGTTGCTTCACATATTTTTCTTCACCTTTTTGGGCTAAAACTAATGTGGCTGCCCATGTCTTCGAGTAGTACATTCTTTCCAAATTCAGATGAGGCAAATTAGCGAACTCTTGAAGTAGTTCTTTTGTTCTATTGTTTCCAGAAACCGATAGTAGCAATACTGCATAACGAGGGTCATGTAGTAGTTGTACACAGGCTTTCTCTATGTTCTTCACACATAGATTAGTCAAATCTTGTATTTTTTGTTCATAAGCAAGTTCATAGAGAAATTTAACATTCCTTTCTCTAAGGTACAGTGTATTATCCTTTACAAGACCTTCATTTACGATACCGTCTGCCAAAACATCCAACAACTCTTGTCTTTTATCTAGAGATAGCTCATGATTGTTTTTAATTGTAAGAAAGATTCTTACATATATTGAAAGACGCAAATTAGGGATTTTTTCCTTATTTATTATTTTATCTGATGATATTGCCTGATACAATGCATCAAGGGTCTTCTGTTTTTCTTCTTTATTTTGTGATGACAAATAATTGGAAACTATTTGTCTTGATTGCTCATTATAATCATCTATGTTCTCTTGTGAAAATAAATATTGAATAAATACTACACTGAGGAAAATGTATATAATAATTCTTTTTCCCATTTTTCATATTCCTAATAATGTTTGATATTAATTATTTTAAAATATTATTGAACATACTCCATTGCTCAAAACAAAGTATTATATATTCTGTTGTAACTGGAAATAATCCAGCTGCCTTGCGAAGCAGGGAAATAGGTGTTTTGTTGCCCATGGTTGTTGGTGTACTTTTTTGACACCAAGCCGATTGGATTATTTCGCTACTCCTCTCCGGTAATAACTCATTTTGCGGCTTGCTTTTTCCATTCGTCGTAATCAGATGGTCGTCCTAGCTTCTGCCATTCATCATGTGTCAGAGTTGTGCTTTCAGTCCCCTGTTTGCTCCAAAGGACAATCTGCTTATATTGTCGGCCTTGCAATTCTGCAAGCATTCTTAGCCCCATGTCGTCATGAAAATACATTTCTCGGGCAAACTGTTTTGTTGCGTCCAGATAGTTTCCGCTCACCAGATTGCCATTGGTGCCATAGGTAAAAGTTCGGTAAATGCCCAGGAAAGGCTGCTTGTCGGACAAATGCCGGATATAGCATGCATTGTATAATTTCCCCATAATGTAACTCAAATTGCATTCAAGACGCGGAGAACTGAATGTGATGTCCAAATGTTCAATATTAAAGTTTGAATTGACAAGGGCCTCGTATTTTCCCGTATGCCAATCCATGAACGGGAATTCGCCTTTGAAGACATCCTGCATCATGGCGCGTGACTGGTTCAGATACTCCTTGTTCTCAAAGTTCATCTTCTGCAGGCGGTCCAGTAAAGTTTGACGATAAACATGGCTCTTTCCAAATTCATCTGTGTGCTCTATTTTCAAGACAAGCCCGTCCTTTGCATAAATGACAAACTGGTTGTCAGGCTCCTTATAGGATATTGTCATGAGCTTGTCATACAATTTCTTTTCTTCTTCGTCTAAAGGTCTTGACGATATTTCGAAGACAAATTTCGTCGGCTTGCCTTCGAAGGAACGTCTCTTGTCGAGTTCCCCTTCGCGAGGTCGGATTGTTCTATGGAGCTGGCGCATGATCGGCTCCATGATGACGGGCATGGTGCAATCAAAAGGTTTGGCGTCTTCTGCAATGGACGACAGAGGGCATGACAGGATGAAAAGCAACAGCGCCATGAACAGATTCCATCCATGAACCCTCCCTGAAGATTTTCCTGTCTTGTTTTTTATCGTATTCTTGTACATGTTGTTCTCCTTGGGTTTCCGTTGGACTTGAAAGATTTTTCTTCGTCGGCATTCGTCCGATGCCGTCGCCAATTTTTATAAGCAAATACCGTGCCATGTCACTATAAGTACGAGAAGAGTCGCAAATCGACAGGCAAGTGTACATTTTTTGTACACCTGCCTGACATTTTTTGTACATCTTACGCCTTGCTGATGCTCTCAGCCATTGCATCCCGCTCTATCACTGCTCAATCAATGAGGAGATGATGCTTTGTTGGACATGGGGTATGAGTGCTTTTTTGACACCAAGCCAATTGGATTATTTCTCTATTCCTCTCCGATGAATCTCCGTGCCTCATCCTGGATAGTGGTCAGGACGTGGTCGCATTGCAGCGTGCGGCCATAGACTTCGGCGGCCTCCTTCCGCATCCCCATGGCGGCGTAGGCCCTGGCCATGGCCACGATGATCTCCCAATAGTCACGGCTGCGTTCGTCCTTCTCCAACGCGG
The DNA here is from genome assembly GCA_902776645.1 of uncultured bacterium. Classification (GTDB taxonomy): domain Bacteria; phylum Verrucomicrobiota; class Lentisphaeria; order Oligosphaerales; family Oligosphaeraceae; genus UBA1407. Next base: position 3,935 of record CACYQT010000027.1, on the reverse strand, counting down.
GCTCCTCCGTCCGCCGCCCCATGTATATGACGCCTTCGTGAATCTTCCGGTTGACCAGAATCGTGACGCTCGCGAAGGTTCTCTTGTATTTGAGACCGCGCGCCTCTTCGGGAGTCTTCGCGGCTTCATCCTTCCGTGCAAGATGGTCCATGTAGGGCGCCAGCCATTCCGTCTCCCGCGACTTCCTGTCGCCGCGTCCCATGCGGGAGGCTGCGTCAAACAGGATCAGACGGCACATCGGCCAGCGGTCCGCGTGGCGCGGCAGCGTCTCCAAGGCATGGGCGGGCTCGTCCGCATAGACGTCCCACAGGCCCAGCAGCCAGAGGTCATCCGGCTTGCCCGACGACGACTTGTGTTCGAGCATCTCGTCGGCGTACGGGAGGGCCGCGGCGGAGCCTTTCAGCTCCCGCGCAAGCCGCATGACCAGAAGAAGGTCGTCCTCCTGCGGGATGTCCGACGGGGCCGCCTTGCATTTGTCCTCCAGTTCCTGCACGACGCCGAGGTTGCGGTAGATGGCGACAAGCCTGTCCACAGGGCACCCCTTCAACGGGTTGCGGGGCGAATGGAGGTAGTTTTTGACGAGCAACGCTTTTTCGTCGTCCTTCAGATATGCCGCCCCTTCGTCCAGCAGCAGGCGGTTGGTTTCGCGTACAAGACTCTGGCGGAGCGTGTCCGCGTCCGCGCCGTCCGGCAGGGCCGCATAGGCATCGGACAGCATGGGCAGCAGGACAGGCGGCAGGTCGCGCATCATCAATGGATCCCGCATGGCGAGCGCGGCCTTCGTCATGAGGGCCGTCTTGCCTCTCGTCAGCAGCAACGCCAGGGCGGCCTTGTCTAGACCGTCCGTCGTTGTCTTCAGACGCGCCTCCACGGCTTTCACGGCATCCTCCAGACCGCGGTTCCTGCGGTTCAGGAAACGCCCGCTGATCTTCCCGAAATTCTTGTGGGGCGACTCCAGGAGTTTATCAAGATTCTCCTCCTCCCGCAATTCCTCTATCTCTTCGTCCGTCAGGCGGGACTGGCCGTATAAAGTCGGTAAAACGCATGCCAGAGTCAAAAGCAGAACAATTTTAATTATGCGCATGGTGTCAGCTCCTTTTTCGTTAACGATGTGAATCCAGCCGTGATAATTCATTTTGTGGCTCGCTTTTTCCATTCATCATAATCATTCGGCATGCCGAGCGTCTGCCACTCAGAATGTGTTAGACTTGTATTTTCATTGCCTTGCTTTCCCCAAAGGGTGACATTCTGCATTTTTTCATCTTTATATTCAGTCAACATCTTCAGCCCCATATCTTCATAGAAAAACAAGTCAAAACAACTTTGTTTTTCTTTTCTGTCGTAATATTGCACAGCTTCTAGATTTCTATTGTTCCATAGTCTTATAATTCGAACCACTACATTGTCCTCTTGCCTCATGATACCGCAAGAATTATATAAAATCCCTTTTTCTAGGCAGAACTTATAGACAAAGGGGAAGCCAACAAAAGTAACTTCGCCTGAAGCAATACCTTTATCTATGTGTTCTTTTGGAACCCCATCAAAAGAAGCGCGTATGTCGGCGACGTATTTGCCCGGTTTCCAATCCATGAAAGGGCATTCGCCCTTCATGCCTTTCAGGGCCATCTGGCGGGACAGCTCCAAGTAGTCCTTGTTCTCAAAATCCATCTTCTTGATGGTATCCTGAATTGTCTGCCGATAGACATGCGTGCCGCCTGATTCATCCGTATGCTCCAGTTTCACGGGCAGGCCGTCTTTTATGTAAACCGCGAAGCGATTGACGGGATTGTCATAGGACAGGCCGACGATTTTGTCGAACAAAGCCTTGTCCGGTTCTTTGATTTCAAGCGAGCTGATTTCAAAATTGATTCGTGTCGGTTTCTGCTTCCTCCAGTCCCTGTTGTCCTCTTCCGTTATATTCTTCCTTATTTGCTGCAATATTGGCCGCAAAATAATCGGCATGGCGCATTCGAAAGGTATCGCTTCTTCGGCGATGGACGACAGAGGGCATGACAGGCAGAAAAGCAACAGCGCCATGAACAGATTCCATCCATGAACCCTCCCTGAAGATTTTCCTGTCTTGCTTATTATCGTATTCCCGTACATGTCTTTCTCCTGGTTTTTGCGTTGGACCTGAAAGTTTTTTCTTCGTCGGCATTCGTCCGATGCCGTCGCCATTTGTTTAAAGCAAATACCATGCCATGTCACTATAAGTACGAGAAGAGTCGCAAATTGACAGGCAAGTGTACATTTTTTGTACACCTGCCTGACATTTTTTGTACATCTCACGCCTTGCTGATCCTCTCTGCCATTTTCCCGTCCAGTACTGACGATAAAAACCGTCATGCGACGGCGAGAACGGCGTCGCCACGCCACTTTCCTAATTATAAACCAAACAGAATGTGCTGATGGGGCCAAGCATGAAAGCCGCAGTTGATTGATTCATGATCGCCCAACTGCGTGATGAATCTTTTCTTCGCCTTCTTCATGTCCTCCTCTGAAAGCTCCGACAATCCAAGCGACCGCAGATAAGGAACCACAGATGGATTGGCGGCGGCCGCCGCATGCATGGCCGTGAAGCCGTCCTTTGTCTTCCCTTTGAAATCCATGCCCTTTTCTCCAAGGGCTTTCAACGTCTCCTCCGTACCAATCAATGAAACGCAAACCGCCAATGGCATACCGTCGGTGGCGCTCACGTTGACATCCGCTCCATGTTCAAGCAAATACGCCACAACGGCCAAATGCCGGATGGCGTGATGCAACGGCGTGATGCCCGCTTTGTTCTTCGCGTTGACGTCGAGACCATGCTCGACAAGATATTTCACCAGTCCCAAATCCCATTTGACCGCGCAATGGAGCAGCGTCTCATCGCCACAGCCGACTGCCTTGATATCCGCCCCATGGTTGATGAGATACATGACCGCGTCCATTTTGCGACCTTCTACGGCGTAAAACAGCGGCGTGTCGTTGTCTTTGTCTTTATCATCCAAACCGACACCCGTCGCCTCGATGAGCCGTTGCATGCCGACGACATTCCCCTCAAAGGCCAGTCTCCTCAAAAACGCCCCGGCATTCGCCATGGTCTTGTCTGTTTTCGGCAGGAATTTCGCGAGCTTCTGCGCCACATCCGCCCTGCCGTCAGCAATCGCTTCGAACATAGCCTCTTCATGATCTTTTTTATTTGTAAGTTCCTTGCAATAATCCAACATGAGCAAGGCAGCGTCATAATTATGCAGTCCGATAGCATACACGATCGGCTGGCCGATATTGACATCGGCACCATGCTCAAGCAAACATTTCACGGGTTCAATCCAACTACGCCATTGAATGACCTCTTCCAACGGTGTGTTCGCGACTTCCTCCACACGGAAATTGACATCCGCTCCCGCTTCAAGAAGCCGCGTTAAAAGCTGTATATTTCTGTCTATTGCCAAAAATGTGATAATGGTCCGCCCGTCGTTTGAAGCCCGTGGTTCATTGACATCCGCGCCGTTTTTAAGCATAAAATCCAGCATCTGTTCATCTAACGTAACACTATACCGATCTTCCACGAACAAGGTTGGCTTGATCTTGCCAATTTTCGCACCATGGTCGATCAGACAGTGGATGATCGACCGTTTTTTGACACCCGTTTTATCGTTGCTTTCCATGTCTCTTCTTAACTTGAACGCCAAATCCAGCAACGTATTTCCTTCGTCGTCAACAACATTGACATCCGCGCCTTTTTCCACCAGTTCCTTTACTTTTTTGTCGTCCGACGCGAGCACGGCCTGTTGCAATGTCATGTCGTTATCGCCTGCTTCAGCCTCCTCCTGTCCGTCATCTTCAAGAATATTTATCACCACATTCCGTTTTGAGTGACTGAACGCATTCCACAACGCCTTTTCCAGCAACGCCTTCTGTTCGTTTTTGTCATCCCTTCAGGAGCTACTCTT
>CACYQT010000026.1 GCA_902776645.1 uncultured bacterium | reverse complement strand
TTCACTGAAGGCGTTGATGACACGATCCTTATTGACGAGGATGTGGCTTGTCAGCTGGTAGGGTTCTTCCGTCAAGGCGATATAGTCTTCCAGCGTGATCTTGTTGGGATCGACATAGATCGTGATGGCGTTGTCACCGCTGCCCAGCGTGTAGAGTGCGGCGTTCTCAATGTCGATGAGTTCCGTATTGCCGTTCCAGGTGAGCGTCAACTGGCCTTCGGCATTCAGGGCGGCCGTGAGATCATAGTATCCGGACGCGACACCTTCGCCGATGTTGCGGATGATCATGCCGTTGATCGGCGTGATGACCGCGTGGTCCGTGATGTCAACATATTCGTTGATGACGTTGGCCTGCGCGCTGAAGGAGACCGCGTATTCGACATCCGTGGCGACCGCCGTGTCGGGATCCGTCCACGTGAAGTTCAGATACAGCGTGTAGTCTTCGATGGAGAGACCATGGTCGATCATCCATTCGCGTGCCTTGAAGACCATCGTGCCGTTGATGAGATCCGCTTCATCTTCAACCGTGACGGGGATGACCTTGGCTTCGCCCATCTGTTCGCCGTTATGCTTGACGGTGAACGTCCAGTTGTCGATGGCGAACGCGTTGTCGGAGCATGCGCTACGGAAGAACATCTTCACGAGCAGGTTGTCCGTACGGTAGAATTCGCCTTCGGCAGGCGCCAGGATGGACGGCGCATAGTAGGTCATGATGTTCTGGACGCGGAATTCCGTTGCCGTGTAGGCGATATTGTTGCCGACGATGTCGCCGAAGACCGTGTCAGGCAGGCTGTCGATGCCGGCTTTGACGCGGACATGGACGTCGCGATAGCCCCAGCCGGCCGTCTCGTTCATCGTCAGGACGATGGTATTGCCTTCCGCGGCGCGGAACCGTTGCGGTTAATTTCGAACTCGCCGATCAGCTCGTCGACGTTCTCGGAGGCGATGAACTGCGCCATGGGTTCGGAGAAGGTCAGGATGATCTGGCCGTCTTCGGGCATGTAGCAATCATCGGCTGTCTCGTTCTGGAGGAGACGGACCGTGCTTTCAGCAGCCAGCAGGACGGGCTTCGCGTAGTCGCTGACGACCAGGCCGTTGGCGATGATGGCGTTGCCGGCCGCGTCTGCCAGCGTCTCTTCCGCGACGGCGATGGCCAGGGCCTTGCCGCTGTCGTAGTCTTCGCCTTCCGCGAAGGTGAACGTGATGAAGTCAGCGCCAGATTTCGCGGTATCGACCGTCATCTCGCGGCCGTCGATGGTCCAGGCCGTGGCGACGAAGTTTTCGCCTTCCACATAACCGCCCATGGTGGTGATGTCGATGGCTTCGGAGAAGGACACCTTCACGGCGTCGAGCTTGCCATTGCCATCATTGTCATACAGTTCGATTTCCTCGGCGCGGTTGCCGGTGGCGACTTCCACGTCTTCGGGGAGCGCCTTGCCGGCATAGCCGGCGGCGGTTGTCCAGACATTGTCGCCGCCATTCCAGACACGGTTCAGAACGTCGCCGTCGAACGCGGCAGCGCCAGTCCAGATGTCTTCGCCTTCATCCCATGCGTCGTTGTTGTTACGGTCATGGAAGAACAGCGCTTCGGGCAGAGCCTTGGCTTCGACCGTGGCGACGCCGGCGTGGAGAACCACGGGGGCGGCCGTGTCGGCCGACGTGATGTAGTTGGCGTAATCGCCTTCCGCCGTCGTATTGTCGGCGCGGAAATCAACGACATTGCCGGCCCAGTCAAGCAGGGCGTTGCCATCGCCATAGGCGACCATCAGAGAAGCCGCGTTCGTCGTGGTGCCGAAATCGGCGCCGCCGAGTGTGAGCGTGATCTTCGTGCAGGTATCATCCAGTTTGGCATCGACAACCGTCAAGGCCTTGCCGTTGGAGCTGTCCTTCAGCTGCCAGACGGTGATATCGTCGGCCGCGTTGCGGCGCAGCGGTTCGTCGAAGGTGAGTTCAACCGTTTCGAGATAGCCGTCGGCGTCTGCATCGGCGACCGTCGCCTCGAAGGCGGGGGCCTTGCTGTCGATCATGTACGGTTTGGAGACCAGTTCCGTATGCTTGTTATTCTTATTGGTAAGAACAATTTCGCCTTCCTTGATGACGATCTTGAACTGCGGGCCGTCGTTCGTCTTGTCTTCGGGCATCTTGGGCAGGACGACGATGTAGTAGTCATAGAGACCGTCGACGGTGTTGTTTTCGATGGCTTCCGCAGCGGCGGGCTTCAAGGTGACCTTGTAGCTGCCGGCTTCCTCATCGTCCGCAACCGTGGCTTCGCTGAGTGCGACAAGGGCGTCGCCTTCGTCGAAGACGCTATTGCCGTTGTCGCGCCACAGCTGGACGCCGGAGTTGCCGTCAAGCGTCAAGTCGCAGAGGGCGCTCATGATGTCCAGACCGGCGACGGCGGACAGGGCCTTGATCGCAACATTGTACGGAACGGGGGCGTTCGCGTTGAAGACGTTGATGCGGCGATCCTGGTCGACGAGAATCGTCCATGCCGTGGAGAAGTTCTCGCCGGCGGCGATCTGCGCGTTGAGGTCGGCGGAGAACGCGTTCGGGTTCAACGTCACCTGGATGCGGTTATCGCCTTCGCCCAGAATGACCGTCGTGATCTTGGTGATGTCGTCGATTGCGGCGCTATAGCCGTTCCATTCCAGCGTGTAGGCGCCGTCGTTCAGCTTCAGCGTCACATCATAGTAGCCGCTGGGAACTGCATCGCCGACGTTGTTCAGGGCGAGACCGCCTTCGTCGGAGACCATCTTGCCGCCTCCGATGTCGGTGTAGTCCGTGCAGATGTCCGCCTGCGCCTTGAAGGCGACTTCGGCGTGGACGGGGAATGTTTCATTGGTGTCGGGATCAACAGCCGTGAGGTCGAGAGCCAGAACGTAGTCGGCGACTTTGAAGCCACCTTCGAAGAGCCATTCACGATCCGTGAAGGCCACGTATCCGGCCGCTGCCTGGTCGAGGCTGGTGATGACGGCTTCATCCGTGTAGACCTTCTCGCTGACGACAGCACCGCTGTGCAGGACCGTCAGTTTCCATTCGGCGACCTGGAAGGAATTCGCAAACGTCGTTTCGCTGCGGAAGTATCCATAGCTGCCGAAGAAGATCTTGACGTTGAGGTCGTCGGCGCGGAGGACGTTGTCCTCTTCCGCGTTGTAGGCGACAGGAATCTCGATGACAGGAGCATCCTTATAGACGATGCCCGTGACGGGGCATTCCGGCAAGTTGGCGTTGATGGCCACGTTGTTTCCGGAAACATCGCCGAACACTGTGTCTTCAGCGTAGGTGTCGACATCATCGCGAACCTTGATGGCGACGGTCTTGTAGCTCCATCCGGCGGATTCCGCCATGGTGACGACGATCTTGGAGGCATCCTCTTCGGAGACTTCCACGGCCTTCGCCAGCGTCGCGTCGAAGGGCATCCAGGCTTCGTTCTTGAAGATGAGGATGTCGGCCAGCGCGGCGGCGATGTCGTCGCCCGCGTAGAAGATACCCATCGGTTCGCTGAAGGTCAGCGTCAGCTTGCTGTCTTCGGCGAGAACGCCGTCGGCATTGACGCGCGTGTCGCTCTCGGCGGCCAGCAGGATCGGTTTCGCACGATCGTTCACGGCGATGCCGCTATAGGCCTTGCCACCGTTCAACGCATTGCCGTTGAGATCCTTCAAGGTCTCGCCAGCGGCGACGGACAGCGTGATGGCGCAATCCGTGCTGTAGGCGGCGGTGTTTTCAGCGAATGTGAAGTACATGCTGTTGTTGTTGATGATGTCTTTGACAATCTTGCTGCGCAGGTTGATGTCGGTGACATCCTCGTCCTTGAGGCCGAGGCGCCATGCGGTCAGCGTGCGGTTGCCGGTGACGCTCCACTTGGTGGCCGTGTAGCTGTCGGTCGTGCCGACATAGCCGGTCATCGTGGAGTCGTTGACGTTTTCGGAGAAGTAGACGCGCAGAGCGTCGACATAACCGTTGTGGTCCTTATCGAACACGTCGATCTCTTCCGTGCGGTACAGCGGGACGATCGTGTCGTTGCCTTCGACATAGGCGCCTTCGACAACAGTGTCGGCTCCGCCTTCTTCAACGGCCTCATAGGTTTCCGGCTCGTCGATCCAGAGGAATTCGAAGCCGTTCCAAGCGCCGTCGCCGTTGGCGTCGCAGAAGTAGGCGTTTTCAAGCTTGACGCCGTTGTAGCCGAAATCGGTCGTCCAGGCGTTGTCGCCGCCGTTCCAAACGCGGGTCTTGATGTCGAACTTGTAGGTGGCTTCACCAGTCCAGATATCTTCGCCGTCATCCCAGGCGCCGTTGGCGTTGCGGTCATGGAAGTAGAAGTTGTCGGCCTTGACGACGGTCGCTTCGTCATAATCGGCGGAAGCGATGATCATGCCGGTATGGACGAGCTGCGGAACAACCGTGTCGCTCGTGGCGGTGTAGTTGGTGAAGTCGTCGGCGTTTTCAGGTCTGGTCGCGTCGATGCGGAAATCAACGGCGTTGCCGGCCCAATCCAGCAGGGCGCTGTCGGAGCCGTCGTAGATGGCGACGACGGAGATCTTGCCCGTCGTGCTGCCGATGTCGGCGTCGCTGAGCGTCAAGGTGACGGTCTTGTAGTCGCCGGAGAGCGTGGCCTTCGTGACGGTCAGGGCGTTGCCGTTGGTATTGTCGCGGAGCTGCCAGATGGCCGTGTCGTTGAGCATGCCGGGACGGAGAGCTTCATCGAAGACCAGCTTGACGGAATCAATGTAGCCGTCGCTGTCGGCGTCGGTGATGACAGGCGCGGAGGCGAGAGCCGGGAAGCGGCTGTCGATGGTGATGGTGCCGCTGGTCAGGGCGGCGCTCTTGTTCAGCGTCTTGTTGAGGACAACGTCGCCGTTGTTGATGATGATGCGGAACTGATCGCCATTGTCGATCTTCTGCTTGTTGTTGGCCGTGATGGACGGCTGGACGACCACGAAGTAGTCGTAGATGCCGTCAACGTCACTGTTCGTGATCTCGTTGTCGGCGACAGGCGAGAATTTGACGATGTAATTGGTCGCGTCGGAGGACAGGGTCGGAGCCGTGGAGAGTTTCACGAGCTTGTCGATGTCCGGATTGAAGATACCGTTGCCGTCGAGGTCGCGCCACAGCTGGACGCCGGAGTTCTCGTCGGCCGTCAAGGCGCGGAGGTCGTCCATCGTGAAGTTTCTGACGTTCACGAAGCGGACGGTGAGACCGGTGAGGACGACGTCGGTCGCGCCGCTGCAGGCGATGTCGAGACCGGCGATGGCGGTGATGGACTTCAGCGCCTGGTTGTAGGGCGCGGGGGCCGTTTCGCTGTACCAGCGGATGCGGCGATCCTTGTTCACACGGATGGTCCACGTGAAGTCAGGAGCAACGAAGCTGTCAGCCGCGGACAGGAAGATGGAGTCGCCCTGCTCGAAGGCGGCGGGGTCGTTGCCGCCCTGGCGGAACTTCATGTAGTCCATCTTCTGGAAGCAGTTCAAATCGCCGCCGGCGATTTCCTCATAGTCGTCAGTGCCGTAGGCGGGATCATAGACGACCTTGTCGTAGTAGGCCTTGGAGGCGTCCTTCTGGAGGGCGGCAGCCGTGGCGGTGCCGTCGGCCGTGACGGTACGGGCGATGACGATATCCTCGCCATAGACGTATCCGCGTCCATCGGCGACCATATCCACATAGTAGAGGTAGATGCCCTTGGCGAGTTCGCCGAATTCGGGGGAGACGCTCACGACATCGATGAAATTGGTGCTGGTGCTGACGCCGGAGGCGGCGCCGCCCTGCCCAGCCGTGATGTAGTTGTCGCTGTCAACCAGCAACGCCATCCACGGGAGGGTATACTCGTTGTCCGTATCGTGGAAGATGGAGTCGCCCTTCGCGTAGGCGCCGTCTCCATCCTTGTCCCAGAAGGACAGACCGGACGCGGCGGTGAATTCGACGACGCAAAGCGCGGCGTCGCCATCGCCGTAGATGAGTTCGCCGTTGTAGGCGATGGGCTCGTAGAGGTCGTACTTGCCGTTGGCGTTGGCATCGTAGTACTTGAGGCCCTGGCCGGCGAGATTCGTCAGCTTCGCGCCGATGGCGATTTCTTCATCCGGACGGCCGCTTTCGCTGGTGACCAGCGTGTCTTCCATGAAGAAGGCGGCGGGATCGAAGGTGACGGTGATGCTGTTCGTGCCGCTGCCAAGGATGAAGGTGCCGGGCTGCGTGGCATCGATGCCGACCGTGTTGCCGTTCCACGTCAGATAGTACGTGTTGGCGGTGACGTTGTAGCCGATCTTGATGTCATGGTAGGCGCTGGCGACGCCGGTGCCGACGTTGTTGACGACGAGACCGGAGGTCGGCGTGACCATGGAGGAATCAAGCAGGTCCGCGTATTCGCTGTTGATGGTGGAACCGAGAACGTCGGTCACCATGGCGGCGGCGGCGGAGCCATTGCCAGTGTTATAGACGACGGCGTCGGTTTCCATGCGCGCATAGAAGGAAACTCCGTACGGCAGGGTGCTGGCCAGCTTGACGTCGATGAAATGGTCTTCGACATCGTCCTGCGCCTGCGGGACGAGGCTGTCGCCTGCGCTGGATTCGGGACGGAGGACGTAGGTCCACGGGCCCTTCTCAGGATTGTCGGTGATCAGTTCGATGGCGCACGGGATGACGTTGCCGTTGGCGGCGACGAGCTGGATGCCGCGGTTGGCGGCGCTGGCGGCGTCCATCGGCGTGAAGGCGGTGTCCGGATGGAACGTGGAGCCTTCGGGGGCGATGATCGTGATGGTGACGGCGGTCATATAGACCTGCTTGCCGCTGATGGCCGTGCCGAAGAAGTGGTTGATGGAGGCGAGGCGGATCGTCGTGTTAGCGTCGATGGTCTGGCCCTTCGTGGTCTTCTTCTTGAAGACGGTGTTCGTGATGCTCGTGCAGACGATGTTGCCTGAACCAGCGCCGGCGAAGGAGGTTCCACCCGATACATAGTTCGGTTCGGTAGGTTCGTAGAAGTTGGCGTTAACCCGGAAGGAGTCGCCATAGGACATGTCTTCTGTGGTGTTGACGCAGACGAAGAAGTTGAAGCTGGTGTCGCTGACGCTCTGGGAGCAGGACAGCCAGGAGGTGATGAACTGCGGGTCGGGCGTCAAGACCGTGGAATATGCGTCGCCATTCGTGGAGAAGACAGGCGTCTCCAGCAGTTTGACGAACTTGTCGCCCGTGTTGAAGGTGCCATCGGCGTTGGCGTCCCACCAGAGGGAGACGCCGCTGTTCTCGTCGTTCGTCAGATCGGCGAGGTGGGTGATGGAGAAGCCGTTCACGCCCGTGACGGTGACCGCCACGCGGAGCAGCTGAGACTGGTTGATGAACAGCGTGTCCGTGCATGCCTGCGAGGGCAGCGGGCCGTTCGTGCGGCGGACGACGACGAAGTTCTGGGCATGTTCCAGATTCGTGCCATTGCCTTCGACGAGAACGAATTCGCCTTCGGCGACATTCACTTTGGCGGGCGAGCCATTGCCCCAGCTGAGGGTGCCTGCGCCGTCATAGCTGAAGGTGTAGTAGCCCTGCGGAACCATGTCGGAAACCGTCATGATTTCGAGGCCGGAGATGTTCAGGAACGGCGTGATGGAACGGCCGTCGGCGGAATAGATGGACAGTTCGTCGGACGTGCCGCCGCCGACCTGGGAGACCTGGACGACCAGATAGTCTTCCTTGTCGCCATTCAGGAAGAAGAAGCCGCCATCGGCGACGTCGACTGCCGCGCCGCCATTCCAGGACAGCTTCGTGCCGTTGCGCGTCAGCGTGCCCTTTGTGTTGGCCACATTGCCGCGGCCGAGGGCCGTGATGCGGACACCAGTAATGGTGGACGGTTGCTGGATGTCGAGTTCGGCATCCGCGCTGACCGTGAAGTTGACCGTCGTGTCGGCCGTCGGGATCAGCGTGCTGTCCAGCGTGCGGACGACGATGAACGTGCCGTTGCCGTCATCGACGACTGCGCGGCCGTTGTCGGCCGGAATCGCGACTGCGGGACCGTTGTTCCAGATGAGTTCGCCGTTCTTGAGGACGATGGAGTATTCGCCGCCGGCGATGTTCTTGCTGATGGATTCGACGAGGATGGAGTCGTCGAGGATGAAGCGCGGGCCGAAGCCGCGGCCGGCGTCGCGCATGTCAAGACCGACGGTCGCGACAGGGCCGTTGCTGGGCGCGGAGATGAAGCCCGTGCTCGCGGAGCCGGCGGTCGCCGTGGCGGCCGCGCGGAACTGTGCGGACTTGCCGCCGCATTCGGCGATCTGCCATGAGAGCGGGAACGCGTCGGCGTTGCCGAACAGCGGGATATCGATGCCTTCGTCATAGACGCCGGGTTCGCCGCCGATGTCATACCAGACATCGTCGCCAGGCGTATAGCTGACGTTGTAGTTCAAATCGGTATTCGAGCCGATGAAGTTGATGCCGCCCATCATGCTGGTGAAGGCGCTGGCGTCATTGTTTGTGAGATGTCCATCACCAAAGAAGGGGTTGGATTCGGGGTTGGTCGCCCAATTCTTCTTCGCGTAGTAGAGGTTCTTGATGTTGACGCCGTTTTCAGTCAGGAACGGGATGTTGTTGGAAGCCGTGGTGAAGGGTCTGCCGCCATCGTACAGAGGAATGGTGGTCAACGAGTCTTCACGAGAAGCGATGGAGTCGCCTTCGGCCCAGCGGCCGTCGTTGTTGTTGTCCCTGTAGTAGTAATCGGTGAAGGGGAAGCCAGGAGCGCCGTTCGGCGTGCCCCACGTGGCGGGACGATTGTCAACCGTCTTGTAGCTGCCGAAGGCAATGCCGTCGTCCGGGATCTCGATGACGAAGGAATCGCCAAGGTTGAAGGACGCGCTCGTGATGACACGGATCTGGAAGTCGAAGGAGTTGGCGTTGCCGCCGGCCGTGGGCAGTGTGACGGGCGTCAACGGACGAAGCGTGACTTCCTTATAGGGCTGACCCGCTTCATTGACCTTCCACTCGGACCATTCGTCACCGTTGTTGGCGACTTTGATGACCGTGTTGTTGTTGGCGTCAAAGAGCTGCAGACCGGAAGTCGCACCATCGGCGAGAGGTTCGAGGTCGATGGACGGATCGAACTGGCCCATGCTCGTGTCGATCGCGCGGACGGTCACGGCCGTCAGTTTATGAGCGGCGACTCCAGCCACGTCGATGCCGAGAACGGAAACCGTCCTGCCGGCGACGATACGGCTCGTGCCACCGGACTGCGTGATGGCGCCGACCTTTACCATATTATAGACAGGGCCGGACATGACGGACCGGACAGGCGTTTCCGGACCGACGAATGCCAAGTTGCGGAAAATCGGATCCGGAGCATAGAAGGTGTTGTCGGCCGCCGGGCTGTGGACTCCCGCTTCACCACCCTTTACAGCATAGCCATTGAATGTGTTGTTGCGGATGATCAACGAAGAGATGACGCCATAGACGGAGCTGCCGGGGGCGACATTGTTGTTCAACGTATTGGAACGGATGGAATACGTCAGAGCGCTCGTGGCGTTCGGCGTATCGCGCAGTGACGTGCCAACGCCACCGATATTTGCGCCATTGCGGAACCAGTTGGCCGTTGTGGAACGCCAATCGCCGCCCTGCTCGATGCTCTTCAATTCGACCGTGTTGACGGACTGTGTGAACGTGGTGCCATAGCTGGTGATGGAAGCATCCGCGGCGTCGACTGTCAACATGTCAACGGCAGTGCCCTGGGAGACGACCTTATAACGGGAGTCAATCGGTTTGACGCCGATGGCGTTGACGCTGAAGCTCAGGCTTCTGGGATTGCGCGTTCCCGCGTCGGAATAGGATTCGAAGAAACCGGGCGTCATGCCGAACAAGGCGCCGTTGAAGGAGAAGGATTTGCTGGCGTGGACACCATTGACTTTGAAGCGGACGGTGTTGGCGCTGATGACTTCCGCACCCCATGCGCCATGGATATAGCCGTTGTCCGTCTTGACGCCGTCTTTGGGATCCGCCGTGTAGCCACAGTCGCTCATGGCGTGATCACCGGCGAAAGCGATGGGTTCCGTGAAGGTGACATCGACGTATTCATAGCCGTCCATGTTGGTTTCGCCGCTCTTCACATACGGCGTGGCGCGCCATGCCGTTGCGGTCACGGGCACAGGTGCCGCACCATCCCAGGCGACGGCGGGACCGAAACCGTCGGCAATGTGGATGTTGTCCATGCAACCGCTTGTGCCGTTGGCATCGGAACGGGTGCCCGTGAAAGGACGACGCCAATAGACACCGGCCGTTTCATCGGAGTCGTTGTATCGCGCGTAAATGCTGCCTGCCGTATCGTTGGTCGGGGCTTTGGCGCCTGCGACCATGTATTTGTTATACTTGCCATTGGCGTTGCCATTGCCGCCATAGGTTGTGACATCACGCGGGGACGTATAGGAAACCATGACGAAGCGCGTGCCGTAGGTACGGGCACGGACACGGCTCTGGTCGATGTGCAGACGCAGTGTCGAATAACGCTCGTTGTTGTTGCTGCCGCCGGACTTGATCAAGTTCTGGGAGACGACTTCGACGCTGCTCGGCGTCAGGCAAATCCAGTTCTTGTTGAAATTCGTGTAACCAGTGTAGTTATTGCGGAAATTGAAGATGGGGTTGTCAGCCGTGCCATTGCCGAGAGGCGCAGCCGTCGGGAAACTGCTCCAATCAGGACCTTCGGAATCGGCCGGATAGAAGGACTTTTCTTCGTCGTTGATGTCATCCGGATCGTTGTTCTGGACCCAGACGCGGAAGTTGGAAGCGGCGGAACCGCCGGCGTACAGCTGGGCGGGGCTATTGCCATTGTTGTAATCCGGGTTGTGGTAGTTCAGGTCAACGGCGTCAATACGGCCATCACCGTCAAGGTCGCGGTAGTAGATACCGTAGTAGATGAGTCCGTCGCTGGCGGGATCGACACCGGACTGGCCTTCGCCATAAGGCGTATAGAGGTAGTTGTCAGGATTGTTGGTTCCGGCCTTGGTCACAAGAACCTGGTTGTTCGGCTGCTCGATGTGCGTATAGGAGCCTTTGGCGTTTGTAAACATCAACGGCAGGAGGGAGGTCTTGCCCGGAGCGTACTTCGGCCAGAGCGGAATGGTAACCTTCGTGTCTTTCAGATTGTTTCCATCCTTGTCGATGATATTACGGAGAGTCAGCGTGACGCTCTGCGGCGTCTTGCCTTTGGCCGTTTCATTGTACACGGGATCCAGTTTCTTGCGGTTGTTCGCAGCATCGCCGTTGTAGTGATTATAATCCAAATAGATATAATTCGTGCCAATGGTGTAGTAGATGCCGTTGTTATTGAGATTCAGCGTCTCCGTGGAGCCGTCGCTGTAATTGACAACAGCCGCGAAATTACCATTGTTGAGGAACTGCGTAAACGCAATTGCGCCAGTGTTCACTGCCACAACCTGCATGAGCGGGGAGGCCAGCATGGAATAACCGAAGATGCGCTTGTTGAACGTCAGCTGGATGGCGTAGTTGTCGTTGGACATGATGGCGCTGACAAGGCGAGGAGTGTTGCTCGCGAAGAGCAGGAGATCACCCGTCGTGTTGCTGGTGGCGGAAGCGTTCTTCAACGCGTCGAACACTTTGTTTTCACGCGGAACGACTTCAATCGCCTCGACGCCGGCGGGAGCGCGATACTGCGCGATCGTATCGTCGTTGGCATCCCAGTTGGGATCGTTCAAAGCCGTATAGGGCAGATTGCCGGAGGCGGTGACGGCGGCGGCGTTCGTCTGGACTTCCAGTGACGGCGTGTATTTGATGAAGACATTCATCCTCGTGGCATAACCGTCAACTGCACCAAGCAACTCGACGCGATCAACCTGCGCATTCGTGATGGTGCCGCCATTGTTGTGGAGGATGACGTTCAGATCAGTCGCCTGGATATTGGCTGTCCAGCCATGAACGGGCTCGTTCCATGTGACGGTCACGAATTTGTTCGACTTGTCGAGCGTGGCCGCGATGATGGCGGGGCCGCAGTCGTCGAAGGTATAGAGTTCGGAGCTGAGATAGGCACGGCCAGTTTCGGGAACGTAGTCGACGCCGATGTAGGCTTCGCCATTGAAGGCGCGGACGACCAGTTCGCCCGTGGAGGGATTCCAGCTGTAGATGCTGGCGTTCGGGACCTGCGTGCCGGTCTTGCCCGTCGTGATGTTGCGGATCTTGAAGAAATTCACGTCGGCGTCGGTCAGGCCATTGCCGGTCACGGTGAAATAGAGAAGATTGTCTTTCGTATAGGCGTCATTCTTGCGGACGATCTTGGAGACTTTGCCAGCCGCGGCGGGAGCGCCGGCGGCGGTCGCCTCGACGGCGCCGAGAACATCGACCGGATTCACATTGTACATGCCGCTCTGATCGGTGGTGTTGGAGCCGTCGACGTCAACGGTCAGGAAGCCGGCCTGCAAGGTCAGATTGCCGGAAGCGGAGACGCCCGTGATGGCGATGATGTCGCTGGAGGCGATGACCTGGGCTTCGCCGGCGGTCAGTTTCGTGCTGCCGATGGTGGCTTTGGACAAATCGACATTGACATTGCCGACAGCGCGATTGAACTGCAGATAGACGACGCCGTCTTCAATCCACCAGGATTCGAGGGCGAGGTTTTCGAGCGGGGAGGCGATGAAATCATTCGCCCAGACGTTTCTGGAATTGGAAACCGTGATGGCCTTGGTTCCCGCGAAGTTCAGTCCATCCTTTTCGAGGACGATTTCATAACTGTCGGCCTCGACTTTGTCGATGGCCCAGATGCCGTTCGCGTCGGTCGTGTTGCGGAATTTGTCCGCGCCGGGGATTTCATCGGCATCCTGCGTGCCGTTGTTGTTGCCTTTTTCATCCCAATCCTGATAGATGGGAGTCGCTTCGGGATCTTTCGGCTCGTTCCAGACCAGCATCGTCTGCCATGTGTCTTCGGAACCTTTCTTGCGGATGCTGACTTTCACTCCGGCGACTGGATTACCGTTGGCGTCCGTCACACGGCCGGAAACGATCTGGCCTGCAAGATTGTCGTTGGGCTGCAGTTTCTGGCGATAGAGGTTACCCATTGCCCAGCCAAAAGCAGGCGTCCATGCGGAATTATAAACCTCTTCCTTATTATACCAGGCATCGGCGGAGCCGCCCCAGCCATAGTTCATGTGATAGTACCAGCGACCGTCCATCCGTCCATAACCATCGCAGACGATGGCATGGCCTTCACCGCCCAGATCTTTTGGAAGGATGCTGGAGATGGAGACGGCGACAGGACGACGGGCGTCCAAGTTGGCACGTGCGTCGTTCTCATTCAAGCCACGCGCCGCCGCGCCATAGCCGAAGAGGCTCTTCATGGTCGACGGACTATAGCTTGCGGCGGAACCTTCATTAGTATAGGACATTCCAACGCTCAAACCAGCGTCAAACAGCAATGCGCCGATCTGCTTGTAGGTCTCCATCTTTTCCGCGCCCGTGGGAACCAACGTCATGGCGTCCCAGTTGTAGGCACCGCCCGTGCCGTCGCCGCCGCGGAGGTTCATCGTACCGGAAAATTCCGTCTTGTTGTCCGTTGTAATAGTATAGCTACCAGTCTTGACGCCGATGGGCTTCTGGGGCCACTGGAAATAACGCAGGATCTGGGCCGTTCCCGTGGCGACACAGCCGGACGGCGCGTTTTTCTGGTTACCGGGTTCGTCAAACGAATACGTCTTGTCATAGATGGTCGGCGTATAGTAGTTATAGATACCGCCGGACTGGGACCAACGTGATTCCACGAAGGGGGCGACCCAGACTTCAGAAACAACAGCGATGCCGGCAGCACGCGTCGCGGACGTCGTGAAACGGGCCCATGTGGCCTGGTTCTGCTGGATGCCTTCAGGAATCTCGCCACGCGTCTGATTCGCGGGGGCGATCTTCTCTGCGGCGACCATGCGGTTCGTCAAATCCGTATACAGCATGGCGACCAGCGGATTCTGCGGGTTGGCGTCAAACGCGCCGTCCTTCGAAATCATGACGACCGGGTTGATGCGGTCATCAGCAGAAATGACGATGAAGCCTTTCGGCTCCAGTGAAACGATGTAGCCAAGAACCGCGCCATCCGCGTTCTTGAACTCCTCGATATCGCCGACAGCCGCCGCGCCGACACCTGAATCCAGAGCGTTTCCTGCGGCTTTCAGCCAGTTTTCGGCGAACTTGGTCGCCAACTCCTTGTCAACGGAAGCAGCACGCGCCCCCGTGACCGTGAACAACAATGCGATGAGAAGCCAAGTCATGATACGACTTGCACCACCGAACTTTACTTGTTTTGTTCTTGACATGGACCGTTTCCTTTTTGTTTGAACCGATTTTTAATTGTGATTGATATGTTAATTATTATTTGTTCTAAGCAAATATCGTGCCAAAACACGACATTTTTCTCGATGAAAAAATAGGCTTTTACAAGACTATACTTCAACTTAAATGAGACTTACAGACACTATACGCCATGAAACCACGAATATCAAATACAATCTGAATTATTTGCTAAAAAAAATGGCTATTAGGCCGGGAAAAGGGCTGAAAGTAGCTATATGACCGGAGAAAACAAAAAGCTCTAGAAGCTCTAGAAGTTCTAGAAGCTCTAGAAGCCCTAGAAGCCCTAGAAGCTCTAGAAGCCCTAGAAGCCCTAGAAGCCCTAGAAGCTCCAGAAGCTCCAGAAGCTCTAGAAGCTCTAGAAGCTCTAGAAGCTCTAGAAGCTCTAGAAGTTCTAGATGCTCTAGATGCCCTAGATGCCCTAGATGCTCTAGATGCCCTAGAAGCTCTAGATACCCTAGACAAAAAAGCCCCGCGACTCATGCGAGTCGCGGGGCTCTGTTTTGCTCAATCAGACTATGAAGTCATCAGTGTCTGAAGTCCGGCAGACCACGGAGGTCGTTGGCACGGATCGGCAGACCGGCAGGCGTGACCAGACGGGCGTTCACGAACATGAGGAGGTTCGTCTTGACGCTTTCCTCACCCTTCATGCTGAAGAGATGGCCGAGAACCGGCAGGCTGCCAAGGAACGGAACCTTGTCTTCATACTTCGTCAGTTTTTCCTGGATCATACCGCCCAGGACGATGGTCTCGCCATCCCAGATGACCAGCTTCGTCTTGGCGCGGCGGTTCGTCAGGATCGGCATCATACCGATCTTCGTCTCGATTTCGCGGCCTTCGAGAATCATGGTCGTGTTGAAGGAGGTGTCATAGCCGAGGAATTCGATGACCTGCGGTTCGAGTTCGACGTCGATGGAGTAGCCATCCGGCGAGACGGTGGGCGTCACGTCGAGGATGACACCGATATCTTGGGAGTCGCCGAATTCCGGCGTGGAAGGCGTATAGCTGACAGCGCCGTTGTCGCCGTCGGTATCATATTCCGGCTCGGTCCAGCTTTCCGGGAAGTAGCGGATGGTGACGACTTTGATCTGGGCGGTCTGGCCGCTGATCGTCGTGACTTTCGGGGCGCTCAAGACGTCGCTGTGCTTTTCCTGCTGGATGGCGTACAACGTCGTCTGGAAGGCGTAGTTGCCGAGGATGGAATAGACCGAGAACATCTCGTCGTTGACGGCGGAACCGAAGACATCGGTCGCGAGGCGGAGACCCTGCGTGAAGTTTTCCGTTTCCTTCGCGATGCCCAGCTGGAACTGGGAACCAGCCGAACCGCCGATACCGAGGTTATGCTTGCCGTCGCGCTTGGTAGCGTCAGACGGATCCGTCAGAGACAGCGGGTTGACATTGAGACCAGCGCCGCCGGCCTTGAGGCTCCAGCGGAAGCCGAGGGTATCCAGATTGGTCTGTTCGATTTCGACGAATTTGGCTTCGATGGAGACCTGCGTCGGCGTGAAGTTCAATTCGTTGAGGATCTTTTCGATCTTGAGGTGGTTTTCAGGCGTGTTGAAGACGACCAGCTTACCGGCCTTGGAGTAGTACAGGGCGCGGGCACCCGCCGGGAACGGAACACCCATGTTCATGAACAATGTCGCCGCGTTGACGAAGTACTTATTATCGTCGTCGTCGTCGTCGTCGTCATCGTCGTCATCATCGTCGTCGTCGTCGTCGTCGTCGGACAGTTTGAGTTGGGACATTCTTTTTTTGTTGCGTTGTGTGTCCAGGAAGCCGGCCTCCACATTGTAGAAGCGGAGTTCAAGGCGTTCCATCTGGTTGTCCGGATGGTTGATGACAATGGCGTTGCTGTCGATCTTGAGTTTGACACCTGTAACAAGCGAGATATACTGCAGGATGGTCGCAAGGGAGACATTGGTCATGTCCATATTGACAGGCTGGTCGGAGAAGTCTTCCAACGCGGAAGGAGCCTGCGGTGTGGTGGCTTCGAAACCACCGCCCATGGGAACGCCCATGTTGCCCATGTTCATACCGCCGCCTTCGCCGTCTCCTCCCATGCCGCCGCCCATGCCGCCGTCCATGCTCATGCCCATGCCCATGTCTTCACCAGGCATACTGCCGGACATGCCCATGTTGCCAGCCGCGGCCATATTGGGCTGGATGCGCTTCAGCTGGATGACGAAGTTGATGCCTTCGCCGCCATTGGTGTCATACTGCTTGGCTTTCTGGCGGATCTTCTCCAAGACATCGATCAGAGGTTCGTCCTGGATCTTGAATTCGGGGAAGATGATATTGTCCAGACGGTTCTGGAGGCTGGCGTCGTCGGAGTTCTTCTTGAGAGCGCGGGCGCTGAGGTCGCCGCTCGGGCCGGCGAGCAACGGGGTGACGGGTTCAGCCCACTTCCAGCGGACTTCCGCCAGACGTTCATGGAAAATCTGTTCACGGCGTTCGTCGGCGACTTTCTTCAGTTCGTCGCTGATGCGCTGCAGATAGCGGATGGCGGTGAGGTTGTACGGATCGGCGATCAGCACGGTTTCGAAGCTGTCGCGAGCATCCGCGTAACGACCGTTCTTCATAAGGACGATACCGGCATCGATTTTGACACGGATGTCAAATTCGTTCTGCTTGGTATCCGGCATGATGTTTTCAAGGGTGGTCTCCTGCTTGAATTCCAGTGTATCCTTTTCCTTGATGAAAGCGTCACGCATCTTGTCAATCTGCTCTTCGCGGCTCGGGTCGATTTCAACGGCGAGGTTCAATTTGGCGATGGCTTCATCGACATCCTTTGCGTCAACGAGCTTCTTGGCCTCGACGATGATGTGCTTCGCCCAGTCGACATGGAGATCGGCGCGGAGGGCGTCAATCGTCGCAAGTTTCTTGCTGACCTTGTCAGCGGTGCTGACAGCGCGGCCGAACTGCTCGGAGATTTCCTCCAAAGACTTCTTGCTGGCTTCCAGCTGTTCGTCGGCCTGCTCGTATTCACCTTTCTTATAAAGGTCACGGCCGAGGATGTACTGTTCATCCGCGTTCTTGAAGAGTTCGTCACGGCGGGTGCGCTCACGAACGGTCAGAGCCATGCCGTCGTATTTGATGCGCTGCTTTTCGAGGCCGGCGATGGTCTCGTTGACATCCTTGACGTCTTTCAGAAGCATGCGCGCCTTGCTCAGTTTTTCCAACGCGTCGTTGATCTTGACAAGGACTTTGCCGGCATGCTCGGCGCGTGCGAGTTCCGCTTCGTCAGCGGTCTGCGTAGCGTCAGCTGCGCCATTTTCGGAAGCGATTTCCGCTTCGACATCCTGTGCGAGCTTCATGCCCCACGCCTTGTAGACATCGCCTTTCAAGGCATGAAGGCTGGCGGCTGATTCACGGACTCTCTTTTCGAGCGGATCGCCGATCTTCAGCTTGTCAATGATACCTTTCAGGATATCTTCCGCCTCGTCGCAATTGGCCATGGCCTTTTCATAGTCGCCGGCCTCCAGAAGTTTCAAGGCGTTTTCCTGCTCTGTGATGATTTTCAAGAACTGTTCGTTTCCAGCATCCGCCGCAAAAGCGTTGAAGCCAGAGAGCCCAAACACGAACAATGCCAGCATCAATCCTACGACACGCGTCATTTTCTTTCCATTTAACTGTTTCGTTCTCATGGAGTTGTCTCCGTCCGGATTTTTTCGTCCGTCACACCGTTTTAGGCATCCGGACTTGCCATTTACTTGTTTTTGTTATGTTATTTGTTTTTTATCTCGAAAACGCCGTAAAACACGGCACCAATCCCAAACATTGCCATACAGGCCCATCGGGGAATTCCCATTGAGCCACAGTTACATTTTCCACGAAAGCGGCACACTCCCATTGCGCTTCCGTAAAAAACATATCCTTTTTCATCCTTTTTCAACAAAAGGATTATGTGTATTGCATCCAAAAACTCTTAATTTATATTCACCTCGTGCGTTTGCAATAAAAAAATCGCTTTTTTCATTACAACAACTTACTTTTCCTCCATTGGAAGGGCTTTGTCTCCTTTCTTTTCCTACCTTGACATCGCGGGGCTTCCCATCATGCCGGGATTCATCATACCAGGATTCATCATGCCGGGATTCATCATCATTCCGCCATCCGGATCCATCATGTTGTTCATCATCCGCGGGACCGCGAAGTCGATATTCGCGTCAAACATCGGCACCGTCACCCGCTTGTCCTTGTCCGTGGTCTCGTATTTTGCGCTCTCGATTTTCACGACCACGACTTCCGAGCCATCTTCGTTGGCTTTTTCGAGGCGGTACAATTCCCTGTATTTCGGCTCTTTTTCCTTCGGGCGCTGAAGCGGCGGGAGATTCTCACCGACTTTCTTGATGAAGGAGTACTTCGCCAGAACGGCCTGTGCATTGTTACGCAATCTGCCATATGGCGGATTCAGATAGACGAAACGAACCTGCACGGTCTTTTCTTTCAGCGTCTCATCCGGATACAGCTTATAAACTTCCGAGGCGTCCTTTGCGGAGACGATTTCGATGAACGGCGTTTTTTCACCGTCCCTGTTTTCAAAACCGGCCTTCGAGACACGATATGCACCATCGGCGGCAGAACCGGGCCTGATCACGCCGTTCAACTTGACGTTGCGGTTCATGGAACGTTTCGGATCGGGGAAGAAGCGAGCTTCCGGCCCCTGCTTGGGAAGACGGATACCGATATCCCAATTGGTGGGATCTTCGCTGCCGTTCTGATCGATGGAACGCAACTGGATCTTCAGATCGTTCTGGATGACGCCGACGACACGAAGCAGTCCGACGAGCTCAGGCCAAACCGCGGGATCTTCCATCAGCTTACCGGTCTTGAGTTCCTCATCACCCGACTGGCGGCCATATCTGTATTCCTCTACATTAAGGAATCCGTCATTGTCATAATCCTGGCGGGCGTCAAGCGGGTTCTTCGGATCCAAGAAGCGATACTTGCGTTCGATGAAATCCGGAATACCGTCGCCGTCTTCATCTTCCTCTTCGCCGTCGCCGATGGAAATCGGCGGCTGTTCCGTTCCGCAGAACGGGCATTTGTTTTCCGTGATCAGAATGATGGCGCGGCATTTGTCCTCAACGCAGCTGATGTAGTCGCCGGGAACGACCATGGACCCCTGCTGGCGGATGGCCTTGTCGTCGATGACACCGTCATCTGAACGTTTGTAAACGGGACGACCGGTCTTCGGATCCTTTGCGGAACCGATGAAAGAGAAGAAACGGCGCGCGTCACGAATCGTGCCGGGGGCTTTTGCGAAAACGTCAGGCGTCAGACTGGCCACAAGCTCACCTTGGTCAACGGAACGCTGCGACTTTCGCACATCCGTTTCCAGCTGGCTCTTTGTCCGGTCATATCCTTGCGCGACCAGCAGCAAACTGACAATCAAGAACAGGAGGCTCGCCCCCAATATCATTTTTTCGTAGTGTCTAGAGATAAAATCCATGGTGGGCACCTCAATTGTTTTCTGCCATGGGGTTGAATTCAATCAGGTCAAAACGAATTGTCAGCGTCACGTCTTTCTGCGCGTCGAAAACTCGCAAATCCCTGCGGGTCAAAGGAATCAAATCATACGGGTCAACACTTCCGCCCATGCCTTCCCCCATCATGTCTCCACCGCCCATGCCGGGATTCATCATGCCTCCCATCATTCCGCCGCCCATGCCGGGCTGCATCATGTTGCCGGGGCCTCCCATTCCAGCGCCGCCGCCCATGCCAGGGCGTTGCGGACGACGGCGACGGCTGCGACGACCACCACGGCGGCCACCGCCCATTCCCATGCCTTCTTCCATTTCCATGCCGCCCATCATCATCGTGTCGGACGTTCCCATGCCCATATCCATGCCCATCATGCTTCCCCCGCCTCTTGTGGTGTTGGAGGCGAGCAACGCGGGCATTTCACGAGCCAAGGCCTGCTTCATTTCGATGATCTGGTCCATCAGCACATCCTGCGCCTTCAGTTCCAGATTACGGATGAAGAAGAAATAGTTTTCATTTCCGGAGAGCAGATTGAGCAGGATCTGGACATTTGCCTGTTTGCCGACCACGGTAATGGTCATCGGCGTCCATTCGTAATCGCCCTCTTCCAGTTTCTCAATGCTCTTCGGCAGATCGAATTCCTGCAGTTCGCGAACTTCGGACTGGCGGATGATTCCGATGACCAGTTCGACAACCTTCAACTGCTTGTAGATGCGCTGCATGTCATCTTTGTTCAAACCGTTCTTCATCTGGGCGTAACGGTCAAAGCAAAGATACGGAGTGACTTTCGTACCTTGTATAAGAAGATGTTTCTTCGGCGTGTCCGACTTTTCCTCCGCCTGACGGGCCATCATCTGCTGCATTCCCATCATGCCGTTACCGCCCATGCCGCCCATCCCCATCATGTCGGGCTCCATCATTTCGGGCTCGCCGCCCATTCCGCCCATCATGTCTCCATTCATGCTGGTCATCCTGCGCTTGACGAAATTGTCCGTGAAGATCTTCTCGATCATGACCAGCATTTCACTTTGCGCGGGAGCTGGGGCCAATTGCATGAAAGCCTTGCAATCAGGATCGTCATCCTTGACGAGCCGCTTTTCGGCCAGGCTCTGACGGAACTCGATATACTTCTTGTCCGCCTCTGCGAGCTTTCCTTCCGCCTTCTTGCGGTTTTCGTCATTGAGGCGGAGATTCTCCTTGGCCAGCCGGTCGAAGAATTCGACATGCTGTTTTTCCGTGGCGAGCTGCTCCTGCTTAAGCTTGGATTGGCCCATGATAAGAATGACAAGATACACGATGCCACCAAGGCAGAGTATCAAAAACAGCAGCAATCCGATATTTTTCTTTACGAAATCCATGTTCGTTCCCGATTTGAGGTTCCAGATTATTTATCTGCTTCACACATCCTGTCGTATGCGATCAGTTGTTCGGACTTCCCATCATCCCGTCCATGCCCATGCCTCTTTGGAGCATCGAAGCGGACGGAATATTGTAAACTTCCAACGACGTTGCGAACTTGACCTGCAGCTTGAACGCCCTGGCGCGGGCGACCTTCTTGCCGATTCGGCCAAACCGCTCCTGCGGATAGGCGTACAATTCACGGTTGCGCGTAATGACGGTCATCGCGGGATCCGCGTCAAACAAGGGGGACATGCGGAGGGCGGCCTCGAAGGCCAGTTCCGGGCTTTGCGCCGTGCTGATCTTCTTTCTAAGAGCGGCGAACTCCGCCTTCTTGATGTCTTCCGGCGAGAGCTCCTTCGGCTCTTCCGGCGCGGGGGCTTCCGCCTTTTCTTCGCCACCGTCTTCGGAGGCGGCGGTATCTTCCGCCTTCTCCGTCGTTTCGGCGGGCTCTTCCGCGGGGGCCGATTTTGCCTCAAGCTGGAAGATGCCGTCGAAATCAACCGTATCGCCCAGCGTGGCGGACCACGCCATGGAGCGGGGGCTCGGATAAGGCTGGACACATGTACCGACGATTTCCAGACCGGAAATCGGCAGGGGGCCTTCGGACATCAGAGGATTCGAATTCTCCCCTTCCATGCCGCTGAACATATCAGAACCGGAATCAGCAGGGGATCCCATGCTCATCATGCCATCTTCGCCGCCGCCTTCGCCGGCGACGGGCAGATCCACCGTTTCCGGTTCATAGGGGTTCATTTCCGTCAGGATCGGCGTGATGGAGTTGATCCAGAGGTTGTTCGGCTTCAGGCGATAGATTTCATTGTAGATAGCCGACCAGCGTGCACGCTGAAGGATGACTTCGCCCAATGCGTTGTACTGGCCGATCTTCGAGGCGGCGGCGCCGTCCGGAGTCTTGACCATCTTCTCGGCCTTCTCCATCTTTTCATGCGGATCCTTCATCTGGTAGTTCGCCTGCTCGACGAGTTTCTTCGTCTCGGAAGCGCTGAACCAGAAGACGCCGAGCGTCAACAGGATCGTCAAGCCGGAGATGATGAAAGCGGGCTTCTTCTTCGTCAAGTTCTGCTGGCGCTGAATGGCGGCGGGAACAAGACTGAATTCAATCGGGCACTGCGACTGGTAGCGCAGGCCGAGACCGATCGTCTCGCTGAACATGTGGGCGACTTCGCCCAGACGCTCACGGTCAACCGTGGGAAGCAGGTTGACGATGGTGAAGGGGTTGAAATATTCAACTGGAATACCGAGCTTCTCTTCGAAGAAGCGGTCGCAATAATGGAGGATGGAGGAACCGCCCGTAAGATACATTTTCACGGGCTTGCTGCCCTTCTGCTGCGCACGGTAGACGTTA
The DNA here is from genome assembly GCA_902776645.1 of uncultured bacterium. Classification (GTDB taxonomy): domain Bacteria; phylum Verrucomicrobiota; class Lentisphaeria; order Oligosphaerales; family Oligosphaeraceae; genus UBA1407. The sequence continues at coordinate 20,179 of CACYQT010000026.1, read as the reverse complement.
ATGGAACGGGAGATTTCACCGTGCAACCGGGCCATGACCGTACGGATGATCTTGGAGACGGCCGCGGCCGTCTCGGATTCCGGCTCCGCGTAGGCGCCGCCGAGGGCGACGAAGCCATGGCGGCGTTTCAGCTCTTCAGCCTCAGGCAGGCCGATGCCGAATTCCTTGGCGATCATCTGCGTGATGGAATGACCGGCCGTCGGGATGTTACGGGCGAAGAAACGGTCGCCTTCGGCGAAGAGGAGGTTTGTCGAACGGCCGCCGATGTTGACGATAATGACGCACTCGTCCGTGCCGAGGCCGTTGGCGCGAGCCGCGTTGAAGCAGGCGGCAGGGGCCACGTCAACAAGAATCGGATCCAATCCGACCTGCATGACGGCGTTCGTGAACTGTTCCACGATGTCGTTCTTGATGACGACCGAAAGGACATCGATATGGTCGGCTTCCGGCGAGACGATCAGCTGGTAGTCCCAGATGACTTCCTTAATAGGGAAAGGTATGTTGCTGGTGGCTTCGAATTCGGCCAGCTGCTTGATGGACTTCTTGTCGTAGTTCACGACAGGAAGGCGGCTGAAGCGCATCAGGGAGGACTGCCCGGACAATGAAAGCAGGGCCTTGCGCGCACGGAACCCGCCTTCGGCGAGCATCTGACGCAGAAGACCCGAAACGACGTTCATTCGGGTGCCTTCGGAAAGCTCCTCTTCGTACTCACGATGCGCGAAAAGGGCCAGATTCATGGAATTGCCCTTGCCGTATTCAAACTCGCAAAGCTTGATACTGGTCGCGCCAATATCAATCGCCAGAATTCGTTCGTTACTAGCCATTAGCTTTTATCCCGTTAGTTTCGTTGAAATATGGGATGCTTAGACACTCTCTCCGCATCCGTTGGATTGAGTGGTTTAGTTTATCTTCTCATGCTCAAAGAAATCATAATCCATTGGTGCGAAAGGCGTCTTGCTCTTCGGGAGCAACTGCCCCTTCACGGACGGTCCGCTCTGTGTCTGGTTAACCCAGTTATCCGGAAGCTTGATGTTTCTCTTCTCACCAAAACCGAGGCGCTTTCCACCAGAGAGGATTTCCACACAGATGGCCATGTTGTTCGTATCGAACTGCGAGCGGTTCTGATACTTTCTGGGGAACGACGGTTTGAGGAACACGCAGGCTCTGTGGTTGCGCCCTTCCTCGACATCCTCATAGGTCACGCTCTCACGCATGACAAGCAATTTTCCGTCCGCGTTGAAAGCTGCCACCGTCCATTTGACTTCAATCTCATTGAACCATTTTGAACCAGAGATGTCAAACGTGGCGACCAATCTGCACCAGTAGTTTTTATTTGACTCACGGGAATCCTTGAAATCCGGAGTCTTGACAGTACCGACTTTGATATCCTTGACGGTCACCGACGCCTTCTGCGCATGCACCGTCTGCGCCGCAAGCATGACAAACAGCAAGGCTATCCAGCATGCCATCATCCGTTTCAACTTCACTGCCTTCATATCCATGTTTCCCTTGACATTGGTCTCCTGGCCATTTTTCCACCCTCTCAAAAAACAACCATTTTACCTTTTATTTTTTTCTTGTAAAGAAAGAACGTGTTAAAATATGCCCATTTTGCATTAATGCAACCCAAAAACGCTATTTTTTTATGACTTTTCTCAAAAAAGTTACATTTTTATGTAATTTTTTCCAATATAAAGCCTCATTCATCAGTTAGGCGTTTTTCCCTTGCTCCTTTCTTCAAATGGGCGAACACACGCTTCAGTTCTTGTTTATCTTTCTAATCTCGACCATTTTGCAGTTATTGGCATCCGCTTCGGCATCACTTTCGGTCTCGACTTCAGGGTCGTTTCGCAACGTCATGTGGATGATTCGGCGTTCACCGGGCTTGTAGGGGCCGATCCGTTTCGGCTCGCCCCACATCTTGACTTCCTTGGCGGCGTCTTTCGCAATCAGCTCCAGCCGTTCCATCTCCTGCTTGGAGACACGGCCGTGGTGTTCGGCCGCGGAATGGTGCGGTACGCTGTAGCCATCGACTTCAATGACGACCCAAGGCGTGTTCTCCTCTTCGGAGGTCTTCTTGCGGAGGATCCGGTTGAGGACGAGCTCCAGTCCCTCCAGACTCTGCCCTTTCCGGCCAATCAAACGACCGGCCTCACCGGACTTGAGTTCGAGCTTATGGGCGTCATCTTCACTTGCGGCGATCGCGACTTCGGCGTCGATGCCAAGCTTGGCGATCATTTCCTCCAGAATGCCTTTCGCCGTTTCCATCAGATTTTCTTCTGCCATCGTTTTCACTCCTTTCAAGGCCGCTTCCGTTTTCCGGCGGGCCGACGTATTTTGGTAGAGACCCTCTAGTCTGTCAGTTACATTTATATATAAGGTAAAGGGAACTTGTCAATCGCCGTTCAGGCCGCCTTGGCCTTTTCGGCGCGTTTGCCCATATATGTCTGCAGGATGCTCAACAGCTGGTTCACCGTCATGTACAGCGTCAGCGCCGACGGCATGGCGTAGAAGATCCAGATGAAGAAAATCGACATGAACATCATCATACGGGACTGCTGCGGATCCGCGCTCGGCGTCATCTTCTGCTGTAGGACCATCGTGAGGCCCATGAGAATCGCCAACGGATTGATGCCGATGTTGCCGACGGCGAACACAGTATCCGGCATCGAAAGGTCGGCGGCCCACAGGAAGCCCGCGTGGCGGAGTTCGATGGCGCTGCGGAAGGTGTTGAACAGAGCGAAGAAGACCGGAATCTGGAAAAGCATCGGCAGGCAGCCGCCCAGCTGGCTGACGTTGTTCGCCTTCATCAGCTCCTGTTGCTTCTCATACATGAGGCGCGGATCGTCGCGGTATTTCTCCTTGATGGCGTCCAGTTGCGGCTTCAACTCCTGCATCTTGCGCATGGACTGCGTCGATTTGTGCGACAACGGCCAGAACAAAAGCTTTACGGCGACCGTCAGTGCGATGACGCCCCAACCATAGCCAGAGCCGCCGGGGATGATCTTGCTGAACCAGACGAGACACTTCAGCAGCATGCGGCTGATCCAGCCCATCCAGGCGAAATTCCCCCAGAAGAAACGATCCATGCCCATGATCCCGTCCATTCCGTTGCCCATGGCGTGAAGCAGTTCCGTATCCTTCGGCCCCGCGTAACCGCGAAGTTTCCAGACGGCCGTGGCTCCGGGCTCCAAGTTGGCCGGATCCAGAAGAAGCTTGCCGCGGCTGCGGTCACCGGGCTTCGCGCCCATATCGTCCGTGCCGTTGCAACCGAAGGCGTCGAATCTCGCGAAGCCATCCGTCCCCTGGTTCCAGATGGACATCAGGAAGTATTTTGAATGGATGCCGCCCCATACGACGCGGCCATTCAATGTCTTGCTGATACGCTCAAGGCTCTTCAGCTTCTCGCCTTCCAGCGCGTTCGGATTCTGCGCGACCGCGTAGTTTTCGGAGAGCTTGAGCAATGTCTTCGGATCGATCACGGCGGCGTGGTTCTTGTCCAGCGGCATGTAGGCCGCGCCGCCGCCATCCTCCTTGCGGCCGGAGACGGAATGCGGCAGGACGCCGCCGTCGATCATGAGATTGGAGATTTCACGGGAAGCGTTTCCAAGATTCGTCATGGAGACCGTGTAGTCGATTTCATAACTGCGTTCGGATTCGATGGACCAACGCTCCGTGACCTTCAAGTCGCCGGCGGCGTTCACACGGGAGATTTCCACGAAGCCGTCGCCTTTCACGACATCCGTCTCCGCCTTGGCGGCGCCCAATCCCAACGACGTCATCGTGCGCGCGTTCAACGCCATGTACGGATAGTCGAAATTGCCCAAACTGACATGCACCGCCTCTTCCGGATTTTTCGTCTTCTCCTTTGAATACTTGAGAAGCTCGACTCCGACGACGCCGCCAAGAGCGGGATCGATGCGGAAAATCTGCTCGTCGCCGCGCTGGAGGGCGACAAGCGTATTCGCGTCCATGAATGGACGCGGCACATCCGGACCGAACGGTATCACCGTTTGTCCGTCTGCCGCAGGCATCGCCGCGACAGCGGCGGCTGGCGGATTCGCAGCGGTGGCTGACGGATTCGCAGCGGCGGGAGCGTTGTCGGCGGGAGCCGCAGCAGGAGTTGCGGGAGCTGTCGCCGCTTCCGCCTGCGTTTGTGTCGCGGCTTCCGCGGAAGCCGCGGCCTGAGCCTGGGCCAGACGTTCCTGTTCGGCCGCCTGTTCACGCAACTGCATTGCGCGGCGGCTTTGCATCCACATGATTCCGAAGAAACTGAGAACGCAAATGGCCACGCCGATGATTGTCACTTTATCGTATTTCACGTTATTTCCTTATTAAAAATATAGGCAACAAAGAACGGCCTCGCCACCTTTTAGGCGGTCAGTCCTTCAAGGCCGAAACGGCCTCGCTACCTTTCGTCCCGTTCAGGAACAGGATCGTACAGTTCGCCTTTGTAGAACGGATGGCATCTGGCGATGCGGCGCAAGGCCAGCCAGCCCCCCTTCCAGATTCCGAACCGTTCGATCGCCACGCGGCCGTATTCCGAACAGGTCGGCGTAAAGCGGCAGCATGGCCCCTTCAAGGGGGAAAGCACCAGCTGGTAGAAACGGATGGCGGCGACAGCCGCCTTCCGCGGCCATTCGCACGGCTTCATGGAGTGGCCGACGGTTCGCAGGGCTTCCCACCGTCCGGGAAGTCAAACAGGTTCAGCTTGTCGCCAAGCTGGCGGATGTCTTCCATGACATCGTCCAGTTTCGCATTTTTCATCCGCTGGCGCGGAACGAGAATCAGCCAGACCGGCGGCAGCCAGTCGTAGATCTGGCGGAAAGCCTCCCGGAAGAGCCGGCGGGCGCGGTTGCGTTCAACCGCCTTGAGGCTGTACCGCCGTGAAATCAAAAACGCCGCCCTGCGCATACCGTCAGGCGGCGTTTTATAGATGATGAGGACACAAGTCCTCCCGGCCATTTTGCGACCGGAGGCCCGCATCTCGTCCAACTGCCAGCGATTGCGCAATCTAGCGTCACGCCCGAAAGCCATGCCTGTCTGATTGCTATTTTCGGCCATTGGACTGCTCATGTTAACTGCATGGGCAACCTTGTCGTCAAGATTGCCCATTGCCGGACAATATCATCATCAGGCGGCCAGTCTCTTGCGGCCGATGCGACGGCGGTTGGCAAGAACCTTGCGGCCATTGCGAGTCGCCATGCGGGCGCGGAATCCCAGCTTGCGTTTACGATGAAGGACATGCGGCTGATATGTGCGTTTCTGTGCCATGGTCTTTTTCCTTATACTAGGCGGGTGATATGATGTGATGAAAACAATAGTCTTATAACATAGCACACCAAACGGCTTTCGGCAAATCATCCCGCCGATTTTTGTCCTTTCCGCGCCAAACAAAACGACGCGGAACGCAGGACGCAAATACAAATGCGGACGAGACGCACCGTCTCGTCCGCATTATACCTTATTATTTATTATAGGGGTCTTTTCCGAAAATCTTCGCGAGCTTTCCGGGCGTGACCTTCGGCGTGCGGTCGTAGTTGTAGACGCCGTTCTGCTCCTGTTCGACGTCCGTCAGCTGCGTGTAGCAGTAGCCGGAGAGGCCGGGCAGCGAAATCATGTAGTCGACCAGCGGTTCGATCCGTGCGCACAATTCGTCTTCGCTCTTCAGATCCATGCCGTAGTAGCCCCATGTGTTGTCCGCGAATTTCGCGCGTTCCGGCGGGATGAACATGAAGCCGCCGAACTCGTCGTTGATGTACGGCTGGCCGTGATGGCCCTTCTCCCATTCGCGATGATGCGTGAACGGGATGCCGCCGTCTTCGGGCTCGAGGGCCTTCTTCATGTCTTCGACGTTCGAGCGATAGATGTGGACCGTCCACAAGTCGGTCTTCGCATGGTGGTAGCCGCTGGCCTCGTTGCAGGGGCGGGTCGGATCAAGCAGCTTCGTCGCGTCGTACATCTCCGTCATGAAACGCTGATGGAGGGCGAGATCGTCTCCGGGCCACGTTTCGTTGGACGGCGTCCAGGCGATGATGGACGGATGGCTCGCGTCGCGTTCGACGACTTCCTTCCATTCGGCCATGAAATTCGCGAAGGACTCCCAGACTTCAGGAGCATAATAACGGTTGGAGGCGCGGCTGAAGGCGGTGATGCCCCATGAGGCGGATTCGCCCCACGTCAGGTAGCCGAGCTTGTCCGCCCAGTAGTGGAAACGCTCTTCAAAAACCTTCTGATGGAGGCGCGCGCCGTTGAATCCGGCGGCCATGGACAGTTCGATGTCATGCTTGAGCGCCTCGTCGGAAGGCGCCGTCCAGATGCCGTCCGGATAGAAGCCCTGATCGAGCACGAGACGGAGGAATATCGGCTTGTTGTTCAGATAGATCTTGTCGCCTTCGATGTGGATCTTGCGGAGGCCCGCGTAGGCGTTCACCATATCGACGACATCGCCGTTTTTGTCTTTCACGGCGTAGGCCACGTCATAGAGGAACGGATCCTGCGGCGACCATGGGCGGACATCGTCCAATTTCACCGTCACGGGAACGCCCGTCAAGGCGGCGACGGTCTCCTCGCCGACGGATTTGCCGTCGGCGACGACTTTCACCGTCAGCGTCTTGCCGTTCTGGTCGTTGTAGAATTTCGGAATGAACGTGAAGGCGCCGTTGTCCAAATCAGGAATGATGCGGCAGTTGAGCAAGCCCTGCGGATCGACGGCCTCCAGCCAGACGGTCTGCCAGATGCCCGTCACACGCGTATAGCTGCAGCCGACGGACTTGTAGCCGCTGCATTGCTTGCCCTTCGCCTGCGTGCCGCTGCGCGTATCGTCGAAGATGCGGACGACCAGATCGGCCTCCTTGCCGAACTCCACGAACGACGTGATGTCGAACTCGAACGACGATGAACCGCCGTAGTGGATGCCGACGGACTTGCCGTTGACGTACGCCTCGCATTCGTAGTCCGCCGCGCCGAAGTGCAGGATGGCGAGACGGCCGGCCCACTCTGCGGGAACCGTGATCTTGCGATGGTAGAACATCGCCAAAATGAAATCCTTGTGCTCCACGCCGGACAGCTTGCTCTCCGGGCAGAACGGGACGTTGATCTTGCCGTCGAAGCCCGTGCTTTTCTGCAGGCCGCGTTCGCGGCCGGACAGGCCGAAATCAAACTCATACGTCCATTCACCGTTCAAGTTGATCCAGTCCAGCCGTTCAAACTGCGGGCGGGGGTATTCGGGACGCGGGATAGACATGTTTTTCTTCTCCTTTGGATTTGGATGCTTTATGGTCAATGCAACAGACATGCTATTACAATAATTATTATAATGACGACAACAAGAACGACCGCCTGTTTCACCTGCTTCTTTGGCGTTTCCTGCGGCTTCTTCTGCTCTTCGCCAAGTTTCGCATTGGGATTGAAGAGATTCGCAAATGCTTCGCGACGTGCGCGTTCAGACATGATTTCAATGGCTTCGGCTTCCGTGATCTCGCCTTTCTTCAGGCGTTCGCCGAGTTCTTCCGGAGTTGGCAGTTTGTCTTCCATGGATGTCTCCTGTCCTGCGTTTCACCCCTGCGCGTCGCCGCCGTCGTCTTTCGCCAAGCCGTATTCGTGCAGCTTGCGATACAGCGTTCGACGACTGATGTTCAGCTTCAAGGCGGCCTGCGAGCGGTTGCCGCCGCATTCCTCCAAAGCCTTGATGATAAGGCTTTTCTCATTCTCCTTCACATTCAGGCCGATAGCCGTTGGCGGTTCCGCCGGAGCCGCCCCGGTCGTCTTCGGCGGCATGGCCTTCGCCTCGAACTGCTCGCCGACCGCGCTGCGGATGTCCGCCGGAACATCCGTCATCGTCAGCGTCGCGCCGCGTGCGAAAACGACCATCCGCTCGACGCAGTTGCGCAATTCACGCACGTTGCCCGGCCAATCGTAGGCCATGAGCACGCCCAACGCCTCCGGACTGATGTCGGCCACGTCCTTTCCGTTGTCCGCCGCGCTTTTCTTCAGATAGAAATCCAGAATCTCCGGAATGTCCTCACGACGTTCGCGAAGCGGCGGGATGCGGATGTTCACGACGTTCAGGCGGTAGAACAGATCTTCGCGGAAAGTCCCCTGCTCCACCATCGCCCGCAGGTCGCGGTTGGTCGCCGCCACGACGCGGACATCGACCGTCAACGTCTCGCTTCCGCCGACACGTTCGAACTGGCGCGTCTCCAGAACGCGCAGCAGCTTCACCTGCACGGAGAGGCTGATTTCACCGATTTCGTCCAGAAACAGCGTTCCGCCGTCGGCCATTTCAAAACGGCCCGCGACACGTTCGTTCGCGCCCGTGAACGCGCCTTTCTCATGGCCGAAAAGCTCCGATTCGAGCAGATTCTCGCTCAACGCCGCGCAATGGACGGGGCGGAACGGCTTGTTGGCGCGCGGGCTCAGCTTGTGGATGGCCTGCGCCACCAGTTCCTTTCCCGTGCCGCTTTCGCCGGTCACGAGAACAGTGGCTTTCGTGGCGGCCACCTGCCGGATGGAATCCAGCACGGCGGTCATCGCGGCGGATGAGCCGATGATGTTCACGGCGCCGCCCTCATGGGCCGCGCCGTTCTTCTCCGCGCGATCGCGAAGGACTTTCATGCCGCGTTCGAGCATCATCTCCAAATTGTCCAAATCCACAGGCTTGGACAGATAATCATACGCGCCGACCTTCAACGCCTCCACGGCGGTCTGGACGGAGCCGTACGCCGTCAGCATGATGATCAGCGGCGCGTTTTTACGCGCCGTGACGGTACGGATGAAGTCCATGCCGTCCATGCCGGGCATGCGCAGATCCGTCAAGGCGATGCAGACATCCGGATTCGCGTCCAACAACGCGAGCCCCTTGACGCCGTCCTCCGCCAGCAGGACGTCATAATCGTCCGCCAGAGCCTCCCGCAGCCCGTCGCGGGTGTTCTTTTCATCGTCTATCACCAAGATCTTCGGTTTCATCGTCTTTTCTCCCACAGTCTTCCCCTATTCCTTTTCGGCCGGCTTGCCGGCCTCAAGCTGCCGCACCATACGTGCATGGCGCGGCAGGCTGATCGTAAACGCGGCGCCTTCGCCCGGACGGCTTTCAATCGTCAGTTCGCCGCCATGGGCGCGCACGATCCGGTCGACGATGAGCAGGCCGAGGCCCGTCCCGCTTGATTTCGTCGTGAAATACGGCTCCATCAGCCGTTGGAGGGCGACTTCGTCGATGCCGGGCCCCGTATCCGCGAAACGCACATGGACATGGACATCGTCGGCCTCCACGTCAATCGTCAGACGGCCGCCTTCCGACATGGCCTGGATGGCATTCTTGATCAGATTGTAGGCGGCCTGCGTCAGCTGGCCGGCATCGCCCAGAAGCATGGGAATGCCGACGGGAACCCGTGCTTCGACGGCGATCTTCTTGTTTTCGATCTCCGTCCGCATGAATTCCAATGCGTCTTTCAGAAGTTTCTCCAGATCAAGAGGCTCCATCTTCGGCGGCTTCGGGCGGACGGCCTCCAGGAAGTTCTTGACGATGCAATCCAACCGTCCGACTTCCTGCACCGCCACATCGATATGCTTCAACGCATTCTCCTGCAACTCGCCGTCGGGAAGTTTCCGCAAGGAGCGTTTCAGCAGCTGCAGATGGATGCCTAGGCTGTTCAGCGGATTGCCCAGTTCATGGGCCACGCCGGCCGCCAGCTGCGTGATGGCCTTCACCTTCTGCGTCTCCACCTGCCGCTCGTTGGCCTGCATCGTCTCCGTGTTGTCGTTGAAAATCAACGTCGCGTATGGCTGGCGGCCCTTCCGGGCGGCTCCGCCGCCCTCCGTCACAGGCATGATCGTGAAATCAAGATAGCGATGCTCCGGATAGAAGACTTCCATCTCACGACGGGAGACGCCCCACCAGCGGCCGCCGTTTTCGCCGCCCTTCAGCAAATCCACCCAGTTCAGCTGCTTCAGATACTTTCCGATATATTCGCCACTGGCCGATTCATTCAGCCCCAGAAGCGTCTCCGACGCACGGTTGAAATAGAAAATGTCCAGGCTCTCATCGACGACGATGACGGCCTCGTGGATGGTGTTGAACACATCCTCCAGAAAGCCCTTCTCCTGGATCAGCCCCTGCAAATGGCCTTGCAGCATATTCGGATCAAGTCGGTCCAAATGCTCCATCAGCCGTTTTTCAAATCTGTTGTTGCTCTTCTTCGCGCCCATATCGTCCAAACTCCGCCATGCGGCGAATCAGCCCTTACGTTCCATTTTCGCTCTGAAATCCTTCCATGGAAGGATTTCAAGCTTTCCATCCACCGTCAACAGGCCGATATTGCCGGCGGTTTTCCACGCGGGAATGATGTCCATGATCCGGCCGTCGTCAAGCTCCCTGTGCACAGGATGATGGAAATGCCCCATGATGACATGCGACACTCCGAACTTGCGGCAAAAGCCCGCCACCCGCCATTCGGCGTAGCGCAACGGCTTCTTCAGTTTCTCGAAATTCGGCAGCCCGCCGCTGCTGAGAAAACGTTTCATGATGCCTGCGAACGCAGGGCCGAACGGCAGCCAGCCCATCACCCAGTCGCCGAAGGCGTTCTTGGCGAACGCCCTGAAGCAACGGTGGAAGCCGAATCTCTTCTGGGCGACGTCTCCATGCAGGAAAAGGATGCCGTCGCTTTTGTAGAATGTTTCGCTGCATGCCGTGAAACAGCCGTCATGATGGCGTTTCAAATAGAACTCATGGTTGCCCTCCACCATCAGGACGCGGCGGCGTGCCTTTTCATGTTCGCACCACGCGAGAAAACGGCGATGCGCATCCGCCTCGTAGCGGTCTCCGGAGGCGATCCACAAGTCCAGATTGTCGCCAAGAAAGAAGACGTCGCAATCGGTGGACGAGATGCAGTCGAGCATCTGGAAAAATTCGTCTTCACGTTCCGTCGCGGGCTGGACATGGGAATCCGCGATCAACACCAAAGGGGCAGGCAGTTTTTCCGTCATCGTCATCCCTCCGCCTCCGTCAGCAGTTCGACTTTGCCGCGGGACAAGTCACGGAGCTGAACGGCCAACGGCGCCGTCTCCGATTCGCGGAGACGGCCCGACAGCGAAACGCCTTCGCCGAACGATTCCGACTGGACTTCCGCGCCATGCGCCGCCAGCAGCTTTTTCACCTGCTCGTACAAGCCGTACGGGACGACTGTCTCAAAACGGGACATGGCGACCAGCTCATGCGTCTTCATCTGCGCCACGACGCCTTGCGCGCTCTCCGTATAGGCCTTCACAAGGCCGCCCGTGCCGAGCTTCGTTCCGCCGAACCATCGCGTCACCGTCAGAATCACATTCGTCACGCCGCTCCCTTTCAAAACCTCCAGAACAGGACGGCCGGACGTTCCAGACGGCTCGCCGTCATCCGAACATCCCATCACATTCCCTTCCGGACCGACGATGAACGCATGGACGACATGGCTCGCGTCACTGAAACGCTCCTTCTGATTGCGCAGCTTCTCCCGCGCCGCTTCCGCGTTGGCGACGACAAACGCCTCCGCCAAAAAACGCGAGTTCTTGACGGTCAGTTCAAACTGGACGCTATCTTCCAAGACCAACATGAAGCAACTGACTACTGTATAATACTTTAAATCAACATCCTTACGCACGGCAGGGCCTCCAAAGCCGTGAACAACGCGCGCAGCATCGCCAGATCATGGACCATGCCGCTCAGCCGCCATGTCTCATACGTGCCGTTCGAACTCTTGTTCGCATATGCGACCTCCCCTTCCGTCACGCCAAGCGACTGGAATATGCGGGCCACGGATTCCTCCATGCTCCCCATGCCCGCCTTCATGACGAGACGGCCGTGCCATCTCAGCGGGAAGGTCAATTGATCCACATTGAATTCCATTCCGTTCCTCCGTCAATGCTTTCCCTGCCCGTAGTAGGCGTTTGGCCCATGCTTCCGCAGGAAATGCTTGTCCAGCAGGAATCTGTCCGCAGGAGGACAGTCCGGCGAAAGGGCCAGCGTGTCCAACGCCAGCTTCGCGACCATCTCCAGATAGGCCGCGTTGTCCGCCGCGGCCATCGCGTCCTTCCCCCATGTGAACGGCCCATGGCATGACACAAGCACGGCGGGAATGTGCAACGGATTCAGCCGCCCTTCCGCGAAAGTCTCCACGATGACATCGCCCGTATGGGCCTCATAGGCGTCGTTGATTTCGCTTTCCGTCAACGGCCGTGTGCACGGCACGGTGCCGTGGAAATAATCCGCATGCGTCGTCCCGTAGCACGGAATGGCGCGTCTGGCCTGCGCGAACGACGTCGCCGCAAGGCTGTGCGTATGGGCCACGCCGCCAATCTCCGGCCATGCGCGGTACAAGGCCAGATGCGTCGCCAGATCGGACGACGGATTCAGATCGCCTTCCACCACATGCCCGTCCAAATCGACAAGAACCATGTTTTCGGCTGACAGTTCGCCATACGGGACGCCGCTCGGCTTGATCGCGAGGACGCCGCTGGCCTTGTCCAAACCGCTGACATTGCCCCATGTGCGGAAAACCAGCCCATCCTGCGGCAACTGCATGTTCGCCCGCCAGACTTGTTCTCGCAAAAAATGAAGCTTCATATTTCTTATTATGGGAGTTATGGGATTCAAGGGACCGTCCGGCGGAATCATTCCACCGTCGGCGGCACTGGCGGCAGTTCCGGCGGCGTTTCCACGCGCGGCCCGCCTTCAAGAAGCAGATAGCGTTTCTCAAACGCCTTCTGGTCGTCTTCCGGAATATCCTTCTCGTCAAAACGGCAGTTCGGCTTGAACGTCACGGCGGCCACGACGGCGCCGTCTTCCAAGGCTCTGTCGTATTCTTTGGAATATCCTCCGAGCAACGCAAGCTTCCGTCCCGCCAGACTGGGCATGGTGAACCGGCCGCTCTTGTCGACGACGTCCGCCGGCAACGGCACGCAGCTGATGAGCAAATCAAACTCGCCGGCGTCTGCCAGCAGCTCATCCAAATCCGCCGCCGTCCATGTTTCGTCCTTCAAGCCTGTCACGACAGGCTCCTCTTCGCCTTCCGGCAGAGGTTCAGGCTTCTTCAAGACACCGATTTCCAACACCTTGACAATTTCAAGCTTCTTGTCAAGCCCTTCGACAAGGCCGTCGAAGGCGGGATTGACGCTCTCCTTGCCGGCCACGTCCTTCATGATCGGCTCACGCAGAATCACACAACGCTTTCCGGCCTGCTTGTCCGCCAGATAGCGCCCCATGACACGCGCCTGCATCCGCTGGTAGGCCCATTCCAGATGGATGGCGTCGAACTTGTCGCTTTCAAAAGACCACTGCCGCAGCCAATTGGCCAGACGTTGTTTCGGATTTCTGAACGCGTCATACGAACGATACCGCAATGCCATCACGATGCCGACGATGGCGACCAGCAGCAGAATGGCGCGCAACGCAAGCCCAGACGGCCTGAAACCGTCAACGCCATAATGCGCGAACAGGAAGATGTTGACCGCCGTCGCCACGATCGCCAGAAGCAAGAACAAAAAAGAAATCGAATTCATCGGCTTCCTCTGCATTCCACGGCGTCCCATGCGAAAAGATGGAATCGCCTTTAAACTCAACAACCCCGTCCGATTGGGTAAACCGACGGGGTTGTCTTTCATTTGGCTTTATTTGCCGATACTTAGAAGATTAGTTGGTCTTCAGGGTGTAGCGGACGTCGAAGGCCTTTTCCATATCCGACGGAGGATTCTGTTCCCAGTTCGCCAGACCAGCCTTGTCGCTTTCGCCCGGATACGGCTTGTCGAGAACGGCGGCGACGATGGTCTTGTTCTTGAACATGGCGCCCCAGCGTTCGGTGTAGCCCTGCACGAAGGCGATGGACTTGCCGGCCAGTTTGCCCTGGCCCTTGCCGCCCTTGAAGGTGTCTTCCGGCAGACCGATCGTGGTGATCAGCAGGTCGAAGTCGCCGACGGGGGAGTAACCGGAGATGGCGTTGCCTTTGTTGTCCTTGCCTTCAAACAGGTTGGCGAGGTGCTTGAAGCGCCATTCCATTTCTTCCATGGCTTCGTCGCCTTCCGGAACGGGGCGGGCGAGAACATCGCAGGAAACGCTGCCGAGGCCTTTCTTCAGACCTTCGAGGAGGTGGTTCGGGACGAGGTTGCCTGCACCGTCTTTGTATTCGGCGCTGGTCAGGACGAGGATCTTCTTGTCCGCGAAGTTGGCGGCGATGTACTTGCCGAGCTTCTCGGCACGGACTTTCTGATAACCGATTTCCTTGTTGACGGCACCGGCGTTGCCGCCGTTCAGCGTCATGGCCCAGATACCCATGGCGATGGCGATCACACCAAACGCGATGGCGACGGGCTGGCCCCAGGCCGCGCCTTTCTTGTAGTTGGTGTTACCAATCCACATCACGATACCGGACACGACGGCGCCAATGATTGCGATCATCTGCATAATCTGTTTCTCCTTGTGTTCTACTAAACCGAGTGACTTTTACTTTTTAATATACTAAATACAAAAATATGAGTTTATATCAAAGTATCACTTATATGGCCGTTGCGCAAATATTTTCAAGATAAAAAAACGTTTTTCCCGTGATTTTTTAACCTTATTTTAATATTTTCGCGTCATTTTCCCTTCAAACTGGCCAAATACTTCTCCTCGTCCATCAATTTCGCCAGTTCATCCGCGTTCACATCCGACGCTATGCAGATCCATCCCTCGCCCTCCGCGTCTTCGTTGACAAGCTCCGGCTTCTGCTCCAGTTCCGTGTTCACTTCGACGATCTTTCCGCCAATCGGCATGAACACGTCGCTGGCGGCTTTCACCGACTCCACGACGCACAGGGAGTCGCCCTGCTTGAAAACGCTCCCGACGGACGGCAGTTCGACATAGCTCAGCTCGCCCAGTTCGTCCGCCGCGAATTTCGTGATGCCGATCCGCGCCTTGCCGCCTTCGATTTCAACCCACTGATGTTCTTCGCTGTAGTATTTCATGCGATTTTCCTTTGACTTCCTTTACCTTTATTTTATTTAATACTTTCAATGAAACCGTATTTGTTCTGCCGCGTCGTCAGAAGGACGCTCTGCCACAGCTGTCCCTGCGGGTCGATCTGACGGCGTTTGATGGTCGCCAGCGGAATCGGCACGTAGGTGAAGTAGCCGTTCCAGTTGCCGACGACCACGTCCGTCATGCCCGCCATGGCGGCATGGACGGCATGCTGGGCGAGATGCAGGCAGAAGGTCGAGTCGATTCCCGTCGCGGGCAGGCTGCGGATGATGTAGCTCGGATCGATGTATTTCACGGAATGCTCGATGCCCTTCTTCTTGAAGTACGCCTTGATTTCGTCGCGCAGGAACGTGCCGATATCCTTGTGCAGGACATTGCCGGAAGCGTCCTTCTCGCTCTTTCCGCCAGTGATCAAGTTCTGCCCCGCGCCTTCCGCGACGACGATCACCGCATGATGCTTGTCCTTGCTCGTCAAACGGCGTTCCAACGCCGCCAGAAGGCCCGTTTCTCCTTCCAGCTCGAACTGGACCTCCGGGATCAGGCAGAAATTGACGACGCTGTTCGCCAAGGCGGACGTCGCGGCGATAAAGCCGGAGTCGCGTCCCATCAGTTTGACGAGGCCGATGCCGTTGTAGGCGGCCTTCGCCTCGTTGTGGGCGCAGCCGATGATCGGCGCCGCCGCCTCGACGGCCGTCTCGAAACCGAAGGTCTTGTCCATGAAGTTCAAGTCGTTGTCGATGGTTTTCGGCACGCCGATGACGCTGATCGGCAGATTGTGCTTCGCGATTTCCTCCACGATGGCGTGGGCGCCCCGCTGCGTCCCGTCGCCGCCGATGGTGAACAGCATGTTGATGTTCTTGCGTTCCAGCGTTTCGACGATTTTCTCCACTGACTGCTCCCCGCGGGAGGACCCCAGAATCGTGCCGCCCTCCGTATGGATGTCGTCGACAAAGTCCGGATCCAAATCAATCGGCTTCACGGGGCTGTCCGGAACAAGCCCCTGGTAGCCGTAGCGGATGCCGTAGATGCTGTCGACGCCATATATATAGTATAAGGTATTGACGAGCGCCTTGATGACATCGTTCAGACCGGGGCAGATGCCGCCGCATGTCACGATGGCCGCATGGCTCCACTTCGCATCATGGTAAATTTTCTTTCGCGGCCCGGCGGCGACAAACGTCGGAACCGGCTTGCCCGCCTTGCGCAGCTTGTCGTTCAACATCGGATCCGTGCAATAGGCAACACGTTCCGAATCATCGACGAAAATCGCGTCCTTCAGCGTGGAATCCAGTTTCGGTTCGCCGACCCGCCGCACGTTGAAATCCATTTCCGTCAGTTGTTCCAAATCAAACGACATATTGTTGGGAAGCATCGATTATCTCCTTTTGGCAAAAAAAACGAAATCCGACTTCTTACAATATAAAGTCCCCTTCGTCCAATACAACCGCCGGACAGACGCTTTTTTCACGCCGCGCCCCGCTTTGACACAAGATAAAATCATCGCCGTCATTGACTTTGCGGAATCTGATATTACTCTAAATAGTGGTTGATTATGTCCGTCCGCCGCGAACGGCGGATTTCCTCTCGTTTCATCTGTCACGATATGTTCTGGGTAAGAGACAAGTCATTCTACAAGAATCTGATCGTCCTGGCGGTTCCAATCATCCTCCAGAACGTCATCTCCTTCGGTGTCTCGCTGGCGGACAACATCATGATCGGGCAGCTGGGCGAAGTGCCGATCGCCGCCCTGCACATCGGCACGAAGGTCCAAGGCGTCCTGCAGATCATCCTCTTCGGCGTCGAAAGCGCGCTCATCATCCTGTCGTCGCAATACTGGGGGAAACGCGACACGGACCACATAAAGGACGTCATCTCCATCGCCCTGCGGCTGACGTTCGTCGTGACGGCCCCCATGGCCTTCATCGCGTTCTTCCTCCCCGAGTGGTTCGTCGGACTCATCACGGATCATCCGGACATCATCCGCTGCTGCGCGGCATACCTGCGCATTCTCGCCGTCTCCTATCTCGTCTTCGGCATCAGCATGACGCTGCTGTGCGCCATGCGCTCCGTCGAAATGGTGCGCATCGGCCTCATCAACTCCATGGTCGCCCTCTTCGTCAACGTCGTTCTCAACTATCTGCTGATCTTCGGCAACTGCGGATTCCCGCGCATGGAAGTCCGCGGCGCAGCCATCGCCACCTTCATCGCGCGGTTCATCGAACTGGCCGTCGTCGCCATCTTCGTGCGTTATTTTGATCCGAATCTGAAAATGCGTCTTCCGGATTTCAAACGCTGGGATCCGGACATCTTCCACGATCTGATCAAATACGGCACGCCGCTCATGGCGGGACAGGTCACATGGGCCGTCAACCAATTCTGCCAGACGGCCATCATCGGCCGCATGGGCGGAGCCGTCCTCGCGTCCATCTCCATTGTCGGCACGCTGTACCAGTTCCTCCATGTCGGCGTCTTCGGACTCGCCGCCGCCACCGGCATCATGACGGGCAAGACCATCGGCGCGGGCGAATTCGAAAAGATGAAGACGCAGGCCAGGACGATGCAGGCCATCTTCTGCTTCATCGGCCTGTGCCTCGGCGCGACCGTCTTCTTCGGCAACGAAATCTTCCTGAAATGCTACAAGCTCGAGCCTGAGACACGGGCCATCATCGACAGCATGATGCGCGTGCTCGTCGTCATCATCGCCTTCGGTTGCTATCAAGGCCCATGCCTCATGGGCCTCGTCAAATCCGGCGGCGACACGTCGTTCGTCTTCAAGAACGACACGTTCTTCGTCTTCTGCGTCGTCCTCCCGTCGGCCTTCATCGCGATGCACTGGCTGCACGCGCCGCCGTGGGTCGTCTACGCCTGCCTGCTCTCCGACCAGGTTCTCAAATGCTTCGTCGCATTTGTCAAGATAAACAGTTTCAACTGGATGAAAAACCTCACCAGACCAAAACAAACGGCGTAGCCAACAGGCCGCGCCACAACCACAAAAGGAAGCAAATCATGGGCATCATCGCAATTCCCGAAGGTCTTCAGACCAAACTCTGCGTGCTCGGCGACAACGTCCTGAAAGACGTCCCCGAAAACGTCAAAAAACTCTGGCCCGGCAAGACGGCCGTCATCATCGCGGACGAAAACACATGGAAGGCCGCCGGTGAAAAGGTCTCCCAGCTGCTGAAGGACGCGGGCATCCCGCAGGCCGAACCGTACATCTTCCCGATCGAACCCGCCCTCCACGCCGACTACTGCTACATTCCGAAACTCCGCGAAATCGTCAAGGGGAAGGCCCCCATCGCCGTCGGTTCCGGAACCATCAACGATTTGACGAAGCTCTCCTCCACGGAAGCTGAATGCGACGGCTACCTCTGCGTCGCCACCGCCGCCTCCGTCGACGGATACACCTCCTACGGCGCCGCCATGGTCGTCAACGGCTTCAAGAAGACCGTCCCCTGCGCCGCCCCGCTCGCCATCATCGCCGACAACGCCGTCGTCAGCTCCGCCCCCTTCGAAATGACCGCCTCCGGCTATGCGGATCTCGCGGCCAAAGTCCCCGGCGGCGCGGACTGGCTCATCGCGGACGCCCTCGGCGAACATCCCATCGACGAACGCGCATGGGGCATGGTCCAGACCAATCTGAAGGAATGGCTGTCCGACCCGCAGAGCCTCAAGGAAGGAAAGTCCAAGCCATTGTCCGACCTCTTCCAAGGCCTCGCCGCCACCGGCTTCTCCATGCAGTACTACCATGACTCCCGCCCCGCCTCCGGAGCGGAGCATCTCTGCAGCCACGCATGGGAAATGTACGACCTCAAGAAGGACGGCGTCAACCCGTCCCACGGCTTCAAGGTCGCCCTCGGCACGCTGATCATCACGGCTCTCATGACGGAAACCTTCAAGATCTCCGCCGCCGACATCCGCCGCCTCACGGAAAAACGCCCCGGCAAGACGAACGCGCAGCGCGAAGCCCAGATCGCCGGCTTCCTCAAAGGCACGCAGTTCTATGAAGACACCCTCAAGATCGCCCTCTCCAAGAATCTTGAAGGCGACAAGCTCGCCGCCCGCCGCCAGCTGATCTATGAAAAGTGGGACATCATGCGCGACCGCGTCATGAAGCAGCTTATCCCGTTCAACGAACTCCGCGCACGCTTCGAACTGCTCGGCTGCCCCGTCAATCCCGCCGACATCGGCACGGATGTCGCCGGCTGCAAACGCGCCGCCACCGTCGCGGGCATGATCCGCAAACGCTACACCTGCCTCGACATGCTCTACGAGCTCGACTATCTCGACACCATGCTGGACACCGTCTTCGCCAAAGGATACTTCCAGCTCTAAGCAATTCTTGAAATTCCAGAAATTCAATCGGCTCTGGCGGCTTTTGCGTCGCCAGAGTCTTTTTTTTGAAAAAAGGGCATTTTTATAAAAAAAACTCGCTTTTTTCCATTTGCATCCCCTATGGCTTCATGTTATATTAATCTTTATCAATCCTAATGGAATTTTATCAATTGTTAATTATAAAATTGTGTTTGAAAGATCAATAGTCCCTTCACAAGGAGAAAAAACCATGAAATGCAAGAAACTGGTTCAATTCACGCTGATTGAACTCCTGGTGGTCATCGCGATCATCGCGATCCTCGCCGCCATGCTGCTCCCCGCCCTTGCGAAAGCAAGGAACAAGGCCCTCGCCATCAGCTGCACAAGCAACCTCAAGCAGATCGGCACGAGCATGAGAACGTATGCTTCGGACAATGAAGGCTCCATGCCGGACAGTGGCTACGGCGACGGCACCGTCAGCATCAACGCCAACGGCGGCGGCTGGCCGAAGAACTTCGACACCTTCAAGCACACGGACTATGCCAGAGATCAGATCTACTGGGCGGTCTGCATGCGCGGCTACATCGGCGACATCAAGATCTTCGGCTGCCCGATGGCCACGACCGTTGACAACTACCCGAGCAGCAGCATTGACGGCCTCTACACGGGCCTCGACAACTATCTGAAGTACTCAACCTACGGCTATCCGGGCCTGTTCATGGAGGCGCATAGGTTCGACGGCGGGAAAAACCCGCCCACTACTGCAAGCGCTTGCAACAATGCAAAGAAATACGAGTACCCTGCCACCACGTCGAAGGACATGAAGAACCCCAGCGAGACCGTCTTCTGCGAGGACGGCTGGGAAGCACGTATGGACACCTG
>CACYQT010000025.1 GCA_902776645.1 uncultured bacterium | reverse complement strand
CTTCACGGTGGTCACTACGATGACGCCAGCTGCGCCACGGCTACCGTACTGTGCAGTCTCGGATGCATCCTTCAAGATGGTCATGCTTTCGATGTCGTTTGGAGCCAAGGCATTGAGCATCGTCATGTCGCCAAACACGCCATCGACGATTACCAATGGGTCGCTACCGCCCGAAAGTGAGCTGGTGCCACGAATGTTGATACTGGTGTTGCCCATGGGGTCGCCGCCCGATTGTGCGATGACTACACCGGCTGACTTGCCCTTCAAGGCATCAGCTGGACTGTTTACTACGCCTTGGTTCATGTCTTCCTTCTTGATGCGATCGACGGCATTCTTATCCGCGCCGGCCGCCAGAAGTCGCTTCAAAATCGTCACATTGCCGTTCTTCGCCGCGACATGCATCGCCGTCAAGCCATAAATCGACTTGCCATGTACATCTGCGCCATGTTCGAGCAGATATTCAGCCAATTCACGAAAGTCGCGTTTGATCGCCCACATCAACGGCGTCACACGTTCCACAGTTTGTATATTGACGTTGGCACCGTTCTCCACCAGCCATTTGGCCAAATCCGGATGGCCGTACTCAATGGCCCTGTAAATGGGAGGCCATGACGAAGCTCTCCCGTCGGGAGACGCCCCTTGCTTCAGCAATAACTTCATGGCTTCCAAGCTGTTGCATTCTGCGGCAACCCCAAGGGCCTCGTCCAGAATGTTCCGGCCGATTTTTGAACCGTCCAATTCATTCATGACAAACGACAGATTGTCCATGTTGCCAGCCGAACTCGCGCCGACCACCAGATCCCGCGCATACACATCACGCAGCTTGGCGGCATCGACCTTTCCCATCGCCTTTTTCAGCAAATCAAGACTGCCATGCGCGGCGATCGCATGCAATGACGACGGGGCATGGCCTTCCCATACGTACTGACTTCCGAGCGTAACATCCGCCCCATGCGCCATCAGCCATCTCGCGCTCTTTTCACGCGTCTCCTGGGGGATGTTGTAGTCTTGATTGAACAGATCATACAGGATCGTGCAATTCCGGGATGGATCAATCCGATTGATGTCTTCGCCTTCGTCAAGCAGTTTCTGCGCCATTTCCAAATCTCCGCAGAAAACCGCCAGATTCAGAAAATGACGGCCTTTCCGATCCGTCCCTTTGGCAATCAACTGCTTGATTTTTCCATAGTTAAGATCTTGGATTGCGATATCCAACGGCGTGAACCCTGCATTATTCTTCTTGTTCGGATCATATCCTGCCGCGAGCAGAATGTCAATAGCCTCTGAATTATCGACATAATGCAAGGCGGTGTCTCCCGTCGGCGGCATGCTTCCACTGCCAATGTCAAGCGTAAGCAGATATTTGAAAACATCAAGATGGTTCTGTGCCTCTCGGAGCAACAGATCCTTTCCAACCGTAAACGATAGTTTCGCGCCGTTTTCAACAAGATATTTCACAATATCCAGATTGCCGCTTTGGACCGCCCAGACGAATGGCGGTGTGGCATCTTCCGTAGGTGCATTGATTTCCGCCCCATGGTCCACAAGCAGTTTGACCATCTCCAGATTTCCTGAACGTATGGCCTGGCTGATCGGCAAATCATGGCTTGCCGGCATCGGCATGTTGACATCGATTTCCCCTTGAAGCACATCCAGGACGGTTTTCCTGTCGTTTTCTTTGATCGCCATTCTCAGACGGATATATGAATCTTGATAAAACTTGCGGTTGAACGTTTCATACAGGCATTGCGGATCCTGCCTGTACATCTCCTTCACTTTGGCAAAATCATGTTTTTCAATGGCTTCCAGCAAAGGCTTGGGCTTATTGGCAGCAGGCTGGCCGACTGTCAACTGCAAACCGGACAAAACAAACAGCACCATCAACATTATCTGTTTTAAAGACGTCATCTTCCAAACCTCCGATTTTTTTCTGCCAAAGCCTGTGATATCAGCCCCTGTCTCTCATTTCAGCGCTGATTACGACTGTTTTTTTTGTTTCCTTTTTGTGCCTAATCAAAAGCACTTTGAGGACAGTCAAATAATTAGACGAACAAGATTCAAAAATCTTATGGTATCGTCATTAATTTTTTTATTTGGTCATCCCCAAGGCGCAGGTGGGACGCCGTTTTTGCAACGCGACGGCGGGACGCCGCCGCCACACCCAACGGCGGGACGCCGTCGCTACACCGGCGGGACGCCGTCGTTACAACTTCCAGCGGGAGCGGAGGAAATCGCGGTTGTCAAGGATAAGCCAAAGGAAATCAAGTTCTTGGATGATGAGTTCCTTGTTGTTGGACCAACACCATTCGCGCATCCATGCAAAACGCGTAGCGGCGATGTAATCGGGCAGCCAATGCCAGACGATGTCTGGATGGAAGTCGTTGGCTTTCAGCTTGTTCAGGAAGACGAACGTCATGTCGGCGGTGAGGAATTCAGGATTGTCCATGCCGAGGCAGCCGAGAAGCGTCGCGACATCATAGCCGGCGACTTTGTGGCCGGAGAACTCCCAGTCGATGACGCCGTTGAGCTGTCTGTCACCCCAAAGGACGTTGTTGGGATGGAAGTCGCCGTGGCAGAAATCGATGGGCAGGGTGGTTTCCGCGCGGGAGAATTCGTCGAGTTCCTGCCAGATGGGCAGGAGGTCGTCGAGCAGGGCGGGATTCTTTTCGCGGATGCGCGGAAGCAGGGCGCGGATGTATTCGCAAATGGAAAACGGCGTGACATGGCAATGGATGTCCGCAGATGATTTTTTCAACGCGATGAGAAAATCCGCCATGACGTCTCCGCGCCATGCGTCGTGGCCGTATGTGTCTCGTGGCAAATCATTTCCGTCAATCCACGGACGAAGCTGCCAGAAGAGTTCGCCAGATTCGGCGCCCCATTCATTGGCGCGTGTCATGAGCCATGGAGCGAGTTTCGGGCAGTTGTTGGCTTCCAGTTCATGGAGCATTTCCGCCTGATGGGTGCGATGATGGAGCTTGCCAAGCGAACAACCTTCGATGACAAACTGCCGTTGATCGCTGTCGAGTTTGATCACATGCCGTTCGACGCAACGTTCAGGGCTGCCGGCGGGGCAGAGGTGGTCGCAGATTTCGTAGGTGTCGTAGAACCAATTGCTTATTGGGAGATACATGGGCCTGTGGTAGTTGATGTTGGAGGTGTTTTGGGGCAGGGGAGGAAGGCGAACGTCAGGCAGATCCATCGTTTGGAAAGCAGGTCGTCCCAAAGACATGCGAAGGCAAACGCAAGGAGGAAGCAAGTCACGTATCGTGAGTTGCCATTCCGCAATGCGAACAAGATGAAAAAAGCGACGATGACGGCCAAGGCCGGAACGCCGTAGAAGGCGGCGAGATTCAGATATTCATTGTGCGGATCCATGAATGTGGAGAACATTTCCAGATTGTTCAACGCATTGTATTGCAAAAGGGTACGACGGATTGCACGACGATCCGCCAGCTTAGGATAGAGCTGATGGATTCTGGCGGGGCTGGAGCCGACGAGCCAGGCAGACGGCGATGTGAACGGCATCCGCGCGTAGATGGTCTGGTGGATGGCGTACATGCCGGTCGTCGTGTTGATGAACGGCGGCGTGGATTTCACGGGAAACGTGACATAGAGAACGGTCGTTTCGCAGACGAGACCGACGAGAAGAATCGGCAGCCAGACGGCGCGGATGAGCCGCGGGAATTTATCCTGCAGGCAGTTGGCGAAGAAGGCGAGAATGACGGCGCCCGTCATGATGGCGTGTTTGCTGAAGGTCGAGACGAGCGGCAGGAGGGAGACGCCGATGAAGAGAATCAATAGCAACCATTGTTTTTTGCCGAAACGTGGCACTTTTTCTTCTAAACCACGCAGGAACAACAACATGGGCAGGACGTAGAAGGAGCCTAAGACGTTCGGATTGCCGAAAAGGAAGGCGTAGCGGCGGGCGAGGAAGGAGAGGTTTTCCGTTTGGGCGACATCGTCGCCAAGGAAGACGAGGCCTGTGTCTCGGATGTGGAAGAGGAAGAAGGCGACGGCGTCGCCGATCCAGCCTAATATAATTAAGGTAAGGAGCACACCACCGCAAATTCGCATGGCTTGGGGAGGCGGTGTGGACGAACGTGCGAAGAGATAAAGGCCCGCCAGATAGACGAGAACGGCCAGATTGTAGGCGTTTTCGCCGCCTTGCAGGAAATGGACGGCCGTGATGGCCGCAAGAAGGAGCAGGGGAAGGAAAATCGGATGGCGCAGGGGGGGGCGGCGGATGAGCAATGCCGCCGCGATGACGGGCGCCAGGCAGTCTTCAGTATAGAATGGGCCGAAAAGTGGCAAATGAATTGCTGAAAGAGCAATATAAAGTAATATTATGATAACATAAACATTCATGATTAAACTATAATGGTAAAGGCGGACTTTTGTCAATGTGCGATGTTATAAGATAATCTGAATTGAATAATTTCCAATATGTAATAAATTATTAGTTTGCATGCTTTGTCTTTTTCGAGGCAAGGCATTCAATCCAAAAACAAAAACAAAAGAAGGGTAGAAACATGAAGAAGTACATGTCAATCATGGTTGCGGCGCTGGTCGCGATGGTTTTGGTCTGCGGTTGCAAGAAAGAGACGACGAACAAGCTGGACGCGATCCGCAAAGCCGGCAAGCTGGTTGTTTACACGAATCCGGAATTCCCGCCGTATGAGTATCTTGGAAAGGACAAGGCGATTGTCGGCTGCGAAATCGACATTGTGAACCGCATCGCCGCGAAGATCGGCGTGAAGGCTGAAATCGTCTCCGCCGAATTCGACAGCATCATCGGCACGGTCCAGACCGGCAAGGCCGATCTGGGCGCCTCCGGCTTCACCATCACGGATGAACGCAAGCAGCTGGTTGATTTTAGCGACGTGTTTGACAAATCCGTCCAGTATCTGATCGTCCCGAAAGGCTCCACCATCAAGTTCGTGGAAGATCTGGCCGGCAAGAAGATCGGTGGCCAGAACGGCACGACGGGCTTCATGATGGTTGAAGACGCCATCAACAAAGGCGTGCTGAAAGACACGAAGACCGAAATCAAATCCTACAACAACGCTCCTGACGCGGTTGTCGCCATGAAGGCCGGCCAGCTGGAAGCCGTTGTCATCGACAAGCTGGTCGCCATGGCGCTGGCTTCCAAGAACGACATGGACTGCTTTGAAATGCTGAAGAAAGACGGCCAGGGCCTCGCGGCTCCGGAAGAATTCGGCATGATCGTCGCGAAGGGCAATGAAGATCTGCTCGCCATCGTGAACGAAATCATCAACGAGATGAAGCAGGACGGCTCCTATGACAAGGCCGCCATCGATCATCAGAACGCCTCCGCCGAAGGCGACAAGTAAATCCATTGACATGAAGGGCCTTGCGTCCGACCGGAATGCAAGGCCCTTTGCCGAGTGATTATTTTGGGGGGCGGGAGATGCGTTTCCAATGCGTTTCCCGCCGTCTTGCCTGCAAGGCAGGGTTTTGTAAAAATACGCCGCGCGGTGGGAGGAACGGCTGCGGGAGGCGGTTTCAACAACCGGATGATGGAACGGGAAGGGAGGTTTGGGTGGTTGCGCCATCGCGGATTTTTCCACGATGCATTTTTTCGCCTTCATTCATTTTTCTCTAGGCGGTTATGGATTATTTTACAGACTTATACATGTTTTGGCAAAAGGCGATTGAGCGTACGTTCATCGTCGACAATCGTTATCAGATATTTCTCGATGGCATCAAGAACACGCTGACCATCACGGTCGGTGCGCTGTGCGTCGGCGTCTTGATCGGCGTGGCGGTGGCCATTTCCAAAGTTTATTACTACCAGGTGGGGCCTTATACGATCATGGGCTCCCTCAAATTATTCTTCAAAGAGAAGCGTATTGAATTTCTCGGTCGCATCTTGC
The DNA here is from genome assembly GCA_902776645.1 of uncultured bacterium. Taxonomy (GTDB): domain Bacteria; phylum Verrucomicrobiota; class Lentisphaeria; order Oligosphaerales; family Oligosphaeraceae; genus UBA1407. The sequence goes on along the minus strand of CACYQT010000025.1, from coordinate 34,839 downwards.
TACGGCTTTGGGACGGTTTTCTGAACATTTATCTGACGTTGTTCCGCGGGACGCCGGTCGTCGTGCAGTTGATGATCTGGGCGTTCGTCGTGTTTGCGACGGCGGACGGAATTTTTGTCGCGATTATTGGATTTGGCGTGAATTCAGGCGCTTACGTGGCGGAAATCGTGCGCGCGGGTATCATGGCCGTTGACAAGGGGCAGACGGAGGCCGGCCGTTCATTGGGGCTGAGCGCGGCGACGACGATGCGTCTGATCGTGCTGCCGCAGGCGTTCAAAAACGTACTTCCCGCGTTGAGCAATGAATTGATCGCGCTGCTGAAGGAGACGTCAATCGTCGGCTATATCGCGGTCGTCGATATCACGAAGGCGGCGGCTCTGGTGCGTGCGCGGACGTTCGACGCGTTCATCCCGCTGATGTTCGTCTCCGCGTTCTATCTGCTGATGGTGACGATTCTGACGTTCTTCCAGAAGAAGCTGGAAAAGACGATGCAGGCGAGCGACCGCAAGTGACAGGGGGATACGGAAATGGCTGATATGAGCGATATTGCGATTCAGGTCAAGGGACTGAAAAAAAGCTTCGGCGACCATGAAGTGCTGAAAGGAATCGACGAAACGATCAAAAAAGGCGAGAAAGTCGTCGTCATCGGACCGTCCGGTTCGGGCAAAAGCACGTTTCTGCGCTGCCTGAATCTGCTGGAGAAGCCGACGGCGGGGCAGATATGGGTTCATGGCGAAGAGATCACGGCTCCCGGTTGCAAGGTCGACAATCTGCGGCAGCGGATGGGCATGGTGTTCCAGCATTTCAATCTCTTCCCGCACATGACGATCATGAAGAACATCACGTTGGCGCCGATCCAGAAGGGACTTATGTCGAAGGACGAGGCCTATGAGAAGGCGACGTCGTTGTTGAAGCGAATCGGCCTTTGGGACAAGGCGGAAGCTTATCCGAACATGCTGTCCGGTGGCCAGAAGCAGCGTGTCGCGATTGTGCGCTCTTTGGCGATGAATCCGGACGTCATGCTGTTCGACGAACCGACGTCGGCGTTGGATCCGGAAATGGTCGGCGAAGTTTTGAGTCTGATGAAGGAATTGGCGCAGGCCGGCATGACGATGGTCGTCGTGACGCATGAGATGGGGTTCGCGCGCGAAGTCGGAACGCGCGTTTTGTTCATGGACGAAGGCGTCATCATGGAGCAGAACACGCCGAACGAATTTTTTGCTCAGCCGAAGCATCCCCGCCTGAAGGACTTTTTGGCGAAGGTGCTGTAATCTTATGGCTCTGATGAGCCATAAGAGCTAAAAGCCTAAAGCCTAAAGTAATACAATCCGCCCTGTGGACGAAATACCGTTATTCCTTTACCTTTAATATAAACGGATGCACGGGCGGCAGCACCATGATGGCGGGCTGCTCCGTGAGGGAGAGCAGATCCGTCGATGAGACGAGTTCGCCGTTGCGTGTCAGATTGACGATGACGGGACGGCGCGTCTGATTGCAAAGATTCACAATTGTCTGTCCATTCTGTTCAACAGAACGGACTTGCACGCCGAAAGCAGGCTTGCCGTCGTTGTCCAATGCGAGAACAGGCGATGCAAGCTTCTGAGTCGCAAGTGTTTTCTGGATGAAAGCGAACCGTTGCTGATTGTCTTCCGGAAGCGGAGGCGTGACGATGTCGGTGGTAATGGAGACCGACAGCGGGCGACAATGTTCGTCAGCGGATGGCAGACCTCCCACCCAGATGAGATTGATACCGTCGCGGCGAAGTTTTTCCACGCCTTTGAGGGCGAGTTCGGGCAGATTGGAGACGTTGGGGAGAATGACAAGCTTCACGTCGGAAAGCTGTTCGGGCAGGCTGCCGCCATTCGCGATGCGCTCCAATGTGCGTTCCGTCAGGAAGGCGGAAGGCTGGTCGAGAAATTCAAGGCACTGCCAGATTTGTCTCATGGCGCGGGAATGATTCTTCCCAAATAGCACGGATGCAGGAGAATAGACGAGGGCGACTTGCGGCTTTCGCTGCTGTAGCGCCGTGACTTCTGGAGAGAGCCGCATCAAATCCATGGCGGCTTCGGAAACGGCCAATGCATGGCGCGGACGATGAAGGACGCTTCCCGCGAAATCCGACATGGGATTGTTCGTTCGTTCCCATACCCACATCGTGGAACCGCCCTGTCCATGGACAGCGGCCTGGATGTGGGCCATGTAGGTGTGTTGCGGCCAGATGTCGTTGAAATTACGGTCTTGAATGAGATGCGTCTCCGTGTCGAAGACGGGAACGTCCTTCATGCTACGCTGGAAGTCGAGTCCCATGAGGAAGTTAGGCCATTCACTGTACCATAGGGGACTGCCCGACGGGCCGCAGTAGTGGTCGTTGCCGTTGATGTCGCTGAGTTCGGAGAACAGCTGCGGGTCGATGGACCACAGGCCGGCGGCGTTGTAGTGGAAGAACGGCCCCATCATGATTTTTGAATGGACGGGAAGATTGGGGGCCATTTCATGGATGATGTCCGCCATCCATTTATGGAACCCCGCGAAGGTCTCCTGATTGAAACGGATGAAATCGTAGATGAGCGGCGTCGCGTCTTTTGCGTCGTAGATGGTGGCGGGAACGGCGATTTCCGCAAAGTCCTTGTAATCAGTCTTCAATGTGTGGTTCAACGTCGCGATGTCATGGTACTTCGCTTTCAGCCAGGCGGGCCATTGCGTCTTGAGGATGGGGCAGTGTTCGCCGTCTAAACTTAATGGTTCGTTGGAGAGGCAGACGGAATGGATGGCCTTGCGGTCCTTAATCATTGGAATGACGATGCGGAGATACTTTTCTATGACGGCGCGTGCTTCCGGAGCGTGGACGCAGTATCCGAAGAAGCCGCCTGTGCATTTTGACAGTTCTGGATATTTTTTCTTCGCCCATGACGGAAAGTAATGCGGGCTGAGAAGCAGACAGATGGCGACGTTGCTTTTCTCCGCGCGTTCGCAGACTTTCATCAGGCCATTGAGAGCGGCCATATCCACTTTGTCTTCAGCGACTAACGTTCCAGACGGGCCATGCTCGATCTGGATGACGTTGACGCCGTAGTCCGAAAAGATTTCCAAATCGTCGCGGACTTGATTGAAATGGCCGTAGCCCGTGAAAAGCACAGGCTGTTGCTTCAACGAGCCGTCGGGCTGTTTGACGGTGGCGATAAACGACGATTTATCAATGGATATCGGACTTGTCACATATTGCGGAACGGGTGGCGGCATGGGGCGGACTTTGGCGATGATGGCGTCTGCTTCGCGGGCGGCGTCCGTCAGCATGGCATCGACTTTATCCAACGTGAACCATGCGCGGTTGAGCTTTTTGTCAGCGATATCCGACGAGACGTAGCCGATGAAACGTTTGGCGAGAATGGCTGCGAGGCGTAGTTTGGATGGCGACGGAAGGCCGTCGATGGCGGCGATTTTGGCGTTGTACGCGTCCAGTTTCGCATTCAGCAGGGCGATGCGCCCTTCGATGCGTTTGGGCGTCACGAGTTGGATGGAGCGGACGGATTCATAAATGTTTTTGCTGTCGGCGGAAAGGACGGTTTTGATGTCCAGCTGAGAGCTTTGCGCATCGCCGATGTTGAGTTTGAGTTTCGTCGACCACGCGGAATTGCCGTCCTGCGGCAACGGTTGTGTACAAGTTGCGAGAACGGAGCCGTTTTCGCCAATTGCGGTAACAGCCAACGTGGCATTTTCCGTTGGCATCGCCAGACCGATGAAGCCTTCAAAATCAAGAGAGCCATCCGTGAAAAGCCATTCCGCAGGCGGATAACTGGCCGCATCCCAATACGGCAGCACGGAACGGTTTTCGGACGTGACGCGTTTGGGCGGAAGTGGCTGGAAATAGGCGATGTTGGTTGGCGAATCATGCCGCCAGTCAATGGAAGGCTGCTCGCCTTCGATGAAAACGACATCGTCGATATCGATTTGCTTGGCGACATTTTCGACGACAAGCATGAACGGGAAGGAGGTTTCGTCCTCCGACGTCTGGAAAACGAAGGTCTGACGCCGCCATTTGTTGTTGGTGGCGCGGATCATTTTGCGGTGTTTCCAGCCTTTCCCGCCGCCGAACCAGGCGGCGTTGTCGTCGGCTGTGCGGACGTTCATGGAGATGGAATAGCGGGTGGACGGCTTGACGGGAATGTCGCCCAAATGGCCGAACCAGCCGTAAACGTGCGCTCCGAAGCCTGTCTTGTTGGTGAAACGGACGGCGTTTCCGCCATGCGGCACGCCGTCGGTGATGATTTCAAACGTGGAATCCGTGTTCCGTTTGTCCCATATCCAATCCTGTGGACGGACGGCGGAAAGTGTTTCAAAGGAAGGATTTGAAAGAAGATTTTCTGTTTTTTTGAATGGAACAAAAGAAACACGGGCCTGGCCTGGTTCGAGCGGCGGCGTCCATGTGAACGGCGTGGCGGCGGTGCCTTCTTCAATCTGGACATCGTCGATAAGGCATTGCTCCGTCACGTCGTCTGTGTTGATTCGGAAGGTGAAAGGCAGGTCTTCCTTAGAAATTCTGAACGTCGCGGAGACGCGCGTCCATTCGGAACTGTTCAGTTTAACCGTGGCGCGATGTCGCCATTTGTGACCGCCGCCATACCAGATGACGCCTGGATTGGCGGATTTAATGTAAAAGGAGAACGTATAGTCCGTGTCCGGCTTCATGCCTTCGATGGTCTGCGTGAGAGAACCGAAAACATGGGGGGCGAATGGCGACGGATTCGTGATTTTGAAGCATGTCCTGCCGGAATGCGCGTCTTCATTGAAAAGGACGCCTTTAGCCTTGGCTGTACCGCCATCGAAACGCCAAGATGTCAGCTGTTCTTCGAATGACGGATTCTGGACGAGATTTTCTGCGAACGCCATGAGGGTGAAAAGAATTGAGACAGTGCAGACGGCAGTGGTTAAGTTTTTCATTTTGAAGTATCAAGGTTTATTGAAATGTTTTGAGACGACGTCGAACGCGAGCTTGGGGCGTCTGTATTCGTCAAAAAGGCCTTTGTTGTTGAAGGCTCGCGGACGCCCGAGCGCGCGGGAGGAGGAATAAGTGCGGCAGTCGATGAACTGCCAGAGGGCGATGCCCGCGATACGCGGCGTCTCATTGAAATATGTCAGGACTTCGTCCAGAAAATCCGCCTGGTATTCTTCCGACCAATGGGCGCGGAGACGATCCCGCCATCCATAGATGGCTCCTGCTCCTACTTCGCTGATAATGAACGGCTTGTCGTCAAAACCAGACTCATGCAGGAATTTGATAAAAGTATTGAATTTGGGGCGGATTTCGTCGATTGGGCGGAATGTCTCCTGATTGGCTGCATACCAGCCCGGATAGGCGTTGAGGCTGACGACATCGACCAAATCAAAGTTGAAGTCTTTTATATATGCATTGGATGCGTAGGTTACGAGCCGAGTTTCGTCAAGCTTCCTGAGCGTACCGATCATCTGTTCATAAATCTTCCGCGTCTTGGGCTGGCTGGAATCACCTTCATTGAGGAAACCCCAGAAGATGACGCACGGGTGGTTGAAGCTGTTTTTGACCATCCACGGCAGCTGGCGGAGCTGCGCTTCCTGGAAGGCCGGATCCAGAAGATGGTTTTCGCGGTCGCCCCATCCGACGGATTCCTCCCAGACCAGAATGCCGTTTTCATCACAAAGATCCAGAAAACGTTGGTCCTGAGGATAATGGGAGCCGCGGACGAAATTGCATCCCGTCTTTTTGAGCAACTGGATGTCTTCAAGGACAACCTGCAACGGCAGGGCGGGGCCGAATTCCGGATGGGATTCATGGCGGCAGTAGCCGCGAAGCTTTATCGGTTCGCCGTTTAGGAGAATCAGGCCTTTTTCCGTTTTGATAGTGCGGAGGCCGAAGCGCTCCACAACTGTATCGTTTCCAACGGTGATGGCGATTGTATGAAGGGCAGGGGAGGTCGTGGACCAAATGGACGGATTAGGAACGGTGGCGTTGAAGGCCGCGATCTCATGAAAGACGCTGCAGGACAGCTTGACGGCTTCGCCGTCGTCGATTTGATAAGTTACGTCAATTTTTTTATGATGTTCGCCTGTCAGCTTGACCTTGACCTGAATTTCGCCTTCCAACGAAATCGTGCGGATTTGCGCGCGATCAATGGCAAGTGGCGGCAGCTGATGGAGTTCAATGGAGCGGAAAATGCCGCCGAAGCAATAGTAGTCGTAGTTTTGTGAAAGAAGCGGCTGGCGTTTGAAATCGAATCGGTTGTCGATGACGGCGACGAGTTCATGGCAACTGCCGTCGCCTGAATTGAATTCGAATTCCATGCCGGAATAGGGAAGATCCTGCAAGCCAATGAATTGGCCATCCCAGAAGAAGGCTCCCCACATGCCGAGGCCGCCTGATTTCAGCAACATGCGCGCATTGGCGGGCGCCGTGATAAACGTGCGGTAGAAGGCAGTGCCGCGTTTGCCGGCGTACTGCGGCATTGTGTCGAAAACACCTGGCACCGCAAGTTTCTCCGTATAAGTGACTTTTGCCAAATCGGGCTTCAATGGGTCATGGCATTTTTCCATGAAAGAGAAGTCCCAAAGTCCGTCCAGACGGAGAACCGAACGGCTGGGAAAATGCGGGAAGGCGGTTGGCATGAGCATATCGTTTGATGATGAAAATGAAAAGGTTGACAAAGACAGAAGACACGCCCAGAAGATTGGTCGGAACATGGAAACAGAGAAGATTTTTATTTTCATGAAGGTCGAAAATGGGTGGAAGTATTTTTATTTAGGTAATTTGAAGACTATGAAAGCTAAAATGCCAGTGTTGATGAGGACCATGGCCCAGAAAACCAATTGGAACGAAAGCTTTGCGTTCTTGTGGCGGATGACGACTTGCGCGATCATGGCGCCCGGCCAGCCGCAAAGCAGTTCGCAGATGTGGAGTGTCGCTTCCGGAATGCGCCATTGGGATTTGACCGCCTTGCGTTTGTCCATGGCATAGACGGCAATGGTCACAATACTCATGGCGAGATAGATGCCCAAGAAGGCTGGATGGAGCTTGTGGATGGCGAATGAGCCGATTGCAAGTGCAGCCAGAAAGGCTAACGGCAGAAGAAGATAGACTTTTTTCTGGAATCCGGCGGCTGAAAAGCCGTTGGACGACCCATGCATTTCCTGGGTGGCGGAGAAGGCGGAGTATTTTGCTTTCATAAGAGACAAGGCCGTTTTAGGAGGACGGGGCGGAAAACATGGAAACGGTCTTGGAATTTTTGGGTAAATGTGATGTGCAAACCGTCCTCTTATACCATAATTTAATAATAGTACGACGGTTTGCAAATCAAACGGCGAAATGGACACGCGGAAGCGTGTCCATTCCTATGGAAATCAGACGGAGGCCGCGTATTCTTTTAATATGGAGACATAGAGGCGGTAGGTGTCGATATCGACGTCCGGCGGCGTCTGATGGTCGACGGACGGGATGAATCCGCCAGATTTCATGGCGGGGAGGATCCGTTCAAACTCCTGGCGGATGGCCTGTTCGCCTAGATGGATGACGCGTTTGTCATATCCGCCGAAAAAGACGGCGTCCGGATAGCGTTCACGAAGGTTGTTGACATCGACGCCCGCCATGTGCTCAAGCGGCAGGATGCCTTCGATGCCGGCCTCGCGGAACCATGCCAGACAGTCGCTGATGTCTCCGTCCGAGTCGATTAGGACTTTAATGCCGTGCGACTGGATGGCGGGGACGAGTTCTTTGTAGTAGGGCAGGAGGAATTCGTCGAAATGCTCTTTGGAGAGCATGGGGCCGTGATTGTAGCTCATGTCCTCCGCGAGCGTCATGAATTCGATGTCATGGTGCTTGGTGACTTTTTCCAGTACTTGGAGGCAGAAATCCGTCTGGTCGCGGTTCATGCGGTGGAGGAGCTCCGGCTGGTCGTAGAAGGAATAGAGGTGCGGTTCGATGCCAAGCAGGAGACGCGGAAACCAGAAGAAGCCGTCGAAAGTCATCCAGAAAGAGACGTCGCCGTTGTCGTGTTCTTTTTTATAATGGTCGAAAGCGGGCCATCCGATGGCGTCGATGTTGTGGAGTGCTTTATTATTATGGTATTGGAGGTATTCCTCCATGGTCGAAAGGATGGGGCCGCCGAAGAATTTTGGTTCGGGGAGGGGGCCTGTACGACCGCCAAACCATTGCTGGACAAGGGGATCCAAGCCAAAGTACTTCTGGATTTCGACGCCGTTCATGCCGGCGGGGAGGCCTTCGCCAAGCCATCGTTTGATGGTGAGATCCCACCAGCTGGCCCATTCGACGCAGGGGAGGCGGTCGGCATGCTGGAAGTTGAGGACTGCTGTGATTCTGTCGCGGACATTCATGGAAAAACCTTGCCTGAAAGGGATTGATTTAATCGTGTCAATGGAATAACTTGGCAGATGATTTATATTATGCAAATCTTTTTTTACATGAATTGTCGCAAAAAACTGGTCATGAGTGAAGAAAACGCAATATTGGAAGAGGAGCGCCCCAATTGGAGGGCGCTGATTCCATTTATCGTATTTGTCGTCTTTTACGTCGGTCTTTCCATTTGGGCGAAGGATTTCTACAAGATTCCGATGCCGGTGGCGTTCATCGTGGCGTCGGCGACGGCGATGCTGTCGAACCGGAAGATGACGCTGCAGAGGAAAATGGACGTTTATGCGGCCGGAATGGGCAATGTCGATATCATGACGATGTGCCTTATATTCATTCTGGCAGGTGTCTTCGCCAAAGTCGCGAAAGAGATGGGCGCCGTGGAGGCGACGGTCAATCTGGCCTTGAATTTCATTCCCGTGCGTCTGCTGATTTGCGGCATGTTCCTGGTGGCGTGTTTCATATCGCTGTCCGTCGGCACGTCCGTCGGGACCGTGGTGGCCTTGGCGCCGATCGCCGGCGGTATATCACAGAGTTGCAATATATCGATTGGCGTGATTCTGGGGGCCGTGGTCGGCGGCGCGATGTTCGGCGACAACCTGTCGATGATATCGGACACGACGATCGCGGCGACGCGCACGCAGAATGTGGCGATGAACCAGAAGTTCTATGCAAATCTGAAGATCGTCGTTCCCGCGGCGTTGTTCACGATGGCGTTGTATCTTCTGTTCGCCAGTTCGGAGAACGTCACGCCGGAAGTGAAAGCCATCACGGGAAAGGACGTCGTGAGAATCATGCCGTATCTGGCTGTTCTGATTTTGGCGTTGTGCGGCATGAACGTCATGGCCTTGCTGTTGTTCGGGGCGATATTCGCCGGCTGTATTGGCTTGAGCATCAAGAGCTTCGACTTCTTCGGCTTCTTGAAAGGCGCGGGCGATGGGGCGTTGAGCATGTCTGAGACGCTGATCGTGGCGCTGCTTTCCGGCGGCCTTCTGAAAGTCATCCGTCAGAACGGCGGCATCGGATATCTCATGCAAGTGATTGAACGCCATATACAAGGACGTCGCGGCGGTGAATTCGGCATTGCGCTGCTTGTCGCCGCGGTGAATGTCTTCACGGCGAACAACACGGTCGCGATCGTCATCGCGGGGCCGATCGCGAAGGAGATTTCGGACCGTTACGGAATCGCGCCCGCGCGGTCTGCGAGCATTTTGGACGCGACGAGCTGTGTCATTCAAGGCATTATACCGTATGGCGCCCAGATACTGGTAGCGGTCAGTCTGGCCGGCGTGACGGTGTCGGCCCTTCAACTGTTGTCCTATCTTTGGTATCCATATATGCTTGGGCTGTTCTTGATATTGGCGATAGCGAGCGGCTATCCGAAAATCAAGACGGACAAGGCGGTGTAAGAACAGTTTTATATATAAGGTATGTAGAAAGTTTCATCACATCAAACAGAAGGAAAAAAGATGTACAAGTACAAGCCGAAGGATTATGCGTTAGGCATCCAGCATTTGCTTGCGATGTTTGGTTCGACTGTATTGGTCCCGTTGATTACAGGCATGTCGCCGTCGGTGGCGTTGTTCACGGCGGGTATCGGAACATTGCTGTTCCATCTTTGCACGAAAGGGATCGTGCCCGTGTTTCTCGGCTCGAGCTTCGCGTTCATTCCCGCGCTGTGCGCCGTCATCGGGAAGGACGGCATTCCCGCCGCGCAGTTCGGCATCATCGCGGCCGGCGCCGTTTATCTCATCTTTTCCATTCTGGCGAAATGCCTTGGCGCCGATGCGCTTCGGAAACTCTTCCCGCCGGTTGTTACTGGCCCAGTCATCATCATCATCGGTCTGAGTCTGACGGGCGTCGGTATATCGGACGCGATGGGCGGCAAGATTGAAGCGTCCATGTACGCGCTTCACAATATCATCATCGCGCTGTTCACGTTCGCGATTGTGGCGATCGGCATGAACTCACGTTTCAAGCTGTGGCGCATGATTCCGATTCTGTTCGGTATCTTCTTCGGTTATATCCTTTGCGTTATCCTGCATATGGTTGGCCTTTTCAAGATGAATTTTGATCCGATCGTCAATGCACCGTGGATCAACATCCCGTTCCACAACGGTTTCATCACGGCCCCCGTCGTGAACTGGCAGGCCGTTCTGGTCATCGCACCGATCGCCATCGTGACGTTCATGGAACATATCGGCGACATCACGACGAATGGCGCGGTTGTCGGCAAAGATTTCTTCAAAGATCCGGGGCTGCATCGCACGCTGCTTGGCGACGGTGTCGCGACAATGGCCGCTGGTTTCCTCGGAGGTCCTTGCAATACAACATATTCGGAGAACACGGGCGTTTTGGCGAGCACGGGCGTCTACGAGCCCGCGCTGTTGCGTCTGGCGGCTGTCTTCGCGTTGATTCTCGGTTTGTTCGGCAAGTTTGGCGCCGTCCTGCAGACGATTCCCGCTCCTGTGAAGGGCGGCGTGGAAATGGTGCTGTTCGGAATGATCGCCAGCGTCGGTATCCGTACGATTGGTGAAGCGAAACTGAATCTGGCCGATACCCGTAATCTGACGGTCATGGGTGCGACGCTGTGCTGCGGCATTGGCCTGGGCGGCGGCATTCCGATCCAAGTCGGCGGAGTTTCAATCAATATTTCGGCTCTGTTCGTGGCGACTGTCGTCGGCGTCATCATGAATCTGGTGTTGCCGAAGTCGATGCATTCACTGGCCGCGGCTGAAAAGGACGAAGCAGAAAAGACAGAGGAGAAAAAATAACATGGCGAACGCTGAACTGCATTTGATGGATCATCCGCTCATCCTGCACAAAATCACGATGTTGCGGAGTGTGGAAACGGACACGAAGGATTTCCGCCAGCTGGTGACGGAGATTTCGCTGCTGATCGGCTACGAGGCGACTCGCGACCTGCCGTTGGTCGACGTGGATGTCGAGACGCCGTTGGTGAAGACGACGGGCAAGACCATTCCGAAGAATGTCTGCCTGGTCCCCGTTCTGCGCGCAGGTCTGGGCATGGTCGACGCCATGCTGAGCCTGTTGCCGGCGGCGCGCGTCGGCCATATCGGCCTGTACCGCGACCATGAGACGCTGCATCCTGTCGAATACTACTGCAAGATGCCGCTGGACGTCAGCGAGAGAGTCTGCATCATTCTGGATCCGATGCTGGCGACGGGCGGAAGTTCCGTCGCGGCGATCGATTCGCTGAAGCGCCGTGGCGTGAAGACGATCAAGCTAGTGAACATCATCGGCGCGCCGTGCGGCGTTCAGACTGTCCACGACGCCCATCCGGATGTGCCTATCTATCTGGGCTGCATGGATGAACGGCTGAACGAAAACGGCTACATCCTGCCGGGCCTTGGCGACGCCGGCGACCGCCTCTACGGCACGAAGTGATTCAATCGCTATTTCCCACGGCGCTTTTCCGTGTGTTTTTGCCGAAAGATTCTGTCAGGCCGATCAACTGGCCTGACAGAACGACGGTGAGAAGCGAATACAGGATGCGCCGCAGGGGTATATAGGATAGAGAAAGCAACAGCACGGTCAAGTCGCTGGCCAGATAAATCCATTGGATTCTGGTTTTTAGAATTCTCGACAGGCCCATTGCCAATGCGTCGTCGCCTGTCGGCGCGCCATTGTTCCGGACGCATAGTCCGACGCCGAAACCGACGAAGACCGCTCCGCCAACGGCCGCCAGCAGCGGATGCTGGCCAATTTGCGGCCATAGGCGCGGCGTCTGCTCAAATAGCGCGTAGAAGAGCGAAAAACACGTCCCCGCAATGATGGAATTGCGGATGAACGGTTTCCCAAGTGTCTTGTAGCCAAAAAGATAGCAGGCCGCATTCAAGACGAGGCCCGAAATGGACGGCGAAAGGCCGAACCAATGCTGAAAGAGCAATGTCAGCCCCAGAACGCCGCCTTCCGTGACGTCTGAAATGGAATGGATTTGGTAAAGGCCGAATGCGAGAATCGCGGCGCCTACGACGTTGAACAACATGATTACTTCAGGGCGGCGATCCTTGCTTCGCAACGTTTGTTGACGTCTTCCAGTTTACGGGAGGCCTCATCCCATTCCCATACGGTGTCCTCCAGTTCCTTCTTGATTTCCGCCAGCCGTTTGTTGAGAGCGGCGAAATCAAGCCCTGGCTTGGCGTTGGCCATATCCGAAAATATCTGGGCCTGTTCGGCTTCCAGCGTTTCAGACTTCTTTTCAGCCGCTTCGACCGCCTTTTCGTATTTGCGTTTTTCCGCGGAGAACTGATTGCGGATGTTCGCCTCCTCACGCTTGCGATCCTTTCTGGAATTGATGACGGGCGGCGTGTCCGGCTGTTTGGTGGCGGAAGAGGCTTTCTGCTGGGCGTTCTGCTTTTGCGGCGCCGTTGGCGAAGCGGCCTCCGCCTGCCGCGCCGCCTGTTCGGCGAGTTTCTGGCGATAGTAGTCGTAGTTGCCGTAAAAACGGGTGATTTTGCCTGGGGTGAGTTCGAAGATCGTCGTCGCGAGATTACGGACGAAGGTGATGTCGTGTGACACAATGCAAAGCGTTCCCTGATAGTCCCTTAGCGCCTCTTCGAGCGCTTCGCGGGCGTAGATGTCCAGATGGGTGGTCGGTTCGTCCAGCAGAAGGAATTTGTTGGGGCGCAGGAGGAGGCGTGCGAGCGCGAGGCGGACTTTTTCGCCACCGGAGAGGACGGATACATATTTATCAATGGTTTCTCCAGGGAAGCCGAAGCCGCCGAGCATGTTGCGCAGTTCGCCTTCAGAACGGTCCGCCGAGACGGCGCGGACCGTTTCGAAGACGGTTTTGTCCGGATCCATGGTCTCCGTGAAGTCCTGCGACTGGTAGCCGATTTCGACGCCGTGCCCTATGGAGCATTTGCCGGACGTGAGATGCAACTTGTCCGAAAAAATACGGAAGAGGGTGGTTTTGCCGAGGCCGTTCAGGCCGACGAAGGCGGCTTTCTCGCCGCGTTCGATTGTCAGATTGACATGTTCGAACAGAAGATGGTCCGGTGTGTATCCAAAGGAGGCGTCTTGCAGGGAGACGACTTCCTGCCCGGAGCGCGGCGGGATGGGCAGGCGGATTTTCGGCGCCTTGACATAGATTTCCGGAACTTCGATGTTTTCCAGCCTGTCGAGCATCTTTTGGCGGCTTTGGGCTTGCGCGGCCTTGGTCGCCTTGTATTTGAAGCGGTCGATGAAGGTTTCAATCTGCTCGCGTTTCCGGTCAAGATTCTTCTTTTGGGCGAGAAGCTGCTCATGACGGGATTCGCGGTCGCGGATGTATTGGTCGTAATTGCCTGGGTAACGGGTGATGACGCCGCCCATGACTTCCATCGTGATGTTCGTCAGGGAGTTGAGAAGATAGCGGTCATGGGATACGAGCAGCAAGGTTCCCGAAAAATTGCGAAGGAAGTCCTTAAGCCATTCGATGGCAGGGACATCAAGATAGTTCGTCGGTTCGTCCAGCAGGAGAATGTCTGGCCGTGATACGAGAACGCGGGATAGTTCGGCACGGATCTTCCATCCGCCGGAGAAGGCGGAAAACGGCTCATGAAAACGCGCGACGGGGAAGCCGAGTCCGGACAGGATGGTTTCCGCACGGTTTTTCAGTTCGTAGCCGCCAAGATGCTCAAACTCTGTTTGAAGATTTCCGAGGCGTGTCAACGCGCGTGCTTTTTCTGCGTCTCCAAGGGTGTCAAGCGAATGTTCCAACTGCTGGATTTCGGCATGGAGCGTGTCCAGTTCGGGAATGGCGTTTTCCACGTAATCAAGCAACGGAACGTCCTGATTGCCAAGAAAGACCTGCTGTTTGACGTAGCCGAGACGTTCGGAACTCGGATAGCTGATGGTGCCTTTGTCCGGTGACTGATTGCCTGAAAGCAATTCGAAGATCGTACTTTTGCCGACGCCGTTCGGGCCGACGAAGCCGACGCGTTCGCCTGGATTGACGGTGAACGTCGCGTTGTTGATGACTTGCTGTTTGCCAAAGGCTTTTGAGACTTGCGTAAACTGAATCATAGTGGAGACGGAAAAATAAAAATGCTTCGGACGCTGTCGTCTGCATGTGTGTTTTGCCAAAAGGATATTATAGTATCGATTGGGACGATGGACAACACGTAATTATGTATAATTTGCCACAAGTAACATCAAAAACAACTAGCCACGGCGATACGAAGGCTGATTTTCGCGCCAGGCTGGAGGAAATAGGCGTTTCCTCCATGCTTTCGGAGTGTGAAATGATTCAGCGTTCCCGTTCGTGGGGCGGTTGCGACGTCTATCGCTGGCGGTTGCCCGACGGGCGTGAATGTCTGGTCAAAAGCTTGCAGAAGCGTCCATTCTGGATTCGGTTGTTGTATGGCCAGCGTGCTCTTCGGAAGGAAGAGGCGAACTTGCGGATGTTGCAGGAAGAGGGAATTCGCGTTCCGTATTCCTACGGCATGGCGGACGCCAACAACCTTTTTGAAGAATATCTTGCCGGCGGCAAGGTGCTGTTGAGCATGCGTCATTACACGGATGAGACGAAACCGAGCCGTGAGTTTTTCAAGAAGCTCACCGACATGGTGTTCTCCATGCATGAGCATAATGTCTGCCATGGGGATTTCCATCGCGCGAACATCATGATACTTGAGGCGGGCGACCCCTGTCTGCTGGACGTGGCGACCGCCCGGAAGCTCACGGAAAAGTCATCATGGCTGGAGCGCCTGCTGTTTGGAATCTTCAAGCGTGCGGATGGATTTTCATTGGCGCGGATTGTGGAGTCATATTATCCCGATATGATCGACAAGCGGCTGCAAGCCCTGCTTGATCGTGAACCATGGTATCTGAAGATCGGACGGTGGTTTCGGCATCGTGTCTATCGCCGTATTCGCGGGAAAAGAAGACGGCCGAGTGCCGAAGCATGAGACTGACAACGACAAACGGGGCGAATGCATTTCTGCATTCGCCCCGTTGTTTCAACTCATTACGGAACCTGTCCGATTAATTGAAATACCAGTTTTGTCCCTTTGAAGAAGACGTGCTGCGTTTGCTGATCTGCGGCGGCGGGGGAGGAAGATTCCGCTTGGATTTTTTCTTGTCCTGCGGAGCGTCGTGCGATGAGAAGGAGGTCTTGAAAGAGACATTCCGGTCGCCGCCGAACTTCTTCTTGGAACCGCTGTCTTGGAATTTATCCGCCCATTTGCCTTTGCGCGGGGCATGGGTGTCGCTTTCGCGAAGGTTGACCTTTCCGTCACGGGCAAAGCGTGGCCGTTCGTCATCGAATCTGCGCTTCGGGCGTTCATCGTCAAAACGTGGGCGTTCGTCATCGAATCTGCGCTTTGGACGTTCGTCGTCGAAACGGCGCTTCGGGCGTTCATCTGCATAACGTGGGCGTTCGTCGTCGAAACGGCGCTTTGGACGCTCGTCGCTATAACGCGGACGCTCATCGTCGAATCTGCGTTTCGGACGCTCGTCGCTGTAACGTGGGCGTTCGTCGTCAAAGCGCGGGCGTTCATCATCGAAACGACGCTTCGGGCGTTCGTCACGCGGTGCGCGTTCGGGCTTTTCTTCACGGACGGCTGGCTCCATTTTTTCGACGATAGCTGGCCGCTCTTCGGGAATATCTTGACGTTCAATGTGTTCTGTGTGTTCAAACTGCTCGGTTCTGGCAGGCTTTTCCTGCGGAGCAGGTTGTTCTTCACGCATGTTAGGGGCGTTTTCCGCATAGGAAGGACGGTCGAGATTGCCGGGCCGCTGACGGACGGGGGCTTCGTTTTCACCGAAGTCCTCTTCCTTGGCCCATGCGTCGTATTCGCGGCGGCCGCGGCGTTCGCCACGGTCACGGCGGCTGCCACGCTCGTCGCGGTCATCGCGATCTCCACGGTCGCGTCGGCGGCGTCCACCACGACCGTCGCGGTCGTCATCGCGTCCGCCTTCGCGCCTTTCACGTCCCTTTCGATCGCTGCGGTCGAGGACTCGCTGAAGTTTCGGACCATGGAGGCCGATTTCCTCCGGGCCTTTGTCGCCGCAGGATTCAAGCTGATGCGCAAGCAGTTTCGCGATGATGACGAGCAAGTCCTGATTGACGGAAAGCGTCTCCACTTGGTTGAGGATGTTCATGTCCAGCTTGTAGTCATGGACATCATGGAAGATCTTCTTGAGTCGCTGTTCCGTGACTTGCGTGCGGGTGGGGACCAGTCTGTTCTGCAACTGGGCGCCGACGTTCCGTCTGATGGCGTCCAGCTGTCTCATTTCGCGCGGTGTCACAAGCGTGATGGCCGTGCCGCTCTTGCCGGCGCGGCCCGTCCGCCCGATGCGATGGACATAGCCGCGGGAATCGAAGGGAAGGTGGTAGTTGAAGACATGGGAGACATCGTCGACGTCAAGGCCGCGGGCCGCCACGTCCGTGGCGACGAGAATGTCGATTTCGCCGCGGCGGAAGGCCGCCATGACGCGGGAGCGCTGGGCCTGCTCCATGTCGCCATGGAGGCAGTTGACGTTGTATCCTCTGGCGGACAGGAGGATGTTCAACGAATCCGTTTCCTCCTTCGTGCGGCAGAAGATCATGCCTTTGGTTACGTTTTCCGCGTCGATCAGACGGATGACGGCGTCAGCGCGTTCATGGTCTTCGATGACGTAGAAAAGCTGTTCGATGTCATTGTTCGTGCTTTCCGTAATGGATGTCGTGATGTTCACGGGATCCTTGAGAATGTGCTCCGCAAGCTGGATGACGGGACGCGGCATCGTGGCGGAGAAAAGCATGGTCTGGTGTTCGCCGTCGAAATGTTCGAAGATCTTCTTGACGTCGTCAAGGAAGCCCATGTCCAGCATTTCATCCGCTTCGTCTACGACGATGTGCTTGGGATTGATGTCGTCGAAATGGCCGGAGTCGATCAAGTCGAGAAGGCGCCCGGGCGTGGCGACTAACGCGTTGATTCCCTTGGCGAGCATGGTTTCCTGACGGCTGTAGGACTGGCCGCCCGTGAAGGCCGCCGTATGGATGTTGGCGTAGCGTCCGAGCTTGAACAGTTCGTTGGAGACCTGTGCGGCAAGTTCGCGTGTCGGAACGAGCACGAGCAGATTGAGGCCCGGTTCGTTCATGATCTTCTGCATGGTCGGGAGGCCGAATGCGGCGGTCTTGCCCGTGCCGGTGAGGGCCTGGCCGATGACGTCGCGACCTTCCATGACACTCGGGATGGCCTTCACCTGGATGGGCGTCGGTTCACGGAAGCCCGCTTCGTTGAGGGCCTGCATGATTTCCGGGCAGAAGCCGAAGGAATCAAAGGTGATGACGGGCTCTTCTTCTTCGGATGTTTCCGGATTGTCTTCCTGCTGGACGGCTTCGTCCGCCGTTTCATTGTCCGATATTTCCGGCTGATGTTCAGAAGTTTCTTCGGTGGATGGATTTTCCGTCGTACCGGCAGCCTTCTCTTCCGTATTGTTTTCCTGTTGTTTTTCCGAATCTTTCGGGCTGATGGCGTCGTCAAATGAGAGGATGCCGTCGTCTTGCGGTGATTGCTGGTTATTTTCTGTGTTCATGATGCTCTCTCCTTCTTGGTTTGAGTTTGAGTATATGGAGTCATATATAATATAAGGTATGAAGATGGAATATCAAGTATAAAACATGACAAAATATGACAAATGGGCATTGCATGGAAATATTTAAATAAAAAAATGGCGGTTTTTTAGTTCCAGAAAGTTGTAACTTGGAAGAAAACGTAGTAGATTTATGATTTTAAGCATAAACGCCATTACGCGAAACAATAGGGAATCAAATGTCATTACGCGCTTTTCTCATAGGTTTAATCGGAGCCACGTTCCTGTGTGGCTATGCTTTTTATAACGACATCGTCTTGCATCAGACCGTCATGGTGGGAACGCACTTCCCTCTGTCGGTCTATGGCAGTTTGATCGTGTTCCTGTTTGTCGTCAACCCCCTGCTGGGAATATTGTCTCGCGGTCGTAAAAAAGGTTTCTTCCGGCCGTTCACAGGGCGGGAAATGTGTCTGATCATGGCGTTGGTGCTGCCGGCCTGCTGTATGGCGACGAGCAGTTTCATGCGTCTGGTACCGCGCGCGATGATGCTGCCGCACCATTATGCGAAGACGATCACAAGCTGGAAACTCCTCCAGCCGGACAAAAAGACCTACAGGCCCGTGACAGATTACCTTCCGAAGTTCATGCTGGCGGATCCCGAAGAGAAGGACGCCTTAACGACGATGATCCAGAGCGCACGTACGGACAGTTCAAAGCGGATTGCGTTTTCAGACGTCCCGTGGTCGGCGTGGCGCAAGCCTCTGAAGTATTGGATTCCGTTGTTTATCATCATGTGGATCTCCCTGACCGGCCTTGCGACGGTGTTCCATCGACAATGGGCGTCGAACGAGCATCTGCCATATCCTGTCGTACAGGTGGCGCAGTCCGTCATGCCGGACGCGGAGGGGCGGACGAATCCGATCTTCCACAACCGCGCCTTCTGGATCGCGTTGGTGTTCGTATTCGTCATCCATCTGAACAACTACATCTGCTTGTATTTCCCTGATCAGCTGATTCCCGTGACGCGTGTATTCGATTTCCGAGCATTGCGCGAGACGTTCCCGACGTTTGTGAAGGGCGGCGGCTACGGCACGCTGATGTGGATCCGCGTTTTCTTCGCCGTCATTGGACTGGCGTACATGTTGCCGACGGACGTCTGCCTCAGCGTGGGATTCAGCCCGTTTGTCTTCTTCTACATTTTCGGTTGCTTCATCAACTGGGGCTATCCGTTGCGCATGGGAACGCTTTATTCGCCGCGAACGGACTGGGGCATGGTGTTCGGCGCGTACATCGGTTTCTTTTCCGTGCTGGTGTATACGGGACGGCACTATTATTGGCAAGTGTTGCGTCGTGCCGTCGGTCTGAAGGGAAGTCTGGAGACGGCGAATGAAAGCGTCTGGGGCATGCGCGTGTTTATCGTCGGCATCCTCTGCTTCATCATCGGCGTTACGCGCGGTGGACTGGACTGGCAGTTGTCAACGATGTTGGCCATCATGATGGTCATCGCCTATCTGGTCATGGCGCGTATTCTCGCGGAGACCGGCATGTACCACCTGAATCCGAACCTCTATCCCGGCGTGATTCTGTTCGCGTTGTTCGGCGAGCAGGCTCTCGGCCCGACGACGCTTGCCTTGATCTTCTTCACCACGACAATGTTCTTCATGGATACACGTGAGACGTTCATGCCGTTCATGATGAGCGCCATGAAGTTCCTGGACGGCACAGGGGAGACTGTTAGAAGAAAACGTTATTTCCCGATGCTGGCGACTGTCATGGTGTGCGGCCTGGTGGCTGCTATCGTGTTCACGTGGTACTTCTCCTATGACCGCGGCATCAACTGGCTGGATGGTTTCGGTACGAAGAACACACCGCAGAACACGTTCAACAGCGTCGTGAAATCCCGTACGCAATTGCTGGCTCAAGGTGTTTTGGAGCAATCGGAGAATGTGAAGAGCTGGAAGCGTTTCGCCGTCGCGTCGCCGCAGAAGCCCTTCTGGATTGCGTTTGCAATCTGCTGTGGCGGTGTGCTGTTGCTTTCCACATTGCGTCTCCATGTTCCATGGTGGCCTGTGCATCCGATTATATTCTGTGCATGGTCCGGTTTCGCGGGGTATGTATTAGCATGGTCGTTTGTGATAGGCGGCGTCTTGAAAATGATCGTGATGCGTTTTGGCGGCAGCAAATGCTACCAGTTCCTGAAGCCGATGTTCATCGGGCTGATCGCAGGCGATTTGATCGCAGGATTGATGGTGATTGTCGTCGGCGGCATCTATTATGCCGTGACAGGCGAACCGCCGAAATCGTACTACGTCCTGCCAGGCTGAAGCTGTCAGGATGAAAATAGGTTCTTGTGGAAAGTATAAGTAAGGCTATGTTTTTTCTTTTTTTTGATGTGATGGCGTTGGTGGCATGAGGCGTGAGACGTAAATTATTAAAAATAACAACAATATATTTAATGAAGTATGCTGTAATTCATTCGTGTGTTCGTTGTGTAAGGCATAGTAGCGTAATCCACACATTGTATATAATCTAAACATCGTTTTCTTATGAAAAATGCTGTTGTTATTGGTGTTGAATCCGCTAGCCCTACTGCTAGATATGGACTTCATAAAAGATTAAATGAATGGACAATCATTATTCGGGAAGAGACTTCTATTGTTGGTGGTATCTCCAAAACTATTGTCCATGGTGACTGGCGTATCGATAATGATGGCCATCATTTGTGCCCAAAATCAAGTATTGTGAACTTGTTATGGAAAGAGCTCATGCCTATACATGTAGGTTCTGCCAAAGAAGATCTTATTCTTGACAGAAAATGCTATGTAGAACAATGGAGGCCTGATCCCGAAAAGGAAGAACGTGTCATGTTACGCCAATGCAGGGTAAGCCAGATTTATTTTCGGCATCATTTCCTTGACTACCCGACCAAGCTTTGTGGCATTGAGTCCGTTCAAACGTTGATTGGTATAAATGATAAGACGACATTTTGGAACGTCAATACGGAGAAGGAATACCATGAAGGCCGATAAAACTATTTCGTGGTTTTCTGTGTTGATATTGGCTTTCTGTGTTGTCGTTTTGCTTTTTTCTGTCAGAGGAAATGGTATATGGATAGATGAAGGACAGACTTTTATTGTTATTAACGCATCTTTTTCGAAGATGATTAATACTATATTCAAAACAGGCAACGCTATCGGCGGTATGCCGTTATACTTTATCTGTGAGTTCTGCTGGTGCAAGATATTTGGCTATAGTGAATATGCATTACGTAGTATGAACTTGATATTTGCCATACCTATTTTATGGGGCAGCATAAAGTTGATTGGCGTTATGAATAAACCTTTTTGGATGATCATATTGATTTCACTAAATCCAGTGTTACTATATTACATGAATGAGGCACGTCCCTATGTAGTCATCTATGCTTGTGGGGTATGGTGCTTCTATTTTCTTTTCAGACATCTTGAGGATATAAACTCCGAAGATGTTTTTGGTTTCTCGGTTTGTTTTGGTGTAGGGTGTGCATTTCACATGATGTTCATTTTCATGGGAATCATATATATATACTTAGAGTATAGGAGATTTCGGCAAGGGAAATTACAAATTTGGGAGCAATTAGTTATTTGGTTACGTGTCCTCCCCTTTTTTCTATTGCTTGCGATCCACTATTTTCACTTTGTATTCGGTGCACTTGAAGTTAATTCTAATACAGCACACCCTCTGGCGAGCATTTTACAGATTGGGTATTATTTTGCTGGATTGGGAGGATTGGGATGGTCCCGTAATGATTTGCGAAGCATGAATCTTGCAATTACACCAAGAATAGTTGTTTCTTTGACAATAATTATTGTTTCTTATATTTTATTGATTATGTATTTCTTGCGATGCAGGTTGTATAAAGAAAAAACAATAGGTATTCAACTTATAAGCATTATTAGTGCATTATTTTGTTTTATAATTGTTAATATTATCTTAAAAACAAGATTTTGGGAAAGACATGTAATTTTTTTATTGCCTGGCATAAGCCTAAATCTTGCCTTCGTGCTTCATGAACTTTTTGCCAGAGTGAATACGCGAACTGTCAAAGCTGCTTTAGGAACTTTCTTGCTCATGTATTTGCTTTCAGGATTGAATCTGATAGTTATGGAGTATTATCAGAAAGACAATTATCGTGGCGCTGTGGAACTTGCAAGATCATTCCAACCGACTCATATATTTTTCCAAGGTGATCCTTTCACATACGAATACTATGGACTATATGGTGAAAATGCCGAAAAAGCATTGGAATCTGATGATATGATAAAAGCAAATGTAAATATTACCAATGCTGATGAAGAGATGCTGGATTTCCTTTTAGATAAAACACATGGTGACACAATTCTGATTCTATCAGAAAAATCTGATTTAGACGAAGGAAATCTTTATAAAAAGTTTTCTCAATATGGTTCTTTTGTTAATTCATTTTCCATTGTGTTTATTCCATTTTGGTAGTGTTCAGTATTTGCACAATTTTCTTTGATTGGTAGTGTTCTGTTTTTTACACACATTTCTTTGATTGATTATTAAATCACATGTGCATAAATTATTGTATCACCAGTATTCCGTTTTGCATGAGAGATACAGGGATCGCGTGGATAGTGATCAGGTGATGGAAACTATTGTTCCAGTATCTGACTTTGTTGTTCTTTATTCAATTGATCTTGCTGCGCTTCCTCTGCGGCCATTTGCAGCTGTTTCCGTTGTTCTTCTTTTCTTAGCGCAAGCAATTCTAGATATGACAGCGTTGTATGGTTATGTGTGCCTTGAATGAAAACCGCAATAATTCCAAAACACCAGAATAACAGGAAGAAATTGATTTGTTGTTTCAGAACCCATTCAAGAGTTGATTGCAAATAGTTGGATCCTAATCCCCCTCCCAGCCCTGCCAGAAGATAGAAGAATTCCGTTTTTCTCCATTTGAATGATTGGTAAAACGTTTGAAATAAATAGTAGAAATACCAGATGAGCAAAGACGACAGTCCAAGCAAGCCGCATTCCGCACCGACCAGCAAGTATGTCGTTTCAACAATACCCATGTATTCACCACGATTGGTAAAATAGCGATGGTTCAAATAAGGGTTGTATTGGGGATACTTTGCAACGATTCCCCATGTATTTACTCCACAGCCTAGCAGGGGTTTTTCTTTGATGATATTCATTGCAACTTCTGCAAAGAATTTCCTCGTTTCCGCAGATGCTTCTGGCGCTCTGGTGAAACGGCTTATAAGATTGGGTAGACTGTAAAGGGTGGCGAAAAAACCCAAGAGTATTGTAACGGACACGATGATAAAAACTTTAGATGTGGTATGAAATATAACAGTAAAGGCAATCGTAATGACACATCCTATAGGAAAACAGGCAATAGCTCCTCGGGAATAGGTAAATAATGTAGAGAGAAATGTCAAAAGAAAAATAATGAAAAAGAAGAAGCTTTTGATGATATTATCTTTTTTATTTATCACTCGTGAGAGAAAAACAGGTCCTATTAAGTTCATGAACATCCCATGGGAATTCTGGTGTGGAAAAAGTCCATAGACTTGAGGAATTCCTGTTAGATATTTCATATCTAAGCAGATAAGGAAATTGATGATAGTAAGCAATGAAAGTCCGTATAGAAATGAATCGAAATCATGTGTTATATAGAAATAATTAGCCAAGGAGATGAAAGTAATGAGAAGAGTGATCATTTTTACAAGTTCGAATCCTGAATACAATTTATTCGGGGAGGAAAATATTGACAAAAAAGAAATAAAGAAGTATAGGGCATAAAGAAAGATGCCTGGAAGAAGCAATTTGATGGGCCAGCGACGTAGAAGCATAGCCGCAAGAAGAGCAATGGCTAAAAGATGAATAATGGATATCTCGAAACCAATCGCTGTTCCCTTGTAATCAGGATTGGTAAAAAAATTGATTGCTGTTGATTGATATTTCCAAAAGCATAGAGGCATACAGAAGACACATAGCTTCATGCATCTAGAACTAAACAAGAGTAGAAGCGTAAATGGTATAATGCCTAGGATAGACAAGAAAAAAATTATATATTTAAGTTCCATTGATGATGTTGTGGAAATCAGTGGTAAGGGAGGGCCTTCTCATAACAGAATCAATTTCCCTTGAAACTATTATACCAGAAGAACGGTGTTACCAGCATATTGATGAAAGCGCCAGTCGGCATCAGCTTGCCAATATAGACATTCCATACGGACAGACTGTCTTTGGGAATATAGACGGTGTCTCCTGGTTGGAGAGGGACATCCAGCTTGCGGCCTTCAAATATCTTGTTCACGTCCGCTTTGAAATATTGTGGATTATCCATGCCGCCACGGATGATAATGGCGGTTCCATTGCTTTGGTCTTTGAGACCACCGCAGTTTGAGATTGCCTGTAAAATGCCTAGGCTGGGATTCCACATCTGAAATTGAGGGGCGGCGACTTCACCTGTAATATTGACCATATTTTCTGCACGACTGGCAATGAAAATTCTGTCGCCTTTGAAAACTCGGATATTGTGGTCAGGATCCTGTTGCTCAATGGCGAGAACGAAATCAACGGGAAGTTGTTCTCCATTGCGGGTAATGGTTGAATGTGGAAAATCCCAGTTATCTAGAGTTTTGCCATTGATGTATC
This sequence comes from uncultured bacterium, assembly GCA_902776645.1. GTDB lineage: Bacteria > Verrucomicrobiota > Lentisphaeria > Oligosphaerales > Oligosphaeraceae > UBA1407. Next base: position 10,256 of record CACYQT010000025.1, on the reverse strand, counting down.
GTGTTGAGCCACCATCTGCCATGGCGTACATGTCGAAAATACGTGTTTCTTGGGTTACAGGAAAGGAGCCACCGTGATTGACAGCCCCTGATATAGAAGCTGTTTGCGATTTTAAATTAATGGGGATCAACGTGACTTTGGGGGTGATGATATAATCGCTTAATGCTTTCTCGATTTCTTTTGTAGCTTCCGGAATAGTCATTCCGGCAACCTTCAACTTGTCGTCCACAAACGGCATCGAGATGAGTCCGTCCGGAGTCACAGTAGTCGTCGTATGCATTTCCGGCTGGTTGTAGACACGGATTTCGAACTCGTCACCATGGTCCAGTGTGTATTCGGGATATGGCATCTTATTGATTTCTGACAGTCTCTTACTTCTTTCTGCCAACTGTTCAGGAGTGTACATGGTGGTTTCTAGCGTTTCCGTGGAGGCTTCTGGCAGACTGTAGTAAGGATCGTCAAAATCATAGAACGTATTGCAAGAGGTCATTAGGAGGGATGTGGCCAAAATGGCTGTCAAGGCAAGTATTTTTTGCATGTTGATATCTCCTTGAGGTATTCTTTCGTTTTGTCCTGTCGTATTCGGCGGATTACGGCTCCGTGAAAATGCCAGTGATGATGGTTTCTTCAGAGGTTTTGTTATCACGGAGAAGTTTCAGGAAGCTTCTGGGTGAACGTTTCTTGCCAACACTGAAAATACAGCATTGAGTGAGGGCGATGACTTGTTTGAACAAGAGCTCCTTGCCAGTAAAAAATGCTTTACGCCTGAAGATGATTTTATCATAATGTTTCAAAAGCGTGTCCATGTCCATTTTCAGAATATCTTGTTCATTCGGTGAGATAAAACTGGCGTTGCCAAGTCTGAAGACACCTGTATCGCCGTTTTTCTCGACACCCAGGAGTTCCTCTGTGATTGGGTCTTCTGGTGGGGGTTGTGCGTCGTCGCCGTTGCTTTCTTCCGTATTCATGTCAAATGGATCCAAATTGAGAATGAAGATTCGTGTGCCGTTCATGGCGAACTGGAGGAGCAATTGCTCTAGAAGAAGTGCAGTGGAATAGCTTCCCTGAAGAGCTCCGAAAAAGAGGTAGCGCCTGTCCTCGATCATTTGATTCAGATCATAGAAGACATTGTGCGCAGCTTCCTGAAGGGCTGCCGGTTCGAGTTTCTTCAGTTCGGATTCAGAAAGGGTGAAAACCTCGATTTCAGCCATGTCGTGGAGTTCCATGGCAGTGCTGATGCTACCGAATTGGGCTGCGAGCAGGATAATGACGATAGCGACGAAGCTCGCGACGATTCCTCCTGCGAACAGGGCAACCAGATATTGCTTGGTTTGGAGTCCATTGATTTGATAGGATCCCATTGACGAGGTCAAAGTCCCTAGTTCCGCTCTGGTTTGTTGCATAACCTGTTCGATATCGGCTTTCTTTTTTTCCAAGTCCGAGATTTGCCTGGCTTTGGAAGCTCGTTGTTCCTTGAGTTTCGTCACTTCCTGATTCAGATCACGGATTGTCGTGATTTTCTCTTGTAAATCTTTCTGTTGTGCTAGAATCGCGTCAATCAGCTGCTGAACTGTGTCGATCTGCGCCTGAACATCAAGACTGTTTGAATCCATTGTCAGGACATCCTCTTCAGCGATATCACCGAGCACTTTTTCCAGAAGGGCTTGCCTTCCTTCCAATTCTTTTTCCGCGAGTTTTGCATCTGGATGATCTGCACTGTATCTTTCCAGTTGTTTATTTCGAAAAAGGAGAGCCTCGTCTCTTTGTTTGATTAAATCCATGAAATACCTGTAATTGGCTTTGATGAGCGCTTGCTTTTGCGGATTGATTGCTTTCCCGCTCGATTTGATCTTTTCAAGTTCAAGTTGCTTGTTCAAACGGACTTTTTGCTGAAGGTAGCCGGCTAATTCCTCCTCAAGTCTAGCTGCCCTTTTCTGCAACTTGTCCAGTTCCTGCTCCAAGGATGATGGATAGGATTGGATAAGTTGGTTTATTTTGTCATCTAGTTTCTTTTGTTCAATTTCAGTCTGTGATATACTTTTGGATGTTTGTTTTTGTTTTTTTTCCAGATCATTTCTCCGATGCTGGCTGTATTCATCATTGGCCGCTTGGGCATAGGCTTGAAGTAATTTTGCATGCTCTTCCTCATCATCCCATGTAACGGTCAGTGTCAGAGTGTTGTCGGTTTTCCGATCCAGACTGGTTTCGAGTCCTCTTCCCAAGTAGCCTTCTTTCCCAGCGGCAATCTGTGCAATATCGCCTGCACTTCTCTTTACCATCGGAGTAGAGATGATTTGATAGACATTCCCAATTTTTAGAGGGGGAAGATCTGGAATTTTGACTTGCGAAGGACTATAGATAAGATTTATGGAACCTTTATATCGGAAGAAATTCTTCTGGCCTTGCCGATGCAGGAGGTATAAGACCAACGCGGCGACGATGACCGCGATAAGCAGAAGAAAGATGAAGCTCCTTTGCAGGATTGAAAGAATAAGGCTCTTGTAAGCCAGCATTCTACGAATCCGGACTTCTTCTTCGTTCATGGCATTGGGATCGAATGGCTGTGTCATGATTGTGATACCAAATATATGATGTGTCTATTGTTTATCGGTTTATATCGAAAAAAGATTTAGTGTTTTGTCGGGGGCGGTGCGGGACGTACATGGCGTTTGCCATGCGTATTGGCATGAAGGAAAAAAGGGGCTGACAGGGCGATGATGACAATTCCAGACAACAGGTATGGAATATATTTCGGGATGGAGAATAGTTTTTCGCGATGCACATTTATGACATTCAATGGCAGGAGCGCCTTTTTGATTGGTGTTTCGAGCCTATTTTGTATCATGATTTCATTTTCAATCTTGCCAAGTCTTGAAAGCGTTTTGCTGTATTGCTTACTGAGTTCCTCTTCCTGTGGCAAGAGCCCGCTGACTGCTGAGATTTCCTTTTGTTTTTGGCCTAGACGATATTGAACATCTTCAATAGCCTTGTCCAGTCCGTCCATGGTTGTTTGGAGCGATTCCAGTTCTTCCACGCGTTTCAAAACGACTGCATTCAAGGACACCACCTCGTCTTCCATGAGATTCAGTTTTTCAAGCGCTTTGTTCAGGGAATTCTCCGCCAAACGGTATTTGATTTGCGCTTCTTTTACCTGACGGTCGCTTTCAGTCCCCAATTCCTTCTGAATCTCGTAATTTTCCAATGTCTCGTTTCTTCTTTGGATGATGTCCAGAATATACGGATTCAGGGCGATGATTTTGAGTTTTGTATATTCGTACTTGCCAGGAATGCTCTTTTTGATATTCTCATATTGGATTTTTGCTAAAAAGCGTTGTTTTTGTAAATCTGAAAGTTCGTTCGTCAGACGGTTTTCCTGCATTCTGAGAACTTCAAGCTCCTGTTTCACGCTTTCACTGTGAACGGACTGGGCGAGCTTCGACAGTTTCCCTTCAATGGTCGTTCTTTCATGTTCGTATTCCGATAGCGTTTTGGATTGTTCCGTGATGATCTCATGGAGGTATTTTTGCCGGAAATGGACATAGGTCGTGATCGCCGCCTGCATATATCCATCCACAAGTTGGCGGGCCTGGTCTCCGTCATCCCATCTGACGCTCACTTGCAGAAGGTTGTCCGAGCTAGATACAGGAGCATAATTGATATCCAGAGCATCTTTCAGATATTTTTGCTTGTCCTGTGGAATGGCCACGATATCGCCGGCTTGCAGTTTCACGGCGTCGTTACGGATGATCTGGAGAACTTCGTGAATGGACATGGGGGAAAGCAGATCGGTATGTTGCTCAGGGTGGTAGCTGAGGAATGATGAAGCCTTCATTCGGTAGAAACGTTTCTGTTCCCACATTATGAAGACGCCAAAAACGATCGCGGCGATAATCGTCACGATGACCAGCAAGAAGAAGTATTGCTTGAGAACTCCTGAAAACAGTCGCTTGCGCGCTGGTTTCCCAGGGGCTTCTTTTGCTTCTTTGAGGTTAATTGAGTTGGATTCTGTGGATGGCATTATGGTATGGTGTTGTCATGCCGTTTAGGCATGATTCTGTTCAGTTGAAGATTGCCCAAAGGCGAACCAGCTCCTGCCTGTGTTCGTCCATCTTCCCGAAGGCCTGCGCCAACGGCTGGCCGTTGGCGAGATTCCGCTGTACGTCTTGCAACGTCCCATGGAGGCGTGTGAAAAGACGGACGGTCGGATTCTTGAAAAGTAGCCGCAGGGGGCTTGCTGTTCTTGTCTTTACGAACCAACGCAGGGCGTTCACCATGGGAGAACGCCCGATGAAGGCCGGATGCCCGTAGAGGCATTCCGACATCTGTCGCGTCGTTTCCAAGACGGCTGCGGAGCGATCCGTGGTGAGCGCGACAAAATTTTTAGCAGCGTTGAGCCAGAGTTCAAGATAGTCGGGCAACTTCTCCAGCGGATTCATCCGCTGGGAGCCCGGCAGGACTTTGAAATCACGTGCCGCCTGGTAAAACGGCGCGAGTTCCGTGAAGACACTGGGTGCATGCGCGTCATACATGATGATTTTCAATCTTCTTTCGAGATTGTAGTCATAACGTTTCTGGGCGATGAGCAGTGCATCCCCTGCGCCAAGGGCGGCTTTGTGCAGATTGCGGATGGCGAAGTCGGTGGCTTCGGCGTCGACGAGGGCGCCATCGTCATCCACGTGTGCGGCGGCAAGCCGTTGCGTGGAGAATAGGAGACCCATGCCGCGGTTCACTAGGAGCCGCAGTGCTTCAAGATATGGCAGTTCGTGCGCATCCGGACATGGCACTTCGGCCAGTAAATCCGGTCCGCAGACGAGCCGATGGCTATTCAGCAGTTCTTGGTACATGAGCGTATGTCGTTCACAACGAAGCTTTTCTAGTTTTTTTACAGGGGCGAAGTCTACGGAAACGCCAGCAATCTTCTCATAGGCTGGCGCGATTTCCGCAAGCTTGCCGTCAAAGGCTTTCCTCCTTGCGGAGGAGAGCCCCTTGGAGAAGGCGAAGAAATCTAGGTCGTTGTAGGGAAGATGGTGTCCGTCCTGCGTGATCAGGACGCCGCCTTCCCCGCGACCGTATCCGCCGCCCAGATAGATCGCGACGTGGTCGGAGTCCGCCAGCCGGCGGATGTCGTCCGCCAGCCGGCGGAGCATGTCCGCGATGGCTTGTTCAACGGCCGAATCGCCCTCGGCCGTGAAACGGTTAGTATCTGTTGATGTATTCATCGTGTTGGAAAATACGCCTGATGAGCGTTGTCATGATAATGGAGAATCTGAGTTTGATGGAGTCATGTGCAAGGAAATACTGGTCGTCCATCTGTTTTTGTATGGCGTTGGGTTCGCTTTGGATGGATTCCGAGTATGTGAAGACCGCGCTGTCGCCAGGCGGGTTGATGCATCCGACAAGTTGTTTCCGGAAGGCAAGGCACTGCAGGACGCCGAAGACCTTGTCCAGGGAGAACTTGAAGTACCATCGCTTGGTGCGGCTTGTCCAGGCGAAGAAGAAACAGAGAAAAATCGCATAGCAGATGAACAAATGAATCGTTATGGGAATGGCCATGACATAGTTGAATACGGCATGGATAAATCTCAAAAAGTAGTTTTTGACATGGGCGCTGGTATCTCCGGACAAATCCGATTCGTCCAACACTAGCTTCACGTTTTTATAGGGATCGATGATGACATTGCGGTCGACGATTTTGTCAATGATTTCCAGATCATTGGACAGGTATGTATTGTCGCAGATAATGGAGCGCTCGACATAGACGCCATTGTCAAGAATGACGTTGTTGCCTATGATGAGCGGACCTTTCAAAGTGCAGTCTTGTTCGATACGGATATTGTCTCCCATGAGGATGGTATGTCTGGGGGAGGGGTGGCTTCCGTCGTCTTCATTGAAGGTGCATCCACTCATGATGACAGGCGTGCTGCCGAAGATGATGTTATCTTGCGTTTTGTAGCCAGGCAGGCTGCAATGCCGCGAATCGACGATCAAGGAGAGGTTGAGATTGAAATAGTCCTGGATGGAGCGGATAGGCTTTTCCTGCGGGATGCGGACGCGTGATAGCTCCTTACCATGACGGTAGTATATGCCCGAGCCAGACGGTTGCATTTCCGTCGGTTCGAGGCTGTTTTGGATTTGATTTATATTGTTTTTCCAGTCTTCTTCCTTTTCATTGGGGGCTCCGCCGACGAAGAAGAGCCCGTTGAGTATGAGGATGTCGTCATCCCCGCAATAACGATGGTGGAATGTCAGGAGCTTTTGGACATTTGGGATGGTTTTGGCCCCCATGTATTCCAGATGGGAATACCATTGGTAGCTGTCATTGAATTGCTCTTGGATTGATTTATCGTAGCAGTAGTCTAGAAGCAGGACTTTTTCAATCTGGAGATTGGAGCAGAAGTCCATCAGATGGTGCGCGAGAGGCTTGCCCGTGATGGGGAGCGTGATCGGGCTACGGAAGCTGAAGAATTCATGGAACCATGAATCCCTTTCGCAGAATAGGTTGATGATTGCTTTCATACCATGGCCTCTGTTGTTTAAACGGATCCATCGCCGGTAAGGACTGCAGGAATCGTCTTGAGAAGAATCATGCAGTCTTTCCAGAAGCCTCTGGTTTGGATGTATTCAGTGTCCAGCTTGACCTGTTGTTCAAACGGGATATTGCTGCGTCCGGAGACCTGCCATGTACAGGTGATGCCGGGGGTGACGTTAAGGCGTTTGCGTTGCGCAAGCGTGTAAGTGGCGACTTCGCTTGGAATTGGGGGACGTGGACCGACAAGGCTCATCTGCCCGAGGAGGACGTTGACGAGCTGCGGCAGTTCGTCAAGGGATGTCTTGCGGAGGATGCGTCCGATTTTGGTGACGCGCGGATCGTCTTCCTTCGCCTTCAGAAGGTCAGACAACGCCGGACGTTCCGGTTTTTGACCAGTTTCCTTTTCAATCTCCGCCGCTTTTTCATCCCATTCCTGTAGCATTTTTGCTTCAATTTCCTTGGAGTTGATGTACATGGAGCGGAATTTCAGGAAGTTGAATGGCTTGCCGAATTGCCCGATGCGTTTGGAATGATAGATGATGGGGCCCTCTGAACCCAGTTTGATGAGGATGGCGATGATCATCATTGGGATGAAGAGGGCGATGAGGAGGGCGATCGAGCCGCAGATATCCATGGCTCGTTTCAAGGCGCGTGCGCTTCCAACCGTCCAATTCCAGGCTAGCATCTTGAAGGAACTGCCAAAAGACGAACGGCGTTTCTGAGGAACGATTCGTACCCGGAAGCCGTTTCGGTCTGATTGTTTTATGATGCTATGCGTGAGGGGCATGATGGATAAGTGACTGCGTGCGTTTTAGTAAAACGGGACGTGGATGAATTTGAAATAGGAGAAACTTAAGCTTTTAGAAAATCCTCGAAGATGGTGTTGAGTTTGGAGAGAAGGGCGGAGCAGTTTTCCGCGGTGGGCGGTTCCGGCCCCAGCCCCTTGCCAAGGTATTCCAGTTCCTTTGCTGTGACGGCGAAAGACTCGTGCCCGATGTTGAGCGCACAGCCCTTCATGGCATGGGCGATTTTCGCCAACGCCTGGAAGTCCTTCGCCTCGAGGGCGTTGTTGGCGCTTGGCAGACGTTCCTTGATCGTGTTGACGTATTCATCATAAAGCTCTTGGATGAGATCCATGTCATCCAAGCCGAGATTTTCCTTCATGTAATCGACGATTTCTTTGTTCATGATTGTTTCCTATACCCGTCAAGAATCGCATTTGATGCCGAACACGGATTTGTTGAGCCCACGGTAATGCATTCTGGTGACGGTTGATGCGATATTGTAGATGAGCGGCAGGCCTCTGCCGTGCTGTGCATGGGTGTTGTTGAGCTCGTCAAGGAGCTTGTCGATTTCAGCGCCGCTGTAGTTGCGATTGGGATCCCAGAAGATGCCTCGCTCCAGGACGGTGACATTGACTTTGTCTTGGTATGGGTGGATTTTGACGATGATGCCGTTGCTGGTGAGATTGGCATTGTCCTTGCCATGCTGAACGCAGTTGATAAGGACTTCTCCCAGAAGGATTTCAATGTCATTTTCAAGTTTTTGGCAACTTTCGACGGGGCAGGAGAGAAGGTAGTCATGCACCCTGTCGAGCATGTCGTTGGTTTCGTTGATGTCCGTGTTGATTTGCGAAATGAAGACATTCCTTTCGGGATCGGTGTTTTTGCGCAAAGCCACCAGGAAGAGGTCGTCCGACGGGCGGTCATAGCCGATCTGTTCGATGAAGTTGCGGATAAGGAACGGAATGGCGACCGTGCATTCGTTTTCGTTGAGAGACGTCAGAAAATCGTATATTTCATTCTCTTCGATGAATGATTCGGGGAACTGGCTGGAGCCGATGTCCATAAGGCCGTCCGTGAAGGCCAGAAACAGGTCGTCGTCCGTGAAATCGAACTCGACGTTGTTTTCCGGCAGATATGTGTTGGAAGGATCGAATCCGATCGGCATGGAGCCGAGTTTGTCCGGATTGATCTGTTTGAGCATCTTCTGTTTGAAATTCAGGCAGATCATGTCGGGATGGCCTGCGGAATGATAGATGAGATGGTTGTTCTCAAAGTCCCAAAGGACGATGAGGCAGGTCATATAGACGTTCTGCTTGAAGTTGTTGCAGAAGATTTTGTTAAGTTGCGTCAACACAAGATCGGGCGTTATGGTTTCCTGCGACTGGTAGGCGAAAAGGTTCTTGATGAAGAGCTGGATAGGCGTCATGCACAGGGCAGCGGAGATGCCATGCCCGGAGATGTCGCCCACGACGCTGATGTAGCGGTGGGCGCCGATCGGGAAGAATTCGTGGAGGTCGCCTGAGACTTGGGCGTGAGGCTCGTAGATATAGGACATGACGAAGTCGTCATTGACCATGCTCCATTGGGGAAGCATGAATTTCTGGATTTGCCCGGCGAGCCTAAGGTCTTTTTCAATGCCGTCTTTCAAGGCAGCGATTTGCTGTTGGGCGTTCGGCACCTCCAGAGCGCGTTCAATCATCATGAGCAAGTCCATCTTTTTGAAACTCTTGTTCATATAATAAGAGTATCTGTCCGCCGTGATTTGCTTCATGAGCGTGTTGTCCATGTTGTCCGCAAGGGACGACATGAAGATGATCGGAATGAGCTTGTTCGAGTTGCGGATGAGGCCGCGCAGGTCGAACCCGTTGATTCCGTTCATGTTGATATCCGTGATGATGACGTCGTATGACTCGCTCTTGAATTTGGAATAGGCTTCCTGTGGATCAAGGCAAAGCGTGAGGGAGTAGTCTGTCCCTCGCATGCAGGCCTGGACTGTCTTCAACGAAAACTGCTCATCGTCTATGACTAGGATTTTCTTTTTATCAGGCATTTTTTTTTCCAAGATAAATTAATATCTATTCCCCACTTCATCAATACTCTCGTTATTAATATAATTTATTATATTATAAAAATCAAATAAAGTCCATTTGAACCCAATATAATTTGCATTCAATATAATACTCTACTGAATGGGAAGAGTATATAGTAAAGGAATGATTTACAGTCGTGCTGGCTCCCATGGGCATTCACCGTTCGCTTCAAGGCCGGTTCGCCCGTTTTGCCCGAAACCGTTGACGGCTTCATAGGCTGCGTCCCTTTCAGAATTAACATATTTGGCAAACCATTTGCGCAGTTTGTCTCGCATTTCAGTGACGCGATTGGCGTATTCCGGCAGATCCACGAGATTCCGTGTTTCGTCCGGATCCTCCGAAAGATGATAGAGTTCATGGGGGCCGTAGGGATAGCGGTGGACATATTTCCAATCGCGGGAACGGATCATGCGGACGGGGCCGTATTCGTCGTAGACAACGACGTTGTCATCTCCTTCATCGTTTCCGGAGAGAATGTTGGAGGCGAAGCTGTGTCCGGGCAGCTGGTTTTGGAGAGGATTTTCCACGCCTGCGATGTCCAGTATTGTCGGGAAGACGTCGTAGTGGCTGTGCAGGCCGTCGGCGACCCAGCCGGGCTTGATGTGGCCGGGCCACGACATGATGAAGGGGATTTTGACGGATGTGTCGAACATGTTTAGAGGGAAGGTGCCGTTGCCTTTCCCCCAGATTCCATGGTGTCCCATGTTCATGCCGTTATCTCCGCTGAAGATGACAAGCGTATTCCCAAGGATTCCCATGTTTTCCAATGTTGTCATAATATTTCCAATGCCTGAATCCATGGCCGTGATGGCGGTGTAGTAGCCTTGGAGGTTTTCGCGTCTGGATTCAGGC
>CACYQT010000024.1 GCA_902776645.1 uncultured bacterium | reverse complement strand
ATGGACGCCGTCGGGCGAGACTTCGTCGGTGCCGTAGAAATCCTGTCCGTCGATGAAATGGAGGTTCTTGTATTTGGGCATGCGTTCCGCGCAGAAGTGATGGAACAGCCGTTGCATTTCAAGCTGCCTGGCTTCCAGTTCAGGCCTCAGCCAGCCTTGGATATGGCGTGGGGAGGTGACGAAAACGATCTCCGTATCGGGCATTTTCGGGCAGACACAATCCAAGAAGGCGGGCATGTTCTGGCGGATGATGTCCGGCCACATGTTGTGCATGGGATCGACGACGAGCACTTTCACGCCCTGCAGTTTTACGAGCAGTTCGGCGATTTCCATGTCGAGGCGGCAACCGCCGGAGAGGCCGAGATTCATGAGCGGCATATCCAAGTTGCGCGCAAGGATTTGCGCGATACCGAGGCCCGAACGGGTGGAATATGCGCCATGGATGATGCTGGTGCCGTAATAGACGAGCTTGTTGTCTTCTCGCGGCGGCAGCAGTTCGAAGGAGGCACCCGCCTCAAGGCCTATCCAGATCTTCAGAAGTTGGTTGCGCATCGGCAGATACAGACGGCAACGGCGATCCGCTTTCGGAATGCCTTCTAGAATCGTGTATTCCGGATGGCGGTTCTGGATGCATTGGTGATCGGTGTAGGTGCCCGCCCACCGCCAACGGACGGTGTTGTCGTCGTACATGTAGAGATCGACGCCGGAGAATGCGCAGACGTTGAATTGCGGTTCGCCGATATGGTCGGAGGCATGTTCCATCTTGACGCGGAACGTGGTGGAGTTCGTGTTGAAGAAACAGCAGATGCCGCAGGTCGTGTGCATTTGGCTGGCGACATGCGTGAGATGGTTCACTGTTTTGGGGAGGCGGTCGAAAGGCGATTCGCGCTCCATGTCACGCCAGCCGAGGCCTTCAAAATTCGCGGGGGTGAGTTCGTAGTAGGTGATTTCTGGATTGCTCATGTTTTTTGGGGGGGATTTTTACTGGGACTTCTGGGACGACTGGGACTTCTGGACAAACAGGCGGGATATGATTTTTATAAAATGTATGGGGAGTTTTGCATAAGTCCAGTTGAGAAGAGAGGGAAAATTCCTCTAAACCATTGATTTTTTATTTGGGATGGATAAATTGTTCATATGGAAATGACAGGGTGAAAACAGAGGAAAACATGAAGCATATTTTATTGATTATCATGATGCTGTTCGTGCAAGGCGTGATGGCGCAATATGTCATGAAGCCGACGGAGCATTGGCTGGAATTGCGTGCGCATGTGACTCATTTCAAGGATGCAAGGACATTCCGCATCGCGGACGACCGCGGCATCGTCCATCAACTGGCGTTGGGCGCGGTGGAGCCGCCCGAACGCGGCCAACCGTATTTCAAGGAGGCGTTGGCGCGGGTGACGGAATTGATGAAAGGAAAGGAAATCATCATCAAACATCGCTATTTCGACCAGAAGGGACAGCTGCTCGGACAGATCTACGTCGATGGCAAGTGGGTGAACAAAATCCTTGCGGAGGAAGGACTTGCATGGTATGGCGATCCCGACGGAGACGCTCCCGAACTGAAAGCCGTCGCGGCGAAGGCGCGACAGGAGAAGAAAGGATTGTGGAAGAACGAACGGGCGGTGCCGCCGTGGCTGCGTCGTGCGGGGAAGATTTCCTATCGGCCGGGCATGGAGTTTACGGAACCACCGAAAGTCAAACGCTACCGTAGCACGAACGAGCCGGCCGGCGTTGTTCATTGATGGTAACGACGGCGTCCCGCCGTTGGGCGGCATAAACGCTCACATTCATCTCATGTGCTCTTATGGCTTATAGGAGTTAATGACTCTGGAAAACGTTAACAAATGGTCACTGCTCCGAGAACACCATATCCAGTGCCGCCTTTCGGCGTCGTGTTCGGATAGTCCGGATTGGGCTGGAGGCGATGGCAGCCGACGATGGCCTGTTCGTCCGAACAGGGCTGCCCTGCGAAGGTTATGTTCTTGAACGACAAATTCTTGGCGGTGCAGATGAGTTCCGGATCGAAGAGTTCCGCCCACATTGTCGGATCCGTGAAGCCGCGTTTCCATGTGGAGGATTTCGGGCCGACTTCGACGACGCGCATGCCGGCGGCGCGGAAATCGCTTAACGGCAGGGCGATGCGGATGTCATTGAAGGAGATGCGATCACAGTCCGCGCAGATTTCGAACAGGGCGGTGACTTTCACTTCGCCGAGGCCGACGGCCGTGATGGCGTTGAGCTCAACATCTTCAAACGTAATGTCTTGAAGAACGCCCGGAATCGGCGATTTGTCGTTCCATCCGGTCAAGTCGTTGTGGCAGTTGGGCTGCTGGTAGAGCTTGAAGCAGTAGGCGTTGCGGATATGGCTGAAATGGCAGTCATGGATGTCGCAGTCCAATGCCGCGCCGCCTTCGAAGAGCTTGCGGCCGGGCAGGAGGCGGATTTCGTCTCCCGTGCAGTCGATGTCTTGCACGAAAATATGGTGGATGGGACCGAAGGTGACGGCGGAAAGTCCCCAGTCCCAAGCGTTAAGGGCGACGAAATCGTCGCCCGTCTTGCCCTTCATGCGGCGGACGACGCCGTAGGAGGAAGGGCCGTTGATGTGGACGCCGTCCTTTTTGTGGTGGTCGAAATCGATGTCTTCTATGATGAAATGGTCGCATCCCGCGATGAGAATGCCGTAGAAATCGCCTCGGCGGATGGTGACGTTGCGGATGGTGAGATTCCGCGCGTTGCAGAAGAAGAACACGCCGAGCAGATGTCCGCCGTCGCCGACGGCGCCCGTGGGATCGATTTCCCGTCCCGTGCTGTCGATGAAACGGCGGTTGCTACTGCCGAAAGACTGGATGACGGCGTTCGGATCGTTGGGGCTGACACGGTAGGGGGACTCTTCCCAGATGCCGCCTTCGACGAGCATGTCATGGTCAAGTCGTTGGGCCGGAAGAGGATGAATCCGGCCGTCGGCGGGATTGGCGTTTCGGACCATGATGCCGCCGCAACCGTCCATCATGTGGATGACGGTCTCCGGATGGACGGACAACCGCTGTCCGGATGACAGGACGATCGGCCTGTCCAGAAGAAGCGGAAACGGCAGTTTCGGAATCTCCACGGCGAAGCTGGAGGCCAACGCGACGGCGATGGCTTCCGATGCGCAAACGCCTTCCTGGAAGGCGTTTGCGGGCATGGTGACGCAATGCTGGCAGGATTTTTCACCGCCGATGATATCAGATGTTTGCATGAGAGAATAAAGGGACGAAAAGGACGAAAGGGACGAAAGCGACGGTGGGATGCCACAAGACGTCAACGTGAGAGTTTCAGGCCTTCGGTCTCGTCGACGCCAAGGAGGATGTTCATGTTCTGGATGGCGGCGCCGGAGGCGCCTTTGCCGAGATTGTCGAAACGGGCCGTCAACAGGATGCGGTAATCGTTTCCCGCGACGGAAATCTGCATGTCGTCGAAGCCGGAAAGCGCTGCGGCGGAAAGGAATCCGCCTTCGTCCGCCGGATCGTCGAAATGGACAAGTTTCGTCGTGTAGAGTTCGCGATAGATTTCTTTGACATCGTCGATGCCGCAGAAGAGTTGATTGGCGAAGAGGGGGACGGTCACTTCCATGCCGCTGTAGAAGTCGGCGACAATCGGGCAGAAAATAGGGGATGTATTCAGTCCGCAGACGGCGGCCATTTCCGGCAAGTGCTTGTGGGACTGGGAGATACCGTATTGGCGCGGCGCGTCCAGAAGCGGATTGCGCGATTCGCCTTCGTAGTCCGCGATCATCTTTTTGCCGCCGCCGGAATAGCCTGTGATGGAGAAGCATGTCAACTCGGCGTCTGCGGAAATATATTCCGTCTGGACGAGCGGCGCGACGAGCGCGATGAAACCGCTGGCATGGCAGCCCGGATTCGCGATGCGGCGGGAGGCGGCGATTTTTTCACGCTGGCCGGGCAGTTCGGGGAAGCCGTAGGCCCATGCGGGATTGACGCGGTGGGCGGTGGATGTGTCGATGACGGCGGTGTTGCCTTCGATCATCGCGACGGCCTCGACGGCGGCGGCGTCCGGCAGGCAGAGGAAGGCGATGTCGGCGCTGTTAATGGCGTCATGGCGGGCATTTGGATCTTTGCGCAGTTCGTCCGAAAGGATGATGAGTTCGATGTCTTTGCGGGAGGCGAGACGTTCATGGATGCGGAGGCCTGTCGTGCCTGCGCTGCCGTCGATGAAAACTTTCATGGTGATTCCTTTATATTATATGGTATGTAAAAGATTAGCAGACGGTTGCGTGGGACGGTCCGGACGGCGTGGCAGTGAACGACGGCGGCCCGTATTCCAGAACGAGGCTGGAGCGTTTTTCGGGGAGGTCCAGCATGATCGTGGAGAAGGCGTCGAATTCCGTCCCGTCATCGTGGCAGATGAAGTGAAGTGGTTGCGGCGCAAGGCCTTTGAGCGTGATTTCCGCTCGTTCGAACGGTGAATTGGAACAGCGGAATGCGAGAATCACGCCGCGGCCTTCCGACGGATCATGGAACTGCCAGATGGCCCATGACGTGTCGTCGAAAACGATGGAGCCGTGGTTGTAGAAATCCTGCGAAAGATAGCGGCGGATGGCGCGGTATTCATCGCAGGCGTGGCGGACGGCGGCGAAATCCTTTTCTTCCATGCTTTGGAAAACGGCGTTGTAACAGGCGACGCCGAAGCTTGAGGAGTAGGAGCTGCGCAGGGAGTAGAGGTCTTTGCATTTCGTCGTGCAGCCGTTGAACGGCAAGTAGCGTGAAATGTTGGAATTGTGCGTCTGGATGACCTCCGCGTTCGCGTCGAATCCGCATTGGTAGTCGCTGCGGAAGAACGGGATGGAACGGCGGATCGTCTCGATGTCGATGCGACGCCCACCGGAAGAGCAGTTGTCGATGACGAGGCCTGGAAAACGCTTCAGCAGTTCGTCCCACAGACGGTACATGCCGGTGATGTGGCTGATTTCCGTGACGCCGACGCGGTTCGGTTCGTCATTCTGGCGGAAGAAATCGGTCAGATTTGTATTGAAATCCTGCCGGTAGCAACTGAGTTTCAAGGACTTGATGTGGTTTGAAATGGTTTCCAGCATGTACTGGAAGGCGTCTTCATTGCCGTAGTAGAGGATTTTGCTTTTGGCGCTGTCACAGGTAAGGAACCATTCCGGATGCTCTTCCGGAATCGGCAGGCCGGGGCAGGCCCGTTCCGCTTCAATCCACAGCATCAGCTTCATGCCGATATCGTTGGCAGTTTTCGCAACATCTTGGAGCAGATTGGGATGGACACGCGGATTAATCGTCCATTCACCTGTGAAACGCGACCAGTCGCCGGAAAACGGTTCGTCGCATTTCGTGCATTGGCCGTACCATCCCGCGTCGATCCATACGTCTTCCAGACGGATGCCGTGTTCGTGAAGCTGTTTCAGGCGGTTGATCATTTCGGCGGAGTGCAGGCCGCCCCACAGTTCGAAGGCGAGAAGCCCTTCGCGATTGGCGGGCGTGCAGGACAGATGGGAGATGTGCTCGCGAATCAGGCGGCGGAAACGGTTGGAGACGTCTTCGCCTGGTTCGGAAATCATAACAAGCGTGGAGGACGTGCGTAGCGATTCGCCGGGCTTCAGATAAAACTGCGCGTTTTGCAGCCCTGTCTGGACGCGGATGCCGTTTTCAACGGATGTGAAAACGGCTTTCCAATTGCCAGTCCAGCCGATGGCGACCATCGCGCTGCGGCCGCCGGATTTGACTTCGAAGAACGGCATCGTGCCGTCGCTGGAACGGCCTCCAATGTTTTCGAAGTGTCTGGGCTTGTTCAAGTTGAGAACTTCCGGATGCAGCGAGTATTCCTGCGCGCTGACGATGTCGTTGCTGCTGTAGTTGGCGCCGCTGACCATGCCCTGCATGCGGACGACCTGCCGGTCTTCCGCGCGTTTCAGCAGGCCCGGATGGGGCCGCGGGGCGTTTGGCGGAAACGGTAGCAGGATGTCGCAATCCCATATGTCGGAAAGGATTGCGCTGTCGTGGTCGCTGTGGTTTTCGAAGACGAGACGCCATTCGCAGGCGTTGAAGTCACGATACTGCGTGGCGCAGAGTGTGACCGTCAACGCATCGTCGATGCCCCATGTGGAGAGCGATGGATCAACGGATACTGGCTTGCCATCGTATTGGAATGAAAAGGAAGGTTTTAGGGACATAAGCGACAGAAGAGAAGAAAGAGACAGGAAGGGGATTATTTGATTGGCTTGATGCGGATGTTCTTGAATTCCACGTAGTCGCCATGGCCTAAGAAGCCGAGGGAGCCTGACTTGCGGAACATGTTGGCATGGGCGGAGACGGGCTTGCCGTCTGCAGGCTCCGTCACTTTGCTCAAATCCGTATCGACGATCACCATGTCGTTGACGATGACTTTGATGCAGGTTCCTTTGGCGATGACGACTTCGTGGTTCCACTGTCCGGCGGGATGGAGGGCGCCGTCCTTCGCGGGCACGACGCCATAGACGGAACCGTGGTGCTGCCATGGTTTCAAAACGTTGCCTTTCGCTTTATAGCCATTGTTGTCAATGATTTGCAACTCCATGGCGATGGATGAGTAGTTCCCTTCCTGCGCGGCGCGGATGCCGAGGCCGTTGTTGGAGCCTGGCCCGAGCAGGAAATCGAAATGCAGTTCGAAATCGTCGAACTCCCACTGTGTGAAGAGCTGCCCGCCGCTGCCTTTCTTGCAGTAGATGAGGCCGTCTTTCACGCCGTAGTCGTTGATGTTGCCGCGCCATCCGGCCAAGTCCTTGCCGTTGAACAACGTGATGAAGCCATCGGCGTCGGGGGCGGGCAGGGGGATCTTCTGGACGAGCGGTTCGACGGAGGGCAGAACCGCAGGAGCTTTGCCAGCCGCATATGCTTCCAGTTCAACAAGATGGACATAGCGTTTGCCCCATCCCTGCGTGACGTTGATTTTCACATAACGGGCCTTGACGGCGGGGAAACGATGCGTAAAGCCCTGCGCGGTGGAGACTTGCTTGTTGTCCGGAACGTCCGCGACGCGCTTCCATTCCTTCCCGTCTTCCGATACCTCTATATTATAGGAATACGTGCGGGAGCCGTCCCAATAGAAAATGGCGCGGACAGTGTCGATTTCCGCGACGCGCTGCATATCGACCTGCAGCCACGTGGGGCATTTGTCGGTATGCCAGCCGTCCCATTTGCCGATGAGGCCGTCGACGGCGCGTTCTGGCGAATGATCCTGTTCTTGATCGGAACCAAATGTAACAGGTTGCTTCAGAAGGAGATTCGGGCCCGTGGCGAGCGGCGGCTTCGCGGATTTCGAATAGACTTCAAATTCGACGACATGCGCAGCGTAATTGGCGCTGTTCTTCACGATGTTCAGGCGGGCGTAGCGCGCCGTGACGGGCTGGCGGAGCGGATGGAAGATGCCGCGGTTGGTGGATGTGAGCGTGTTTTCGGTGGCGTCCACGACTTTCTGCCAGTTGGCGTTATCTGCCGATACTTCAATGGAATAGGCGTAGAAGCGACGGCCGTTGTCCCAATGGAAGATGGGACGGAAGGAGTCGATGGAGACGGCTTCCTGCAGATCGACGGTGAGGGAGCAGGGCCACGGTTTGCCCCACCATGCGCTGTCCACGTTGACGATGCCGTCCGTCGCAAGTTCCTTCGGATGGCCTTCTTCGGTTTCGCAGGAGATGGTGACGGGCTTGTTGAAGGCGACATTGACGCCTTCGATCCGGCCCAATGCGAGCTGCGAGCCTGCGCGGAGGACGAGCGGCTGCTTGTCGCACAACACGATGACTTTCTGCATCGCCTGGCGGGCGACGGCGGACGTCATGCCGCGGTCGTTGACGTTCGGCGGGCAGACGATTTTGACGGCGGCGGCCGCCGCGGCATCCACAAGTCCTTTGTTTTCAAAGGCCGGCATGACAATCTGCGAGAGCACCGTCTCGTTGGCGATGTTTCCCGCCGCGGCGAGAACAAGCGTGTTCTCTTCATCGGAGAGGCAATAGCCTTGGACTTTTTTCAGATTGGCGATGACCGTCTCCACCGGCTGGTCTTTCTGCGCAGCGTAGAGGCGGAGCAGGCCTTTCAAGGCGAGATTGTGGTGCAGTTCAGGCTGCTTTTTGGCGGCAAGTTCGTTGAGCGGTTCGATGGCGGCGGCGTCAACCCAGTTGGAAAGGGCTCGGACGGCGCCATCCTGGAAGTCCTGGTTCGGGCTCTGCAAATCGGAAAGGACGGCGTTCATGGCTTCTTCGCCGCCGACGGATGCAAGTACTTGCTGTAGCGTGATATGATCCTTTCCCTCCAACGTCGTGAGGGCGCTGACGAGCGATTTGACGGTGTCCGGATAAGTGCGGCCGATGTTCGACAGGGCGTTCTGGAAGCTTTGCAGTTCGGAGGCGTCCTCCGTGTTCTTCAGATAGCCGAGAAGACGGTTGATATCTTCCGGTTTCGCAAGCACTTCCAACGCCTTGACGGCGGCTTTGCGGATATTCGTGTCCTTTTCCTCCAACGCCTTGAAGATCGGCGCGGACTGTTCCGCAAGGCGGCGTGACGCAAGGAGTTCGATGGCCATGATCTTGCGTTCGGCGGCGATCGGCCTGTTCAAGACGTCGCCGAGAGCCTTCGCGTAGTTGTCGGATGCGAACCATGACAGCGTTTCGCGAATGACGTGCAGGTCTTCCACGGGGCCGTTGGAAAGGGCGGCGGCAAAGGCGTTCATGGCCATCGCGGGAGTGTAGCGCGGAATGGCGCGGAGGGCGGCCTGACGGACGGCTGCCTCCTTGTCGTTCAATGACTTGTAGACGAAAGACGCGGCGGCTGTGTGGTGGCGCCGTCCAAAGAAGGTGATGAGATCCGCGCGGATCTGCGGCGTGGCTTTTTCCGCGACGATCAGCAGCGACTTATCCGCGGGATTTTCCGGATACGCGTCAAGCAGATGGAGGGCGGCGTTGCGGAGGACGAAATCGTCCGACGCGACGGCGGCGGTGATGGCCGGAATGGCTCTCGCGATGCCCTGCACGTCCAGCAGGGTGGCGAGGCTCGTTTCGGACGGAGCCGTGTCGTGGAACCGCTTCGCAAGCTTGATGGCGGCTTCTTTGTTCTGGATGTTGCGCGCAAGTTTCGCGATGGCGGCGACGGCGCCGTCCCGCTCCGTGCCTTTGGCCTTCGCGAGAACGTCGAAGAGCTTGTCCGCGACAATTGGATTGCCGATTTCCGCCAAGGCGTTCATGACGGCAACCCGCTGGTATGGCGTGACTTGATCAATGATGCGAAGCAGAACCGGCGTGGCGGTCGCGGGCTTGAGCCGCGCGAAGGCGGAGACGTATTCGAAGGCGACGGCATTGTCCGCCTTCGTGGCGGCGTCGATGAGCGCCTTCGCGGCGGCGGGCGTTCCGATGGACGTCAACGTCATAATGGCGTAGGGGCGGACGGTGGAATTGCCCAGCTGGGCGGCGACGGCGGGAATCTGCCCGTCGTTCGCGCAGAGCCGCAACAGCTTGAGAACCGTGCACTTGGCGTTGTCGTCCTGTACTTTTTCCGCCAATCCGTCCGCCATGGCCTGGGCGATGACGTCGCGTTTGTCAGGGGAGTTGGCGACGAGCGCCGTGAGGGCGTATGTCGCGCTTGTGTTTTCCGTAGAATTGGCGCTCTGCAGCAATTCCAGCAGTTTCGCGACGGCGGCCGCGCCGCCTTTTTCCAGTTCGGTCGCGACGCGGTGGCCTTCCGCCGGCGACGGTAGATTCAGGCCCTGAGCGAGATTTTTGACGTTGTCTTCCTGCGCGAACAGGAGGGAAGAGATGAGTCCGAATATGATGAATGATTTTTTCATGGCTGATTTCGTCTCCGTTTCGTGGAAGTGGATTAAAGCGACCAGGGGGCGCGCATGGGCTGGTTGGCGAGGCGGTTGGCCTCCGGATCGTTGATGAACTGCATGGCGATAGGATCGAAATGGAGCTTGCGGCCCAGCCGGATGGCGGCGTTCGCAAGATGGATGAGAATGTTGGAGCGGTTGCCGTTCAGTTCATTGAGGCCGAACTTCTGGCGGGTGCGGACGGAGACGTTGAAGTCGCTGATCTGCGGCTCCAGTTTCGGAAGGTATTTGACCTGCTCTGCGAGCGATGGCGGATCCGTGCGGAAGCCTTTGTATAGCTTGCCGTTAGGCCCTTCGATGTAGGGCTTGTCCTTCGTCTCCTCGGGGCCCCATTCGCAGGATTCGAGAATGATTTTGCAGCCGTCGCCGTATTTCATGATGACCTGCCCCCAGCTGCCGACGGCATCCGGATGCTGTGGCCACGGCGCGTTCGCCTCGACTTCCACGGGGCTCGTGCTGTCCTTTCCGAGCATGTATTGGACGGGATCGAGATAGTGCTGCCCGAAGTCCGCCAGACCGCCGCCGTCATAGTCCCAATAGGCTCGGAATGAACCGGATGTGCGATGCGTCGTGTATGGTTTCCATGGCGCGGGGCCAAGCCACATGTCATAGTCGAGATCTTCCGGAATCGGTTCGGCGGGCTGCCCGATGCGGCCGATGTTTCCGGACATGTGCCACGGGAAGCCTGTATGCGGGCTGACGCGGACGGTCAGCGGCCAGCCGAGAAGCCCCGAACGGACGAGACGCGCGATCGGTTCGACCGGCGTTCCGAATTGGTAGAACTGCCCGTAGAGGCGGAACCATGTGTTGAGACGGAACATACGACCGTTGCGGCGGGCGGCGTCCACGATGGCCTGCCCTTCGCCGAGCGTGCGTGTCATCGGTTTTTCCGCCCACACGTCGCAGCCGTGGTTGAGCGCATAGACGTCCTGCAGGGCGTGCCAATGCGGCGGCGTGACGACGTGGACGACGTCGATGTCCTCGCTGTCGATCATTTCACGGAAATCGAGATACGCCTTGCAGTCGTGCCCCGCGTTTTTGGCGCGTTGCGCGGCGGCTTCGCGGCGGGATTTGCGGACGTCGCAGACGGCGACCAATTTAGCCTGCGGGTCGTTGAGCACATATCCGACATGGCCGTTGCCCATGCTGCCGACGCCGATGATGGCGTGGTTGATCTTGTCGTTGGCGCCCGGGCGGCCGTGCGCGGCGAGCACATGGTTCGGGATGATGGTGAAGCCCGCTCCGGCGGCGATGCCGGTCTTGATGAATTGTCGGCGAGAAAACTGCGTGGCAGAATCGGTCTTGAGGCTGTTCGTCATGGTGAATCCGCTTGTTGATGGTGGCTGATAGGTCAATATACCTTATACTATACAGCCATTTGCGGATTTTCTAACGATTCAATAAAAAAAATACTTCCATCGCGCAGGAGAGCGCCACTCCCGATGCAGCGGAAAAAATACATGCGTTTTTCTTAAGCTTTCAGCTTTAAGCTTTTAGCTTATTCCGGCAGGCGCGGCAGAGGCCGTAGAAATTGACCTGCGGCAATTCAATTTGGAAGTCTTCCGACTGCGGGATGGCGGGGCAGGGCACGTCGAAAAGATCCATGATGCAGTCGCACTGGCGGCATTTGAAATGCGCATGGAAGGCGGGATTGCCGTCGAAGCGGACTTCCGTGTCCTCTATTTTCACGGACTGGATGAGATTCTTTGCAAGCAACAGCTTTAGCGTATTGTAAACGGTTGTACGGGAAAGGGTTGGATTTTCCGGAGAGAGGGCGTGGAAAATCGTGTCAACCGTCGGATGGATATGGTTGTTGCAAAGGAAATGAAAGACGGCGATACGCGGGCCTGAAGGTGAAATGCCTGCGTTTCTCAGCCGCGAGATCACCTCTTCTTTGGTGATTTCAGTCAACATGGGATAAAAACTAAATTATTGATATAGAACCACGAAAGAACACGAAAGAACACGAAAATTTTTGATTTAGGGCACCACAGATGACACGGATTACACAGATTGTACAATCAATGCCTCGCAGACGTCGGCCGTAGTGCTGATGGTTTTGAGCAGGAATGACATGATGAATCGTTGATGATCAAGATGGCCGACCTCTGCTCGGCGGTTGTTATCGCTTCGCGGAGGCGAGAACGAACATCATGCGAAAGCTCGCAACCATAGAAAAATTTTCACGAAAGAGCAAGAAAAAGAACAATCATAATACGGGGGATGGCGTTATGCAACGTCATCCCCCGCAGAGACTTGACGATTACTTGCCGAAGTAGCGCTTCAGCAGGCCGGCGAAACCGCAGCCATGGCGGGCTTCGTCTTTCGCCATTTCATGGACGGTGTCATGGATGGCGTCGTAGCCGAGTTCCTTCGCACGCTTGGCGAGTTCGAGCTTGCCTGCGCAGGCGCCGTTTTCGGCGTCGCGGCGGAGCTGAACGTTCTTTTCCGTGCTGGAGGTGACGACTTCGCCGAGCAGTTCGGCAAACTTGGCGGCGTGTTCGGCCTCTTCGAAAGCGTAACGCTTGAAAGCGTCGGCGATTTCCGGATAGCCTTCGCGCTCGGCCTGACGGCTCATGGCGAGGTACATGCCGACTTCCGTGCATTCGCCGGTGAAGTTGGCCTTGAGGCCTTCGACGACCTGCGCATCCGTGTCGGCGGGGATGCCGATGGTGTGCTCGCAAGCCCACTTCAGATCTTTCGCTTCTTCAACTTTGAATTTCGCGCCGGGGCACTTGCACTGGGGGCAGAACGCCGGGGGCTCGTTACCTTCGTGGACATAACCGCAGATGGGGCATACAAAACGTTTCATGTGTGTCTTCCTTTTGTTTGTTGTTGGTTTGAGATCGCGGATCTGTTCTCTGTTCAGATTTGTAATGAAAACAATTTTAATTTAATTCAAGATTGTGAAAAAGCAAATGACGACGATGTTTTTTTCTGGGATATCTGCGATTTCTGCGATGTTTCTACCAAAACAATTTATATTGCAGCGTCCCCAGAAATTCGTATGCGGCCTGCCGCAGGAACTCCAGATTCTGGACGATGGGGCGGCCGTTCGGCGGGCAGTTGCGGTCGAAATCCATGGCGGCGGGGGCGGCGATGGCCTCGACGCCGCATTTTTCCGCGAGAATCATCAGCCGCGGCACATGCGTCGCGCTGGAGACGATGATGAGCTTGCGGTTGTATTTCGCGAACTCACGGATTTCATCCTTCGAGTTGCGGCAATTGTCGGCGATCATTTCGACTTTTTCCGGCGGGATTCCGAACAGGCCGCAATAGTACCGCGCGTCCGCCAGGCGGAATTCCTTTGGAAAATCCTGCTGGAAATCCTGCGGGATGGGAAGGGAGACGGCGACCGTGTAGTCGATGCCAAGTTGCTGCAGTTCATGGGCAACGCGGGCCGCTTCGAACATGCGGGTGGACATGACGGTCTGGAAACGGTGTGTCGGCGGGAGCGTCTTGTCGAAAATGTAGCTGTTGCCGAAGACGGCGACGACGTATGGTGCGCCGTCGGCCAATTCCTGCGTGACATGGAGCGGCTCGCATTTGTATTCGAGCTTCATCGTCGGATACCATCCGTACATGGAATAGAGGAGAAACAGAAGCGCCGAGAGGACGACGGCGATTTTTCCTATCTGCTTGGAATGCTGGAACTTCAGCCATTTCGCGTGGACGAGGAGCAGGCCCGCCGCGAGCAGCGCCAGCGTGAGCGGAATCGGAAAGAAGAAGGAGGCGAACAGTTTTTTCATGGATGGAGGTTATGCTTGTGGCAGAAATAATCGAGTGAGAAAAGCGTCCAGAGGCGGCTCCAGAAGAGCTTTTTCTGCTCATGGAGCTTGCCGACGGCCGCCAATGCGTCTGTGGAGAAGATCAAGGAGTCGTTGCCGTAGAGGAAGTCCTTGATGGCTTTTTTGAAGTAACGGCTGAAGAAGGATTCGAACGGCAGTTCGAAGCTTTGCTTCCGGCGGATGACGCAGGAGGGCGGGATGCCGTCTTTCGCAGCCTGGACGAGAAGCGGTTTGGCGCAGAGCGGACTGATTTTCCAGTCGCCTGGCAGACGGAGCGTCTTTTCGATGATGATGCGATCCAGAAACGGTCCGCGGACGGATAACGCATGGGCCATGCCCAGCTGGTCCGTATCGCGTAAGAGCGTGGAAATCAGATACGTATTGAGTTCGAGATAGGAGAATCGATTGATCTGGTCGTTGGGGAACGGCGTCTCCATGAGATTCGGGAAGGCGACGGAACGCCAGCCGAAATCCAGTTCCTCCAACGGCCGGCCGAGCAGTTCGGCGATGGTCAGGGGGGAGAACATCTGCCGCGAAAGGAAATAGGGCTGTTCACGGATGCCGAACATTTGCAGGAACTTGCGCCTTTTTTCATCCTGCGTGCGGCGTGCCATCGCGAGGCCGAGGCCATGCGGCAGGAGGCGGAGCCATTTGGCGGCCTTCTCCATGCGGCAGGCCGTGGCGAAACGGCTGTAGCCCGCGAACAGTTCGTCGCCGCCGACACCGGAGAAGGCGACGCCCAGGCCGGCCGCCTTCGCGTATTTGGAGACAAACCATGTGTTCAGCCCGTCGAACGACGGCAGGTCATAGTCGTCCAACGCCGTGTTGATGTATTTGCGGATGGCTTTTGTTTCAAGCAGAAGCTCCTTATGGCAGGTCTTGTTCTGCTTGGCGGCGAGTTTTGCGTATTCCTTTTCGTTGGCGACGGACGGATCGTCGAACGTCAGCGTGTAGGTGTTGAGCGTGACGTCCGGGCGGGCCTGGTGGAGCAGGGCGACGATGGCGGTGCTGTCGATGCCGCCGGAAAGAAACGCGCCGACGGGCACGTCCGCCGCAAGTTGCATTTTGACAACGGTTTTCATCTCGTCGAACAGGTCTTGGAGAAGGTCGTCCTTTTTGCCTTCCGCAGGCGACAGGTCCGGATTCCAGTAGCGGGAGAC
The DNA here is from genome assembly GCA_902776645.1 of uncultured bacterium. Taxonomy (GTDB): domain Bacteria; phylum Verrucomicrobiota; class Lentisphaeria; order Oligosphaerales; family Oligosphaeraceae; genus UBA1407. The sequence continues at coordinate 88,298 of CACYQT010000024.1, read as the reverse complement.
GGTGGTCTGGCCGTTCTCCCAGACAAGCTTGTGGGCGGGGCGGAGGGAGCGGACGTTTTTGGCGAGCGTCAGCGGATCCTGCACGGAGCCATAATTAAGGTATGAAAAGACGCCGTCCATGTCGAGTTCGCGCGGCACGCCGGAGGCCAGCAGGGCGCGGAATTCGGAGGCGAAGCGGATTTCGCCTTCGTTTTGATAGATGTAAAGCGGTTTGGCTCCGACGTGGTCGCGTGCGAGCAGGAGGCGCTGCCTGGCGGCGTCCCACAGGGCGAACGCGAAGAAGCCGCGCAGGCGGAGGAGGCAATCGTCGCCCCACTGGGCGTACGCTTTCAGCAGGACTTCCGTGTCCGACTGTGTTTTGAACGTATGTCCTTGGGACTGAAGCTCTTTGCGAAGCGTCTTGAAGTTGTAGATGTCGCCGTTGAAGACGATGACGTTGCCGTTTTCGGCGTCTTTCATGGGCTGGGCGGCTTGCGGCGACAGGTCGAAAATGGAAAAGCGGTCATGGCCGAAGATGACTTCGGGCTGCTTTGAGACGACGAGCGTGTTTTGCGCGTCCGGCCCGCGATGCTTCATGTACTGCACCATGGTCTGGACGCATTCCAGATGGCTGTCGTGGTATTGTTGATGGAAGATGCCTGAAATGCCGCACATAGGGTGTCTTGCCTGTGGTGGACGGTGTTGTTGAAAATGCTTTGCGCATACAATAAATCATGAATAGGCAAAATCAATATTTTGCAAAGCGTTCGGATATTTTGAAAAATCATGGAAAAGGAATAAATTAACTAGTTTACGTTAGCGTATCGTCGGCCATGCCGGCGGAAATATGGATTAGGAGTTTTGAAATGGCTTCGATTTTTGATTTTTTCAAGCGTGGTCTTCAGAAGACGAAGACGTCGCTGATGCGTCGGATCAGCGGAATATTCGGCGGCGAAAAGACTTGGGACCAGGATACATACGATGAACTGGAGGCCGCTCTGGTCAGCACGGATCTCGGCGTCAACATCAGTGGAAAACTGGTGGCGGAAGTGAAGGACCGCTATGAACGCGGCCTCATCAAGACCGGAGAGGACATCATGGCGGTCGCGAAGGATTCAATCCTGAAGCTGCTGTCCGAAAACGGCCAGCCGGAGATCAACCATGCGGCGAACGGGCCGACCGTCATCATGATGGTCGGTGTGAACGGCAGCGGCAAGACGACCAGTGTGGCGAAGCTCGCCCATTATTTCATGAAACAGGGCAAGAGCGTGCTGCTAGGCGCGGGAGACACATTCCGCGCGGCGGGCGTGGAGCAGCTGAAGATCTGGGGCGAACGTCTGGGCGTTCCGGTCGTCGGCGGCAAGCAGGGCGGCGACGCGGCGGCGGTCGCGTTCGACGCCGTTCGTTCGGGCACCCAGAAAGGCGTCGACTACGTCATCATCGACACGGCGGGGCGGCAGCATACGCGCCGTGATCTGATGGACGAACTGGCGAAGGTGAAACGCATCATCGGAAAGGAATGCCCGGAGGCGCCGCATGAAATCTGGCTGACGGTTGATTCGTCCATTGGCACGAATGCCTTGATTCAGGCCCGCGAATTCGGCAAGTTGTTCCCCATCACTGGTTTGATACTGACGAAACTGGACGGCACGGGCAAAGGCGGCGTGGTGGTCGCCATCAAGCAGGAGCTTGGCTATCCCGTGCGATTCATCGGTCTTGGCGAACAGGTGGACGACTTGCAGCCGTTTGACCAGGAGGCGTTTGTCAAGGCGCTGTTTGAATAGGTTTGGAACCACGAATGGACTCGAATGGACACTAAATTCAGTCCACAGAATACACGGATTACACAGAAAGGACAATCAATGCCTCGCAGACGTCGGCCATAGTGCTGATGATTTTGAGCAGATATGATATGATGGATTGCTGAGATCAAGATGGCCTCCGTCTGCTCGGCGGTTGTTCATGCCGCTGCGCGGAGTTTTTTTCAATGCATAATTCATAATGCATAATTCATAATTGACAATTTACAATTTTAGCTGAAAGTTCAAAGCTTAAAGCTATAAGAAAAGGCAAGTCGCCTTCTGGGCAAGGAACAATATCGAAAAGGATAATGGACGGATTACGGGAAGCATTGAAACAATATTTCGGGCATGACGATTTCCTGCCTGGGCAGGAGGAGGTCGAAACCCGTATTCTGGCGGGGGAGGAGCTGTGTGTTGGCATGCCGACGGGGGCCGGCAAGGCGTTGTGCTACCAGCTGCCCGTCATGGTGCGGAATGGCTATGGTCTTGTCATTTCGCCGCTTATCGCGTTGATGAAAGATCAAGTGGACGCCTTGAACGCGCATGGGATCCCCGCCGCCAGCATCAATAGCTCCGTGCCGCGGCAGCAGCAGAACAACGCGCTGCTGGCGGCGACGCACGGCCAGCTGAAATTCCTTTATGTGGCGCCGGAACGCTTTCGCGTGGAAGGATTTCGGAAGTATCTTGCAAAATATCCGCCGAATCTGGTGGTGGTCGACGAGGCCCATTGCGTCAGCCAGTGGGGCCATGATTTCCGGCCGGACTACCAGCGGCTGTGGGATTTGACGCCCGAACTGCAGTCCATGCAGGTCTGCGCGTTCACGGCGACGGCCACGCCGTACGTGCGGGAGGATATCCGCGAACAGTTGAAACGGCCGGACATGGCTGATCTGGTCACCGGTTTCAAACGGCCGAATCTGTCGTTTCAAGTCGTGAACTGCGGTTCGTTGAAAGAAAAGCAAGACGTGCTCGAAAAGCTTCTTGAGAAGAAAGTTCCGACGATTGTCTATGTTTCGACACGAAAGGAGGCGGAAAAACTTTCAGACGGCTACGGCCTGCGGATGTACCACGCCGGCATGAAGGATCTGGAACGGAAGGCGGCGCAGGATTATTTCCTGCAGGATGCTTGCCCGCAACTGGTTGCGACGAACGCCTTCGGCATGGGCATCGACCGCGCGGACGTTCGGCTTGTCGTCCATTACAACATGCCGGGCAGCCTGGAGGCGTATTATCAGGAGGCGGGCCGCGCGGGGCGGGACGGCGAACCGGCGGAATGCGTTCTACTGGACTGTTTTCCGGACCGTCGTATTCAGGAGTTCCTGCTGGATGTGAACAACCCGCCGTTGGATGTGCTGCGGGACGTCCATCGGCTGTTGCGGAAGGACATGCGGGAAGACGGCTCCGTCGTCTGGATGCCGAATCTGCTTCTGCCATATGTGGACAATGCGAAAAATGTGGCGCAATTGAACGCGGCGGCGCGGATTCTCGAGCGGCAGGGCATATTGGAACGCGAATTCGCACAGGTGGGCGACGTCGGCGAACTGAAATTCCTGCAACCATCGGCGTTGCTGCTGCGGACGAACGAAGCGCAGAACACGCAACGGTCGATATTTACGTATCGTGTCTGCCAATACGTGACGGATCGCGGGACGCGCACGTTCCAAGGCACGCTGTACGAATTGGCGGAGATCAGCGGACTGCGCATCGATCAAGTCCAGAAAGTGATCGAGGCGTTGGGCGGAACAGTGTTCAGCTGGACGCTTGGCGACGCGGAAGGCGTCTTGAAACTGAGCGAAAAAGGCCGGACGGAGAAGCTTGAAATCGACGAGAAGGCGTTGGTGAAAAAGGATCAACTGGACCGCAAACGTTTCGAAGACGTGCAAATGTATATTAAGACGACGCGTTGCCGCCAGGCCTATATCATCGGTTATTTCGGCGAGAAGATCGGAGACTGGCGTTGCGGCTGCTGCGACCGTTGCGGCCATGCGCATGGTGTCGGACGGAAAGCGTCCGACCGTGAACAGGAATTGTCTCGGCATATTCTGGAGGCGATATCCTATGTCGACGGGAAGTTCGGCCGCCGCCGCATCGTCGGCATGTTGCTTGGCGAGGAGGATGAACGGCGTGATTTGATGGAGAATCCATGGCACGGCGTGATTGCTCATATCGGCAAGCCATTCTGCGAGAAGCTGTTGAGGGCGTTGGAGGACGATGGCTATCTGCAGGTGTCGGACGGCGAGTATCCGTGTCTGGAGCTGAGCGAAAAAGGTTGGAACGTTGTCAACCGGAAGGATGTGATGGATCTGCATCTGCTTGGGGAAGAAGAGCAAACACCAAAACGGCAGCGAAGCCGCGGTTATGGCCGCAAGAGCAACTATGGCCGAAGGAAAGAGTGAAGGAGGCGAACATGATCAGCAAATGGTTGGGAGTTTTGACGTTGGCTTCATGCTGCGCAATGGCGCAGATAGAAGTACGGCACGACCGCTTTTGCTTGTTGTTCGAGAATGGAAAGCTGTGGGTGATAAATGCCCATGGTGGGAAGGAGGTTTCGATGGGCAGAATGCTTTTTTCTTGGTCTCCGCCGGTTGCGGTTCCCGAACATGCTGATATGACGGGAGATGGGAAGATAGAGATGGTCTGCCGAATGGAAAAGGATCCGACGGATAAGATTTCCGTCTCTTCACGTGCGGAATTGACGCCGATGGGTTTTGATGTCACCTATGACATTCGTGTTCCAAAGGATTTCAAAGGGAGTGTCGGCGGTATCATGCAGGAGTGGCGCGGTGTTGATAAAGAACGTCAGGTTGGAAAAATCGGCTTGTGGACACGCAGTGGGAAAGGCGGCGTCCCGTTTGAAACGAGGGATTGCTATCTTCGTCAGATTGAAGGACTTGCAGGCGAATTGGATGTTTGGTATGTGATCTCCGGAAACCATAATTGGGGCAACAAAGGCGCCGAGCATCTAGCCATCAAACAAACGGCGGAAAACGACAGTTTCAAAGAGTATGAAGGGAAAATGTCATTTGTGGTGGTGGAAAAAGGTCTTTCGGCCGATGTCGTGGCGGCCAGACGTGGAAAACGCCATGTGGTTGTTTCGTTGAGGACGGACAAGCCGTTCAATATTTATCCGCAGGGAAATCCATCCGTGGAGCTTCAGCTTATGAATTGCCATTCGGATCATGCCGTCCAGACGGAAGTCATGGTTTGGACGCGAAATTTCGACGGCGAATTGCTGGCGGAGGACAAATTCAACATGGCATTGGATGCGAACGGTGTGTTCAAAAAGCATTACGAATGCCCGTTGGAGGATTATGGAATGGCGTTTGTGGAGGCGACGGCGGTTGTGGATGGTCAGGAGGTATTTGCACGGACGACGCTTGCCAAGTTGCCGCCGTTTGAATACAAGTATTTGGATAGAAGTAATATCGGCATAGCGGCGTTTTTCAACAAGCCGTCGCGGGAGGATGCCTTCCAACTGATGAGGCGGATGGGGGTGCGCTATCTGCGGAACGGTGACAATCATGAGGCGCAAAAGTACGGAATGATTGCCATGATGCATAACAACGTGTCCTCACAAGTATCGTATCAGGAAAAGGATGCGAACACGTTGGACGGCATGTTGGAGAAGTACAGGAAGCAGGACAATGTTGGCTGGGAGTTTTGCAATGAATGGAACATGGGGAAGTCCCGTGAGAAGAAAGTGGAACTTGTCCAGAACTATCTGTCATGGGTTCGGGAGATCGATAAACGGAGGCGCAATGGCTTGAAGATCAATCTGATAAGCCAAGGCCTCGCAGGAGCGGATCCGGACTTTCAGGAGGAAATCGCGCGGCAGGGCGGCTGGAATTTGTTCGACGGCGTGGCGTTGCATCCAGGCCGTGGAAACGTGACGCCTGATGCCTTGGGAGACGGCTGGATGTATCTCGGCGCGATCCGCCGCACAAAGGAAGTTCTGGAGAAACATGGCGTGAAACCGTTGTATCTTACTGAAGTCTATGCTTGTACGCAGGCGAACAACTGGTGGGTGGATTCGCTGCGGCAGTCCGCCGAAAATACGATTCTGACGTTCGCCATCGGCAAGGCGGAGGGGATGGCGGTTGTATTGTTCTATCAACTGCATGACGCCGTCTGGCATGACGTGGGCGGTATCAACCATAAAGATCGCGAATATGATTTCGGCTTGCTGAATCGCGATTGCAGCCCGAAACCGTCGCTGATGGCGTTCGCAACCATTGCGGAAGAGCTTGATGGCGCGGATTTTCTGCGGTATTTCGAACGGCGAGGCACGAATTTGAAAGGTATCGAATTCACATCGCCGGACGGCAAATTCGCCGTGCTTTATGATCGCACAGATGGGATAAAATTGTCAGAGAAATCAGACGATTTCATTCATCATGAGCCATGGATAACGACTTGGAAGACAAAGACAAAGCATGTCTTCCAAGCCGATGGCGACGTCGTCGTGCGGGACTGCATCGGCCGCCGTCGGACAATCCGTGCAGAAAACGGTTGTGTGACGTTGGAGCTTGACGGCGCACCGCTTATCGTCCATGGTGTGAGTTTGGAATGATTCTGTTTTTCAACGCAGTCAGTTGATTTTCAACAGTTGGAAGCCGCCTTTTTCCAAACGAACAGCATGCGTTTCGGCATTGACGTCCAGTTGCGCAGGCTCGTTGAGGCGCGGCTCGAACTGCAGTTGGTTGTCCATTTCGTTTGCGAGAACCAATGTGGGGGCTTCCGACAGGGCATCGATGGGAATGCGTTCGAAATCATGCAGGACGAAATCCTTGACTTGCAATTGGATAAGAATTAATGGCGCTTTGTTGACGGCAGGTGAATCCTGTTTCATCGGCACTTTGAAGGCCTTCATGCCCGAAAATTCCACATCTTCGATGGCGCCTTTGCCGCGGGGGAATTTCCAGCTGTCGATGTTCAGGAAATTGTTCATGACGCCGCCTCGCAAGTTCTTGATTCGGACATGTTTGACTGTCTGGTCGATGCTGAGGATGCGCACGAAGTTCCATGCGCTTTCCGCATAAAGGTCTTCGATGTCGATGTTTTCAATGGGGCCGAGCTCAATGGCGTGGTTGTGATTGGTGACGGTTCCATCGTCGGCGTTGAGCGCGACCATGTCGTCGCCAGGCGTGTAGGGCGAAATGGCGCGGAGCTTTTTGATGACGCCGTTGAAGCAGTAGCCGTTGAGGTGGATGCCGTCTTGGTTGATGTGCGGGAAGGAATTATAGAATTTGATGTTGATGATGCGGAAATCGGAGACGCGGATGAGGCGGACAAAGTAGGTGTCCGCGTTGGCCAGCGTCATGTCGCGTAATGACAGATACTTGACACGGGTGAAGCGGAACAGGAGGCCGCCGTAGGAGACGCCGTCGTAGATATCCTGCCCGCGGCGGTTTTCGGCGTTGTTCATGTTCCAGACGCCGCCTTCGATTTCGATGTTTTCATCGCCTTCGCCGTCCTTCCATTCATGGGCGTTGTGGAGGAGACAGTCATCAACGCCCTGCGTGGAGCCGCCGACGCGATAGACGACCGTGTGTTCGTCCGCTGTGATTTTCGTATTGGAATAGACTGTCAGCGCGTGGGATACGGGGAAAACACCGGCCGGCAGGACCAGCAGGACATCGCCACCGTCCAAAGCTTTTTGGATGGCTTCGGTTTGGTCTGTGACACCGTTGGGAACAGGCAGAACGATTTTTTTCATACGATTATCCTTATTTTTTGGTAGGCAAAAAACGTTTGCAACGGCGTCCCGCCGTCGTTACAATGGGACGCCGTCGTTACATTAGCCAAGCTCCGCAATCCATCTGCGGACTTCGGCGGCGGGATTTTCCGCCTGCGTGAACGCCGTCACGGCGGCGATATGCAGGCAGCCATGGCTGCGCAGCGTCTTCAGATGGGAGAACTTGATGCCGCCCATGACGGAGAACGGGACTTTCACCTGCGGCGCCAGTTCCGACAGCGTCTCAAGTCCCAACGGATTCATGGGCAATGACTTGGTGCCAGTCGGGAAGATCGGGCCGATGTTCAGATAGGAGCAACCGTCGCGTTGCGCCGCCAGCAGTTCGTCACGGTTGTGTGTGGAGACGCCGATGAACAACTGCGGGGCGAGCTTGCGTGCTTCCGCGCAGGGAAGGTCGTCCTGTCCGAGATGAACGCCGTCGGCGTCCGCAAGCAGAGCGGCGTCGAGACGGTCGTCCGCAATGAGCAACGCGCCGAATTCGTCCGTCAGCTTGCGGGCTTCCTTTAATAAATTTAGATAATCACGGTCGCACATGGTTTTCTCACGGACTTGGACGACTTTCGCGCCGCCTTCGAGAATCGAGCGGATGACGTCCAGCGGATTCCGCCCCGCGCAGAAATCCGTGGTGACGACGGGATAGACGGATGCTTTTTTAAACGCTTCAACGCGTTCTTTTTCAGTATGATATATTGCCATATCGCTTTGTGTCCTGTTGTTTGTTACGGTTGTTTCATGACCTCCACGCCCCATGGCGGCAGCGTGACGTGTTTCCGGAAAACGACGACATCGACGTCGAAGGAGACTTCCTTGTCCGTCGTATTGACGAGACCGACGGCGTAGCCGCCGTCGGCCGCACGTCTGCACCAATAATCGACGCCGTCCGGAAGCGTGATGTTTTGCGGGGCGTTCCGCCCGATGAGATATTTGTACAAGTCGTTGAGTTCGCGTGCGCAGGCGACGGTCTCCGCCCACTGGATGGGCGAATGCTTGCGCATGTCATAGCGTTCTTTCGGCAGCCAGTAGTAAATGATGCCCTGCACGTTGGCGGATAGCGCCAAATGCGTCATGCAGCGGATCTTGCCGGCCTTCGGCTCAACGTCTTCAGGCTTCTTGTTTTTCACGGCGTACTGATCCCAGTCGAAGGCCTGGACGACGCACCATAACGACTGTCGGTCATGGCAGATTTCGCGCATGGTCTCCATCGTCGTTTTCACGGAGCGGATGGGCGCGCGCGGCACAGGGTAGGGATCATGCCAGAGGATTTCCGACAGGCCGTTGCCGAGGAAGGCGATCGCATGGTGGTCTTCGCTGTGCAAATGCCTGCGTGGGATGCCCATGAAGGCATAGACACCGTTCTTCTGGCAGTCGTCGAGATAGCGTGTCATGTCCGCATCCGTCACCTTGTCGTTTTCGAATTTGTAGGAATGGGTGACGTTGAATTGCGCTTCGTGGATGCCGTCGAAAACAGTCGTGTTGTCGGACGGATCGCGATAGGTACCGATCGGGAAGAACGGCTTGCCGTCGATGCAGAGCATATGGTCGTCACGGAAGGAGAACTGATGGGCGGGATTCTTGTTGATGAAGACGAACGTGTCCGTCTTGCCGTTGGCCGTGAGGGCGATGTCGTAAGTTCCTTTCGCGAGCGGTTCTTTGGGCGTGAAGACGATTTCGTTCTCGTTCTGCGACTTGACGTCGAGCGGTTGTCCGTTGATGGTGGCTGAACAGGTCTGCGGCGGTTGCGGGTAAAAGGAGAAGGCGATATTTGGCCGTTCGCTTAACACGCCGCTATGGAACATCGGCGTGGCCCTTAACGGGGCGTTGGACGGCAAGTCTTTGATTTCAAAGGAAATCGGTTGGCTGGTTGGATAGATCCGCAGACTGCACCAGTGGTTTTTGACGAACCATCTGCCGGGCTTCAGCGCGTATGGCAGCGTGAATCTGCCGGCGGCCGTCGTCATTTCCGCAAATGTCTCGTTTTCAGGAAAATCCGGATTCTGGCTGAGCAGAATCCGCAGACGTGGCTGGATTTTTCCGCCTGTTGTCTTCAACGGCGATAGGAATTCAAACGTCGGCGGATTGGCTTCCGCATGGACGGTCAGTTGCGAATCGAAACTAACCTTGTGGACTTCCAGATTTTTGAAGAGGGCGGTGCCCTGTCCTTCGATGCAAATCCATATCTGGATGTACTTTACGTTGTCCGGCATGGTGCGCGTCATGCCGATGGTGACGCGCTGCCAATCCTTTTCACCGAACGGGCCACGGGGGAATTCGCCGCCGTTGACCCATTTCTTGTCTTCCGTGAGCATGCCGAAAAAGAACGTCGCGCCACGGTCGTTGTTGTTGCGGAGGCGGACATCGACGGATTTGACCATGATGCTTCCGCCGTAGGACACGCCTTTTTCGACAGGCAGGTCAAACGTCATATATTGGCGCTTCCCGTTGGCGGCTGTGATCTGGATGGCGCCGTCCGTTTCCGTGACGCCTTCCTTCGGAATGCTCCAACCGGCGTCGCGCAACGCTGCGACGCCTTCCGCCAGGGGAGTCTTGAAGACGGAATCCTCCTGTGCGGCGGCGATCAGCGGAAACGCGAGCGAAATGGCAAGAAGCAGTCTTGGGGAAGGCATGGGCAAGGGGAGGTCCCGCTCCTGCGGGACCGGATGCTATTTACCATCTATTGCCGAAATATTCCGCACAGGCCATCGTGAACTTGTGCGGATAATCGACGGCGAAGGAGCGGACGCCGAGATCGAGAATGGCGAAAATGTCTTCGCGTTCGAACTTCCACGGAAGCGTTTGCAGGAGGATGCCGCAGTGCTTCGTGGCGGTCAACGCATCGGCCACGAACGGTTGCGGAAGGTCGTAGCGCCAGCCGCCGAGCGGTAGTTCGGTGTTGAGTCCGTTCAGATGGAGCTGGACTTCCGTAATGCCTTCAAAGGCTTCAGTCTGAATGGTATGGAACTTGTCCATGATCTGCTGAGGCGTGCCGCCGAGCCAGTTTTTCGTGCGGATTTCGGGCACGAGGCCTTTGATTTCGCGGAGCAGGGCGCGGTTGTGGCAGGCGAACGTAATCTGGCGGCCGACGTTGTACTGCTTGATCAAATCCGCCAGCATCGGTATCGGCACGCGTTTGTAGTCGATGACCATGTTGCGGGCCGGATCTTTCTGCAGCTGGATGAACAATTCCTCCATTGAGACGACATGCTGGTTCGGATATTGCTCCCAACCGATATCAATCGTCTGCAGTTCCGCCCAGCTGATTTCCGTGATGGGTTTGTCCTTGTATTGTTCAGGAAGGTTGCGGGCGATGCGGTTGAGGTTGGGGTCGTGGAGGGAGACCATCACGTTGTCCGACGTGAGATTGACGTCCGCTTCCGGGCGGCCGCCGTGCAACCAGCCGTATTCGAATGAAAGCTTGCAGCTTTCGGGCATTTCGTAACCGCCGCCGCCGCCGCGGTGGGCTTCCCAGATAAAGATACCGTCACGCATGATTCTGATTCCTTTTGTTTTGATGGGTAGCGAGGGCGTCCCGCCCTTGATTGAGGGGGTAACGAGGGCGTCCCGCCTTTGATTTGGACTGAAACAATAAAATGATATATAGAAATATAGTTCCTTGTCGGCGGTTTGCACGATTTGAAATGGAATTGTGGTGAAAGTATATTTCTAAAAATTTTCATCAGACAAACCATGAAAAGGAGACACCATGCAGCAGGCCCAAATCATCGTTGACAAGGATTATCAGATCGGAACCGTGGAGCGGACGATGTTCGGCGTTCTGATTGAACATCTTGGACGCCATATCTATACAGGCATGTACGAGCCAAGCCATCCGACGGCGGATGAAAACGGCTTCCGGCAGGACGTGATCGATCTGGTGAAACCGCTGAATCTCGGTCTCGTGCGCTATCCGGGCGGAAATTTCGTGTCGGGCTACAAATGGGAGGACACGATCGGCCCGAAGGAAAATCGGCCGACGCGGCTGGAGCTTGCGTGGGGGACGATCGAGACGAACCATTTCGGCCTGCATGAGTTCGTGGCATGGTGCCGCAAGATCGGCGCGGAGCCGTATCTGGCCGTGAATCTCGGTACGCGCGGCCCGGAGGAGGCCCGCAATCTCGTCGAATACTGCAACCATCCGGGCGGCACCTACTGGAGCGATTTGCGCCGCAAAAACGGCGCGGAGGAGCCTTTCAACATCAAATACTGGGGGCTCGGCAACGAGATGGGCGGCGCATGGCAGATCGGCATGAAAACGGCCGACGAATACGCGCGAATCGCCTTGGAGGCCGCGAAAGTCATGAAATGGACCGATCCGACCATCCATATCATCTGCGACGGTTTCAGCGACATGACGTGGCGGTGGAAGGCCCTCCAGTCGTGCTACCATCTGGCCGACTACCTCTCCATCCACTGCTATCTCGGCAACCGCAACGGCGACAGCGAGCAGTTCATGGGCGATGCGGACAAGCTCAGCCACATGATGGAGAGCACGGCGGCCGTCTGCGACGCCGTGCAGGCGGACAAACATCAAGATCGCCGCATGTCCATCGCGCTGGACGAATGGAACGTGTGGTACCATGAAAACGAAAACACATGCCCCGACCCGAAGTGGGTTCCCGCGCGGCACATGATCGAAGACGTCTATACGATGGAGGACGCGTTGGTCGTCGGTGACCAGCTGATTTCCATTCTGAACCATGCGGACCGCGTGAAAATCGCCTGCATGGCGCAGCTTGTGAACGTCATCGGCACGATCATGACGGAGCCGAACGGACGCTGCTGGACGCAGACGACGTATCATCCGTTCCTGCTGACGTCCAATCTTGCGAAAGGCGTTGTGCTCAAACCGATTGTGACAACACCTATTTATGACAGCGAGCATCGGAAGGGCATCAACATGTTGACAGCCGCCCTGACGTATGACGAGGCGACGCAGCAGGTGACGGTTTTCGCCGTGAACCGTTCGTTGAAGGAGCCGCTGGAAGTCAGCGTGGAATTGCGCGCGTTCGGCGGAACGCCGTCGTTGAAGAGCTGGAAATCACTCTTCAACAGCGATTTGAAGGCCGTCAACACGGCGGACGATCCAAACAACGTCACGCCCGTCAATCTGGCGGATTTCGCCTTGAAGGACGGCAAGGCCGTGTTCACGCTGCCGAAAGCTTCCTGGAATGCCATCTGCCTTCAGCTGAGCTGAAGGCAGAGCCTAAAGCTAAAAGCCTAAAGCTAAAAGCTGAAAGCAAATACAACTATTAACGGCTCTAGAAACGCTAGAATTTCTAGAGCCGTTAATGTTTATAGCTTCTAGAAAAATTATTTCTTGGCTTCGCCAAGTTTGAACTTCTTGCTGTAGATGGACTTGCCGCGGTTGCCGTAGCAGTCCAGCGGCGTGACGACAAAGCGAACATCCACGTGTTCAGGAACTTCCGCGACGCGCGCGAAGACGATTTGCCCTTCCTTCGCGAGCTTCGATTCGGTGCGGAAGTATTCCGGAGCGAAGACGCGTTTCGTGCAGAAGACGCGCGTCACGTCGTAGTAGTTCAGTTCGGCCTGCACTTCGTAGTCGAAGGCGCGGCCGCCCGCGAGAGCCGTCGGGAATGTGACGACGGTCTGCGGCGTGGGTGTTCCGCGACGATCCTTTCCGTCAACGTCTTCCGCCTTGATGAGGCTGCCGGCGTCTGCGGCGAAGGCGGGCAGATTTTCGCGGGCCTTGACGGCGCGCGGCGGGATGGCGTAGGGCTTCTCCTTGCAGAGCGGCAGCGGGAGGACCCAGTCGGCGCCGAGGCTTTCATCGTTTTGGAAGTCGCGGCGTGCGACGTCAATATGGTCGTCGAAAACGGAGACGAGCAGGCCGTGTTTGCTGTGGCCGTCCTTCATGCGGGGCATCTGTTCGACGGGGCCGCCGCCGTAGCCGCTGTTTTCACGGTTGTAGCGGTGTCCGATGTAGCGGAGGGAGGCGGTTCCGATGGATGTGAACGTGTCCTGCCAGATGCCGGATTCATCCGTCAGCGGATAGTGGGAATGGCCTGTGAAGACGATGGCGTTCGGCGTCTTGGAGAAGGCGCGCGTGGAGGCGCCGTTGTCGTGGCCCCATGCCCATGGACCGTAGATGGTGTCTTTCGGATGCGGATGCTGCGCATAGAAGAACGGGAGGTTCGGATCAAGCTTCGACTTGTATTCGTCCATGAACTTCTCGATGTTCTGATGGAAGCCCCAATGGCCGCCGATGAACGTGTAGCCTTTCACCTGCTTGGCGTAGATTTCCTTGAACTCCTCATGGAAGCAGAGGTCCCATGCGGCCTTGCGGTCTTTCACGATCGACTTCTGGAAGGCCGCGTCGCGTTTTTCTTTGTCGTGATAGACGTAGTAGAAGCCTTCATGGTCGTGGTTGCCGCAGACGAAGACCTTCTCGACATGGCGTCCGTCGGCGGCCGTGTCGTTCGGGAAAACCTTATACCATGCGGTGGCGAAATTCTGCAGCTGTTCGACGAGCCCCCAGTCGGCGATGTCTCCGGCGACCATGACGGCGTCGACTTTCGCGGCGTCATACCAGCGGAGCGTCTTCTCCCAGTAGTCCGTGCTGGCCAATGACGTGATATGGACGTCGCTGACGACGCCGAAGCGCAGATTCGGCGCCGCTCCGTCTGCGGCAAAGAGGTTGACTGGCTTGAAGGCCGACACGGCGGCGGAGGCGATGACGGTTTTGCAGAAAGAACGGCGCGACAGGTCGAACATGGTTGACTCCTATTATATTTATATGTAAAATGTTTCTTGTATACGATACTTTTTATTGATACAATAAAGATTGTCCATGAAAAATCAAGAAAACGGCCAGATGGAAATCTAAATTGCTGTTTGATTTGAAACCGTGAGATTCATGTTGCAGTTCAGTAGATGAGCTTGCGGAAATTCAGGACACGATGGAACGTCGTGATGTTGCCGTCATGGGGGGAGTGGGCATGTTCGTCGCCGGAACGGCTGAGGATGAAGATGTCGTCGCCGCTGATGATCATCGTGGCGTAGTGCCGTGCGCTGTTGTAGGAAGGGGCGGCGGCGACGAGTCCCGCGAACGTCCAGTTGAGGAGGTCCGGCGAGTAGGAGAGGGCGAGGCGGCTTCGGTCGTGGTGGATGCCGTCCATCTGCGAATGGACGAGCCAGAAGAGATTGGTGACGGAGTCGAAGGCCAGATGGAATTTCATGTTGGCTCCTGGAATATGAATGAAAAACCACTCCATGCCGCCGGCGGCTTCGAACCGCCCGATGGAAAGCGTGCCGTCCGGATTTTCCGTCCCTTTCAGAACGGCGCCGATGTCCGGATGCCCCGTGTTGGCGCGCATCAGCAGGGCGACGGTATGGCCGTCCTTGTCGGCGAACGGTCCTGTTTTCGGCCGGACGACGTTTGTCTCCAGAATGCCGCCTGCGGAGACTGGTGAATGATAGAAACGCGGAGGCCGCACGTTGATGCCGACAGGGTTGCCTAAAGTCATAAGATAATCCGGATCAAATGGTTGAGAGAATCTCCAACTCTCGCGTTTCGTGAGGTCGTCCGTCTCCTTGGCGGCAAGCAGGACAGGCTTCGTTCCAGGCCAGACGTGGCCTTTGGGATGGCGCTGCTCATAGGCGAGAAAGATTTTTCCTTCAAAATGATCGACGGCGCCGCAGCTTTGATGCCAGACGGCTTTGTCGTCGAGCAGGGCTGGTTCGGACCATGTTTCGCCGTTATCGTCGCTTCTTGTGATCAGCAACTTGTTGGCGTGGCCGATCATGTAGAGGAAATCGCCGGCCTTGAAGAGGATTTCATGTTTCATGGGAAGCCGTGTCGGCGTGTCCCGCCATGTTTCGCCGCGGTCGTCCGAAAGAAAGACGCGGACTTGATTGCCACCCGGGCTGGACGGATTGCCGGTGCGTGGCCCGTCAAGGATGTTCGTGCCCGGACCGCCGAGATCAATGGCGGCGATGAAACGTCCGTTGAAGCCTTCAAGCAGGGCAGGGGTGTAATCGCGGACTTTTTCCGGCTCGGGCGAACGATAGATGATTTTCTCATCCGCGATGAACGGGCGGTTCTGCGGATTGGCCTGCAACTGCGTGGGGGCGGGGCGTTTGGCATCCTGCCCGAAAAGTGAAAGGACGGAGAAGACGGTGGCGGCGCAAAGGATGTTCATGGCTGGAAGGATGTGTTTCATTTTGTTGAAAGTGTGAATGGTTGCGATAGTTTTCAAAAGCTTTCAAGATGCGATCCGCATGGCGATTTTCAAGGCTACGGCGAAGTTGTCCAAGGCGTGGTTCGCTTTCTGCAAATCGGCGACATGGTAATCTTCTGATTCAAGGATATCCCCCGTCATCAGAAAGGGATATAGCTCCATTCCGTAGAAATCGCAGACGGCCTGCAAGCCGGCCAGTTCCATTTCCACGGCGATGCAGCCTTCGGCGACGCGTTTTTTGTACTGATTCTGCGTCTCCCGGTAAAAAGCGTCTGTCGTCCAGCATCTTCCTTGGACATAGGGGAGTTTCAAGTCATCCATGATGGATGCGACTGCCGCAGAACGAGATATGTCGATATAGTCAGCGGGCGGTGCATAATGATAGGACATGCCTTCATCGCGGTAGGCTGCTGTCGGAATGACGTATTTGCCTTTTGTTTTCATGCTGTCCAATGAGCCTGCGGAACCGAAGACGACGAATTTTCGGACGCCGATGATCCAGTTGATTTCCTCCATGAAGCCGCCGGCCATTGTCGAACCGATGCCTGAAAGATAGAAAGCGATCTTTTTGCCGTCCATTGCCAGAAGATGGACGGGAATGTCGCCGTTGCACACGCGTATCTGGGCGATTTGCGGACTGTGATATCGTGCGACTGCGTCGTCGAAGATCTTCTTGGAGAAGGTGATGACGCAAGTGTCGCAGACATGCCCTCCCTTTCCGTAGATGGCTTCTCGGGAGATGATCGGAGGGCTTTGATTGTCGAAGGATTCCGTGATCATGGTCAATATCGTCTGTTGCCAGTTGTATGAAGAAACGTGTCAGGCGTTTGCGCGGATGTAGGCCAATGTGACATCCACCATCAGCTCCGAACGGGTCCGCCTCGACCTGCGAATCGTCAATAGTTGTTCATTATTCATTCCTTATTGTAAATAATGATTCCTGTTTTTTGGAAAAAGTCCGGATTATTTTGAAGCAGTCCAAGAAGCCGTCGGGCGGCCCCGTCGGGATGGCTGCGTCCTCCTTCCCAGGCTTCAACTGACTTCTGCGTCACACCGAGGCATAGGGCAAAGAGTCGCTGCGGCATGTTCACGGCATGGCGTAAAGCCTTGATTTCTTCCGGTGTGAAATCCGGAATGCGGCGAATCTTCAGCGAATCCACTCGGATGCCGCGAGTATCGCCTTTGACCAACCGTCGTGCATCTTCCAATGCCTCAGCAAATCTACCCATGGTTCAATTCTCCAATTCCAATGTTTCAACAACCATCTTCAGTTCATTCCGTTCCTCGGCAGTAAGGTTTTCCTTTTCTGATTTGGCGAAAACATCGACAAAATAAAGACGCTGACTAACTTCAAAATCCACATAGATGACTCGTGCAGAACCGCTTTTGCCTTGATTGAGGAATGCAAAACGCATTTTCCGCGCACCTTTTGTTCCCTTGAGCACTGCACCGACTTTAGGGTTGGCGGCCAATTCCTTCTCAAGACGGAGCATGTCGTCTTCGGTAAAACCGATACGATGCCATTTGGCGAGGAAGGATGGCAAGGCGATGAATTCACGAGAAAACTCACTGTAAAACTGTTTTTCCATGTTAATATACCCTTTTTTTTAGGGATTCAAATCAATCCTGATTAAATAAATTACCATTAAAAAGAAACAGGTGGATTAATTGACATTTTTATGTCTTTAGAAATACATATATCTATGTCCATCATTTGAAACGGTATCTTTTCCATACTATACACCACTATTTGAATGATGCAAATCATTATTTGAATAAAATAGAAGTCATAAGAATTCCTATAAAGTCATAATATCCATATGATTTTGTAGGAAATTTTATGATTTTTGAAATAAAAAGTTATTCTAGGAGCTATAATGAAAAAATATATTTGTTTATTTGAATGTAAATATCCATTATTATTCATATAATTAAATAAAAAATATCATGAAGGCAATTAATGTGTCCGTTGGTTTTCGCCATCGGCGCATGCCGGAAGTGTGGATGGTTTCCTGCATGATGATGTTTTCCCATGAAAATCCCTTCCTCTTGACTTGAAACATCCATTCTTGGATTAGATTAAATCCAATTGTGATTTTTGAGAAAAACAAGGAAACGGCCATGGGAACTTTCAAGACGCTTGAAGAAGCGAAGGAATTTTTCAAAGACGACGGTTTTGCTTCCGCCAACGGTGTCGTGCTCGAAGAGCTTGACGACACCCATTCGGTCAGCAGTCTCGTGCTGACGGAGAGGCATAAGAACGCGATGGGCGGCGTCATGGGCGGCGCGATTTTCACGCTGGCGGATTTCGCCTTCGCGACGCTTTCGAACCAGTTGCACCGCGGGACTGTCGCCCAGCAGGTCAGCATCAACTATCTGGGGGCGCCGAAAGGCGGAAAACTGATCGCAAGAGCCGTCTGCCGCAAAAACGGAAGAAGCTCCTGCATCGTCAACGTCGATGTGGTGGACGATACGGGAAAGGACATCGCGCAATTTGTCGGAACAGGCTTCAAACTATAGGAAATGGAGCGGTCTTTTCGCAACTAAATTAATGAAAAACCACAGAAAACACAGAATACACAGATTTTTCGCAGAAAGCCTCGCAGACGTCGGCCATCGCGCTGATGAGGGCGTTCCCCAAAGAGCATGTTAAATTAACAACATCAAAATGGCCTCCGTCTGCTCGGCGGTTTTGAAAATAACAGATTCATAGCGATATGAAAATCTTTTTCACAAAACAAGAAAAGGAAGGATAATAATACGGGAGAAAGACATGACGATTCGCATCAAAAACCGCCATTTCGAATGGCGCATCAACGATAACGGAACGAACGCAGGATTTTACGACATCGCAACGGGACAGGACCATCTGATCGCCATGCCTGTGTCACCGGCGGCCTACATCCGCAAGGACGGCTGGCGGGCGGACGCGACGGCCGCGAAATTCACCGACGGCGTTCTCGAATACACATTTGGCCAGAATGTCGCGACGGCGCGGATTTGTGTGCGAATCGAAGAGGACTACGTCGTGTTCACGGTCATGTCCGTGGAAGGCGATGTCGATGAACTGGATTTCATCAACATCCCGACGGATTTGAAGGACATCGCGGACGAGCCGTTTTCGGCGACGTCCATCGCGTTGGGGCTGAAGTCGAATGTGGAGGATCTGCCTGGGCCGCAGTCGTTTCTGTGGACGGCGGCGTACAAGCGGTTCGGTTTCGAAGGCGCGGAGACGGGGCTTGTGGCGTGCGGTTTCGCGGAGATGCGAGAGGCGTTGAAGGCGATGGTCGGCGCGGCGTTGGGCGTGCCGCATTCGCCGAACTGCGGGCCGTGGGCGTTGGACAGCAAGCTGCCGACGTATTCGAACATCATGAACGCCCCCACGCCGCAGAACGCGGACGAATGGATTGACTTGTGCCATCGCCTCGGCCTGAAGGCGATCGAGTTCAACGGCACGCTGGACTACGGCAGCTATCGCCCGCGACCGGACATCTTCCCGAACGGCTATGAAGACGTCCGCAAGCTTGTGAAACGGTTCAATGACGCGGGCATCGTCTGCGGCCTGCACACGATGTCGTTTTCCATCGCGAAGAACTGCACATGGGTCACGCCAGTTCCCGATCCAAGACTCGCAAAGGAAAGGACTTACACGCTGGCCAGCAATTTGACGACCGACATGACGGACGTCCCGTTGGTGGAGGAGCCGTCGGACCTGCCGCCGCGAATCGACTATTACATCCGCCGCAGCATGACACTGCAGATCGACGACGAGCTCATCGAATACACGGCCATCAAGACGGACGCGCCGTACGCCGTGCTGAAATGCAAACGCGGCGCGTGCGGCACGGAGCCGGCCACCCACATGGCGGGAGCGCCCGTCTATCATCTGAAGGAGTGTTGGGGTTGTTTCGTGCCCGACGGCGAGACGTCGCTGTTTGCGGAAGTCGCGGACAAAATCTCCACGGCGGTGAACGAATGCGGCTTCGATTTCGTCTATCTGGACGGGCTGGACGGCGCCCATGTGATCGGTGGCGAAGACGCCCGCTGGCATTATGGCGCGAAATTCACGTTCGAAGTCTTCCGCGGCCTGAAGCGGCCCATCATGATGGAGATGGCGACGTTCCACCATCATCTATGGTATGTCCGCAGCTGCATGCAGGCGTGGGACCATGCCGTGCGCGACCACAAGACGTTCACGGACCTCCATGCCTATTCCAATAGCTTCGCACGCAAGATGTTCCTGCCGTTGCATCTAGGCTGGGTCGGCCTTTTCCCGTGGTGCGGACAGCAGACCGATCCGACATTCTGGGACGACGTGGAATATCTGTGGGGCAAGGCGTTGGCGACGGACGCCCATCTGACGTTGCAGGTGGTTTCACCGCATAGTCTGACAAACGGCGCATGGCTGCGCGATCTTGCGTCGCGCATCTGGACATATGAGGAGTTGCGTCGCGTCAAGTATTTCGACGACAACGTCAAGGGGCAGCTGGCGAAGGCCGGAGAGGAGTTCCGTCTTTGCCAGAACGGCGACGGCTGGGGCTTCGAACCGATCCAGGCGGAACGCCATCAGATCGACGACCTGGAGAGCCGCAGCAATGTCTGGAATTTCACGAACAAATTCGCCGCGCAACCGTTGGCGCTGCGTATCCAGGCGTTGCCGACGCTGGATTCCTATGATTCTGAAAATGCGTTGGAACTTGTTGATTTCAAATCGGTTGACGAAAACAGCGCCACGGCGTTCACGGATCCGGGAGAGAAAATCACGATTCGGAACAGCGGCAAGCTGTACATTTATCCTTCAGCCGCACCAGGCATGACGGGCGGCATCAAGGCCGTGGAATGCGACGGGCCAGTCAAAAACGGCGGTAGTTTCAGCGTGTCCCGTGACTTTTCGGACAGACTGGTTCTCAGTTCGGCTCCCGATGACCGCTATTCGTTGTACGACCACTTCGAACGGATGTTCAGGGAGCGTGAAGCCTCCTGGCTGTATCGCCATATGGAATTCACGGAGAAGGACTTAAGCAAGCATCAAGGCTTCGGATTGTGGATCAAGGGCGACGGAAAGGGCGAGACGCTGGATTTCGCGCCGATTTGCAAGACACATGGCATTTTCAGCCAGCATTATTTTGTGAAAATTGATTTCACAGGGTGGCGTTATGTGGAATTGCTGACGCCGAGCACGAAGGAGTATGAGAAGCAGTCGTGGCCTTTCGCTCTCGGCGGCTATACATTGTATCGTGGGCAGTTCAACTATGCGCGGACGTTGGGCTTCGACATCTGGTGCGGCGGCGTCGAAAAAGGCGACACGGTGGAATGTCTGCTGAGTCCGATCAAGGCGTTGCCGCAGATTCCGCAACCGCTTGTGAATCCGACGGTTGCGGTCGGTGGTCGGCAGATCGTGTTTCCAGTTTCGCTTGAGGCGGGGCAGTATCTGGAATACTATGGCGGACAGACGGCGAAACTCTACGCGGGCAACGGCGACGTGTTGGCGGAGATCAAGCCGGAAGGCGTCCTGCCGGAAATCGTAGCGGGCGAAAACACGGTGAGTTTCCATTGCCAAAGCGAAAAACAGCGTCCGCATGCTCGCGTGACGCTGTTTACAAAGAATGGCGCTCTGCTGGATGGCGGCTACGCGCCTGCATGGGAGTGATTATCGCCAACTAGAATTCTAGGTGGCTAGAAGCCTAGATGCCTAGAATTCTAGTATTTAGGCTCAGAAGCCTAATTTGCGGAAGGTTTCCACCTGCCGTTTGATGGAATAGCCGCCGACGGGAGCCAGTAACTGGCCGGCCCAGTTGACGCCGTCGCTGAATTCGATTTCCGTCTGGTATTCCATCATGCGCGGGCATGCGCGGAGCTTCGGCATCAGCGTGTACCAGTCCAATGTGCCGTCGAACGGCATGGAATGGAGGTCCGCATAGCCCGTGTTGTCGTGGATATGAGTCGTGACGACGTATTTCTGCGCGAGTTCGAGGGCGTTCGCCTCTTCGATGATGCCGTGCTCCCACCACATGTCATGCTGTGATTTCGGATAGTCCTCCATCTTCTTCCACGGGTAGGGCGCCATGAAATGCGCATGGCCTGTATCGTAGCAAATCCCGATGGCGGGGCTGCTTGCGAACGGTTCGACCAGCCCTACGACTTCCTTCATGGAGTTTGGCGGCTCGAAGCTGTTCTCGACGGCTACGACGATGCCGATCTTCTCCGCCGCTGGCACGAGCTGCTCCAGCGTTTCAATGGCCAGCGGTCGTAACAGATTCATATCGACATGCTTGATGCAATGATGCCATGCGCCGACGTGGATCGTATAGGTCTTGCTGCCGAATTCGGCGGCGATTTCCATGGCCTTGATGTGGTCTTTGATCATGGCCGGGCGGCGTTCTTTTTCGGGAATGTTCAAATCGAATTCGCGGCCGGCGGGGGCGTGGATGGAGACGATGTGGATGCCCATCTTCTTCTTGAAGTCACGCAGGAAGTCAATGATTTCAGGATGTTTAAGCCCTTCGGCAATCCATGATTCGACGAAGACGAAGCGGTCGATGCCGTAGTCGAGATATTCGCGTGCGATTCGCGGGTAGAGGTTTTGCGGGTAAGCTGTCCATGGGAAGTTGTAGGAGAGAAGGGCGTCTGTCATGTTGGTTCCTTTGTTGTGAAAATGGAAAAATAAACGGTTATAAGAATATAGTGCCGAGTTGTGAAAAGTCACTTTTCGGGCTATAGTGAAATAGAATGTGATTTAATAAAAAGGAGTGTTCATGCATTGGCAAGGCATTGTCATCGGTCTGGTTTGCTTTCTGACCATCGGATTGTTCCATCCGCTGGTCATCAAAGGCGAATATTATTTCGGCGTGAAAATCTGGCGGGCGTTTCTGCTGGGCGGGCTTGTGGCGACGGCGCTGTCGTTGTTCGTCGCAAATATCGTGGTATCAGCGGTATTGGGCGTCATCGGATTTTCATGTTTCTGGGGCATTCGTGAAGTGTTCCAGCAACGGAAACGCGTGGAGAGGGGATGGTTTCCGGCAGGGCCGTCCCATCATTTGGAAAAGAAGGAATCCACTGAACACACAGAACAGCCATGACCACAACAAGATGCTGATATGGAACCACGAATGGACACGAAAGGACACGAAATAGCCTCGCCGCCGGGCCGACAAACTCAGGAAGATTTTGCTTGTTCATAATGGAATCTGAATGATGAAAGATTAACGGCTCCGGCGGCTCGGCGGTTGTCGTCCGCTTCGCGGGGGGCACGCAAGAAAAAAGGTTGGTACAACGAACTGAATAGTAGGTATAAAAAACATGAGTTCGAAATA
This sequence comes from uncultured bacterium, assembly GCA_902776645.1. Taxonomy (GTDB): domain Bacteria; phylum Verrucomicrobiota; class Lentisphaeria; order Oligosphaerales; family Oligosphaeraceae; genus UBA1407. The sequence continues at coordinate 65,254 of CACYQT010000024.1, read as the reverse complement.
TGAAGAGATGAAGAATTGGGAATGGGCGGACATCATGGGGGAGCTGAACCGCGAGGCGAAGCTGCCGCTGTCGGTCCATATTCCGCTGAACTGGCCGGAGTCGCGCAAATTGGTCATGTGCGACTGCGCGATGAACGCCTATACATTGGACACGCCTGGCCTAAATACTTCCATTACAGGGGATTCATTGATACGGCAACTGCAGCGGACGACGCTGTTCAGCTGGGCGTTCGGCGATCCCGCCTTCGTGCCGGATTTCAGGCAGACAACGCTGCGTCGCGTGTATGGCGGCCTGCCGGTAATCGAATGTGAATTTAGCGCATGGAATTTGATCTACACATGCCTGTATTTCGTTGACACATGCGGCAATCTGCGCATGAAAATGACCGTCCGAAACGATGATCCGAAGACGCAGACTGCCCATGTCTGGCTGCATCCGGGCCGTCCGCTTGAATCAAAAGTCTTTGAATACCATTATTATACGTTTGAATGGGACGCTTCCCGCTGGCTTCCTGACGACTTCTTCGAATACCACGATGGCGTGTTCTACACGCAGGACGGCGCGGCGGGGCGTGTCTCCGCCGGCGGGTTCAACGTGGCGTGGGTGAAGGAGGCGGATTTCACGGGAAAGGACGTCAACGCATTGTTCTCATGGGAGAAGCCATATCGTGTGCAAGAACGTTGCAAACTTGGAAAGATGAACCACTTGCTGCATTTCACATGTGAATTGAAACAGGGCGAGTCGCAGTCGTTCGACGTCTTGTTCAAGGTGGTGCCGCGAAACGGCGGTTGCGACAAGCCGTTCGGCGAGGCGTTGCAGGAAGCTGTCGAGGCATGGAAGCAACTGAAGAGCAAGAGCGTTGTCGAATTGCCGTGCCATCGTGACACGGAAGCCTTTGAAGCGGTGACACTGAACAACTTGCAACTGCTGATGGCGGATGGCAACCGTCTCCGCCCATGCCAGGGCGGCAGTTCGGAGCGCTTCTATGTATGGGTGTGGGAGGCGATGTGCGCGTTGCGGCCCATGCTGAGGCTTGGCTATTTCAAGCAAGTCCGCATGGCCATCGATTTCATCTTCTCGCTGCAGGACGGCGGCTGCCCGCCGGTCGGCAAATTCACGACGACAAAGGGTGCGATCGGAACGAGCGGCCCGAAGTGGGCGAATACGACGGGCGCCGCCTTGATTCTCGCATGCGACTATCTGGAATTGTCTGATGACGAGTCATTTATCAAAAGTTATCTGAACAAAATGTTGCAGGCGGGCCGCTGGATCATTGGCGAAATCCGCGCCACACGTACGAAAGGGAATCCGAACTACGGCATCATGCCGGAATGCTGCGCGTCCGACGGCGATTATGGGCAGGTCGTGTTCACGGACTGCTGGCTGCTGGGCAGTTTGCAACGTCTGCGCGATGTGCTGAAGTTGCTGAATCATCCTGATTACGTGGAGTTTGCGGACGAGTGCCGTCAATACAAGCATGATTTCGACGCCGTGTTGGATCGCGTCTCCACGCCCGACGGTTTCATTTCGCGGTCGTTCGGCGACGATTCACACGTCTGCAATGAGTTCCGTTTCACGGATACGTGCCTCGACTGCGTGGCGGCGGGCGTGTCGTCCGCCAAAGAACCGCGTATGACAAACTATCTGAAGTGGTTGGAGGAGAACGCTTTCAAGTGGCTGTTCTGCTCGGAGGTGACGCCTGGCATCTACTATGTCGGCAACAACGAGCTGACGTGCATGAAAATGTATCTGGAACAGGAGGAATGGAAGAAGGCGTGGATCGCGGCGTTTGTGTTCAGGCGGTTTGTGCTCACGCCGGACGTCCATCTGACGGCGGAGCGCTATTCCGCCAATGACATCGGCTTCACGGCATGGCAGCCGAACGGCAGCAACAACGGCCGTTTCATCGAGATGGAGCTGAGCCGTTTCTGGTATGAACTGCCGAGCGGCCCCATCATTGTCGGCGGCGGTTTCAATGAATCCGACCGGCAGTACGAGCCGAGGGTGATCGGCATCCACACGCGTTTCGGGAAGACTGATATTGCGATTGGAATGAAGGAGATTGAAATCAAGATGGAAAAGCGTATTCCACCAAACCAAACATTTATATATCAAAAACAATATTATAGATCTAAAAATTCGAGCAGTGAAGTTTATTTAAAATTCTAGTCAGAGATATGCATTGTTCGCAAAATAAATGATAACTTATGGGAGAAAACGAATGAGTCAAATCAAAAGCATGAACGGTTCCAGTGAAATCAAAGCCGTGCTGCTCCATCTTGGGCACAACATGTGGTGTGATTACATGCCCGAAGACATGGACAATCAGCAGCTGCCTTACGGCAAGCCAGACATTGTTTTGCGTAGCAAGGAAGAACTTTGGCGGCGCGCCATCGATCGCATGGTGGAACAGAAAATGAACATGCTGGTCATCGACATCGGCGAAGCGCTGATTTATCCGAGCCATCCGGAACTCGCCATCGAAGGCAGCTGGACGCCTGAGAAGATGCAGGAGGAAATCCGCCGTTTGAAAGACCTTGGTATTGAAGCAATTCCGAAACTGAATTTCTCAACGACGCACAACGGCTGGCTGAAGCATTACCGCCGCATGGTTTCGACAAAAGAGTATTATCGCGTCTGCGAAGACGTCATTCGTGACACAGGCGAAATCTTCGGCACGCCGCGCTTCTTCCACATCGGCTATGACGAAGAGACCGCCCATCATCAGGATAACAGTTTCCATCAGTTCATCTGTGTCAGAAAAGGTGAATTATGGAAGCATGATTTCCTCCACATCGTCGGCACGGTCGAGAAGAACGGCATGCGTCCATGGGCGTGGAGCGACTATGGTTGGGACCATCAGGACTTCTATGAATGGACGCCGAAGAGCGTCCTGATGAGCAACTGGTACTACGATGAATGCTACGGCGGATTCGAACTGGCGGAGAACAAGACGGCCGACCACAAGCGGCTGAAGGGCTTCTATGATCTGGAAAAGGCTGGTTTCGAACAGGTTCCGTGCGGAACGAACTGGTCCGGCTGGAAACGCCGCGAAGTCAAGGTCGGAGCGGACGACGTCATTGGAAAGCTTGTCAGGACGTGCCGCCGCGATTTAGGCGCCGCGACGCTGAAGGGCTTCATGATGGCGCCATGGGCGTCCTGCGACACGGAGGACAATCTTGCCTACGTCAATCACGGCATCGATCTTTTCGCGGAAGCGCTGAAGTCGTGACGCAATAGTCGAACACAGCGTTTTTTTCATGGGTTTTCTTGCCTAAACTATCAATGACTATTATCTTATTAGTTTCTTCAAGATATATCTCATTTTAGTATAGGCAAGACAAACCATGACAGTCCGTAGCATCATTCTGGCTTTTGTATGCGCGATATTCATCGCGGCATGCGGTTATATCAATGACGCCGTATTGTATCTGGAATCCTTTACGAACGGATCCCTGCTGCCCATCATCGTCATCGGGACGCTGGCGTTGTTCGTCATGGTCTTCAATCCGCTGCTTGGGCTGGCCAGCAAGAAACTTCAGCTGAAGGGCGGCGAACTGGCGTTGATCGTGGCGGTTAGCTGCGCGGCGTGCAGCATTCCGGGGCGCGGCATGCTGGAGCAGTTCACGCATACGATGGTCATGCCGTACCATTGGGAGCGCGTGACGCCCGGCTGGAAGCAGAAGCATGTCCTGCAATATGCCCCGAAAGGCGCGCTGATCGTCATGCCGGACGAGAAGACGGAGCCTGATCTGCACACGGAAGTGTATGAACGGACGGTGACGGCGTATCTCATCGGAGCGCAGAAAGCCGCGGAAGGCGACCGCCCGATGTGGCGCTCTTTCAAAGACGCCGTGCACCGCGTGCCATGGGCGGACTGGCGTGCGCCGTTGACGACGTGGATGCCGCTCGTCTTCCTCAGCGCGCTGGCCTCCGTCTGCCTGGCGTTGATCACGTATCGCCAATGGTCTGCGCATGAATATCTTAGCTTCCCGATCGCCGATTTCAACGCCACGCTCATCGAACGGGAAGAAGGCAAGCTGTATCCCGCCATTTGCCGCAACCGCATGTTCTGGGTGGGCCTGCTGATTCTGCTGTTCATTCGCGTGAACAATGGACTATATGTCTGGTATCCGGACTATTACATTCCCGTCCAGCTGGCATGGAGTCTGGCCCCGTTCTCGAAAGTCTGGCCGAACTTGTTCCGCGTGCCATATGGCAGCAGCCTGCTGGTGTTCCGTTTCTTCCCGCTGGTCGTGGCGTTCGCCTTCTTCCTGAGCTCTGAAATCTCGCTGACATTGGCGGTTTCACAGATCTGCTGGGTTTTCTGCGCGTTCCCGATGGTGACGGTCGGCATGAATTTGAACACGGACTGGGTCGGCGGCTGGCAGGGATGGCAGCGTGCGGGCGCCTGCATCATGATGTTCTTCTTCCTGCTCTACACGGGGCGCCACTACTACTGGCATGTGCTGCTGAACGCCTTGGGCATCCGCAGGGGGGAGAGCATGAAAGACGGCGCGGAGAATGCATGGCCGATGCGATTGCTCATCATGGCGCTCATCGCGATGGTGGTGCTGATTACACGGCTTGGCCTCGAATGGCCGTTCGCCTTGATCACAGTGGCGTTGATGATGATGACATTTGTCATTGTCTCACGAATCAGCGCGGAGACAGGGCTCTTTTTCATCCAGCCGCGTTGGACCATCTTCGGCCTGTTGACGGCCGGTCTCGGCAGTTTCGCTTTCCCGCCGAGAGCACAGATCATCTGCGGTCTTGTCTGCATCTTCCTGAGCATCGACCAATGCCAGGCCTTGATGCCCTATGTCACAAACGGTCTGAAGCTCTGCGAACGCACGAAAGTCTCGACGAAGAAATACGGCTGGTCCACGCTGGCGATGTATATCATCGCGATGACGATCGCCGTCGCCGTCCTGCTCATCGCCGTTTATACTTGGGGGGCGCCGCAGAACATGGATTGGAGCTACAAGCGTCTGCCCACCATGGCTTTCCGCACGGCGCTGCCTGAAATTCTGCAATTGGAGGCGGTCGGTTCCCTAGAGGAGGCGGACACCTTGCCATGGTGGCAGCGGATGTCGCGCATCATGCCGCGTGAGAATTTCGTCGGCGCGTTTGTTTTCGGCATCGTGGTGGTTTGGTTTTTCAGTTTCCTGCGGTTGCGCGTTCCATGGTGGCCGTTGCATCCGGTCATGTTCCTCCTGTGGGCGACGTATCCGATGGAGCAGACCTGCCATGCGTTTTTCTGCGGGTATTTGATCAAAGTCTGCGCCATCCGCTTCGGCAGCATGAAACTGGTGCGGAAACTGAAGCCGTTCATGGTCGGCGTCATTGCCGGTGAATTGCTCAGCGCGGTCATTTTCATGATCGTCGGCTTTATCTATTATCTGAACACAGGGGAGACGCCGAAGATCTACAGATGGTTCCCGCGATAACACTTTGCTTATTACTAACTATTTAAAAATAAAAAGGATTCGTCATGAAAACATCATTGCAATGGTTGAAGGATTACGTTGACATCCCATGGGACGCCAAGGAACTGGCGTCGCGTCTGACGGGCGCGGGACTGGAAGTCGAAGGCATCGAAGAGTCTGGCACGATTCCGAAAGGCGTCGTCGTGGCGGAGATTCTCTCTCGCGAGCCGCATCCGGATTCGGACCACATGAGCGTCTGCAAAGTGAACATCGGCAGTGGCGAACCGTTGCAAATCGTCTGCGGCGCACCGAATTGCGACGCCGGAAAGCGCGTCCCTTGCGCGACCATCGGCACGGTTTTCGGCGATTTCAAAATCAAAAAGGCGAAACTGCGCGGCGTCGAATCCAACGGCATGCTTTGCTCCGCCCGTGAATTGGGCCTGAGCAACGACCATACCGGCCTGCTCATCCTGCCGGACGACGCTCCGCTTGGCGCTCCGCTGACCGATTTGTATGAAAGCGACAGCGTGATCGATTGGGAAGTCACGCCGAACCGTCCGGACTGGCTGTCCCACATCGGCATCGCCCGCGAGGCCGCCGCCCAGACGGGCGCGAAAACGCGAAGATCGAAGATTTCGCGTCCGTCGAAGTCCGCGAACCGGAACTCTGCCCGCGGTACATCGCCCGCGTGTTCACGGGTGTGAAAGTCGGCCCGTCGCCCGAATGGCTGGTGAAACGGCTGACGGCCGTCGGCCTGCGTTCCATCAACAACGTGGTCGACATCACGAACTTCGTCATGCTGGAATACGGCAACCCGTTGCATGCGTTCGATTTGACGACGCTTGCGGGGCACAAGATCATCGTCCGCCGTGCGGCGGACGGAGAGGAAATCGTCACGCTGGACGGCACGAAGTCCAAGCTGATGCATGACAACCTGCTCATCGCGGATGCCGAAAAAGGCGTCGCGCTGGCCGGTATCATGGGCGGTGAAAACAGCATGATCACCGACAACACGACGACGGTTCTTCTGGAGGCCGCGACGTTCGACCGCTCGAACATCCGCATCAGCAGCCGCAAGTTGAACATCTCCTCCGATTCGTCCTACCGCTACGAACGCGGCGTCAGCCCTGAAACGACCGCCTACGCCAGCGCCCGCGCGGCGTCGCTGCTTTGCGAACTCTGCGGCGCGAAGCAGGTCTCCGGCGTCATCGACCGCTACGGCAAGCCCTTCGCGGAATATGATCTGAACTGCAACGTGGCGCGCTGCAACAACGTTCTCGGACTCAAGCTGACGGCTGCGGAGATTGCGGACTGCTTCAAACGCCGCGGCATCACGGTGACAGCCATTGATGACGAAAAAGTCTCCGTCCATACGCCCGGTTGGCGTTTCGACCTGCTGCATGAATACGACCTCTGGGAGGAAGTCGCGCAGATGCAGGGGCTGGACAAGATTCCGGAAGCCCCCGTCGCCGCGAAATTGGTCGGAAACATCAAAGACGACAAGTTCATTCCGATGGAAGAGACTCGCGCGCAACTGCTTTCGTTGGGGCTTGATGAAATTCTGAACTACACGATGTTCTCCCAGCAGCAGTGCCTTTTGGGCTCCGGCCTGACGGAGGAGCAGCTGGTGAAGGTCTCGAATCCGATCAGCGCGGATCTCGCCTACATGCGGCCGACGATGCTGCCGGGCATCCTGCAGGTCGTCAACCACAATGTTTCCCGCAATGAGCATGACCTGCGCATGTTCGAGACGGGCCGCGTCTTCCAGAAGAAGGGCGAGGAGCTTTGCGAAGCCACGCAGATCGCCATTCTGCTGACGGGCCATCGTCAGCTTGGCCGCTATGGCGCGGAAGAGGCCGAACGGCTTGATTTCTACGACATGAAAGGCCTGCTGGAGAGCTGGCTGGAGATGCGCCGCCTGACGAAATACGAATGGACGGCCGCCGAACATCCCGCGTTCAAGCGTGGTGCATGCGCGGCGTGGACCATCCGCAAGAACAATGTGATCATCTTCGGGCAGGTTGCGGACGAACTCGTGAAAGGTATGCGCATGCGCAACCCGCTGTTCGTGGCGTTGATCGATTTCGATGCGTTGAAGCAGCTGCACGGCGCGGCGATCGCCTATCAGCCTCTGCCGCAGTTCCCTGGAACGGCGCGGGATATTTCCTTCGTCGCTCCCGCCGGCCTGACGAACCAGCAGGTCATCGACACCGTGAAGGCCATGAAGCTTCCGAACGTCGAGAAGATCGATCTGTTCGATATCTATGAAGACGAAAAGGTGCTGGGCAAAGACCGCCGCAGCATGGCCTACACGATCATGTACCGCCATCCCGAACGGACGCTGACGGATGACGAAGTCAACAAGATCCAGGAGAAGATCCGTCAGGAACTGGCGACGAAGCTCAATGTCGAGCTCCGTTGATTCACTGGCCACTGACCACTAATCACTAGCCACTAATCACTAACCCCTAACCCCTAACCCCTAATCACTAATCACTAATCACTAATCACTATAATAAATAAGGAAAGGAACATGCTCGTAAAACAATTTGCCAGCGGCGGCGTGATCACGGTCAACGGCGCTCCGCACATCATCGAATCCGTCGAAAAGCACACGCCGTCCGCCCGCGGCGCGGCGACCATCTACAAAGTCCGCTGCCGGAATCTTCTGACGCAGATGAAGACCGATCTTTCCTGCAAAGGCGAAGACAGCTATGACGAACCGGACTTCCGCCAGCAGGAAGTGCAGTATTTATATAAGGAAGGCAACGACTATGTCTTCATGGACGTGGAGTCGTTCGAGCAGTTCCCGCTCGCCGCTGAAATCATCGGCGACGACAAATACTATCTCGTCGAAGACATGGAAGGCATCAGCGCGTTGATTCTGGAAGACCGCATCGTCGGCATCCGCCTGCCGGATGTCGTTGAACTGGAACTGGTGGAATGCGATCCCGCCATCAAAGGCCAGAGCGCGACGAATCGCGGCAAATCCGCCAAGACGCAGACCGGTCTGGAAATCCAGGTGCCGGAATACATGGAGCAGGGCGAAGTCGTCCGAATCGACACGCGTACGGGCAAGTTTCTTGGCCGCGTCGGAACAAAGTTCTGAAAAAAAGTTTGACTATCTGGATAGACTTATTAAATTGTAGAATTGCCTGACGGTGTCGCGGCACGGTCCGCAGTCGGACAGAGAACAGAAAACACATTGGAGAAGACCATGCCTGCTGAAGTTGACAAAGAGAAATGCGTTGGTTGCGGTTCCTGCGAAGGCGAATGCCCCGTTGAAGCCATCAAAGTCGTTGACGGTGTCGCCACTGTCAAGAAAGATGATTGCGTGAGCTGCGGCGCCTGCAAGGAAGCCTGCCCGAGCGAAGCCATCGAAATCAAAGACTGAGCATAGCGCAAAAAACATGAAAAGGGCTGTTGCTTTTTGGCAACAGCCCTTTTTGTGTAGTGCCGCTGGGCGTCCCGCCTGCGGCTTTGTGTGTGCCGCTGTGCGTCCCCCCTGCGGTCTCGGATTTGCTGCGCACCGTCCCGTTATTGAGGTAATGACGGCGCCCCATTGCCATTTTTTTTTTGTGTTTATTTTTCATGCTATTTATTTGCATGTAAAATAATACATGCTATAATAGTGACTCCATAACAAGGAGCCGCCATGCTGATTTCTCTTTCCATAAACAACTGCCTCATCTACGACACAGAGACGGAATTTTCACTTCAGGCCAATTTGCAGAGTAAACGCTTTGCCCAGAACATTGTGCCCGCCGGGAAAATCCATGTCGTAAAATCCGCCATCGTCATCGGCCCGAACAACTCCGGCAAGACCAATCTCGTCAAAATTATGGCGACACTGAAAGGAATCATTCTCAATACGCAATCCAAACTTGAGAAGAATCTCTTCTCCTCCGATTCGACATGCAGCCTAGCCGTCACATTCTCGGCGAATGGCCTTGAATACTTGTATTCAATCAAATACAACACTGGCAGTTCCGAATACGTTTATGAACGTTTTGCGGAAGTCCAGCGGGACAAGTATGGCAACCGCAAGGAGAAGGTCTGGCTGCTCCGCAATTGCCATGAAAACAAGAATGAAAGCGAAGATGGGAAACTTGCGGACATGATGGAACTGGCCTCCAAAGGCAATCTGCTCATGCATGTTCTTGACACATCCCGTTTTCCGATATTGGATCACATGAAGAGCCTCCTCGTCGCTTTCGCCTCAAGCATCGATGTCATTGACATGAATAACATTCCTCTTAATAAAACAGTCGAGATGATGAAAGCCTCTTCTGAACAGCGGAAGAAGATCGCCGATTTCGTCAAAAACGCTGATTTATTCCTTAATGATTATAAATATCTTTCGGAAGAAGAGTTTGGCACAGCATTTAATTTTGATATGTTGCAGAAGCAGCCTGACAAAAACGGCGTACAGGAAGCCTCAATTCGTTTCGGCGACGCATTCATGGACAAACTGCATCTGGCTTCCGTTTACAAGGGAGTCCAAGTTCCGAGCATCCTGTTCGATTCCACTGGAACCAAGAAGATTGCAGCCTTGGCGAGTTATGTTTTGAATGCTTTGGAACAGGGGCGGATTCTTGTCGTGGACGAGTTGGACAACAGCCTGCATTTCAAGCTGACCCGCGAAATCATCGCGATGTTCAACAACGAAATGAATCAAAGGGCGCAACTGATCGCCACCGTCCATGACGTCTCGCTTCTGGACTGTCGTACGCTTTTCCGGAAAGAGCAGATATGGTTTTCACACAAGGATACCAAACATGCCTATCTCTACTCTCTTGGCGAATTCAGCGCCGCGGAGGACGGTATTCGTGAAACCACGGATTTGATTGAAAAATACAAAAGAGGGGTGCTTGGTGCGCTTCCCAAGCCAGATCTTTTCAATTCCCTCTACGAGGCATGTGCTCTTTCAGAAAACACAGTGAGTGTAAGAAGGGATAAAAGCCCTTCAAGGCCTTTTAAACTTTAAAATATTTATCTGCAATTGTATCAAGCTGACTTTTTATCATATCAAAATTACAATCAAGATTTAATGTCTTGACTGCGATTTGATTACCGCTCATTTGATATTCATTTTCAGGATATATTTCTTCATCTGTTCTAGCGTATAACAACATACCTGAAACTTTATGCGGATATTGCATCGCTAATTCAGCTTCTTTGTTTTTGACATACGTGAATATCTGATAGAGATTGTTTGAATGAACTGTATATTTGTCATATTGCTTCTGGGTGGTATGGGAATAGTACTTTGCATCGATAATCAATACATTTCCATTTTGTGTCAACATAATATCGGACTGCATGACTGGTAGCATGTCACAATTATTATCATCTAATTGCCATGAAATTTGTGAAGCATTAGCTGTCAGTTCTGGATGTTCCTTCTTGTAATATTCTAAAATGAACTTTTCATACAATTTGTTCATTCTTCGTTCATCCAAGAAATCCATCAGTTTCGTTGTACCATCTGATTGAGTCTGCAATAAACCTTTGAATATCAAATAGCATATAGAAACTATCATTCTATATGTTTGATTATTTCTATTGTATTGTATATTCCAATTGATAGAGTGTAGATCAATTACATCTACATCCATAAAGAAAACCATGATTTTTCTCAATTCTTTCTTTCGGGATTTTGAGATATTACCTTTCAATAAGACAAGAACCGTAGATTTTATAATCCGATTCATAAAAGAATTGACAGAAAAATCATCATATGAACAAATCATTTGCTTTTTCAGAAAAGTTTGTGTTTTAATGGATTCTGAAATATCCAATTTGCCACGTAATGTTGACAATGCTTCTGTCTCTGAAATATACTCTTTTCCCAGACCTTTCTTAATCAGTGAACAAATGCCTACTACAAGAATTGCAGCACAAAGTTCAGCTACATTTTCAAATTCTTCTGTGGCTACATTCTTGTATCCCTGCGCATTCAACACATCAAAAGCGTAGGCGAGCATATAGTAGATGTTTTGAATCCTGATCACTTAACAGAACTCCTTAACTTTTCGCTCCAATCTTTCACTTTTGATGATTCATCAAACCAATACTCTTTCAATAAAGGAATCAGCTCATATTCCACAATCTCCTGAAGCTTGTCATCCATTATTTCATCTGCTGGCAGATTGGAGAAAAAGCTATGGCCTATACAGAATCCTTCACCTAAAGATTCATCAATTGCAATCTGTTCATTAAGACTTTGAACACATTCGATCAACTTATCAAACTTCTTGTTATTCAATGCGTTCTTGTATTCTTTAAATCCATCAGTAGTAAAGCCTGGCTTTAAATCAAAGAATGCAAATCTTCTACGAAGTGCATAATCAAGCATGGCAAGGCTTCGATCCGCCGTATTCATCATTCCAATAATATAAACATTTCTTGGCACATAAAACTTTTCATCACGATATAACAATTGTAATGTATTCTTTTCCCCACGTTTGTCATTTTCAACCAACATGAATAGTTCACCAAAAATCTTGCTCAAATTTCCACGATTTATCTCATCAATTATAAAAAAGTACTTATTTTCGCTATCTTGTTCAGCTTTTTTGCAAAAGTTATAGAAAGCACCAGTCTTTATTTCAAAACCATTTTTCGATGGTCTGAACCCCATGATAAAGTCTTCATAGGAATAGCTCTGGTGAAATTGAACCATCATGACGCGATTAACATCCTTTACGCCCATAATAGAATACGCTAGTCGTTTGGCAACAAACGTCTTACCAACGCCAGGAGCTCCCTGCAAGATGATGTTCTTCTTATTGTTTAGCACTCCTGCAAGCTTGTTATATGTTTTCTCATCCATATAGACTTCATCAAGAAAATCTTTCTTTGAATATTCTGGATAAGCATTTATCGTTGTGTCTTCTATCTCTGAATCAGTATCTTCATCGAAGAACTTAGTTATTGTTTTTACAAAATCTGTGTAATTGGTTATATCCGTCAATGTCTTCTGGGGTAACCCATCAATTTGCCAACAGCCTTTATGCGTCCATCTTACCTTGCGAATGTGAGGATAACCACCTATACCATCTTCATCATACACATAGTCAGATTCAACAATTCCGCGACCTAGAATCTCGGTAACTCCTTTTTTGGCAAAGACAACATCACCTGGTTTAATATCTTTGACAAATTGCCATGCAGCTAATGCTGTATTCGAATATGTTGAATTTCCTCCCCATGCTTCCTGAAGTTTCTGAACCATTTCAGACTTGCTAGTATAAGTTTTCAAATCCCCTAATTCAGACCAACCAATTGCCATGATAGCAGCATCATAAAAATCCTCCCATAAGTAACCTTTTTCCCCTGGCGCATAAACCCAATAACGAACTGTTTTTACATCAGCATCGCCAAGAGCATTATTGTTTTTTTCTTGAGTAAGATTATCCGTTTCAACAGGCTTATCAATTTCAGAAACTTGCTCACCGTTTTCTTTTGTTTTACCATTTTCTTTTACAGATTTTGTCCAAGCATTATAACAAAATTCTGGAAAAGATGAATATCCATATTTCCCTGTTGCAATGACAGAGTGGCACTTGTCACAAATAGAAAGATATTTTTCGGCTGTTGGAAGGTCATATGGCTTCAATTTTTTGATTTCCTCAACCACATCATCAGAAACATTGTCAGGATTGCTCATGAAACCTCTGGAAAAAGAATCAAGAGTTATAAATGAATAAGGTCGAATCCAATACAGCCCCATTGTCAGATTCCAACGAATTGCATATTGCATTCTAACTTGATCATATACAATGCTGAATGATGCTCTGTTTGCATTTGTATCTTTTTCAGAAAGAGTTATAGCAACCTCATACATTTCCCATAGATTGTTGATATCATCATCTTTTCTTTCTTTGCTTCCTTCAAAGGCATAGAATGTTGCCATCATATTATTTACACAAGGAATACCATACAAGGTATCAGGTAAATCAGAAACTACTTCAAATTCTTTCTTTATTCCACCAATGATTGAAAGACGATTTTTATCACTTATTCCCTTATTAAATAACGCAAATATTGTAAAAGGATCAATATCCTTTAACATATTATTGTCATATTCGAGTGTTGGAAGTTTCGTCTGGATATCAGAATACACATTCTTTATCTTGCTGATTAGAGAACTTCTATCATTTTTGTATTCCAATAATTTTGTTGCAAACTCTATATAAAAGTTTACCCACTTAAATTGATTATCCATATTACTCTTCCTTATTGTTGTTACTTTAGATCAAGAATGTAGTACTGTTTTTGCCCTTGCACCCTAATTTCTGATTATTTATCTTGTTTCAGAAGCATTATTTTCACTACTTGGGCCCATCCTGTTCAGGTATTGTCACCATTGAGAATTCCAACTAAGTATATCGTGAATACAATAGTATGTATTTTCATATTTACAAATTCTTGCTTTGAGAAGAGGTTCATGGAAATCCGCCATATTATCAGGAATAACTATCAACCTGAATCCTACATGTGTACAATATTACCCTTTAGGATGGGAATCCAATGTTGGCTTATATGAAATAGTTCAAAAACTTGAGAAAATTCCAGAATCTTGAAAAATTTACAACCACCATATGATTATTTTCAAAAAATAAAAAAAATCAACTCTCATGATAGAAAAATCATCATGCACGGACCAAGAACAATCTTTCATGTTTGAAAAGCAGTTTTTATAATATATGTTATCTTATAGTATTTATATCATCCAGAATCATTGGTTTCATCCTTGGAATGCCCCAGGAAACTTTGATATGACAAATGAAACATTTGAACGAGATGGCGAATCAGAACGTCTCATTGCAAGACTAAAGGTGTTCTGGAAGACGATTCGCAACCTAAGGAAGAAAACGCTTAACGAGATCGATATTTTTGAAGACTATTCGGTTGTCCTTCATGTCAAGCGACTCTACTGGAAGTGCTGTAGATTGTTCTGTTTCTGGAGGCATTCCACTCCACTCGCCACAATGATGGAAGCCCTTCCTCATCTTCATTTTCCCAAAGGTTCTTGTCTTGACTACTATCAATCGGGCGATGATTTCAGTTCATATCCGACACTTTATGTCAGGAAATCAACAGATCCGCGATTACCGAACAATTCCCCAACGTGTCTTGGTGACTTGATGCCGAAAGACATCGACATCCTCGACAATGTCCGCCCCGATTTCACGCCAGAAGGAGCATGGGAGTTAATCCTGCTTATGGAACTCGGAGACCAATTCAATCTCGTGAGACATGCAGGATATAATGAAATAAAAATCATCTATGATATGGAGGAATTCTTTACGGGAAAGTATTTTGGCAACGATTTCACCCAATATGAACATGAACTGTTTGATATAAAATATCTAACGGAGAATGAAAGGAAAGAGCTGTTGTCATGGCAACCGGCCCCCAGAGTGACAATGGGAAATGACGCAGCAGTCGTGGAATACTGCGTTTTTTCGCCGTTTGGTGGTTTCTACTTGGTTCAAATAAAAGTCCAGTTCAAGCCTGTGCTGATACTGTCGCAACCAATCAAAATGAAAAAAGTACATTACCATTGTCAAATTATCTATTGAAGTCTGGTTGTACGTTCCGCCTGTGCCACATCCCACGGTGCAGGCGGGACGCATAGGCCGCTATCGCATCAACCGTACGATCGCTTCAACTACCAGCCAACGTAGGTAGGTGAGCCGTTCCGGCTGCGGCAACAGATGTTCTGACTTCCGTTCTCCTGCGTTCGGAATGAAAACCAACGCCTTCACGTTCTCCAGAATCTTCTTCGCAGCGGCATCGTCATGTTTATTCGCAAGCTTCTCCAGCAACGTATAATAGGCATAATCCTCCACGCAGTCTCAAGCACCTCCAAACGGATAGAAAGAACGGCGGATTGACCATGATAAAATCTGCCTTATGACAATGTGCCAAATGTCATAAAGAATCCTAATGTAATTTAGTATATGTTTTATAACTTTCAATGACTTCGGGCACATTTCAGAGATGATGGATACAGCAAAACAAGTCTCTTCCTTCAGACAGTGGCGTTCTGAGGGCAGGTGCCACTTCACGTTTTTTAGGTCATTGTCAGATGTGAAAGTTATTTATCAAACCTAATTTCAGGCCTTTTATAACCTTGATTTAATATCAATTATTATCATTTATTATGACATTTTATGATTCTTTGATAATCTCTATGATTTTGTATGATTTGAGATGATTTTTATGATATAATTTGATATTTTAAGAAATTTTATATAATGTCTTGATATTCTTTATTAGCATGTTATAATATTCATAAAACAAATTTACTTGTAACTTTATGGCCAATTGAGAATATTGTAATGAACAAGACAAAGAATGAAATCGTCGTCTATCAGCCAGATGAGACAATTCGTCTGGAAGATGAGACGGTGTGACTTAATCGTCATCAGATGGCTCAATTATTTGGACGTGATGTCAAGACAATAGGTAAGCACATCGCCAATGCACTTGCCGAAGAGCTTGCTGAAACAAGCATGCGTTCCAAAATGGAACGCATGATGATGAGTCCAACAGTCGCAAAATTTGTGACAGTTCAGGATGGACGTGTTCCAGTTGTCGCAAAATTTGCGACAACTGCTTTTCTGGAGAACTTCTCATGAACAAGACAAAGAATGAAATTGTCGTCTATCAACCAGATGAAACAATCCGACTGGAAGTGCGCCTGGAAGATGAGATGGTGTGGCTTAATCGTCAGCAGATGGCCCAATTATTTGGACGTGATGTCAAGACAATAGGTAAGCACATCGCCAATGCACTTGTCGAAGAGCTTGCTGAAACAAGCATGCGTTCCAAAATGGAACGCATGATGACAAGTCCAACTGTCGCAAAATTTGCGCCAGTTCAAGATGGACGTGTTCCAGTTGTCGCAAAATTTGCGACAACTGCCGCAGATGGCAAGGTCTATCAGGTTGAATATTACAATTTGGATGTTGTTTTATCTGTTGGCTATAGGGTCAAATCTTCACAAGGCATTGTATTTCGACGTTGGGCCAATGCAGTGCTAAAAGATTATCTTCTACGTGGCTTTTCAATCAATTCCCGCTTGAACCAATTGGAAGACAAAGTTGACAGGCGGTTGGCGGAACATGAACAGGATATCGGTGAATTGAAGGAGAAAGTGGATTTCTTTGTCCAGACATCGCTACCACCAATACAAGGCGTATTCTACGACGGACAGGTCTTCGACGCCCGTGTGTTCGCTACACGGCTTATTCTTTCAGCTAAACAGTCGATTTTTCTCATAGACAATTGGGTTGATGTCATCACGCTGGATATATTATCGAAGAAGTCGAAAGGCGTGACATTGGAGATTGTGACGTCACGAAATGGCAACAAGTTGAGCACAAGCGATATAGACAACTTCAACATGCAATACGGTAGACTGACAATCCATGAAAGCGCAAACTTCCATGACAGCTTTCTTATCATTGATGACAAGACACTCTATCTTGTCGGTGCATCGTTGAAGGATCTTGGACGAAAATGCTTTGCGTTCACACAACTGGACTCATCAGAAATATCGAATCTAAAGGTAAGGGCTTTTTCAATGCAAAATTCATAATTTGTAATTCATAATGCTGTGGGGTTGCACCCATGGTTGGAATCCTGCCACCGCTACACGGTTCTAATGTTAATATCGCATTTCCTGTGGGTTACGTGCGCGTTGCGCACTTCACCCACGGCTGGGATACTTTCGCCGCGATGCGGCTTTGTGGTGTGCTTCGCGCTGCTGGACGAGCAGGAGCGCGTACAGCCCAGTCGACGGCGGGACGCCGTCGACACTATACAAAAAGGGCTGTTGCCAAAAAAGCAACAGCCCTTTTTTTGTATGTGTTCTTGAAATTTTCTAGCGAATTCTAGAGACTCTAGAACCGCTAGAACCGCTAGAACCGCTAGAAAGACAATAGCTTATATCAAAGCACTTCCGGCTTCACCCAGACGCCGGATTTGGCACCTTTGTACATGGCTTCCATGACGGCGGAGCGGAGGGCCGCCTCCTTCGCGGAGACGAGCGGAACTTTCTTGCCGTTGACGGCGTCGAGGAAGAGCTCGAAGGCGTGCGGCAATTGGGCGGGCAGTTCGGTCCACGGCTTCTTGCCGTCGGCGCTGGCGACATGCTTGCTGGTGAAGAAGAGCTGTCCGTTGATAACGGCGGCAAAGCCTTCCGTTCCGGAGATTTCGAGCTGGACGGGCTGGTCGATGTCGACCCAGCCGGCGGCGACGGTGGCGATGGTTCCGTCGGGGAAGCTGATGATGCCTTCGCCGGTCTCGTCGCAGCCCGGATAGCGGTTCGTGACGGTTTTGATGGAGGCGGTGGCGGCTTCGGGAACTTGGTCGATGAGCCACAGAAGGATGTCGAGGGAGTGCGTTCCGAGATCGCCGAAAGCACCGCAGCCGGCGATGGCGGGATCGGCCATCCAGCGCCATTCCTTGTCAAACCAGCCGCCGAGGGAGCCGGAATGGCAGTTGACGTGGCGGATGCGCGAGATCTTGCCGAACGCGCCGTTGGCGACCTGCTGTTTGAGGAACATGTGGATGGACTGGCCGCGCATGAAATAACCAGTCTGGAAGATAAGTCCTTCCTTCTCAATGGCATGGGCCATCTTCCACGCGTCCGCGGCGGAATAGCCGAGGGGTTTTTCGACATAGAGGTGCTTCTTGGCGGCGACGGCCTGCAGGACGAGTTCCTCGTGGCGGTTCGTTTCGGAGCAGATGACGACGGCGTCGATTGCGGCGTCGTTCCAGATGTCTTTCGGGAATTCCGCGACGGCGGCGCCGAGCTTGTCGGCGGTCACTTTTGCGCGATCCGCGTTGTGGTCCCAGACTTTCGCGACTTTAATGTCCTGGCGGGCGGCCATCCGCTGGACGAAATTAGGGGTGTGGATGTGGCCGCAGCCGACGAGTGCCAATGTTTTCATGTGGGGCTCCTTTTGTGTGTTGATGGAAGAACTGGATATTCTGGAAAGACAGGATTGATGAAATTGACGCGCCATTGCGCGGCGGTCGCACGGAAAACGCTGCGTGGTATTCGCTTTAAGCTTTAGGCTTTAAGCTTATAAATGATTCCGCCCGCGATGGCGGTGAACGGCGCGACGAGAACGAGAGCGAAGCTTCCGATAAGCGTTTTGACGGCTTCGGAGGCGACATACGGGTTGTTGATGAAATCGACGGGGCTCGTGCCTTGCGCGGCGAACGTCATCATCAACGTCAGATAACCGCCTGAATAGGCGAGAAGCAATGTCGTTGTCATGGTTCCGACGACGCTTTGGCCGATGCGGATGCCTGAACGGATCAGTTCATTTCGCGGAATGTCTGGCTTGTGGTAGACGATTTCCTCCATGCCGGCGGCGACGTCCATGCCGAGATCCATGACGGCTCCCGACGATGCGAGGATGATGGCGCCGATGAAGATGTTCTGCAAGCTAAGATATTGGTAACCGGAATAATAGAGTGCCTGCGAGTAGGGCATGATGGCGCCGTTGACATGGAACAGATGCGTGAAGATACTGGAAAGGACGCAGCCTGAAATGACGCCGAGCATGGAGCCTGTGCAGGAGACGACGAATTTCCGCGACCAGCCCGCCACGAGAAACATGATGACGAGCGTCAGGAAGAAAACGCAGACGACGGTGGCCAGAATCGGCGAGACGCCGTTGAGGCAGAGCGGGACGACGAGTTTCCAAACGGCGAGACAGCTGAAGACGAAGGAAACCAATGCCTTGAGGCCCGTCAGCCCCGCGAAGCAAAGCAAGAGGAGGCAGAACAGCCCGAAGAGCAGGGCGGTCCATCCGATGCGGTAGTAGTCCTGCGCGTTCAAGACGGTGACGCCTGGCACGGCGTCATGGAGCAGGCCGACGAGAATCGTGTCGCCGACTTCGAACATCTTGTCCAGCTCCATCTGCGAACGGAGCTGGTTGTTGGCGGGATACCGTTCGCCTTTGTGCTTTCCGCTGAGAATTTCGATTTCGAGATTTTGCGGACCTGTCTTGAGAAGGCCGATGTCCATGATTTCGGAATTGTCGACGGAAATGACGCGCGCGCGTTCCTTCGTGCCCGGCTCGGGGTCGGTTTTCGGATGCAGGTTGAAGAACGTCAACCCCCAGCAGACAAGCAGAAAGACCACGATGGTGATCAGATCCGTTTTCTTTTCCTTTATAAATTGAAGGGCTGGATGCATAAATGGAAATGGAATGGTTGATTTGACGACGGCGGGACGCCGTCGTTGCATTGGACGCCGTCGTTGCATTGGACGCCGTCGTTACTTTAAACAAAAACCATGCGCGGCAATCCGCGCATGGTCGATGAAAGCGGAACGGAAGTCCTGTTTACTTCACGAGTTCCTTCATGGTATGGGAGATGAAGGTGTTTTCATATTCGCCCATGTTGAAGCGTTCGGAGCCGTTGCCCCATGCGCTCGTGATGACGGGCAGGGCGCTGTGGCCGCCGGAATGCCACGCGATGCCGACCTTCGCATTGAAGATCTTCAGAGCGGTGACCTGGACGGCGTTGCCGTTCTTCTTCTCGGACTTGTACTGCAGATCGAACGCGGCTTTGAGCTGGTCGAGTTCCGCGGAGGTGATGGTCATCGGATCATTGGCGGGGCCGTCGAATTTGAAGCTGAAGGAATCCGTGAGGATGGGTTTGACATCGTCGAACACCAGATCCTGCTTGTTCTTGCCGAGAGCTTTCAGCTTGTCTTTGATGACGCCGAAGGAGCTCTTCTGGAGGGCGAGCTTGTCGATGTTTTCACGGAAACCGGTGTTGGCGAAACCGAGCGTCAGGGCGCCGGTCTCATGGTCGCCGGTGATGACGATAAGCGTTTCCTGCGGATGCTTCTGGGCGAATTCGTAGGCGACTTTGACGGCGTCGTTGAAGGCGAGCGTCTCGAAGATGACGGTCGCCGCGTCGTTGGCGTGGCAGTTGACGTCGATGGCGCCGCCTTCGCACATCATGAAGAAGCCCTTCGGGTTGTCGAGCAGCTCAATGCCCTTCTTGACGAAATCCGTCAGGAGGAGGCCGTCATGGTTGTCGATGTAGTTGGGCATGTAGCCGGGGCCTTCGATGCCGCAGGCGATGACTTTGTTGTTGGCGTCGTTTTCGCGGGAAAGGGCGCGGAAGTCTTCGCGCGTCTTGACGACTTTGTAGCCGGCCTTCGCGGCGAGTTCGTAGATGTCGCCCTTGTAGGCGGGGGACTTCTCGTTGTTCGGCTGGGCGACGGCGCCGCCGGCGAAATAGTCATAGCCGGAATCGACCAGATCGAGGCCGATTTCATAGTATTCGTTGCGGCTGGCGCGATGGCCGTAGAAGGAGGCGGGCGTGGCGTGGTTGATGGTCACGGACGTGATGATACCGACCTTCTTGCCGGCCTGCTTCGCTTCGTAGGCGCTGGAATAGATCTTGCGGGTGTTGTCCGCGGACATGCCGATACGGCCGTTGTTGGTCTTTTCACCGCAGGCGATGGCGGTTCCGGACGCGGCGGAATCCGTGACGAGCGCGTTGGCGGAACTGGTTCTGGTCGCGGCGTTGACGGGGAAATGGTTGATGAGCAGCGTTTCGCCTTTGGTCTTCTTCAGGAAGGCCTCCGTCATGGAGCGCTGCGGGGAGGACATACCGTCGCCGATGAACAGGAACACATACTTCGGATTATCAGCCATCAGGCTGAAGACGAATAAGAAACTTAGTACGGCAATGAGTTTTTTACGCATTTTTTTCCTCTTTTTTCATGGTTGATACGATAAACAACAATTTATTGACTATAATTCAACTTTGATTTTTAGCAATTCATGGGAATGTAAAATATATTTAAAAATGGTGAAAAGTGGCTCCATGCCTGTCGACGGCAATGGAACATCCGGGGGGAAAGGGACGAATGGGATGAATGGGACGAAAGGGGCATGAAAATAACACTGTCCCATAAGTCTTAGAAATCCCGGTTGTCCCATGAAAAAGTTATGTGTATTGGTGTTACATCATGAAAAGAAGCAAAGGTGATTTTATGAAAAGATGGTTGTGGATTATATTGGTATGCGTATGCGCGATGACGGCGGCCGCCCAGACAAAAAAGGCGCCCGCGCGGCGGAAGCGAGTCGGTATCAAGCCTATAAAGGAACGGATCATGACGGAGAACATCAAGATAGACGAAAAACTGGCGGCGGAAATGAAGGCCGGCATGGAGCGGATTCGGCAGGTGAAGGCGGAGTACTGTGAAATCACGGGGCTTGAGTTCGTTCCGAACGGCGCGTATGTCTCCAGCGACGGCCATCCGGAGCCGCATCTGCCGAATTTCGTCGCCGTCCAGTATGTGCTGCGGCCCACGGCGGAATCTTACATCCGCTGCGAATTGTGGCTGCCGAAGGCGGAGAAATGGACGGGCAACTTGTGGGCCGGCGGCAACGGCGGCCGCGCGGGAAATGTGCCCGAAGGCTTCCTGCGGTCGCAGATCCGTACCTATGACGCGTCCGTGACGACGGACATGGGTTCGTCCAAAAACGTTTCCAATCCGGAGGTCTGGAAGGATTTCGGATGGCGTTCGACGCATCTGATGACGGTTGTGGCCAAGCAGTTTGTGGAAGCGTTCTATGGACGGAAGCCATCCTATTCTTATTTTACGGGCAGTTCGACGGGCGGCGGCCAGGCGATGATGGAAGTGCAGCGCTATCCGGAGGATTTCGACGGCGTGCTCTGCGGCGTGCCCGCGTTGTGGCGCATCCCGAACTTCCTGTATTTCCTGCACTTGCGCCGTTGCACGCATGACATGGACGGCAAGCTTGTGTTCACTGCGGAGCAGATGGACAACGTCAGCAAGGCGGCTGTCGAATATCTAGCCGCGCGAGAAGAGCCGTATGCGGCGGGCAGGTTCATCACGAATCCGGAATATTCGAAGGAAGCGGCGGATGCGATCGTCGAACGCGCGGCGGCGATGGAGCCGAAGATGAACGACGACCAGAAGGCGCGTGTCGCGAAGATGTTGGAAGGACCATTCTTGAACGGGAAACGTGTTTTGAACGGCATTCCGTTCACGGCGAGCATCAAGACGATGGCGGATCGCGGCATCTGGTGTCTGAACTGGTATTTCGGCAACGATGCGGATTTCATGAAACTGACGGACGACCAGCTGACGGAATTCGTCAAGGCGTTTGCGAACGACTTCAACGCGCGGGACTATGACATGCGTCCATTCGAAGCCCATGGCGGAAAGATCATCGTCTATGCTGGAACGGAAGATCCGATCTGCCCGTATCATGTTGCGGCCGGCTATCTTGGACGTGCGGCGAAACTGCTTGGCGGATGGGACAAATTGTCGCCGTTCTGTCGTTTTTATCTGCTGCCCGGCCGTGCCCATGGCGGCGGCAACGGTGTCCAGAGCCTCGTGAATCTGCAGAAAGTCATTCGCGACTGGCGTGAAAAAGGAATCGCTCCGGAAGTTCTGGACGGCAAGATGAAAGACGGCACGATCGTGCCTGTCGCGCCGTATCCGGACAAGATGGCCGGCGATTTGAAAGACGGTCTGAAGCGCGTGAAGAGCGAGCCGATCAAATTGGCCGAACCGGACGAATTTTTCCTGTTTGCAAAATAAGGGGTAGCAAGGGCGTCCCCGCCCTTGACAAGGCCGAGACGGCCTTGCTACCCAGTTTGTGGCAAGGCCTTTTTGTAGCTGTAATCACATGACTTTTTTCAAACAGACATGTGGAGGAGGGCGTGCGGATTCAGCCAGCAGACGCGTTCGATGTCAGCGTCAGAAAGCAGATTCTCGCGTTTGAGCAGGGCGGCGCATTCCGGAAGGAGCATGGAGGCGCCGATGAGGCATTTTTTCACGGGATTGTGGAATTTGCCGTTGGGCTCCAAAACGCCTTCGTTCGTGTTGACGGTGTAGCGGCCGGGCGGAAGGCCGGCCACGAGACAGGCGTCCGAAACGGCGATGAATTTATCCACGCCTTTGCAGCGCAGATAGCATTTCAGGACGTTGACGGGCAGATGATGACCATCCGTGATGGCCATGATGGTCATGTCGTCTTTCGAAAGTCCCGTCCAGATGGGATTGTGATGGCGGTCGATGAGATTCGGCAGACCGTTGCCGAGATGCGTCATCGTGTCGGCTCCCGACTGGTTGATGTCATCTTCCGTGGCGAGTTCATGGCCGAGCGAGACGCAGATGCCTTTGGCATGGGCATGACGGATAAGCTCATGGATGCCAGGCAGTTCTGCGGCGACGGTCAGGATGGAGACATGGCCGTTGGCGAGAGCGATCAATTCGTCCAATGTGGCGATGTCCGGTGGGAGGACCCATGCGGGATTGCGGTGGTCGCCGTATCATTAAAAAAAAAACGTCGGCAGAAAGCGCGTGACGCCTTTGGCGAGAATCTTCTCAACGCAACGGAGGAAGGCGTCCTCCGTGATGTTCGGATCAGCGAAATCCGTTCCGAAGGCGCCGTTGACCTGTAGGTCGAAGCATTTCATTTTGCGCAGAACTCCCTTGTCAGCTTGCAGAGCTTCGCGGCGGCCGGTTCGTCGCAGAACGTGGCGCAGTCCGGATGGAGGCGGATGACCGATGCGGGATGCATGGGCGACAGTTCGCCTTCGAAGGTGATCTGCATGGCGTAGGCCTTGCGGGAGTCTGGCACGGTGTTGACGATGCAGCGGCTCTTGAGAATCTGGCGGACGGTCATGGAGACGGCCTGTTTGGGCACGTCGTCAAATGTGGGGAACCATCCTTCGCCAAGCTGCTGGTTGCGGCAGACGTCGTCGAGATTGACGATGATGTAGGGCTTTTCCGTGTCGAAATCCGCCGGCGGGTCGTTGAAGGCGATATGGCCGTTTTCACCGATGCCGATGAAGCAGACATCGACGACTTTTTCCTGCAGATGGGCGCCTAATTTGTCGATGGCGGCCTGTAGGTCGGGGGCGTCACCTGGAACGAAATTGGCCTCCTGCAAGGGGCGTGGCAATTTCGCTATGAAGCGTTCCTTGATGTACTTGCGGAAGGAGGCGGGATGCGTCTCCGGCAGGCCGACGTATTCGTCCAGATGGAACAGAGTGACTTTCGACCAGTTGATGTCCGGCTCCTGCGCGAGCTGCGTGAGCATTTCGAACTGGCTGGCGCCCGTGGCGACGATGATGCGGCATTCGTTCTTTTCCGCGAGGGCGACGCGGATTTTGGCGGCTCCGAATTTCGCGGCGGCGACGCCGCTTTCCTGCTTGGTCTTGTAGATGGACAGACTCATGTACGACTCCTTGTTTATTGATTTAGAATCACGAATGGACACTGATGGACTCGAATGCCTCGCCGCCGTCGACCTTTATGCTGATGATTTTAAGCAGACATGGCAGGATCGATTGCTGATGATCCGGATGGTTTCCGGCGGCTCGGCGGTTTCAATGCGCTTCGCGTAGGGGATTGTTTTGCAGAGTGGACATTATATTTCAGAAGCTTTTTCTCCTGATGAAGGTGGCTTGGTTGATGAGTTCGTGTTCGGGAATGGTTCCCGTGGAAATGGCGGCGATCATGCCGTTGCCGGCGGATGTGCCGAGCTGGCCGTAGCCCTGGTCGATGGTCGTGAGGAACGGATCGGGCGTGTGGCAGATGCCTTCCAGATTGTCGATTCCGGCCAGAAAGATGTCTTCGCCTGGTGTTATGCCGTTGCGACGCAAGGCGTCGCAGATGCCGAGGGCCGTCAGATCCGTCGAAATGATCAACTTGTATTGGAGCAGTTTTTCCAGATTCTCCTCTGCATAGCACATGCCGTGATGGCGGTCAACCAACGGACTGTTGTAGGGCGTTTCCATGAAGTCATGGACGATGAAATCCAATGGACGGCCCATCATTTCAAGCGTATGGCAGATTTCTTCGTATTTGATGCGGCTTTCAGCGGAATTGACGTGCCCGACATAGAGGACCTTGCCAGCAAAGTCCATGGGAATGCGGCGGAAGAGCTCCATATAGGCGGGGATGTTGTTCTTCTGGATGGTCGGAATATTGAATAATCGCGGCGACGGGGGGATGCTCATGGCGATGACAGGGCGGTCCATGCCGTGGATGACTTTCGCGATGCGGGCGGACAACAACGAACTGCTGATGAAATAGCCATCTGCCTGCCGCGACAGAAGGTAGTCGGCCAGCAGGCCCTCCTTGTCCTCCGTATTCTCCAGTGAGAGGACGAACGTCGTCAGTGTGTAGCCTTTGTTTTGAATGGCGACTGTAAGAGCCTGCAGATATTCCGCGTAGGTCGCCAGCGAGCAGTCATGGATAAGCGTGCTGGAGATCAAGGCGATTTTCTGCGTCTTGCCGCTGGCGAAAGCGCGGGCGGAGGCGCGCGGACGGTAGTTGTGTTCATCGCAGATGGCGAGAATCCGCTTGCGCACCTCTTCGCTGATGAGAGAGGCAGTCTCCGGATTCAGGGCGCGGGAGACCGTCGAGCGGTTGACGCCCGCGAGCTTGGCGATGCCGTCTATGGTCAGAGGTCTCTTCATGAAATTGCCGTTGAATCAAATGATTTTGTGCAACTACTTGCATGAATTTATCGCCTGATTTGCAATATGCAAGCAGTTGCATGAAAAATCAAAAAAATAAAATTGCCTGGATGGCTAGACAAAAAAACTCCCGCCTCGAAAGGGAGACGGGAGTTTGGGGAATCAGCTGATCATCAGTGGCTTACTTCTGATGATAGTGCGTGTGGAGGAGGTGGTGTGCCTTCTCGGAGCCGGGCTGGCCAAGATACTCGTCGTAGAGTTTCTTGATGTCCGGATTCTGGTGGGACATACGGCGCGGCTTGTTGGCGTCTTCGAGATAGAGGCCGGCCATACGCTTGTCCAGCAGGTCGCGATGACCATGGAGGTAGGGCTGACCGCCGCCGTTGATGCAGCCGCCGGGGCAGGCCATGATTTCGATGGCCTGGAAGCGGTTGGGGTCTTCGCGGACCATTTCAAGAACCTTGCGGGCGTTGCCGAGGCCGGAGGCGACGGCGACGTTGACCTTCACGTCGGGCGTGATTTCGACCGTCGCTTCCTTCACGCCGTCGAGACCGCGGACAGCGCGGAAGTTGATGGCGTCGGCCACCAGATCCTTGCCCGTGACGATGGACTTGACAGTACGGAGGGCCGCTTCGAGAACGCCGCCCGTGACACCGAAGATAACGGCCGCGCCGGTGGATTCGCCGAGCGGGTTGTCGTATTCTTCGTCATTCATGTTGGCGAGGTTGACGCCGGCTTCGCGGAACATCTTGCAGAGTTCGCGGGTGGTGACGACGTAGTCGATGTCGCGAACGCCGTCATGCGAGAATTCGGGGCGCGCGGCCTCGTACTTCTTCGCCTGGCAGGGCATGACGGAGACGACGATGAGGTCCTTCGGGGCGATGCCCATCTTTTCCGCGTAGTAGCTCTTGGCGATGGCGCCGAACATCTGCTGCGGGGACTTGCAGGAGGACGGGATGTGGAGCAGATCCGGGAAGTTGTGCTCGATGAAATTGATCCAGCCGGGGCAGCAGGACGTCAGGATCGGCAGGTTCTTGCCGGACTTCAGACGGCCGAGAAGCTCCGTGCCTTCTTCCATGATGGTAAGGTCGGCGGCGAAATCGGTGTCGAACACCTTGTCGAAGCCGAGGGCGCGGAGGCCGGCGACCAGCTTGCCCGTGATAGGCGTGCCGGGCTCGAAGCCGAATTCCTGTCCGACGGCGACGCGGACGGCGGGAGCCGTGCTGACGATGACGGTCTTGGTCGGGTCGTTGATGGCGTTCCAGACCTTCTTGACATAGCTGATGCCGGTGATGGCGCCGACGGGGCAGGCGTTGACGCACTGACCGCAGAACGTGCAGGACGTGTCGGCGAGCGGGATCATGCTGGCGGTACCGACCTTCGCGGAGAAGCCGCGGCCGACGCCCGTCAGGGTGCCGACGGTCTGGACCTTATTGCAGACGGTTTCGCAACGGCGGCACATGATGCACTTGGAGAGGTCGCGCATGATGGCTTCGCTGGAGTCGTCGATCGGGAAGTGGTTGACTTCGCCCTTGAATTCAATGTCGCTGATGCCGAATTCGGCGGCGAGCTTCTGGAGTTCGCAGTCCTGGTTCTTGGGGCAGGTCAGGCAGTTTTTCGGGTGGTCGGAGAGCATCAGTTCGAGAACCGTGCGGCGGGCGTTGAGGGCGCGCTGCGAATTGGTCCAGACTTCGACGCGGTCGTTGGTGATAGGAGTCGCGCAGGCGGGCACGAGCACGGGGCGCGGACGGATGCCGGCGGCTTCGACGAGGCATATGCGGCAGGACGCGGGCTTGTTGGAGACGCCGCAGCCGAGATCCTTGCAGTAGCAGAGGGTCGGGATGTTGATGTTCAGCTTCTGGGCGGCTTCCAGAATGGTGGAGCCGGAGGGAACGGAAACTTGCTTGCCGTTGATTTTTACTGTTACGTCACTCATTTTTAGTCCCTCCTCATTCCTTGACAATGGCTTTGAACGGGCAGCCGTCGATGCAGGCGCCGCACTTGATGCACTTGTTGACGTCGATGACATGCTTCTGCTTCTTTTCGCCGGTGATGGCGCCGACGGGGCAGTTGCGGGCGCACTTGGTGCAGCCCTTGCAGGCGTCGGTGATCTTCAGCGTGTAGAGCTTGGAGCAGGTGCCGGCGGGGCACTTCTTGTCGCGGACGTGGGCGATGTATTCGTCCTTGAAATAACGGAGCGTCGAGAGGATGGGGTTCGGGGCCGTCTGGCCGAGGCCGCAAAGGGCGGTGTCGCGGATGGTGTTCGCGAGTTTTTCGAGCTCGACGAGCGTTTCTTCCGTGGCGGTGCCGTCGCAGATCTTCTCAAGCATTTCAAGCATGCGGCGCGTACCGATACGGCAGGGCGTGCACTTGCCGCAGGACTCGTCCTTCGTGAAACCGAGGTAGAATTTGGCCATGGCGGGCATGCAGTCCTTGTCGGAGAGGACGATCATACCGCCGGAACCCATCATGGAACCGATCTTGGCGAGTGAGCCGTAGTCGATAGGCGTGTCGAGGTTTTCCTTGGTGATGCAGCCGCCGGAGGGGCCGCCGGTCTGGACAGCCTTGAATTCACGGCCGCCGGCGATGCCGCCGCCGATGTCGTAGATGATTTCGCGGAGCGTCGTGCCCATGGGGACTTCGACGAGGCCGACGTTGTTGATCTGGCCGGCGAGGGCGAAGACCTTCGTTCCGGCGTTGCCGCTGATGGTCTTGACGAAGTTGCCGTTTTCATCGAGTTCGGGCTTCCAGTTGCCGATCTTGGCATACCATTTGGCGCCTTTGCGGATGATGACCGGGATGGAGGCGTAGGTTTCAACGTTGTTGACGTTGGTGGAGCAGCCCCAGTAGCCGCCGCCGATGTTCGCGGGGAATGGCGGTTTGGTGGTGGGTTCGCCGCGCATACCTTCCATGGAGTGGATCAGGGCCGTCTCTTCGCCGCAGACGAATGCGCCGGCGCCGAGCTTGATGTCGATGTCGAAGCTGAAGTTCGTGCCCATGATGTTCTTGCCGAGGAGGCCGACTTCGCGGGCCTGGTTGATGGCCAGCTGCAGACGGTTGACGGCGAGCGGGTATTCCGCGCGGATGTAGACGAGACCATGCTGGGCGCCGATGGCGTAGCCGCCGATGGCCATGGCTTCGATGATGGAGTTCGGGTCGCCTTCCATGATGGAGCGGTCCATGAACGCGCCGGGGTCGCCTTCGTCGGCGTTGCAGACGATGTACTTCTCGTCCGCCTGGACGCCGGCGGCGATCTTCCACTTCATGCCGGTGGGGAATCCCGCGCCGCCACGGCCGCAGATGCCGGAGTTCAGAACTTCCTGGACGACGTCGGCGGGCTTCATGTCGAAGAGGCACTTGGCGAGGGCCTGGTAGCCTTCCGCCGCGATGTATTCGGAGATGTCTTCAGGATCGAGGAGGCCGCAGTTGCGGAGGGCGATGCGTTCCTGCTTGGCGTAGAACGACATCTTGGCATAGTCATGGATGCGTTCCTTGATCATGGG
Organism: uncultured bacterium; assembly: GCA_902776645.1. GTDB lineage: Bacteria > Verrucomicrobiota > Lentisphaeria > Oligosphaerales > Oligosphaeraceae > UBA1407. The sequence goes on along the minus strand of CACYQT010000024.1, from coordinate 35,801 downwards.
TTCGACGTAGAGGAGGCGTTCGACCAGCTGGTGGTTGACGATGTGCTGTTCGACGATGTCCTTCGCGTCTTCGGGCTGGACCTGGACGTAGAAGACGTTGTCCGGCATGATCTTGACGATCGGGCCCTGGGCGCAGAAACCGAAGCAGCCGGTCTGGACGACGCGGACGTCGTTCTCAAGGCCGTGCTCCTTGATGAGCTGGCGGAGGTTGTCCATCATCACATTGGAGTTGGAGGCATGGCAGCCGGTACCGCCGCAGCAGAGGATGTCTTTCTTCTTGGAGTTGATGTCGTGTTCGCTGACGCAACGCAAGGCCAGAGCGTTCTTGCTGGCGTTGAAGGCAGCGAGCAAATCTTGTTGAGACGTAATTTTGTTCATTTTATATCAGCCCTTTGCCTTGTATTCGTTGATGATTTCGACGGCTTTCGCGGGAGTGACCTTGCCGTAGACCTTGCCGTTGACGACCATGACGGGAGCCAGGCCGCAGGCACCGACGCAACGGAGGGCGGAGATGGAGAAGAGACCATCTGCCGTGGGGACCGTGTCGGCCTTGACGCCGAGAACGCGCTCGATTTCAGAGAGAACTTTCTCCGAGCCTTTTACATAGCATGCCGTACCCAGGCAGACGTTGACGCAGTATTTGCCCTTGGGGTCGGTTGTGAAGTAGTTGTAGAAGCTGACGACGCCGGAAACCTGCGCTTCCGTGAGAACCAGCTTGTCCGCCACGTGCTTCTGCACTTCGCGGGGGAGATAACCGAAGATGTCCTGAGCCTTGTGCAGAACCTGGATGAGGTATCCACGCCTGCGATCGTCTTTGGCGTTGATGCCAAGACCATCGATGAAGGCGTCCAGTTCGGCAAATTTTGCCTTCGCGCCTTCTGACAACTTGCATTCACACATGTTTGTACCTTTGACTTTTGGGGTGAGTCCTTTGCCTTTGCCGTTTTTTACGCGGCAACACTATTAAAACAACGCTTGTATAAAAAAATATCTAATATGGAAAAAAGGCCTTTTTGATAATCTTGAATAATGTAATGCGATTATGAATAAAAGCAAACAGGAACGGCAAAAAGTAACGGTTTGGAGGGAAACGCGGTGAATCTTCCTGCTCTTTTATTTATATATTATGGTAAAAGAGGGGAGCCGCGGCACCAGAAGGCAAGGAATCATGCCTTCAAAGAAAAGAGGGCGCACATTTCGTCGAGACGGGCAAGCGTGTCGGAGCCGAAACGTGAAAGGGAGCGGCGGATGTCCGAAAGGCTTTTCTCCTGCAGGTCTCCGGATTTCGAGAAGAATTTGTCCGCGAGGCAGATAAGCTTTTCCTCGGCTGTTTCGGGAAGATAGTCTTTGACTGGAATCGGAAGCTTTTGCGCCGCGATTTCGGCAGCGGTGATGCCGGTTCCCGTATGGCGTTCGCAAATTCGCGCATACGGTTCAAGGGACGGATCCAATTCGCGTAGCATCGCCGCGCCGATGATCCCATGGGCCAGATACGGTTCCGTGCCGTTGCACAGAATCGACGGCGCATGGCATCGGCCGATGCCGATGTCATGCAGAAGGGCGCCGTTTTCGACGATGGTCCTGTCCAATTGCAGACCGCAATTGGACAGGATTTGAAGCGCCTTGTCTTTCACTTGGTTGCTGTGCAATAGCAACAAATTCCGGAAGTCATCATCCGCCGGATAGAAGTGTTCGATGATGGAAATCGCGTCCATTTAGGCTTCAGGGGACGTCTGGCGAACTTTCGGCGAAATCTGTTCATCCGCGTTCGGGCGATGTGTCGGCGGATACGGGAAACGGACGGTGGGGGCGCACCAGCGGACGCCGTTGGAGATGACCTTCAGCACGTTTTGGTTGTAGTACGTCGGGAAGGTTTCGTGCCCGGGGCGGAAGTAGAAGATACGGCCGTTGCCGCGCTGCAGCGTGACGCCGCTACGGAAGACGTTTCCACCTTCAAACCACGAGATGAAAACGGGTTGCGCATCCGGGGCAACCATGAAGGGTTCGCCGTACATCTCTTCGTAGTCGAGCACGAAGGATTCCGGAAGGCCCTGCGCGATGGGGTGGCCCGGATTGGTGCACCAGATGCGTTCGCGTTCGTTGGCCTCGCGCCAAATCAGCTTGCCGGAGGTACCGTTGAGGCGGCGGAAGACTTTGGACATATGGGCGGAATGGAGGCAGATGAGACCCATGCCGTTCCAGACGTTGTTCATGACGCGGTCCACGACTTCGTCCTTCACTTTGTCATGTGCGCAATGGCCCCACCAGAGGAGGACGTCCGTGTCGGCGAGCACCTCTTCGGAGAGGCCATGGTTTTCGTCCTGTTCGAGCGTCGCGTATTTAATGGCGAAATCGTCGCAGGCGATGCCTTTGCCGATGGCGAGATGGAGTCCGCCCGGATACATCTTCTTGGCGGCTTCCTGTGTGTTTTCGTGGATGAATTCGTTCCAGATGGTGACTTTGATCATATTGGTATTCAATGGGTTGCAGGGTTATTTCTGGTTGCGGAGGTCGATGACGCGTTTGGCCTTGCCGGAGGAGCGTTCGATGGTTCCGGGCTCGACGAGCGTGATCTTGGCGTTCAGGCCGATGATCTGCTTGATGTGGTTGCCGATTTCGGCGCGCAGCTGTTCGAGGCCTTTGACGGCGTCCTGGAACATGGCGGGCTGGACCTCCACCTTGATCTCCAGTTCGTCCATCGCCTTCGTGCGGGTGACGACCAGCTGGTAGTGCGGTTCGACGCCTTTGACGGTGAGCAGGACGCTTTCGACCTGCGACGGGAAGAGGTTGACGCCGCGGATGATGAGCATGTCGTCGCTGCGGCGGCGGACCTTCTCCATACGGACGAGCGTGCGGCCGCAGGAGCACTTCTCGTAGATGAGGCGGGAGATGTCATGGGTGCGGTAGCGGAGGAGCGGCATTCCTTCCTTCGTGATGGTGGTCAGCGTCAATTCGCCTTCCTCTCCGGGAGGCATGACTTCGCCTGTGTCGGGGTTGAGGATTTCCGGATAGTAGTGGTCTTCGAAGATATGGAGGCCGTCGTGGGCTTCGCAGTCCATGGCGACGCCGGGGCCCATGATTTCGGAAAGGCCGAACACGTCATGCGCCTTGATGCCGGTCTTCTGCTGGATCAAGTCGCGCATGCCTTCCGTCCACGGCTCAGCGCCGAAGACGCCGATGCGCAGTTTGGTGTCATGGAGATCGAGGCCGATTTTCTCCGCTTCTTCAATCAGATGGATGAAGAAGGAAGGCGTGCAGCAGATGACGGTCGTGCCGAAGTCGCGGATGAGCATCAGCTGCTTTTCCGTGGAGCCGCCGCCCATCGGGATGACGGACGCGCCGAGGCGTTCCGCGCCGTAATGCGCGCCGAGGCCGCCCGTGAAGAGGCCGTAGCCGTAGCCGACCTGGATGATGTCGTCTTCCGTCGCGCCGCCGCAGATGAGGGCGCGGGCCATGGTCTCCGCCCAGATTTCGATGTCCTTTTTCGTGTAGCAGACGACGGTCGGCTTGCCGGTGGTTCCGCTGGAGGCATGGATTCGGACGATGTCCTTCTGGGGGACGGCGAGCAGGCCGAAGGGATAGTGGTCGCGGAGATCCGTCTTGATGGTCGTCGGAAATTTCGCAAGATCCGCGAGCGTGACGAGATCGCGCGGCTTGACGCCCTTTTCGTCAAAAGCCTTGTGGTAGAACTCGACATTCTCATAGAGTCTTGTGACGGTGTCCTGCAGACGGGCCAGCTGGATCTTCTCCAGAGCCTTGCGATCGACGAAATCCTTTAAGATTAGATCATTCATTGGGCGTGCGTTGTCTTCTGTGGGTGGTTGTTCGGAAAAAAGATATTTAAAAAGTATGTTTCCTTAATTTAGCATCTCCATGGCGAGTCGTCCATTTTTCGGCGAAGAATCTTTTATCCGGACGCGAATTCGTTCACCGAATTTGACATGGTCGCGGGTGTAGACGACGCCGCGTTCGAAGAGTTTGTCGATTTCCGCCAGAACGAGATTGCCTTCCTGCCTGACGACGATTGCGTCGAATTCCTTTCCGATGCAGTTTCTCGCGATGTATTCGAGCATCCAGAACTTGTTCGCCTCCCGTTCGAGGGATTTGTTCTGGCTGGCCGTGCTGTCCACGTTGTCGAGAATGGAGAAGAGCTCCTCCTGCCGGTAGGGGAGGGGCTGGTTGGCGAAGTGCGCGGAGAGCTGCCGGAGGATGACAAGATCCGCATAGCGGCGCAGGGGGGAGCTGACCTGTACATACAGGTCCAGCCCAAGGCCGAAATGCGGGGCGGGATATGTGGAGAGATGGGTACGGCGCATGCGGCGGATCATCTGGTCGAAGAGACATGGTTCGTACCGCCGGATGGGATGGACGGGTTCGGACGGTTCCTCCTGCGCGCGGTAGATGACGGGTATGTCATGGACAAGCGCGTATTTGGCGGCGAGATTGTTGGCGAGAATCATGAATTCGCCGACCATCTGGTGGGACGGCGTCTCCTGGTCGACGTGTTCGACGGTGATCTGTTCGCCGCGCACGCGGATTTTCATTTCCGGGCGGTTGAGGGAGACGGCACCGTCCTCTTCACGATATTGGTGGAGCTTCCGCGAAACGGCCTCCAGCTTGCGCATGGCGTCCGAGATGGAGTCGTTTCCGGATTCCAGCATTCTATCCGCTTCGACGTAGGTCAGCCGTTTCGTGACTTTCACCTTTGCGGAGCAGATAGACCAGTCATCGATATCGCCGTTCACGTCGAACGTGACGGTGAATGTCAGGGAAGGGCGCACCTTGTCCTGCACAAGGCTGGCGAGATCATGGCTGAGACGTTCCGGAAACATCGGGACGAAGGTGGTCGGAAGATAGAGGGAGAGCGGGCGGTCTTCCGCGGCGAGATCGATCGGCGTGTCCTTTTTCACGAAATAGGCTGGATCCGCGATATGGATTCCGACGATTGTCTTGTCGCCTTCCGTCCGGCAGGAGAGGGCGTCGTCGATCTCCATGGTCTCCTCGTCATCGATGGAAAACACCTCAAGGTGCGTCAAATCAAGCCGTTGTGCGTCCTCGGGGAACGCTTCAAGCTTGTCCGTCTCCTCCAAGACGGTTCTGGAGAAACCTGCATGGATGCCGTTGGCGAGGAGGAATTCGTCCGCCTCTTCCGGAAATCTGCCGCAGTTGCGGAGCATGCGGATGGCGACTTCGCGTACATTGAGCTTCACGCTGGCGGATGAGAGCAGATTGACCGCTTCATTGTTGGCGCCGCGGAGGAGGAAGTCAATCACCTGCGAGATGAACAGTTCCTGTTCTTCCGGAACAGGTTGGGGAGGTTCGGAGGGCTTGGCGGCGAGCGTGTCCGCGAGCCATTTCACCGTCCGTTCGCGCAAGGCGGCCTTTTCGGCCCGCTGGCGTCTCAGCTCTTCGATTTTCTCCGCCTCCTCACGGCTGTTCACCGTGAATTGATTCTGGACGCGTTTGAAATGGACCGTGTCCTCCAGCATGACGCGGGCGAGAGCGGATATGTTGACCGGATTCGTGTCTCCAAAATACTCCTTGCAAATATCTTCGACGGATAGCTGCCCGTTCTTTTCCAGAAGGTTCTCCCAAAGAAAATCAATCTCGATTTCCTTCTTGGCCTCATTGACGGCGTTCAGGATTTCCGATAGCTTGGACAGGTTGACGCCGTTCGCCACGCCATGCGATACAAGTATCTGGCGGGGCGTGATTTTCTCCGTCTTGACGGCGCTTTGGACCTGCAGACGTTCCACGCCAGGCTTGACGACGAAAGCTAATGACATTTCGTTGTTGCTGGCGAAGTAGTCTATGATTGTATTGACGAGAAAATCCATTTTGCGGTGTGTGGCCTGTTCAGGCACGACTACGATAAGTCACATATAAACGGCTTAATATAATGCTTTTAATCAATAAAGCAATCCTTTTCATTATTTTAGGCGTTGTGAAAACAGCCATGGAAGGAGTTCGGGCGTCTCGATGGCGGGGCCCCATGCGTTGTGGCCGCAGTTCGGAAATTCCGTGTATTTCGGATCGCCGCCAGCTTCCTTCAATGCCGCGACCATGGACTGCGAACGGTAGGTGGGGACGGCCGTGTCGGAGTCGCCATGGAAGGCCCATATCGGAAGATCCTTGATCAGAGCGGCTTGCTTGATGTCGGCCCCGCCGCAGATCGGAACGGCTGCAGCGAAACGCTTCGGGAAGCGCATGACGAGATCCCATGTGCCGTAGCCGCCCATGGAGATGCCCATCACGTAGATGCGGGAGGCGTCGATGGGATAGTCCAGCAGGAGGTCGTCGATCAGTCCGCTGACGGCGGCAAGGGAGTCGGACATCGTCTGCGGCATGTCATGCTGTTTGAGGCCCCATGGCGTGTTGACCCATTGCTGCCCTTCAGGGCATTGCGGGGCGGCGACGAAGCAGGGGAATTGCTCGCGGATGTCGTTCTGCACGAATTTCGGCAGGACATGGACGAGCTGGACATGGTTGTCCATGCCGCGTTCTCCTGCGCCGTGGAGGAAGACGACGAGCGGATATTTCTTGTCGGCCTCAATGGTTTTCGGCGACAGGAAACGATAGCCGAGCGTGAAGCCTTTTGCTTGGTAAATGCATGATTCGTAGTCGGATATGGGTGCAAGAAACAGCGTGGGCGTGTCCGTAGACGCATCCAATGTGACTTCCTTTCCGACAGGGAGGCTCAGCGTCGGGAAGACATGGCCGAATTCCAGGCCGGAGACGACTGGGCCGTTGATCTGCGCGGCGAATTCCGCGAGAACGTCCGGCAGGTATTCTTCATCCACCGTATCCGTGAAAGCGCCGTAGATAAGGCCTCTGATACGGCCCAGATGGCCGGAGACCTTCAGCTTGGTCAGATAGCGGTCGATTTTGTAGGCCGGTTCGTTGACGTCTTCAATAGCGAGAATCGCTCCGGAGAGATCCGGCATGGACGGCGTGCCGATCAGATCATGGAGGAGGGAAAGGTTCGTGGGGACGAGCGGCCCCGTGGCCTTGCCGGGCTTCATGACGGTCAGTTTGGCGTCCGGCGGAAGAAGGTTTTTCTCGCCTGAAAGCACGTTACAGAGGGATTGCATCGTCTTCTCATAGGCGGCCTTACGTTCTGGCGTGTCGAGCTTTGCGCCGATTCCGGCGGATACCATGGGGCCGTGGACATGGTTGCGGCAGCCATGCTTAAGAGCGGCCAGATGGAGTCCTGAGACATCCGAATAGCCGACGATGGGAATGTTGCGTGAACGGATCAACTCCCAATTCAGTGAATTGACGATGCGGGAGGAGCCGTAGCCGCCGCAGGCCATGATGATGGCGTCCATGTCCTGATTGGCGAGCAGTTCATGGAACTGGCGGATGCGCTCTTCGTCCGGAGCGGCCAGATAACGCTGTGGCGGAGCTTGGACCGTTGCCTGGATTGGATTCAATCCCAACGCTTTGAGGCGTTCGCAGCCGATGGCCAGGCGTTCTTTGTTCGGTATGCCGGAAAGGGAGGTGATGCCGATGTTTTTGATGTTTTCAGGGAATTTCATCGTCGTTTCTTTATCTTGTGGGTGGAGAAATGCAAAAATAGATAATATATATGTAAAAAGGTTCGTCATAAATTTATTCCGGTGGTTTGAATGAAAATATTTTGATTCAAGGTGACTTTCTCCATGAAAAAACGGTCGCTTTCTGGCCGGAGACTAGAATATGGTATTCCGATACCGGTTTGAACGACGGCGGCATCATGCTGGAGACGTCTGGATAGGCGGTCAGCATGACAAGGCGTCCATTCGGCTTGAGAATACGTGCAAATTCCTTGAGGACAGATGGATAGAAGTCATGGGGGACAGGCTCGTAGATGCCCCATGGCGGATCCGTGACAATGGCGGAGAAGTAGTCCGGCTGGAACGTGTTGGAGAGAAAATCCTGCTGGCGGACGAAAAAGGACCGCTGCATTTTGCCGTTTGGGATTTTACGCGCCTTCCGTTTGATGGCTTCCACAAGCTCCGCATTGATCTCGGAAGCGAAAATGCCATGGAAGGATGCCCTTAAACGGCTGCGCGCGAACGGGATGGAGCCAGATCCGGCAAACGGGTCGAGCATGATGTCGTCGTCTTTCGGATCGCTGCATTCGCAGAGCAGCGTGGCGAGCTCCGGGCGGAGTTCGCCTTTTGCGCAATGCTTTTTGACGGATGTCAGGCGGTAGAGACAGTAGGAGACGCCTTCGCTGCGTGCGAGAAGCCAGAATTCCGCTTCGGCCTGCCGCGGCGAGAATGGCGAACGGGAGATTCGCGTGAAGGTCTCGACCACGTCGTGCATGAGACCGCCCGGCAGGGAGACAAGTTCGTTCTCCTGCGAGACGAATACGCGGAAGTTTTTGGGCTTGAACGGAATGCGTTCAGTCTGATTCGCGATGACATCCTGTGCGAGCTTGTTCAGATTGGTATGTGAAAGACGGCGGAGGACGATGAATATATTATTAAGGTAGGGGATGTCTGCTGGAATCGTTTTCGATTCGAACTCCACGGCGCCGTCCATCAAGCGAACGACGTCCATCCCGTCACGATGCATCAGTTTTGCAACCAATGGATCGAAGCCGGAGATGAACGTCGCGTAGAAAAGCATGTTTGTTTTTTACTAGATTTTCTAGAAGCGCTAGATGCTCTAGAATTTCTAGATGTTTTAGAAAATATTGAATTATTTATTTAGATTTTAACTTGGCAAAGCAGTTGGTTATTTCCGTTTGACGCGCGGACCTTTGGGCGTGTCTTCGACGACCCAGCCGAGTTCGTCCAGCTGTTTACGGAGGGCGTCGGCCGTGGCGAAATCCTTCGCCTTGCGGGCGGCCTGGCGGTCTTCGGCCATCTTCTGGATTTCGGGGGGAACGGAATCGTCCTGGTCCGGCTCGAAGACGGCGAGAACGGTGTCGATCTTCTTGATGGTCTCCAAGGCGTTTTTGGCGTTGACGCCGAGGCAGCGTTTTTCGTCCATCAGCTTGTTGAGTTCACGGAGGAGGTCGAAGACGGCGGCGAGAGCGGCGGAGATGTTCAGATCGTCCGCGAGGGCGGCGCCGAAGGCGTCAATGGCGTTTTTGAGCAGTTCGTCCACCTGCGCGTCCTGCTTGTCGTCGGCGACGGCCGCGTTTTCGAGCAGACGCGAACGGAGCGCGTCCAGCCGCTGGAGGGATACGCGCGCGTCATCCAAAGCCTTGAAGGAGAAGTTGAGAGACTGGCGGTAATGCGTGCCGATGAGAACCCAGCGGATTTCACGGCCCGTGTAGCCTTTGTCCAGAATGTCGCGCAGCGTGTAGAAATTGCCAAGGGATTTGGACATCTTCTGCCCATCGACCATCAGATGCGCGCAATGGAGCCAGTAGTTGACGAATTTCACGCCGTTCGCGGCTTCGGACTGCGCGATTTCATCTTCGTGGTGCGGGAACATGTTGTCGATGCCGCCGCAATGGATGTCGAACGTCTTGCCCAGATATTTGGACGACATGGCGGAGCATTCGATATGCCAGCCCGGGCGTCCCTTGCCCCACGGCGAATCCCACGCGACGTCGCCGTCGGCTTCGTCATAGGCTTTCCACAGGGCGAAATCCGCGACGGACTCCTTGGCGTATTCGTCCATGGAGACGCGGGCGCCGACCTTCATCTGGTCATGGTCGATATGGACGAGCTGCCCGTAGCGGGGCCATTTGGCGATGGAGAAATAGATGGACTTGTCTTCCGCCTGATAGGCGATGCCTTTTTCAAACAAGGCCTTGATGATTTCAATCATCTCCGGAATATGGGCCGTCGCGGCGGGATAGACGTCCGCGGGGACGATGCGGAGCGTCTTGATATCCTGGAAGAAGGCGTCCTTGTATTTCTGCGTGAAGTCGTTGAGCGGGATGTGGGCGGCGCGGGAGCCGCGGATGGTCTTGTCGTCGACATCCGTCAGATTCATGACATGCTTGACGTTGAAATTGAAGAAGCGAAGAGTCCTTTTGAGGATGTCTTCGAAGGCGTAGCATCTGAAGTTGCCGATGTGGGCGAAATTATAGACGGTGGGGCCGCATGTGTACAGGCCGATATGGTCGTTTTCAATTGGCTTGAACTCTTGAACGCGGTGTGTCAGGGAGTTGTGGAATGAGAGTGTCGTCATGGCGTGTCTCTTGCTGGGGTGGTATTATTGCTGGTTGTCCAGTGTTTTCAACGGAATATTGATTTTATAGGAGACGTCCAGTTTCTGGATGGGCGACTGCTTGTTGTATTTGGACGCGATATGGAAGAGTCGCGCGACGGCGTCGTTCATGCCGAATACGGGGAAGATGACGGTGGCGTTTGGCGCGAAGACGTTCGAGGCGGGAAGGGGGGTGACGGTGGTGATGAGGAGCTCGTCCTGTGAAGATATTTGTATCTGTTTGATTTTTAAATATTTGTTTCCGGGATGCGTCTGGATTTTGCGCAGCAGGTCCAACGATGCGTCTATGAATTTGTCCGTCACATGATGGCCGGGCGTCAACGCGTCCGGATTCTGGACGGCGGTGATGATCGGGAGGCCCGTCGTGTCGTATTTCATCTGCGTGTCGTCGTTGTGGCGCAGCGGGAGGACGATGGCGTCCTGGTCGATGTAACAGCTTTTCCGTCCGCAGAAGACGACTGCCTGCGGCGTGCGTTCATCAAAGCTGATGGACAGCGTATGGGGCATGATCTTGCGGACTTCGATGTTTTTGAGGATCGGTTCCTGTTCGAGGCGTTCGCGGATCTGCCGGATGTCCAGATCGATGATGTTGTTGTTCAGATCCGTTTCCACGCCGAGTTCGGAAAGAATGGTATGGATGGATACTTTTCCGTCCACTTTCGGTCCGGAGTAGTTCTGCGTTTCGGTGACGATGATTTCCTGCACGTTGAGTTCAGGGTTTTCTATGTAGAATTTTCTCCAGCAGACGCGCATGCTGTAGGCCAGTGCGGCGATGAGCAGCGCGAGAATGATCAACAGGCCGACGATGGCCCGTCCTTTTCCCTTGTCGTTTGGAATACTCACGCTCTTTTTGTTTTGAGACGGCTTGTTTGTTGTCGTGCGAAGCATCATTTTTCTCTCCTCCTGTGGTTCTTTTTATATGGTATATAAAGGGCTGTCATGTCAGACTTCCTTCCCCTCGCATTCATAGTCGCCGGCATTTGTGATGCGGACGGTCGTGAAACGCGGTCTGGCCGATTTTCTGTTTTTGACGGAGACATGGATGACATCGTCCACGTCCGGTGCGTCCGCCACGCTTCTCGCAAGCCAATTGGCGGCGGATTCCTGTTGCTCGAGAAGGACGCGTATTTCTTTCCCGATCAACGTGTTGTTGCGTTTTAGCGAGATGCCTCGCTGCGTTTCCAGAATGAGCTGCTTGCGTTTTTCCGCGATTTCCGGCGGAACGAGCCCGTCTTTCATTTCCGCCGCCGGCGTATTGGCTTCCGGCGAGAAGGCGAAGGCGCCGAGACGGTCGAACTGGAATTCCGTGATGAAATCCAGAAGCTCCTGGAAGTCCTGCTCGGTTTCGCCGGGGAAGCCGACGAGAACGGTCGTGCGGAGGGTGAGTTCCGGAAAGTCCTTGCGGATATGGCGCAGTAGCTCCTGCGTCTGCGGGCCTGTCATGCCGCGGCGCATGCCTTGCAGCACGGATGTGGCGACATGCTGGATGGGCATGTCCAGATAGGGGACCACATGCCGTGAATGCGCGAGCGTCTGGAAGAGTTCGTCCGTGACGTACAGCGGATGCGTGTAGAGCACGCGGATCCAGAAATCGCCTTCCAGTTCATCGCATAATTGCAGAAGCTTGGCGAGGGAGTCTCCATTGGCGTGGTCCGTGCCGTAGCGGGATGAATCCTGCGCGATGAAATTGATTTCCTTGACGCCTTGCGCGAGAAGCTGTTTGCACTCTTCGACGACGGATTCCGGCTGGCGGCTGCGCTGGCGGCCGCGAAACGTCGGAATGGCGCAGAAGGCGCAGCGGTGGTCGCAGCCTTCGGCGATTTTGATATATGCGAACGCCTCCGGCGTGACGGTCAGACGGGGGGCCGTATGATCATAAAGGTATGTCGGAAGTCCTCCTTGCGGAAGCGGTTGCGTTGTCTCCGGCTTGTCGAAGGCGGCCATGATGAGCTTGGCCGCGTTGGGCACGTCATCCAGTCCGATGAACAGATCGACGTCCGGAAAGCGCTCTTTGGTCTCCTTCGGGTTGCGTTGGACAAGGCATCCCGCGACGACGACCATGCGGCGTGATTTCCGCGCGCGCCGTTTCCATTTCAGCGCGGCCTCGATGGTCTCCTGCGCTTCCTTCCGCGCGTCCAGAATGAAGCTGCAGGTGTTGATGAGCATGACGTTCGCGTCATTTTCATTTTCGGCAAGCAGGCAGCCATTGGCGACGAGAGCGCCGCACATGACTTCCGTATCGACTAGGTTTTTAGCGCAGCCGAGGCTGACGATGTACGCAATGATGGGCATGTTGGCAAATCTTTACAAGATGGGATTGGTGGAATACAGACAAACTATTTAATTTAATGCAGAAAAGGCAAAGTGCTAATTATTTTGTGGAATAGGTGATGTCCGCAAGGCGGATGAATGGCTTCGGCAGCGGTTCATGGGCGAGCCAGCGTGCGACAAGCGATTCCGCCGTCGCCGTATCGCCTTCCGGAATCCAGTGGATTGCAATGCCTTCCCGCTCCATTTTGCGGAACCAGATGTCCTGGCTTTTGCAGAAATGGCGGATTTTGGCGAGAAGCTCGGTGCGCATTTGATCAAATGTCAATTCATTTTTCAGATAGCGTGAAACATATCGGTATTCAAGACCGAACCAATCGAGTTTCTCCCATGAAACGCCATTTTGGTGAAGCATCCGGACTTCTTCCACGAGACCGAGCTTAAGGCGTTCGTCCAGACGGATTTCGATGCGTTCGCGCACTGTCTTGCGCGGATAGTAGGGGGCGATGACGAGCGGATTGTCAAGCGGTTCGGCATGGATTGGCTCCGCTTGTGGCGAAAGGGCGATTTCGATGGCGCGGATGATGCGTTTATCCTGCGTGATGTCGACGCGTTTGAGAAACTCCGGCGTGGCGACGGCTTGGAGGCGTGCCATTAGCTGTTCATGGGAAAGCGATTGCAGTTCTTCGCGCAAATGCGGATCCGGTTCGCCGCCGGGGAGGTCGTAGCCGCGGATGAGAGCGTTGACGTAGAGAGGCGTGCCGCCCGCGATGACAGGCAGGCGGTTGCGTGAACGGATGCCGTCCATGGCCGCCAGCGCGAGTTCGATGAATTTCTTGAGATGGAAATCCTCCTGCGGATCGACGACGTCGAGCAGGTGGCATGGGATGCGGTCCGCTCCGTCGCCGTATTCGTCCAGATCCTTTCCCGTGCCGAGATCCATGTGGCGGTAGACCTGCCTGGAATCCGCGCTGATGATCTCCCCGCCGAAGCGTCTGGCGAGATGGACGGCGAGTTTTGTCTTGCCGGTGGCGGTCGGACCTGTGATGACGAGGGCTGTTTGCATAGGGTGTTTTGTTAAATATCGAAGAAAAAATCAAAAAAAGTCTGGAAAAATGAGCCAAATGTTATAAAATATTATGAAAAAAATGTATTTTTGTAAAATATATTTAGACATTTGGCGTTTCATGTCGAGAAATCAAAGGATTTGCCCGGCACGCCAATGTCAATCATACCCTTTCTCTCTCCTTAATCAAGTTGGCGTGCCGGGCTTTTTTATTATAACTACAAACTGAAAGGTTTCTACAATGAAGAACAGCAAAAAGAAGATTTTATGCCTGATGCTGGCGGCGGTTGTCTGCGGGACGGGCTGCGATTTGTCGTTGCAGCCGTCTGAAAACGCGCAGTCGAAGAAAGACTCCTCTCCGAAACCGCAGCAGACGAAGACGGTGCAGAAGCCTCAGCCTGCGAAACCGCAGGTCGTGCAGCAGAAGCCTCAGCCGCAGCCGCAGCAACAGCCGCAGAGGCGTACTGTGGCCGATGACGTGAATTCCGTCGTGAACTACGGCATCGGCGCGACGCAGCTGAAGGCGAAGCAGAACATGCAGAACAAGATTCAGAACATCCAGCAGCGGAAGAACAAGGAGATGGAGGACGCCTTGAAGTGACGGGACCGTTTGGTTTCGTGCGCTTCAGGGGAGTTCCGCAAGGAAGGAGAGCATTTTCTGCTCGATGGTCTGACGCCATTCGGCGGAGGAGAAGTTGTGGTTCGCCCCTTCGATGGTGTGTGTCTGGATGGGTAGTTTGTGTTCGTTGATGTAGTCGCCGAAGTATTTCATGGCGGCGGCCGCATCCGGATCGGCGAGGCCGTAGAGCATGATGCCGGGCAGATCGGGGCGGAAGTTCGCCAGATGTTTTTTCGGCGGCTCCTTGCCCTGCGAACGGCTTTCGACGGCGGCGGCCTTCGCCGCCTTGGGGAGCTTGTTCTTCCCGTCTTCTGTTGTCTGAGCGGCGGCGCCTTCCTCTTTTTTCTTGTTGGCGCCGCGTTTGAGAAAATGTCCGAAAATGACATTGCAGACGGATTTCAACGAGACGTCGCCTTTGAAGAAGCGCGACCACGTGTCTTTCCGCCAGAGTTTCTGCCAGTAGACCGCCAGATAATGGAATGTGCGGTGGATGTCGCGTCCGAATGCGTCGCCGTCTGAGAACGGATAGACGGACATGAGAAGGAGCGCTTTCGTCTGCGGAATGCGTTTCAGCGTCCCGACGACGACGTTGCCGCCCGAACAGAGTCCGCAGAGGATCGGCTTGTCGAAACCGGTCTCGGCCTTGGCGGCGGCGACGGCGGCGACGAGATCGTCCGCCATCGTGACAAGCGACGCGTTCAGGCCGTCGCCTTGGCTTTCGCCGCGGCCGCGGTAGTCGAAGCGGATGGAGGCGTAGCCGTTGGCGGCGAACGTCCGCGCGAGATTGGTCAACAGGTCGGCCGGACCGGCCCGGAAGCCGCTCCAACCGTGGGAGAAGACGATGACGCCTTTCGGCGAGCCGTTATCCGGCGTCGAGAGGATGCCGTTGATCTGCTGTCCGTCAACGGCGAATGCAACGGCCTTTTCACGGACGCCTGCGGCGACGATTGCTTCTGAAGATAGCTTGGACATGTTATTTGTCCTCCTTCTTTGTGTTGAGGGGAGGATAATGCTTGTTGAGGAATTCCGTCTGGATTTTCAAGGCGTGGAGGGCGGGGGCGGTGCCTTCGTAGAGGACGAAGTTGTGGCTGCCGTCTGGCACGATTTCGTATGTGTAGGGGATGTTGAACGCTTTGAGGCGTTTGTGCAGGTCGTCATGGCTTTGATGGAAGACGCTGCCTTGATAGGCGCCGCCGATGAAGAACAGCAACGGTGATTTCAGCTTCTGGGCGTTGTGGACGATGCTGCGCGTCATGAGGCCCGCGAGCTGCTCTTCGACGGGATGGTTGCAGAAGTCCGCCCATGACAGCCAGTTGTTGGCGCGGCGAGCCATGCGGTCCCAGTAGAAACGCTGCGGATTGACAAGCCATGCGTCATAACTGACGACCGCCTTGCACTGTTCGTTTGCGCGGGCGGCGGCCAGCAGGCCGACGCCTGAACCGAAACTGTGGCCGATCATCGCGAATTCGTTCTTTTTGACGAACGGGAGCTTCCATGCGGCGGCGACCATGGACAGGCAGTCGTTGACTTCGCCGTCAAGATTTTCGATATCGCCTTCGCATGTGCGGACTTCGCCTTTGACAGGAATGTCCATCTGGAAGAGCGGTTCGCCGCGCATGGCGGGGCCGATAATGACGTAGCCGCGTTTGGCGATTTCGGCCAGCCATCCGCAGAAGTTGACGGGAACGCCGAAGGCTGCGCCGTGGCAATAGAGGATCAACGGATATTCCGCGCCGTCCTCCATCGTCGTTGGATACATGAGAATGCCGTATTGCGTGAGCTTGTCGACCTCCCACTGGACGACGAACATCGTGACATCCGAATGGCCTGTGATTTTGAATTTCTGGAGCTTTTTGAGATTGGCGTCCGGTATGGGCTTCCACTGCGGAATCGGCAACGGCTTGAGGTCCTTCAGTTTCGTGAGGCCTTCCTGCCATTTTTTCACGGCCGCCGCAGTTTTGTCCTGCGAATCCAGAAGCCGTCCGTCAAACCAGTCCTGCAAGGCGTCTTTTACGTCCAAGCCGTCCAGCAGCGGCTGCTTGATGGCGTTGACGAGTTTCTCCTCGACGGCGTTTTCGATGCGGTATTCGTTTTCCGTCGGCTCCAGGCCTGGACGGATGGTATCGCCGGCGAAAACGACGGCTGCGATGACAATGAAAAAATATTTTAGAAGGCGCATGGCTTTATATATTATGGTGTAGGTGGATGGACAGGGAATTACATCGCCTCGATGATGGCGTTGTTGACGAAATCGGATTCATAGTAGTCGAGCTGCCCCCAGAAAGGCTTGTCCGCGACGACGACCGTATCGTCCGCGAACGGCGCCCAGGCGGGCGGCAGTTTCTTGGAGGCGGAGACGCGGATTCCTTTGACGACGCATCCGGCGGATTTGAGCTGTTCGACCAGTTCTCCCAGCTTGACGCTTTTGATGGATTCGGCCAGTTTGGCGTTGAATGTAAATCCCGCGAAATCAACGGTCTCGCCTTTGGACCAGCGGGTCTGGGCGTCTTCCGTCTGGGCGGTGACGCCTGCGGCCATGTCTTTGATGGCCTGGCGGCGTTCAAGATCGCGGAGAAAATCTTCGCCGGAGACGATCGGTTCGGCGAGAATGAGCCGCTTCGCCTTCAATTCGGCGGCGACTTGCGCCGCCAAAAGGGCGCCCGCGCGCGCACCAAGAATGACAAGATTCTGCGTTCCAGAATCTTCCATCAGCGATTCCGCCGCTGTCTTGGAATCTTCCAGCCACTGTTCCCATGTGGCTTCTCCGTGACTGCCGGAGCTGTCCCCCATGCCGGACAAATCGAATTTGAAGGAGGCGATTTGTTTGTCGACGAGCGTTCTGGCGAGCCTGACGAACATGCGGTACGCCGCCCGTTTTTCCTCCGCTAGTGGATCGATGATGAGCAAGGCCGCTTGCGCGGGCTGTTCAGGAAGGAATGCCGTGCCGTAGATGAATCGGTTGTTGACTGGCAGGAAGCCGCTTTTTTCTGACATGGTTCGTGAAAGTCGCTTTTGCAGCGTATTGGATGGTTGTTTCAGGATTTCTTGGAACGTTTATTCGTAACGTTTGGCGAGGCCTTCGTATTGGGTTCCACCGCTTTGAGGCGGGCTTTTTTAATCTGCAACCATCCATGCGAAAGCCAGACGACGGCGGAGAGGGCGATCAGCGCGTTCAACCGCGCGAAAATGTCGCCATGACGCGTGTAGAATGTCGTCCCCCAGTCTTTGACGGGAACGTTGTAGAAACGTGTGGCGGCGATGAAATCGGAATTGTTGGCGTCGTCGCGCAGCATGCCATGGATGCGGCCGTTCGGTGAAATGAGGCAGGAGTGGCTGTTGGAGCCTCAACGCAGGAACGGACGGCGGTTTTCGACGGCGCGGAAGACGACATGCGCCATGTGCTGCTGCGCGCCGCAGGAGCGGTTGTACCACGAGTCGTTTGTGATGGTCATCAGCATGTTGGCGCCATTTTTCACGAATTCGCGGCTGATGTAGGGGAAGGCGTCTTCGAAGCAGATGTTGACGCCGGCATGGGCGCCGTTCGGCAAGTCAATGATATGGAAGGATTTGCCAGGCGTCAGATCGCGTCCCATGCCGATGAGTTCGACGAGCCATGGGAGGTATTTGCCGAATGGCGTGAATTCGCCGAATGGGACGCGGTGGATTTTGTCGTAGTAGTCGACGACATGGTCCGCCGGATCGAAGACGGTTTTCATGTAATCCGCTTGCGGATCGATGAGGAAGGCGCAGTTGAAGACGTTCGGCTCCTTGACGTCACGGGATGGCTGGCGAAGATGGGTCGCGCCGATCAGAAACAATGAATTGAATTGCTTCAGGAAGTTGTTGCGGCGGAAGCGGTAGTCCGGATAGTTCAGCGGGGCGGGCACGGCGCATTCCGGCCACATGACGACGTCCGGTTGCTTTTCCGTTGATTTCAAGGCGCTTTCCGTCAGTTTCTGGAGGACATCCATGGCGTGAAGATAGTCCTCCTCCGTCCAGATGCGGGCCTGCGGAAGATCAGGCTGGACGACTAGCGTGTCCAGAGCCGGCGTGTTGGGCTCGACCAGTTTTTCCGGCAGATTGGCGACGATGCAGACGGGAATGAGAAAGACGAATAACGTGGCGAAATGCCATGGAAAGTTTCGACGGCGGTGCGCAAGAATCATCCACGCGATTTGCGCGAGTTCCGCGGCGAGAACCATGTTGACAAGAACGATGAGAAATGACGCGCCATAGGGGCCTGTCCAGGCGGCGGTCTGGATGAGGCCATAACGCTTGAACTGGCTGATTCCCAACTGGTTCCATGAAAATCCGGTCAACAGCCATGAGCGTATCCATTCAAGGGCCGTCCATGAAGCCGCTCCGGTGATGGAAAGAATTGCCAGCGTGCGGTTTGGACGGATAAACAGGATGGATTCGCCCGGAATTTTGGCGGCTTTGGGATCCTTCAATGCGACAAGCAGGCTGCAAAGCAGGCAATACCATGCCATCGGGAAAAGGGCGCACCAGATGGACAGCAGAAAGCCTGCTCCGAAACCGACTTCATTCAGCCAGAAAAGGCTGATGGCGAAATGGACGTAGCCGAAGACATAGCCCACAAACAGCCGCTGGCGGATGGAGCGCGGCTGCGGCGCGAAAATGATCGGCACCATGGCGAACCAGGCGGCAATGCTGCAGTTCAGCGGCGGAAACGCCAACGCCAGCAGAGTGCCGGAGATGACCGCCGCCACGATCCGCCAGAAGAGCAATGTGCCCACCGCGTATGCCAGATTGTTTTCGAGTTTGGATAACATTTAGCGTAAAAAGATGACATCCTTGTCACCATCAAAAGGCATGGACTGATAAATGGCTGTCGATTTACAGAAAACTAAAACCATTGATCAATTGAACGAATATTCCAGGGCCCAAATATGGGAGTGACAAAGGGAAAACGATTTCTGAAATTCAGAAGGCCGAAGCTTCTTGTCCATTTGGTACTGATATTGATTAGTCCAAATTGATAATCGCTTTTATATATGCCAATGTTGATTAAGCCGATTTGAGTCGTATCACTATTAGCACTTTTCGAATATGCTATGTTCAAAAGACCGCATTGGCCTTCTGACGAACCGGGGGCAATATTGATAAGGCCCAATTGAGGAGAATCGTGTCTCGCCTTTTGACTGATATTGAGCGCTCCGATTTGAATGCCTTCATGACCATTAGCGCCATAATTGATAAGATTGGTTTGCAAATTACGTGATTGTGCAGATCCCAGAAGGCCAATTTGCCATCCCCAGGTATTGTGGTTGTAAATCCCAAGGTCAATACCTGAATGCGAGACATTTCCATGCAGATTCACAATACCGACGCGGAAAGAAGTTAGATTATTACCGCCGTTTACGACACCTAATTGAAACAACGTATCTGGAAGAATGAAAAAGTCATGAGGATGATGATGGGAAGACGCATTGTTGTATAGGCCGATTTCAAGCAATCCTCCTGGCTTTGTATTATAGAAGCCAAGTCTCATAATGCCAAGGTTATAACTATATAGCCATTCAGGTATGGAAACATGGCTTTTCTCAGATTTGGAAATGGCGTCTTTTTCTGGTGTGGAGATATCAGGTGTGACTTCAGACTGCTCTTCAGCGTGAATCGTTGCAACCGCAAACAATGTCGTCACCCGCATAAAAGCATGGAGCTTTCTGGCAATGGCTCGTACAAGAGCATGGATCTTCCTACAAGAAATCATTGTCATCTCCGTCGGTTGGTTGTGGTATGGAATGAACATAACGGATTGCAGTTGCATGGGGAGGAGCACGCTCTCGCGTGTCCGCGATATTTCGATCCTGTAGGAGCGGCCCTTCCCGTTGCGTATCACATGGATTCTAGCGTGTTGATGGTGAGAGCGGAAAGCCCCGCGCGGAGGATGTCGCGAACGCGAGCGGACAACTGTAGGCGGGCTGCTTTCAGCGAAGGCTCTTCGGCGTTGAGAACAGGGCAGTTGCGATAGAACGTGGAAAAGTCTTTCGCCAAATCGAGCAGATAGGAGGCGACCGTCGAGCTGTCGAGTTCGCGGGCGGCCTTCTGGATGGCTTCGGGGAAGGTCGCGCAGCGAATGGCGAGCTTGCGTTCGGCGGCATCCGTGAGTTTTGACCAATCAGGAGCGGGCAGTTCGATGTCCGCCGCCTTGCGGAGCATGGAGGATATTCGTGCATAGGCGTAGAGGACATACGGTCCCGTGTCGCCTTCGAATTTGATGGAGGCCTGCGGATCGAACATGATGGTGGTCTTTGGATTGACCTTCAGCAACATGAACTTGAGGGCCGCCAGCGAAATGACATGGGCGCGTTCGTCCAAATTGTCGGGCGGCGTTTCGCCGGCCTTTTCCAGCGTCGCCTGGCGGGCGAGATCTTCCATTTCGTCCATCAGATCATCTGCGTCAACGACCGTTCCTTCGCGTGATTTCATCTTGCCGGAGGGGAGGTTGACCATGCCGTAGGCCATGTGGACAAGTTTGTCCGCCCACTGGTAGCCGAGAGCCTTCAGAATGGCGAAAAGGACTTTGAAATGGCGGATCTGCTCGTCTCCGACAACCCAGATCTGCTGGTCCGGATTGAAATCCTTCTGCTTAAGCAACGTCGTGCCAATATCCTGCGTGACATAGACGGACGTACCGTCGCTGCGGAGGACGACCTTCGTGCCAAGGGACGGATCGGCGAATTCGATGATAATGGCGCCGTCATCGCGTTTCTTGAACACGCCGCGTTCAAGACCGTTCTGGATGATGTCCTTTCCAAGTTTGTAGGTCTGGCTTTCAAGATAGGTATGTTTGAAGGCGACGCCCATGCGTTTGTAGGTTTCCGCGAAACCGTCGAAGACCCACTGGTTCATCATGTTCCAGAGTTTGCGGACTTCCGGATCATTGGCTTCCCATTTGACGAGCATGTCCTGCGCGGCGCGGCCGATTTCCGTCTGGAGGAACAGTTCGTCGTCGTCTTTTTCCGCCAGTTCGGGATGTGCTTCGCGCAGTTCCTTCAACTGCTTGCGGTACTCTTTGTCATACGCGACATAGAAATCGCCGACGAGATGGTCGCCTTTCTTGCCTGCTTGTTCGGGCGTGGTTCCGTTGCCGAAACGCTGGTAGGCGATCATGGATTTGCAGATGTGGATACCGCGGTCGTTGACGAGATTGATGCGGACGACTTCATGGCCTGCCGCCTCCAGAATGGACGCCGTCGCCATGCCGACGCAGTTGTTGCGGACATGGCCTAAATGCTGCGGCTTGTTCGTGTTCGGTGCGGAGAATTCGATGAGAATCCTGCGGCGTTCCGCTTCGGGCAGTTTCACATCCGCCAGAATCTGGCCGTCTGTCTGGACTGTGTCGCGCATAAGGGCGGCGGCGTTGAGTGTGACGTTGACGAACGCCTTCACGAGTTCCGCCTTTTCAATGTCCGGATGCTCCGCCAGATATTTCTGGACTTCCGCGGCAATCGCCATCGGATTCTGCTTCAGCTGTTTGGCGAGAATGAAGCAGTTGATGGTCAAATCGCCGTCGAAATTCGCGGGGCAGAGCTCGGGAGCGATAGACAGATTGGCGACGGAGTATTTCTGTGAAAGGAAATCTGACAGGTCTTTGGCAAAACGGAGATTCATAAATTTAATGGATGCAATTTGTTGAAATGAAAAGTTTTTGCACGTCTCACGTCTCATGTCTCACGTCAAATCTTAGACCTGAGACATGGGATGAGAAGAAATTATCGTGTTTCGCGGATGGCGGCGGAATTGCCGTGGGCGTCGAGGCCTTCATTACGCGCAAATGTCTTGATATAAGGCAGATCGCGCATCAGGGCAGGGCGGTCGTATTTCACGACGCTCATGCGGCGGAAGAATGTCTCGACCGTCAGACCGGAGAAGAAACGGCCCGAGCCGCCAGTGGGCAGGACGTGGGACGGCCCCGCGACGAAATCGCCGACGGGCTCAGGCGTCCATGGACCAAGGAAGATGGCGCCGCAGGAAGTGATCTTTTTGGCGATTTCCTCTGGATTCTCCATATCGATTTCAAGATGTTCGGGCGCGTAGAAATTGGCGAGTTCGGCGGCTTGCTCACGCGATTTCGCCTCGATAAGGAAGACGCCGTTCGCCAAAACTTTTTGGACGCATTCCGCGCGGGAAAGTTTTGCGGCCTGTTCGGCGATCTCCGCCTGGACTTTCGTGATAAGTTCCTTGTCCGTCGAAATCAAGACGGCCTGTTCACGGCCTGAGCCATGTTCCGCCTGCGACAGGACGTCCGCCACGACATAGGCCGGATTGGCCGTCTTGTCTGCCAGAACCATGATTTCAGACGGGCCGGCGACGAGATCGAGAGCGACTTCGCCGTAGAGCTGGCGCTTCGCCGCCGTCACGTAGGCGTTGCCCGGACCGACGATTTTTTGAACTTTGCGGATGGTCTGCGTACCATACCCCAAGGCGGCGACGGCATAGACGCCGCCGAGCTTGTAGACTTCCGTCGCGCCCGCGATTTTGCAGGCGTTCAGAACGGCGGGATTGATGTTGCCGTCTTTCGCAGGTGGCGTGACCACAACGATTTCCTTCACGCCGGCGGCTTTCGCGATGGCGACCGTATGGACGACCGTCGAAATCAACGGCGCGGTGCCGCCCGGAATGTAGCAACCGACGCGGTCCAGCGGGGCGAACTGCTCGCCAAGCGTAACGCCTTCGCGTGGCGAGAACGACCACGCCTGCGGGATGCGCTGCCGCGAGAAGGCGGAGACATGGTCCACGGCCGTCTTGATGGCCTGGATCGTCTCGTCGTCGATGGCGGGAACGCTGTCCAGGCTGACGCGGAAGGTTTCGGGCGTCAGATCGACATGGTCGAACCGTTTGGCGTATTCGACGAGCGCGGCGTCGCCGTTGGCTTTGACGTCGGCGAGAATCTGCGCGACGCTTTTGTCGATTTGCGGATCGAAGGCGGAGCGGTTGAGCAACGGTTTCAGTTGCTCTTGGAAATCGGATGAGTCTTGGAGTATGATGCGCATTTTTCAAATAGCGGGCGGCGTTTCCGCCGCCCTGTTATGATTATCGGTTATTTGAGTTCTTTGATGTAGATGTTGCGGAATTCGAGATGGCTGCCGTGGTGCTGCAGTTCGATCTGGCCGCTGGGGTAGATCGGAATGCGGCGGTTCCAGTAGTTCTCCATGACGGTGTTGTCAACGACGAGAATGCCGTTGAGCCAGACGGAGACACGCTCTCCGACCATCTTGATGCGGAAACGGTTCCATTGTCCGATCGGATTGTCGGCGATGACGAGAGCCTTGCTCGGATTCTTCTGGTTGTTGTAGAGGCCGCCCGAGCCGATCTTCCATTGGTTCGGATCCCAGATCTGGACCTGCGGCGCGCCACGGAGGTAGAGGCCGGAGTCGCCGTGGGCGGTGATCTTCCAGTCGCAGTACATGTCGAAGTCCGCGTAGTCCTTCACGGTGCAAAGGCTTCTGCCCTTGCCGTCGTAGTGGAGGGCGCCGTCGACGACCTTCCAGTGGGCGCGCATCACTTCGTCAGCCTCCTTCTGGGCGGCTGCGAGCTGTTCGGCGTTCATCTTCGCCCTGACTTCGGGGTTGTCGGCGGGGCCTTTCAAGAGGCCTTTCCAGCCGGTGAGATCGCGTCCGTTGAAGAGCGGGACGTAGCCTTCGGGGGCGACGTTGATCGGTTCGTCTTCGTACGGCATGATCGGTTTGATGCGGATGTTCTTGAATTTGACGAGATCGCCATGGCCGAGCCAGCCGATATGGCCTGTGCGGCGGTCGAGGCCAGGATGCCGTGCGCGGCCTTTGCCGTCCGCCGTCTGCTGGATGTTCGCGATGTCGGCGTCAACGATCACTTGGTCGTTGACGATGACTTTGATTTTCGTTCCCTTGGCGATGACGTGTTCATGGTTCCATTCGCCGGCAGGCTTCAAAGCGCCTTGCTTGGCGGGCACGACGCCGTAGATGGAGCCGTGGTGCTGCCAGGGAGCGAGGCCGCCCTTGTGCTTCTTGTAGCCGTCGTTGTCGATGATCTGCAGTTCCATGCCGACGTAGGCGGGATCGCCTTCTTCGGGGGCGCGGATGGCGAGACCGTTGTTGGCACCGAGGCTGAGCAGGAAGTCGAAGTGGAGCTCGAAATCGGAGAACTGCCACTGCGTCAAGATCTTGCCGCCTTTCTTCGGGTCGCAGAACATGATGCCGCCGTCTTCGATGCCGTAGCCGCCGACGCTGCCCATCCAGCCCGTGAAGTCCTTGCCGTTGAACAAGTTGATGAACCCATCCTTGTCAGCCGGCGGGAGCGGCGGAGCCTTGATGACAGGCTTTTCGGCCGCAGGGAACTGCGCGGGAGCCTTTCCAGCCGCATAAGCTTCCAATTCAACAACATGGACGTATTTGCCGTTGGGGCCGGGGCCGACGCCCTTCGTGACGTTCAATTTGACATACTGCGCTTTGATGGGCTTGAATTTGTGAACGAAGCCCTGCGCGTCCGCCGGAACGGTGTTGTTCGGAACATCCGCGACTTTCGTCCATTTCTGGTTGTCTTCGGACACTTCGATGTTGTAGGAGTAGGTGCGGTTGCCGTCCCAGTAGAAGATCACGCGGGCGGTATCGATTTCAGCGACCTGCTGCATGTCGACGGTGATCCACGTGGGGCACTGGTCGGTGTGCCATCCATCCGTCTTGCCGATCTTGCCGTCGGTCAGGCGGTCGGGCGAGTAATGCTCCTCCTGCTGTGAGCCGGCCGTGACGGGCTGGCGGAAGAGAAGGTTCGGACCGGCGGCCTTCGGCTGCTTGCCGGTCAGGGAAAAGACTTCCAATTCAACGAGATGGACGGCCTCGTTGACGGAATTCTTCAGGATGTTCAGGCGGACGTAGCGGGCGGTGACGGCGGGCAGGATCGCATGGGCGATGCCCTGTTCCGTCGCGGGCGCCTTGTTGGCGGCCATGTCGACGACTTTCTTCCAGTTCTGGTTGTCATCGGACACTTCGATGGTGTAGGCGTAGGAACGCGTGCCATCCCAGTAGAAGGTCGGCTTGATGAAATTGATGGTTTCGGGCTGCAGGAGATCGACGGTGATCCAGCTGGGCCATTGGTTGCCGAACCATGAGGCGTCACGGGTGATGATGCCGTCGACGGCTTTTTCAGGCGAATGGTTGCCTTGCTGCGGGCAGGAGGTCTTGACGGGCTTGCCGAAGGCGACGTTCACGCCGGCGGGCGGGAACTTGCCGAGCTGGGCCTGCGCTTTGGCCTTGAGGTCGTCATTGCCGGATTTGGCAAGAACCTGTTCCAAGGCGGTGCGGGCGGGCATCGTCAGGAGGCCGCGGTCGTTGTTGTTGCGCGAGCAGGCGATGTTCGTGGCGGCGACGGAAGCCTCCGCGACGAGTTCCGGATTTTCAAACGCGGGAATGACAATGTCCTTCAACGCCTCGTCCGAACGAATGTCGCCGATGGCGGAGAGGATGAGTTTCTGTTCGTCGTTGTTGATGCAGAGGGCCTGCGCCTTCTTCAGATTTTCGACGATCTGCGCGGGGGATTTGCCTTCTTTCAGCGCGGAGACACGGATGAGGGCGCGGAGGGCGAGAACGCGATGGACGGCGTTGTCCTTCTGCGCGGCGATCTTTTCCAACGCGGGGGCGGCGGCGAAATTCGGCCAATCGGCCAACGCGCGGACGGCGGCGTTCTTGAGGTCGGCGTCCTGCGCGTCCAAATTGGCGACGACGGCTTCCAGCGCGGGGGCGTTGCCGATCTTGGGCATGGTCTGCAGAAGGATGACTTTCGCGCCGATGGGGGCGTCCTTCAGAGCGGCGACGACGGTCTGCGCAGCCTTTTCATCCACGCGGGCGACCTGCGTCAGAACGGTCTGCGCGCCTTTGCGGAGGGAGGAGCTTTCCGTCTTCAGCATGAAATCGAGAACTTTCTGCGTATCAGCGGGAACGGCAAGGACTTCCAAAGCCTTGAGGGCGGCTTTGGCTTCATCCGCGTCGCCGGCGAGCATGGCGAAAACAGGAGCGCTCTGCGCGACGGCCTTGCGGGAGGCGAGAACTTCCGCCAAGGCGATCTTGCCTTGCTTCGTGGCCTGCGGGATGGCTGCGGCCGCAGTGGCGGCGAAGGTGTCGGACTGCTGCCAGCTGAGGGCGTTCTTCAGAACGTTGATGTCCGCCTTGTCCGTTGCGGCGGCGAGTTTTGCGACGAGTTCCTTGACGCCGTTGTCAACGCCGAAAGACGTAATGGCTTCGGCGGCGGCGGCACGGACTTCGGCGTTGGCGTTGCCGAGGGATTCCGTCACAAAGGGAAGAGCGGCGGGATCGGCGGCTCTGCCGAGCATGCCGACGATGGCGGCGGCGACTTCCGGCTTGGCGGTTTTGGCCGCTTCAATCGCCTTCGGGGTGACGATGGCCTTGGGCTGTCCTTCCAGAAGTTTCATCATGGCTTCGCGGCGGACAAAGTCGCCGTTTGCGGCGGCCGCCAGCAGATTGTCAACCATGGCTTCGGGGCCTTGCGCATCCAGCAGGGCGGTCAATGAGGCCTCGCCCGGCTGCGCGTCATAGAACTTCTTGGCGATATCGATGGCGACGGCCTTGTCCTTTACATTATTAATAAGAAGGGACAGGGCGCCGGATGCGGCGGCACGCTGGAAGGCGGTCTTGGCCTTCAGTTCGGCGAGCATGAGATCGGCGGCGGGAGCGTAACCGATGTTGGCGAGAGCCGTGAAGACGATGGAGCGCTGATGCGGCTTGGCGGCGTCGAGCATCTTGACGAGCAGGTCGGCGGCCGCGGCGTCTTTCAGTTTGTTGAAGGCGGGGGCGTATTCGAGGGCGACTTCGGGGGATGCCTTGGCGGCCGCGTCACGCAACGCCTTGCGGGAGTTTTCGGAATTGATCTGGACCAATGTGAAAATGGCGTATGTACGGACCTTCGGATTGTCGAGCATCGGGACGATGGCGGGAACCTGCGCGTCGGAGCCGCAGAGTTCCAATGCCTTCACGACGACGCCTTTGGCGACGTCATCGACGGCGGCGGGAATGTTCTCCGCGAGGGCGGCCGCGAGGGCGGCGCGTTCGGCGTCCGCTCCCGGGCGGGACGAATACTGGACGAGCGACTCCAGGGCGAAGGAGGCCTGCACGACCGGTTTGTCATTGGCTTCCTTCAAGTTGGCGACGAGTTCCTTGACGCCTTCCTTGCCGAGTTTCTGGAGTTCGACGACGATTTTCTTTCCGTCTGCGGGATTGGCCCATTCAAGCTGGGAGGCCAGTTTCATGGCGCTTTGCGCGGAGACGGCTGCAGCGGCGCTGGCGGCTAAAGCGAAAAGCAGTGATTTCATATCGTTTTTACCTCTTGTTTGTGACGTGGCGGAAGGGAGTTACATCAGGCTCCAGGGGGAACGCATGGGCTGTTCCGCGAGGCGGTTGGCCTCCGGATCGTTGATGAAGCGCATGGTCACAGGGTCGAAGTGCAGCTTGCGGCCCGTGCGGATGGCGATGTTCGCGAGGTGGACGAGAATGTTGGAGCGGTTGCCGTTCATTTCGTTCAGACCGAACTTCTGGCGGGTACGGACGGAGACGTTGAAGTCCTTGATCATGGGCTTCATCTCCGGCAGGTATTTGACTTGCGCCGCAAGCGATTCCGGTTCCGTGCGGAAGCCCGGATAGACCTTTCCGAGAGGACCTTCGATGTACGGCTTGCCCTTCGTTTCCTGTTCGCCCCATTCGCAGGATTCGAGGATGATCTTGCAGCCGTCTGCGTATTTCATATAGACTTGTCCCCAGAGGCCGACCGCGTCCGGATGCTGCGGCCACGGCGCCGTCGCTTCGATTTCGACAGGGCTCGTGTCGTCTTTGCCGAGCATGTACTGGACGGGATCGAGATAGTGCTGTCCCATGTCGGCGAGACCGCCGCCGTCATAGTCCCAATAGCCGCGGAAGGAGCCCTGTGTACGATGATCCGTGAAGGGTTTCCACGGGGCGGGGCCGAGCCAGAGGTCGTAGTCGAGATCATCCGGAACGGGTTGCGGCGGCAGACCGATCTTGCCCATCCACATGGAGGCTTTCCAATGGAAGCCCGTGTGCATGGAGACGCGGACGGTCAGCGGCCAGCCGAGCAGGCCAGAGCGGATGAGACGGGCGAGCGGATCGACGGTGGAACCGAGGCCGTAGAAGCCGCCGTAGAGGCGGAACCACGTGTTCAAACGGAAGACACGGCCGTTGCGGCGGACGGCGTCGGCGACGGCCTGGCCTTCGGCGATGGTGCGCGTCATGGGCTTTTCCGCCCAGACGTCGCAGCCAGCGTTCAATGCGTAAATATTCTGGAGGGCGTGCCAATGCGGCGGCGTGACGACGTGGACGACGTCGATCTCCTCGCTGTCGATCATTTCACGGAAGTCAAGATATGCTTTGCAGTCGTGGCCGGCCTTTCTGGCGCGGGCGGCCTGCGCTTCGCGGCGGGATTTGCGGACATCGCAGACGGCGACAAGCCTGGCCTGCGGATCGTTGAGCACGTAGCCGACATGGCCGCTGCCCATGCCGCCGACGCCGATGATGGCGTGGTTGATCTTGTCATTGGCGCCGCGGCGGCCAGGCCCCGCAAGAACGCTGCTCGGAATGATGGTGAAGCCCGCGCCGGCTGCGGCGCTGGTCGCCAAAAAATCTCTTCTGTTCATTTTCGGCATGTCTTACCTCTTGTTGTTGGCTGTCCGATATATTAATTATTTTGATTCGAAGAACGCCTTGTAGGCCTTGTAGCCCATGTAGATATCCAGTTTGCCGGCCGTTTCATAGGGGGCATGCATGGAGAACAGCCCGACGCCGCAATCGACGACGTTCATGCCGTAGTGGGCGAGGAAGTGGGCGATGGTTCCGCCGCCGCCGACATCGACCTTGCCGAGTTCGCCCATCTGCCAGATGACTTTGTTGTCGTTGAAGATGGTGCGGACTTTGGACATGAATTCGGCGGACGCGTCCGAAGAACCGCCTTTGCCGCCGCCGCCCGTGTATTTCATGAGGGCGATGCCGCAGTTGATCTTCGGCATGTTGTGGGGGGAGGAGACATCGCCGAAGCCGGGGTCGTGGAGGGCGCAGACATCGGCGGAGAGCATTTGGGAATGTTCGAGGGCGCGGCGCGTCAGCAGATCGGAATATTTGTCGACGGTGAGATTGACGAGTTCGGCGACGGTGTTTTCCATGAAGGTGGATTCCATGCCTGTCTGGCCGACGGAACCGATCTCTTCTTTGTCGCAAATGACGGCGGCAGCCGTGCGGGACGGCGTGCCTTTCAGGTCGAAAATGGCTTTGACGGCGCCGAATGCGCAGACGCGGTCGTCCTGTCCGTAACCGAGAACCATGGATTTGTCCAGACCGAGATGACGGGCGGGGCCGGCGGGGGTGATTTCGATTTCGGCGGATGCAAAATCCTCTTCCTCAAGGCCGTAGGTGTTTTTCATCAGTTTGAGGATGCGGAGCTTCGTCTTTTCGCCGACTTCCTTGTCGTCGTTTTCCTTGTCGATGGGACGGGAGGCGATGAGCACGTTGAGGGCTTCGCCGGGGATGGCGGTGCTGAGCGGCTTGCCGGCCTGGTCGCGGCCAAGATGCGGGAGGAGGTCGGTGATGGTCAGAACGGGATCATCCGGCTTCTCGCCGATGTCCAGCTGGATTTTCGTGCCGTCTTTCTTGAAGATGACGCCATGGAGGGCGAGCGGGAGGGTGACCCACTGGTATTTCTTGATGCCGCCGTAGTAATGCGTGTCGAGAAGGACGAGCTTGTCGTCTTCGTAGAGCGGCGACGGCTTGAGGTCGAGGCGCGGGCAGTCGATATGGGAGCCGACGAGATTGAGGCCGTTTTCAAGCGGTTCACTGCCGATGACGGCGAGGAAGAGCGTCTTGCCGTAGCAGGAGCGGTAGACTTTCGTGCCGGGCTTGAGTTTCTTGCCGGCCTTCACGAGTTCGTCGAAGTTTTTGAAACCTTTCTTGACAGCCATCTGGAGGGCGATGTCATGGGCGAGGCGTTCCGTCTTGGCGTTGGAGATGTAGTCGATGTATTCATCGCAATAGGCGTCCAGTTTGGCAAGTTCGTCCTTGTCGAGCTTGTCCCATCCCTGTTCGCGTTTCCAGAGGTTGACGGACGGCTTCTTCTTTTCTTCTTTCTTTTCTTTCTTGGCCATTTGGAGCTCCTGTTATAATTATGGTATGGAAAAAACACAGACAGTCTTAACTATACAATTTAATGACAAAGAAAGGATTTTCAATTCAAAAGGATAAATTAGAAGGGCTTTGGAAGGCAAAAAGGGCAGGATGCGTTTTCTTGCGGATGAAGAAGGTTCTTCAACGTTGGAATGGATGCCCTTTCACGCCGCTGTTTGCTTCCGCCGCCGCAAAGGGCGGATGCAAAAAAACGCCGCCGTGACGATGTGTCATGGCGGCGTTTTCATGTCTTCAGGAGGCGATTAGTGATGCTTGGCTTCACGTCTCTTGACTTCGCTCGGCTTTTCGTAGTGGCGACGATTACGGAGTTCCTTCATCGTACCTTCCTTATCGAGCTTTTTCTTCAGTTTGCGAAGAGCTCTTTCGACGGGTTCGCCTTTGCGGCACTTGATTTCTGACGGCATGCTTTTATTCACCTCCTTTGCGTCTAGGGATATCGCGCATCCGTCTGGCCGATGGCCTGACGGATGTCGCGGAAAACAGAGAAACTATTAAAATAACTCTGTTTTTTAGGAAATCAACTTTTTGAAAGAATTTTTGCCGACGGCGGGACGCCGTCGTTACCACGGGACGCCGTCGTTACCACGGGAGGCCGTCGTTACTTCACGTTTTCCTTGACCCACTTCTGGGCGAAGGCGAGGACTTCGAGGTTCATCGGGATGAGCTTCGGCTTCTTGGCGAAGGAGGCCGCGAGGGCGCTCTGGAAGGCTGTGTCCGGCAGGCCGGTGAGGCCGAGGCCGAGGATGACGCCGAACATGATCGTGTTCGCGCCTTTCGGATTGCCGGCCTGGATGGCGAGCTCCTGCGCGGGAACCGCGACGCCGCGGACGCCTTCGGGCAGTTTCACGTCGCCGATGATCGCGTCGTACATGATCGTGCCGCCGGGCTTGACGTCGTTCTGGAACTTTTCAAGCGACGGGCGGTTCATGGCGACGAGCAGGTCGGGATGATAGACGACGGGCGAGCCGATGCGGTCTTCGGAGATGATGACGGAGCAGTTGGAGGTGCCGCCGCGCTGTTCGGGGCCGTAGGACGGATACCACGTGACCTGCTTGCCGGCCGCCTGCGCGGCCTGCGTCAGCATGGTGCCGAGGCTGAGGACGCCCTGACCGCCGAAACCGGAGATCTTCACCTGCGACTCCTTGAAGTTCGGATCCTTGTGTTCGATGGTGGCGGGGATGTTCGCGATGTCGAACAGCTTCTCGAGGGATTCCGTCGTGAAATCGCTCTTGGCGCGGACGATGGGTTCGGCCGTGGCGGTGTTGTCGCGGTAGTTCCCGAGCGGGAATTCCTTCACCATTTCCGTGTTGATCCATTCGTTGTTGGCGACGGAGCTCTTGCCGAGGTTGGTGGGGCAGGGGGAGAGGATTTCGACGAAGGCGTAGCCTTTGCCTTCCTTCTGGATTTCAATCGCCTTGCGGATGACGCGGCGGGCGTTGCGGATGTTCTTGATGTCGGAGACGGCGACGCGTTCGACGAACACGGGGGCCTTCAGCGTGCTGATGAGTTCGCACATGTGGGTCGGATAGCCCTGCGTGAGCGGGTCGCGGCCGTCCGGGCATGTGACGGTCTTTTCGCCGATGAGCGTGGTGGGGGCCATCTGGCCGCCGGTCATGCCATAGACGGTGTTGTTGACGAAGAAGACGGCGATCTTCTCGCCGCGGTTGGCGGCCTGCAGCGTTTCATTGAGGCCGATGGACGCGAGGTCGCCGTCGCCCTGGTAGGAGACGACGACGCAGTCCTGCGCGCGGGAGACGCCTGTCGCGACGGCCGGAGCGCGGCCATGGGCGACCTGGATGTTGCCTGCGTCAAAATAGTAGTAAGCGAAAACGGCGCAGCCGACGGGGCTGATGACGACGGCGCGGTCCTGCAGGCCGTAGTCGGCCAGGGCTTCCGCGATCAGCTTATGGATGATGCCGTGGCCGCAGCCCGGGCAGTAGTGCGTGGCAGACGGAGCGGCGGACGGTCCTTTGCGGGGGAATTCAGCGTAGATGCCTTGTGTGCGGATGATTTTTTCTTCCATTGTAGTAGTCTCCCCTGTTATTTGGCGGCCTTGCGGATGGCGTCCATGACCTGGTCGAGTTCGATGAGATTGCCGCCCAGGCGGTTGACGAGCTTGACGGGCTTGGCGCACTCGATGGCGAGGCGGAGGTCGTCCGCCATCTGGCCGTTGCTCATTTCGACGGAGATGAAGGTCATCTTGTCATGCTTCGCGAGCTTCTTCGCCTGCTCCACGGGGAACGGGTTGAGGGTGATGGGACGGAAGAGACCGACCTTCAGGCCTTCCTTGCGGGCGAGGTCCATGGCGGTCTTCGCGATACGGGAGGAAATGCCGTAGGCGACGAGGACGACATCCGCGTCGTCGCAGTTCTGCATTTCGACGCGGGATTCCTCCGCGGCGATCTTCGCGTACTTCTCCTGGAGATAGTCGTTGAACTTGCCGAGCTGGTCGAAGTTGAGGAAGATGGAGGTGACGAGATTTTCGCGCGTCTCCGCCGTTCCGGCGACGGCCTTCTTATTGTCGATGACGGGGGTGATGGCCTTTTCGGGGAAGGTGAAGGGCTCGATCATCTGGCCGAGCACGCCGTCCGCGAGGACGTATGTGGGGGTGCGCCATTTGAAGGCGAGCTCGAAGGCGAGCATCGTGAAGTCGCACATTTCCTGCACGGAGTTGGGGGCGAGGACGATTGGCTTGTAGTTGCCGTGGCCGCCGCCTTTGACGACTTGGTTGTAGTCGCCCTGTTCGGGGCCGATGTTGCCGAGGCCCGGGCCTGCGCGCATGATGTCGACGATGACGGCGGGCAGTTCGGCGCCGGCCATGTAGGAGATGCCTTCCTGCATGAGGGAGATGCCGGGGCCCGAGGAGGCGGTGAAGACGCGGTGGCCGGCGGCCGCGGCACCGTAGCACATGTTGATGGAGGCCTCTTCCGATTCGGCCTGGAGGAACTTCCTGCCGAGCTTGGGATAGAGGCTGGAAGCCTCATGGAGGACTTCCGAAGCGGGGGTGATGGGATAGCCGAAATAGCAGTCCGAACCGGCGTAGAGGGCGCCGATGACCACGGCCTTGTTGCCTTTTAGAAGTGTTGTTGCCATAATCGTATATTATTTAATGTATAATGTTGACGATGAACGGGAGGGATGCCTACTTCTTGGGAATGTGGATTTCAAGGGCGTGCGGTTCGGGGCATGTGTAGAAGCATGACGCGCAGCCGATGCAGCCTTCGCCTTTGTAGACGACGGGGCGGTAGCCGCGGACATTGAGTTCATTGCCGATTTCAAGGCACTGTTTCGGACATGCATCGACGCAACGGCCGCAGGATTTGCATTCCAGCGCGTTGATTTTGGGATATGGTGTTGTTTTGTCCATGATAATGCTTCCTTCTAGTTAAGAGAACGAAAACAGAACTAATTAATATAATGTCATCTTATGCTTTGTAAAGAAATGTTGTTTTTTCGGGTATTGCGATTACATTAAATAGATTTGAGAAATGGACATGCGTCCATGGATTTTCATGTCACAGGAATTAAAGAGCGATACAGCAAAGGCGGTAGAATCTTATGTGTAGTAGGATGTGCGATTGGCAGGCCGATTCGAGCAAGTACATTGTCGGCGTCGGCAGTGATCATGGCGGTTTGGAACTGAAGGCGGCGCTGGTTGCGTGGCTGAAAGGCCGCGGCATCGATGTCGTCGACATGGGGCCGTTGACGTTGGATCCGGAAGACGACTACACGGACTACGCGGTGAAGGTTTCCAAGGCCATGCTGAAAGGCGAGATCACGTGCGGCGTCTTGATTTGCAAGAGCGGCATCGGCATGTCAATCGCGGCGAACCGTTTCCACGGCCTTCGCGCGGCGTTGGCGTTCGCCCCCGAACGCGCGGCGCTCTCCCGCGAACACAACAATTCGAACATTCTGGTCAGCGGCGGCAACGGCATGTCGAAGGACGAATTCCTGAAAGTCGTCGAAGCATGGATGGCGACGCCGTACAGCCAGGCGGAGCGCCATACGCGCCGCCTGAACAAGATCGAGACAATGACCTACGATGACACGGCGGCTCTCCGCCATGCCGATCCGGAAATCTACGGGATGATCGAGCGGGAGCGCTCCCGCCAGGAACGTGGACTGGAACTGATCGCGTCCGAGAACTTCGCGTCGCCGGCCGTCCGCGCGGCCTGCGGCTCCATCCTTACCAATAAATATGCGGAAGGCTATCCGGGCAAGCGCTACTACAGCGGCTGCGTCCATGTGGATGAAATCGAACAGGCGGCCATCGACCGCGCCTGCCAGCTGTTCGGAGCGGAGGCCGCGAACGTGCAGCCGCATTCCGGCAGCCAGGCGAACATGGCGGCCTATATGGCGTTGCTTCAGCCGGGCGACACGGTTCTGGCGATGAGCCTCGACCACGGCGGCCATCTGACGCACGGCCACAAGGTGAATTTCTCCGGTGCGACGTACCATTTCGTCGGCTACGGCGTCGATCCCGAAACGGAGATGCTGAACTACGATACGATTGAACAGCTGGCCATTGACAACAAGCCGAAGCTGATTCTGGCGGGCGCCAGCGCGTATCCGCGCATCATCGACTTCCCACGGCTTCGCGCCATCGCGGACAAGGTCGGCGCGTATCTGATGGTGGACATGGCCCACATCGCGGGTCTTGTCGCGACGGGCGAGCATCCGAGCCCCGTGCCGTACTGCGACATCGTGACGACGACGACGCACAAGACGCTGCGCGGCCCGCGCGGCGGCTTGATCCTCTGCAGGCAGCAGTATCTTAAAGCCGTCAATTCCAAAGTGTTCCCCGGCATGCAGGGCGGTCCGCTCATGCACATCATCGCCGGCAAGGCCGTCTGCTTCAAGGAAGCCATGAGCGACGATTTCAAGGCCTACCAGAAGCAGATCAAGGCGAACGCCGCCTGTTTGGCCAAAGCGTTGGCGGAACGCGGCTTCCGCATCGTCAGCGGCGGCACGGACAACCATCTGATGCTGGTCGACCTCCGTCCGAAAGGCGTCAGCGGAAAGGATCTCGCGACGGCGTTGGACCGCGCGGACATCACCGTCAACATGAATCTGATCCCGTTCGATCCTGCGAAGCCGACGGTCACCAGCGGCGTCCGCGTCGGCACGCCCGCCGTGACGACACGCGGCCTGAAGGAGCCCGAAATGGTGAAGATCGCTGATTTCATCACGCGAGTCGCGGAAAACATCAACGACGACGCCGTCATCGCGCAGGTGAAGGCGGAAGTCAACGAACTGACGACGCACTTCCCGATGCCGCAGCTCAAGGCGTGATGTTAAGAGCTAAAAGCCAAAAGCCAAAAGCTTAAAGCGAAATGCAAAAGTGCATGATCGTTTTTAAGCTTTCGGCTTCAAGCTCCACGCGAGATTGGAATTTGCTTTAATCTTTAATCTTTCTGCTGTTAGCTAAGTGTTTTAGTATTTGCTTTAAGCTTTAAGCTTTAAGCTTTAAGCT
>CACYQT010000023.1 GCA_902776645.1 uncultured bacterium | reverse complement strand
GGTGATGTCCGAACTGCAGTTCGCGGCGTCCACGAAAACATCCGTCCAGGAGGGGTTGGGGTACTGTCCGAGCTTGCGGATGGTGCTCGTGGCGGTGAAATTGCCCCACGGCGTGACGGTGCCGTTGCAGCCGTAGCCGCGGTCGTAGGTGACGGACGGGCACATGAAGGACTTCATGGATTTGTTCCAGACGCCGCTGACCTTGCCGGAGGTATTGCCGCCGCAGGCCTTTTCACGTGCCTTCGCGAGGGCGGGGAGCAGCATGGCGGCCAGAATCGCGATGATCGCGATGACGACCAGCAGCTCGATCAGTGTGAATTGCATCAATTTCTTCATGGCAGACTCCTTCTTTGTTGTTTCGAACTCAAAGGGACACGAATGCTAAGCTCTCACACTTAATCAATGAATCCTACAATATACCGCCAATAAATAAAAGCAAATGTTTTTTTTCTATTCTTCAAAGTTTTTTTTCAAGGCGCTTTTTTATCTATTTGTATAAAATGCCTTTATTGGTTCAGGAAGTTGCCCATGCGGTAGCGGAGGACGTAGAGGGCGTCCGGATCCGGAAGGATCTTCGTGCTGAAACGCCCGCCGGCGGACGGCATGCCGATGAGATTGGAGGCCTCCTCGAGAATGGAACGCGCTTCGATGGCGCGGCGGTTCTCCTTCGCGCGGAGGAGGAATTTCACTTTCTGGAGATATTCGTAGTCTTCAACGCCGTCTCGCGCGGCTTCGAGGCGGATGGAGGATATGGGCCTGCCATCCGACACGGGGAGTCCGGGATACATAAGATAGCCGTCGCCATTGGGATAGCGCGTCCACGACGGCTTGATGTGAGGCGCGGATGTCTGCTTGATGTAGGCGTGCCAGCCGTACTTCCACGGGTCGATGGTGAACCATGTGGCGCCCCAGAATTCATATGCGTCGGCGCCGTATTTGTTGCAGTAGTGCGGGAGGAGTCGTTCGATGGCGCAGTAGGGGGTGTCCGTGCACATCTGGCCGTCCGTCGTGAACCAGAATTTGTCGCCCTGCTTGATGCGGTCTTTGATCTCTTCTTCGGGGAAGCAACCGTAATGGCCTGCGCCCCAAAGGGAAAGATAACCATCCCAATCCTTGCAATGGGTCCATGTGGAGGAATAGATGGGCAGATTCGGCTCGACGGCCTTGATCATGGAGCAGATGGCCTTCATCTGGTCGACGACGTATTGATGCCCGTAGTGCGGTTCGTCAGAGATGTAGAGGACGAATTTGTCGTCCCATCCTTTTTCACGGCAATGGTCCATGAAGAGCCTCAGGCAGGTCTGGTAGATTTTGATGTATTCCGGGCGGAGCGTGTGGCGCGGCTCGTTGTTGGCCCATGGGAATTCGCCTTCGAAGGGCTGTTCGCCGAAAATGGCCTTCGGCGGGTAGGCCCATCCGAAGAGATAGAAGAAACCAGGGGCGTAGGCGACCGGGAATTTCATTTCGTCGAAATACCATTCGGCCTCCTTGTCGAAAAGCGTGAAATCCGCCGTGATGGATTTGGTCTTGTTGTCGTATTTGAAGACGGGATCCGCGAGGACATGGTCCGGGCAGACTTTCTTTTCTTTATATAAGGTATAGATAGCGCGTCTGACCTCCCGGTTGTCGAGGCCCGGGCGGTTCCAGCGGTTGTCCCAACGGAAGTCATAGACGGCGGGGAAGGTGGCGTCCTTTTTGAGCGCGAAGTCCCAGACGGTCAGAAGGACCGGAACGAATAACATCTCGCTGCCGTTGGTGATTTTCACATGAATGCGGTAGTTGCCCGCTTTGGCGTTGGACGACGCTTTGAACGAAATCCAAAGCGGCTGCGTCTGGTTGGCGTTGAGAGTGAAACGGATGGTCGGGATGATCGGGTCGGGCCACCAGCCTGCCCAGCCGTCGCAGTTGCCGCTGTTCTTCGGGAAGAGCTGGATCCAGTCGTCTTCCTTCGAACCGTAATAGGAAGATTTTGCGTCCAATGGCACATAGCCGACGACGCCGATGGAGGCGGTCACGCCGGAGCCATCCAGACCGTCGACGGAGATGTCGCAGTTTTTGAGAGCGACGCCTGAACGGATGGCAAGCTGGAGCGGTTCTTCTTCATTGCGGGCCAGCCCCACATTGAAGACGGAAAGCAGTTCGGGCGCGCCCTCCCGGATGCGAAGCTGCCCGAGGAAGGAATCTTCACGCGACATGTACGGGGGAAGGTCTTCGCGGAATGTCTTGACAACGGGATTGACCTGCCAGATGGCGATGTCGTCCTGCGTGATGGGACGGGACTCCATCGGCTCCGCGATGCCGTCCAGTACTTCGGCGATGAGCACGCCGTCATGGCGGACGGTGCCGTGGCCGTTCATGGTCAGATGGATCTGAAGGGATTTCGTCTCCGGTGTCGTCGTGCAGAAGTTGAACATAGGAAGCCACTTATGTTCATTTCCTTTGCTTTGGCTGGTATTGAGATAATCAATAACCTTGGCGTCCGCGTCATGAAGATGGGCATGGACGCCGACGGCGACATCCGTGTCTTCGTAGGCGACCCATGCGCCGTAGATGTAATGCGTGTTCGGCTTAACGTCAACAGTCTGCCGCCAGCCGCACCAGTCTTTCGGGGCGTCCTTCGGAACGTTGAAATAGGCATGCCTGAAGCCGAAGCTGCTGGGCTCTGCGAGGCCGTACACGAGGCCGGCCTCCTTCACTTTTTCGCCTGCGCACTCCCAGTCAAGGGGGACGCCGTCGGCGTTCTTTTCAAAGGACGGGTTGCGGACGAGATTGAAGTTGGACAGCACGAGTTTCGCATATTGCTGCGTGTCAACGGGATCGGGCGCCTCGACGTAGAGTTGGTCGGAGGGGATGTCGCTGCCGAGCTTGTTCTGGGCCTCTTTCGGAATGTCCTCGCCGGGTTCCTTTTCCGTCGTATAGACATAGTAGATCTGGCTGGTTTTCGGCGGGCAGTCGATCGGGAAGAGGACGGACGAGCCCAAGGGGATGGTTTCGATTTCATGGCCGTCGAATGTCAGGACGGCGTTGCGGCGGCTCTTGTTGCGGCAGATGGCGCTGAAATCAATGCAGGCGAGGCTGTTGCGGATCGCGAGGCTGGTGGTGTTCGTGATGCGGATGGGAATGCGGTAGAGATAGGCGGGCTGCTTTTTGCCGAAGCCGAACAAGGAGGGGCTGTTGGACAGCCAGTCGTCTTCCGCGAAACGGCCTTCCTCCTTCAGTTCCATGTGTTCGACTGCGCCGAAGGTCGCCGTCCAGGCGGCTTTCTTGTCCGTCGTGAAGTTGAAATCGTCGTACCAGACTTTGCCCGTGCCGTAGAGCGCGCATCCCGTATGGACGCGTGTGGCGCCTTCTGGGACGGTGAATTCGATTTTGAGAAGCCGCCATCCGTAAGTGCCTTCGCCTGCCTCCCGCACGTCGTTGATCATCATGCCGTTGCTTTCACCGCCGACATGGACGAACCAGCCTGCCCGTCCTTTTACGTTTTCGGCGCGGACTTTGACGGTGAGCGTGCATTTTGCACCCGGCCTGACGGCGATGTCGTTCGGGCTGCATTTGAACCACGTGGGCTCCGCGTCGTTGTCTGCTTCCACGAAGAGGCAGTTGCGGCCTGCGGCGGGCGACTGTGTCGAAAGGGAGATTTTGTGCTTGGCGTCCGTCTGCCAAGTGTGCCAGCCGATCGGGAAGTCATTGGCGGTTTTTTCGAATCCGCCGTTGTAGTCGAGGCGTGTCAACGTCTTCAGGAGGTCCGGAGACGTCCATGCCTTGCCGTTACCGTAATAGACATAGTAGGTGGTTTTGCTGTTCGCGGGGCAGGAAAGGGGGATGTGGAGGAGGCAGCCGGCGGTGACGGCGGCATCCGTGATGATTTCGCCGACGGTGTCTTCGACGGCGAATTTGAGCTGGCGGCCCTTTTCATCGACGATTCGGAGCGTGCCCGCGGCCTGTCCGATGAACTGAGCGTCCTGCGGGATCTTAATCGCGACGGATTCGCCGACGATGTCCTCCGCCCCTTTGTTCTCAAAGAAAATCGGCTTGCGGAAATCCCATCGTCCCCCTCCGTCCAGATACAACGTCGTGGGCCATGAAGCGAAGAACACGGCTTCGGTCAGGAGAAGACAGAGGAGGGCGATGTGCTTTTTCATGATGGGAAGTTGGAAAAGGTGGATTTACTTCAGGCCGAGGACATCCTGCATGTCGTAGATGCCGGGTTGAGCGGTCGCGAGGAACTTGACGGCGCGGATGGCGCCGTTGGCGAAGCAGTTGCGGCTGGAGGCCTTGTGGGCCAGTTCGATGCGTTCGCCTTCGGTGGCGAAGATGACGGTGTGGTCGCCGACAACGTCGCCGCCGCGCAGGGAATGCATGCCGATTTCATGCTTCGTGCGCGGGCCGATGAGACCGACGCGGCCGTGGCGCGTGTCCGCTTCATAGTCTATGCCGATGGCGTCGGAGAGGATTTCGCCCAGGCGGACGGCCGTTCCGGATGGCGCGTCCTTCTTCTTGTTGTGGTGCATCTCGACGATTTCGATGTCGTAGTCGGTGCCCAGCAGCTTGCCGACCTTTTCGCAGAGCGCGAAGAGCAGGTTGACGCCGACGCTCATGTTGGGGGAGAAGACGATGCGCGCGCCGCCGTCAGCAAGTTTCTTGAGAACGGCCTTCTGCTCGTCGACGAGGCCCGTGGTGCCGATGACCATGGCGATGCCTTTCGCGGCGGCCTTTTTCGCGACGGTCATCGTGGAGCCCGGCGCGGAGAAATCGACGGTGCAGTCCGCATCCTTGATGGCTTCGTCCGGATCGGCGGTGATGAGGACTTTGGCGGCGGGCTTGCCGGCCAGCAGCCCCGCGTCCTGTCCGAGGAAGGGGGATTCGGAATATTCAAGCGCTCCAACAAGCTTGAGCTCAGGATCTTCGATGACACGGGTGACCAGCATGCGGCCCATGCGGCCGGCGGCTCCGATGACGGCGACTTTGATCATGGTGATTTCCTTAAAAAATAAAAGACAAAAGGGGACAAAAGGGACGGATTATTCGGCTTTGTTCTGGGCGGCGTCTTCCATCAGCGCCTTCACGGCGGCCTCCAGGACGACGTCGAAGCGTTTGCGTTTCTGGCGGAATTCGTTGTCGATTTTGATGCGTTCGGCTTCCGTGATGTTTTCCTTTTCACGCGCGGCAAGCCATTCGTCGTCGAACTTCTTCAAAGCTTCCGCCTCCTTCGGGGTGAGTTTGATGACGTTGTCCGGCACGATGCCGTGCTTGTGGATAGTCTTGCGGTTTTTCACGGTGTCCGGCTGGACGTAGTAGTGGGCGATGGTGAGCTTGAGGGCGCCGCCGTTGTTGAGGTCGATGACGTTCTGGACGGAGCCTTTGCCGTAGGTCTTCGTGCCGTACAGTTTTGCACGCTTGTGGGTGCTGAGGCAGCCGGACATGATTTCGGCGGCGGAGGCGGAGCCTTCGTTGACGAGCAGGATGAGCGGCTTGTCCGGGAACTGGTAGCCGCGAATCGTTTTCTCGACATGCTTGTCCGTGCGTCCCTCAAGAGAGACGACGAACGTGTCAGGCTTGAGGAACATGCTGCAGATTTTGACGGCGGCGGTGACGAGGCCGCCGGGGTTGTTCCGCAGGTCGATGATGAGGCCGGTCGTCTTGTCGTCCGCGAACATCTCGCGCAGTTTGGCTTCCAGTTCGTCCGGCGTCTTCTCCATGAACTGCGTGATGCGGACAAAGCCGATGGTGGTGTCCGGAATGATTCGCGCGTCCGTGACGCTGATGATCGGAATCTTCGCGCGCGTCAGCTCGATTTCCTTCATGTCGTCGAAGCTGTCGCGCATGTAGGTGATTTTGACCTTCGTGCCGGGCGTGCCGCGCATCTTGCGAATGGCGGCCTCCTGACCGATTTCACCGACGCTCTCGCCGTCGATCTTGTAGATCTTGTCGCCCGGCTGGATGCCTGCCCGTTCGGCGGGCGTGCCGTCCATGGGGGCGATGACGATGATGGCGTCGTCAGAGTAGTCGACTTCGATGCCGATGCCTCCGAACTCGCCTTCCGTCTCTTCCTGCAGCGTGTTGAAATCACGCGGCTCGAGATATTCGCTGAAGGGGTCGAGCACGTTGGTCATGCCCTTCATGGCGCCCTCGAAAAGCATGCGGTAGGTGATGTTGTCCGCGTCGACGTAGTTCTTGCGGATCAGCTGGAGGACCTCCATCATGACGTCGATCTGCTTGAAGACCTCGTCCTGGCCTGTTTTGGCGGCCTCCTCCGAATGGAGACGGTAGCCGACGACGAGATTGGCCGCAAGGGCGGCGATGAAGAGCCAAAGGCCTATCGTATGCTTTTTCATGGGTGTCCGTTAGATTTCGGGATTGATCTTGTCGTCGAGGAACTTGGCGAG
Source organism: uncultured bacterium (assembly GCA_902776645.1). Classification (GTDB taxonomy): domain Bacteria; phylum Verrucomicrobiota; class Lentisphaeria; order Oligosphaerales; family Oligosphaeraceae; genus UBA1407. The sequence continues at coordinate 36,026 of CACYQT010000023.1, read as the reverse complement.
CTGGTCGATGGCGATGCGCTCCTGCGTCATGGAGTCGCGGTCGCGGACGGTGACGGCATTGTCGTTGAGCGTGTCGAAGTCGAACGTGACGCAGAACGGCGTGCCGATTTCGTCCTGGCGGCGGTAGCGCTTGCCGATGGAGCCCGTGTCGTCGTATTCGGCGCGGAACTTCTTGAGGATGGAATGGTAGAGCTTCTCCGCGGGCTCCTCGAGCTTCTTGGAGAGCGGGAGGATGGCGACCTGCACGGGGGCGACGCGGGCGGGAAGATGCATGACGATGCGGACGTCTTCATCCTTGCCTTCCTTCTGCGTGGCGGCGGTGTCTTCGTCGTAGGCGTTGCAGAGAAGCATGAGGCAGATGCGGTCGAGGCCGGAGGAGGATTCGACGACGGTCGGGAAGTAGGATTCCTTGCGGTCCTGATCGAAATACTTGCAGTCCTGCTCCTGCTTGGAGAATTCGCAGTGGCGGGACATGTCCCACTGGCCGCGATGGTGGACGCCCTGGATTTCGCCCCAGCCGAACGGGAAGAGGAATTCGATGTCGAGGGCCTGCTTGGCGTAGTGGGCGAGCTTCTCATGCCAGTAGATGTGGAGCTTTTCTTCCGGGATGCCGAGGATCTTCGTGTAGAAGTTCCACGCCTGGTCCTTCCAGTAGTCGAACCACTTCAGCGATTCGTCCTCATGGCAGAAGAATTCCATTTCCATCTGCATGAATTCACGGGAGCGGAACGTGAAGTTGCGCGGGTTGATTTCGTTGCGGAACGCCTTGCCCGTTTGCGCGATGCCGAAGGGCAGCTTCTGGCGGGTGGCGACGCGGATCGTGTTGAAATCGACGAAAATCGGCTGGCAGGTTTCCGCGCGCAGCCACGCGACGTGCTCTTCATCGAACACGGGGCCGACGAACGTCTTCATCATGAGGTTGAATTCGCGCGGTTCCGTCAGCCGCTTGGAGCCGCAGTTCGGGCAGGTCGTGGGGTCGTCCATCTGGTCGACGCGGTAGCGGCGTTTGCAGTCCATGCAGTCCGTCATGAGATCGGAGAACTGGTCGAGATGGCCGGAGGCTTTCCAGACCATTGGATGGCAGATGATGGTGGAGTCCAGTCCGACGACGTTGTCACGCTGCTCGACCATGTATTTCCACCAGAGCTGTTCGACGGCGCGGCGGAGGGGGGCGCCGTAGGGGCCGTAGTCCCAGAAGCCGTTGATGCCGCCGTATATTTCGGAGCTCTGGAAGATGATGCCGCGCCGTTTGCACAGGGCGACGATTTTGTTCATTTGATCGTTTTCAATTTCGCTCATTGGATGCCTCGATGTGTTGTTTATGTCGTAAAGAATATTGAAAAAAACTAAAAGAATGATAACATAACATAAATTTCGTGAGTTCCTAGTCTTTAGCCCGGTTAAAAGTGCGTAAAGTCGCATGGGAGGGCCCGCTGCCGGGGGAAGACAGCGTGTTTGGCAGTTTTTTTTAATCTTTTGGAGTGACGACAATGAAAATTCTGGTCACCGGCGGCGCCGGATTCATCGGTTCCCACTTGTGCCGTCTCCTGCTGTCGCAGGGGCATTCGATTCTCGTGCTCGACGATCTATCGACCGGCTCCTACGAGAATCTGGACGGTCTGGAGGACGGCCGCCAGCTGCGGCTGATCGTGGATTCCATCAACAACCGCGACATCGTGGACGACTGTGTTCGCGAAGCGGACTGCGTCTATCATCTGGCCAGCGCCGTCGGCGTGAGGCTCATCATCGACCAGCCTGTGCGGACGATCGAAAGCATCGTCGGCGGCACGGAAGTCGTGTTGAAATGCTGCGCGCGCTATCGCCGCCCGTTCCTTCTGACCTCCACGTCGGAAGTCTACGGCAAAGGAAGCAAGGTCCCGTTCTGCGAAGACGACGATTCCGTGATGGGCGCGACATGCCGCCGCCGCTGGAGCTACGCCTGCGCGAAGGCGATGGACGAATTTCTCGCGTTGGCCCACTGGGTGGAGGCGAAGCTGCCTGTGACGATCTGCCGCCTCTTCAACACGGTCGGCCCGCGGCAGACGGGACAGTACGGGATGGTCGTGCCGCGTTTCGTCCGGCAGGCGTTGCGCGGCGAGCCGATCACGGTCTATGGCGACGGCACGCAGACGCGCTGTTTCGCCCATGTGCAGGATGTCGTGAACGCTCTCGTGAAGCTCATGGAATGCAAGGCCGCGAAGGGGCAGGTCGTGAACATCGGCAATGCGGAGGAAGTGACGATCATGCAGTTGGCGGAGCGTGTAAAGTCTTTGACGGGAAGCGATTCGCCTATCAAGCTGATCCCCTACAACGAAGCGTACGAAGACGGATTCGAAGACATGCTGCGCCGCGTCCCGTCGCTTGAACGCGCGAAGAAGCTGATCGGATACGAGCCCACCCGCACGCTGGACGACATTCTGAAGGATGTCATCGCCTACGAACAGGCCTCATCCGCCAAACGCGGCTAACAGATAAAAATAGTCGTTGATGAAAAAAATCCGCGCCTTCGTTTCACGAAAAAACAAAGGCGCGGATTTTCAATTGCTTTTATTGTTTAGAACTTGACGGGTTTGCCGAACTTACCGGAATCGTATAGCGCCATGATCATCTTATGCGTCGTCGCATAGATGAGCTTGCCACTGATTTCAGGCTCCTCGCCGTCTTCCAACGCCGCGTAGAAGTCGTCGATCTGCTTGGCGTGGGACGCCCCCCAATAGGACGGGCCGCCGCCGTAGTCGAACGTGTCGCTCGGATCAGGCTTCGCGCTGAACGAACGGCCGTCATACAGCGTAACGACGGCTTCTTCCGCCGTGACCTTCACGTTGCCGTACTCGCAGTCCAGCGTGATCTCGACCTGATCGTCAAAACTGTAGTAGTTCATGCACCAGAAGGAGGCTTTGACACCGTTCTTGAAGGCGATCAGGCCGTCTGCGCTGTCTTCCACATCAACCAAGGCGCCTGAGGCGTTGTGGATATCGTGATGGGCGCGGTTCGCGATGGAGACATCGACATAGTCCAGATTGGAGCCGTTCTTGCCGTAGCCGATGAACCAGCACATGAGATCGATGGTGTGGATGGCCTGGTCGATGATGGCGCCGCCGCCTTCCATATCCCATGTGCCCTTCCAATTGCTGGACGTGTAATATTCCGGCTTGCGGCACCATGTGACGTTGCATTTCGCGGCTTTGATTTTTCCGAGAAGCCCTGAATCCAGGCACTTGCGGACGAGCTGCGAGCCTGCGTTGTAGCGGTTCTGGAAGATGACGCCCAACGTCTTGCCGGACTTCTTCTCTGCGTCGATCATGGCCTTCGCCTGTTTCATGGAGATGGCCATCGGCTTCTCCGTCAACACGTTGCAGCCAAGTTCCAATGCGCGCACAGCAACCGGACTATGAAGATAGTGCGGCAGGCAGATGTGCACGACATCCAATTTCTCCTTCTTGATCATCTCTTCGAAGTCCGTATAAACCTTCTTGCAACCGAACAACTTGGCGCGGTCTTTCGCCTTTTCGATGTCCACATCGCAGCATGCCACGAGATTCACGCATTCCTGAGCTTTGGCAGGCATGCCGTGGAAGGGTGAAATTCGACCGCAACCGATGATTCCGACTTTGAATTTTTTCATCTCTTTTTCCTTGATTGCCTGTGAATTGAAACTGAAGATAATGAAGCATATCATGTAATGTACATGATGATGCATCCAATGTCAAAGGAAACTTTTAGTCCATGCGAATTGAGGCACATGAATCTTTTAGAGCATGTTTTTTTCGCATGCAGGCCTATTTCAGAATAAGAACTTCATGCGGGGCAAGTGTGAGAAGCAGATTTCCGTTCAGGATGGTGAATTGTTTTGTTTCGCCTGTCAGCGGGTTGCGGGCGGTCAGTTTGCCATTTTTCGCGAAAAACGGCGGCAGGACGATGGAGCGTTTCATGCCGTCCTGTGAATAGGCGAGCAGATATGGTTTGCCGTCGTTGTCATGGATAGTGATGAATAGATCGTGGCCGTCCATCACAAGACGGCCTTGTTCAGTGACAGTCAGGCGGTTGGTCGCCATGTTCACGATGGCTTTGACTTCATTCGTGTATTCCACGGCGTATTCCGTGTCTGTGACGCTGAATTTGACCGGTTTGAACTGTCCGTAGTAGCAGCAGAGAACGGAACGGGTGAAAAGGTCATCGATGAAATTGTCCATGTTTTTCAAGTTTCCGGCGTGGAGATCGTAACCGATGGCGTTGCCCCAAGGTTCGGAATAACGGCAGCCGCTGGACGGCGTGAAGACATTCCCGATGTGCCTGTAGAAATCGCCGTTTCGGCTGGCGGCCCATGACGCATCACCGCCGTAAATGAGTTCGGGCGGATACATGAGGCGGTCCATTTCATTGAGATTGTTGTGGTAAACGAGCGGGAAGTATCCGATGTGGTCGTAGGAGGCGATGAATTCCGTCGTCACATCGATGCCCTGTTCGTGCCAGAAATCGACAATGGCGAACATGGATTCTTTGTCTTGTTCGAGCGTGATTTTGTCGAATGGCGATTCGGCAGCGAAGAATGCGTCGATATGGATGGTTTTGACATCCTTCAGTTCAGGCAGATATTCCAGAAGCTTGAGGATTCTTTTTTGCGCAAGGCCGGATTTGAACTCCTTCGTGTGGGAGATGAGATAGCATTGTTCACCGCCCCAGACGCCGCCTTTACGGAGACTGCCGTCGGCGTTCTTGATGATGGCGTCCTTTTCAAGATATTCCGCCCAGTCCGGGCTGTTTTCATAGGCGTCGTTCATGTTGATGTGGAGACTGACATCCGTGTTGTATTTTTTCCGCGCTTCGCGCATCATCGCGCGAAGCGATTCACGCGGATCGTCGGAGAAGGAGGAACGACATTGTGGACCGACTTCGCCCCATGACGGATATTTGGAGTCATGCCCGTCATATTGCCATCCGACAAGATAGATGATTTGATGGATGCCGCCTGTCAAATCATGGATGGTTTTGATAAGCTCCATGGCCTGGTCAAGGCTGGTGGCGGGGGCGGCGCCTTTGGTTTTCAGATAGATTTTGTTTGTGATGGATTTACGGTAGTTGTTGAAATAGTGAGTGTAATGCATAGATTTCATCCATGGGACAATGGTTTGGGGAATTTCATCACGCGGCGTCAATTCAATGGATTCGCCCCAGGAGAGGACTTCGCCGCAGCCTTGGTTGACGTATGGGCTGTAGACGCCGCTGTAATTGCCGGAGAAGCTTTGACAGGCGACGCCCGGTTCGCCGCGTTTGCGATGCGTGAACTCCCATTCGTGGGCCGCAATAATAAAGGTGTTCCACCGCTTGTGGCATTCCGGAAGGACGCCTGCTCCGGGCGAGACGGAGGCATAGTGCGCGTAGGCGCCGTGGGCTTGGAAATAGTCGCACATGCGGACGACTTCCGGCGGTTCGTAGATGTCGCCGCGGACGAGCAGATTCGTGCCCGGAACAAGTTGGACGACGAACGCCGTGTTCTGGACACGGTATGTTCCCATGTTCTGCGTGCTGTCGAACACCCAGTAGCCTGGTTCCCTGTGGTTCTCCGCGCGGATGACGTTGGGATAATTCTCGCATTTGTAGTATTTTATCGCGTTTCCTGTCATGAAGACGAGTTTGTTTTTCGCGACAAGCTTGTTCAGGAGATCGTAACCCGTGTGGTCAGAATGCTCATGGGTGTGGTAGCTGCGGTCGATGAGATCGGTCAGCGCCTCCAGATTTTCATCGGACAGGTTGAGCTTGAAACGGCGGCGGTTCTTGCTGGTGTATTCCCATTCGACGCCGCAATTGACATCGAAGGCGAGCACTTTTCCCGCGGCCTTCACGAGAATGCCTGAGCTATAGAGCTTCCAAAGCTTCGGGACAGGCGAATTCCATGCCTTGATTTCCTCTATCACCTTCTTGACACGCTTGTTGTAGTAGTTTCCGACGATGTCGCTGTCCTCCGAATCGGCGACCATCAGCAGCGAGTCAAGCCCGGAAAGCGCCATTGAGCGGGACATGATGTCTTCGCATCGCGGCGGATATTGGGCCAACTGCTTTTCGACATCGTCATACGTGGTTGCCTTGACGAGCTCCGGCGGCATATCGTCTTTTTCAATTTCTTGGAAATGAACGGATTCCAGATAGAAGTCGCAGATACCGCTGTCCCGCATGGGATTGAATGTGACGCCCATGCCGCCGTTCAACGGGAAGTCCATGACGCCGTTAGCGACAGGGCCGTGCTTCACGGCGGACTGGTAGTTCGCGTTGACGTTGTTGATGTAGAACACAAGGCTCCATTGGCCCGCCTTGTTCAACCGGACAGGCTGGTAGTAGTAGAATGTCTCGTTGTCCCGGTCCATGGGGCGCATGCCGAACTGGAAGATTTTCACAGGCCCTGTCGTGGAGATGTTGACGGTGCATTTTCCGTATTTGAAGGGCGCGATGGATTTGGCATCCAGAGCAAAGACATGCATCCAGCCGCGGTTGGCGGTATCGCAGATGACATGCAGGGCCTGCTTGCCCGTCTGTGGGTTGACGGCGTATTCCGCGTAGCATGCCTTTGGATCGTTGTTCTCCGCATAGATATTATACGACGGCTTGCCATTGACAAAATCGTATTCCCATGCGTTGACGGAGGCCGCGAGACCAAGCAGGAGAAGTGTTGAAAGTGTTTTCATAGCGTGATTTAGAAAAGAGTTGAATGGCGGATGGTTGCATTTTGTCAAAAACAGAAAAATATAATATAGAATCATGATTCGGATTTTCTATTTTTGCATGGATACAGGCCGTAATGCCGCTGCAGGAAGAACCAGATGTTCTGGGCGGTGGTCACGCAGCCGAGACGGGCCAGATTCGATGAAATGGCGCGGACGGTCATCCCCTGGTGCCGCCAGACAAGTATCTGGGCCGCAAACGGTTCCAGTATGCTTCGTTTGGGGCCTGTTTTGAAAGTTTTTCCGACAAGCCCGCGGAAACAGTATTCGTCATAGATCTGTTCTCCGCTGTCATGCCAGAGTTTGGTGCTTTCCGTCTCCAGCATGTGGTAGACAGGGGAGCGGTAAAATGCCAGCAGGGCGTCTTTTAGCTCAATGCCACGGTCATGCTTCATGCGGCAGATGATCGTGGCGGCCTTGGCCGGGATGAACCGATAGACATTTTTCTGTGTCACTTCTTCGAGCATGGCACTTTCTCCTTTCCGATGAAATCCAGAAACAGCAATGATTTTGCCGTATGGAACAGAATCTGGTTTGGCAGCTTGCATGATTTCAACTCGGCGATGAGCTCGGCACGTTCCATGAGACCGCTTTCAAAGGCGTTCAGGCAGGCGTATGCATGGTCGTCGGGCGCGGGGCCTGAAACAATGTCGTATGAATGGCTTTTCTTTGGCATCCGCCTGTTTTTCAGGATGAAATCCAGCCATGCGGCGCCGGGAGTTTGGAATTTACGGATGTTGAGCGCGGAATAGTTCATCAGGCCGATGGGCGTTTCGAAAAACGAGACGATTCCGAAAAGGAGATTCTCCCGTCTGGCGAGGATGCCAGCTTGGTTTATTGCAAATTCCTTGTCTTCAGACATATAGATGCCTGGTCCGAAATCGCCGTTTCGAGTTGCCAACTTGAGATTCGGAGCTTTGAGCTCCATGGTGTTGCCGTGAAAGATGCGCATTATGCCCCCTTTTTGTCCAGAAATTGCTTGATTTTGTCCAGAAGCTGCCGGCGATCAAGTTCATGCAGGGCGTCATAGTTGTCCAGCAGGTAGTCGAACACTCCGAATTCTTCGAAGAAATTCGCGATTTTCATGCCTGAGATGCCGCCCATCATCGCCTTGTAGTTTTCGATGCAGTACGACAGGAATTCAGCTTGTTTTTCTTCCATGTCCAGATTCCTCCAGTTGTTTGCACAGGTGACAATGATTCCATTGGTTCGATTGGGCGGCAGAAGTTACCATATCGCCGCCGGCCATTTTGTCAAATGAGTTTGTCAAATATTGTTAAATATTGTTAAATGAAAATAATGGTGTTTGACAGAAAATTTTCTGACAGGCAGGGTGTCCGCTTTAAAAAATTGAAATGCACGATACGTTAATAGAAACAAGCAGATAGGAGATGATACCATGAAGATACCGGATCGAATTGCGTCAGAAGAAGAATTGGAGCAATTGCTGTCGGAGCCGCATCCCGCGTTGATCGAGATGATGAAACGGCTTGACGGCGATATCGCGATACTGGGCGTCGCGGGGAAGATGGGCGTCACGATGGCCATGCAGGCGAAGCGCGCCGCGGAGGCGGCGCATGTCGACAAGAAGATTGTCGGCGTGGCGCGTTTCTCCAAGGCGGGTGAACGTGAGAAGCTGGAAGGCCATGGCGTCGAGACAATTACCTGTGATTTGCTGGATCGTGAAGCGGTTTCGAAGCTGCCGAAAATCAAGAATGTCATCTTCATGGCGGGACGGAAATTCGGCACGGAAGGCAACGAACCGCAGACATGGGCGATGAACGCGCTGGCTCCCGCCAATGTGGCGGAACATTTTGCGGATAGCCGACTTGTGGTGTTTTCGTCTGGCAACATCTATCCGCTTCGGCATGCGGCGGAAGGCGGTTGCACGGAGGACGTTACGCCGATGCCAATCGGCGAATACGCGCAGTCCTGCCTGGCCCGCGAACGGATTTTCGAATATTATGCCCAGAAAAACGGAACGAAATTGCTGCTGTTCCGTTTGAACTACGCCGTCGATCTGCGTTATGGCGTGCTGCATGACATCGGGCGGGCGATCTGGGAGGACCGCCCCGTCGATAATTCAGTCGGCTATTTCAACGTCATCTGGCAGGGGGACGCCAACGCGGCGGCTCTTCGCAGTTTGGAACTGGCGGACAATCCACGCGTGATTCTGAACGTAACAGGCCCCGAACAGGCCGGCGTGGAGGAAACGGCGTTGGCGATGGGGCGACTCATGGGCCGCCCCATCGAATTTGTGAAAAACGACGCCGGCGATCTGAGTCTGCTGAACAATTCCGGCAAGATGCAGAAGCTTTTCGGCATGCCGCGCATCGGGCTGGAGGACATGATCTGCCTGCAGGCCCAATGGATCATGGATGGCGGCGCATCCATCGGAAAACCAACCCATTACGAAGTCAGCAACGGAAAATTCTGATGAAACGGATCTGCGATATCAATCCAACTGTGCTTTCAACGGTTCGCAAGGGAACGGTCATTCCCGCGATGGTTCTGGCGTTGGACGAACAACGGCGCTTCGCGCCGCGATACCAGCGGGCCTTGGCGCGGTATTTCATCGACGCAGGCGTCGGTGGAATCGCCGTAGGCGTTCATTCCACGCAATTTGCGATTCGCGATCCGAAAATCAACCTGTTTCAGCGTGTGATTCGCGAAACAGGACAATTCATTGATGAATGGTGCGACCGCAGAGGGCGGCGTGTTTTGAAGGTTGGCGGCGTCTGCGGACGGACGGAGCAGGCGTTGGCGGAGGCGGAGTTCGAAGCCTCCTGTGGATTCGACGCGGCGTTGTTGTCCATGGGCGCTTTTAAAGACGATACCGTGGAGACGATGCTAAATCATTGCCGCCAAGTGGCGAAGGTCATGCCGATCATCGGTTTCTATCTGCAGCCGAGCGTCGGCGGCAGGGCGTTGACATTCGAATTCTGGCGGCAGTTCGTCGAAATTCCCAACGTTCTCGCGATCAAAATCGCGCCGTTCAACCGTTATTTCACATTGGATGTCGTGCGGGCTGTCGCGGAGTCCGGCCGTGACGACATAACCTTATATACAGGCAATGACGACAATCTTCTGTTGGATTTGCTGACGGAGTATCGTGTTTCCGGCAAAAGCGTGCGGATCAAAGGCGGCTTGCTCGGCCATTGGTCCGTCTGGACGAAAAAGGCTGTGGAATTGCTGGACCGAGTCCATGAAATCGTTGAGTCGCAAGCACCTGTGCCGCAGGAACTGCTTTCGCTCGCCGTGCAGATCACGGACAGCAATGCGGCGGTTTTCGATCCGCAGCATGGTTTTGCAGGATGCATTCCTGGTCTGCATGAAGTCCTTCGGCGGCAAGGACTTCTGCCTGGAACATGGTGTCTGGACCCGAAGGAGACCCTGTCGCCTGGACAGGCGGAGGAAATCACACGCGTCCATGACGCCTATCCGCATCTGCACGATGACGATTTCGTCGCCGCGCATCTGGCGGAATGGCTGGAGTGAATATAAAGCCCCAAATGAACGCTGTTTTACCAATGTGAGAATGGTTTGTTAAAAATACTGCGTCCAAATATCAACGAGCAAGAATTGAACGGTACCATTCAATGAACGCGTCGGCCTGTCGTTCGAGACTGAATTGCGCGCCTTGCGCGGCGGCGGCGGATTTCATGGCGGAATAGGCCTCCGATGGAAGATTCAGAATCCGAAGTGCCGATTGCGCAAGGGCTTCTGAATCACCGGACGGGAAAAGAAAACCTGTCTTTCCGTCGATGATTTGTTCGATCAGGCCGCCAGTTGCGGAAGCGACGACCGGCGTGCCGCAGGCCATGGCCTCCGTGACGGTTTTGCCGAAGGCCTCCGCCTTCGCCGTGTGCAAAAAGACATTCGCGCTACGGTACAGTTGCGCCATTTTCCGCGCGTCGCTGACGTAGGGGATGCCCATGGCGCGAATGCCGTCGGTCTCGGAAGTCAATTCCATGCCGACACACAGGAAGAAGAGATTCGGATCGATCGCGGCAAGCCGTTTCACGCCGGCCCAGAGCGTTTCCGGATCTTTGAAATAGCTTGATTTGGCGGCGGCCGCGAACATGACGATTTTTGCGTCCGACGGGAGGCCGAGCTCCTGTCGCGCAGCGGCGGAATCGCCTGGCGTGAAGACGGTTGTGTCGATGCCGTTGGGGATGAGCTTGTATTCGACGGCGTCCAGCATGGATTCCTTTGCGCGGTCCAGCAGCCATTTGGACGGAGCCGTGACATGGAGCTTCGACGCTTTGAAGATTTCGGCCTTCCGTTGCCAGTTCCAATTCGTACTGTCCTTTCGTACAGCGGGATAGACGTTCAGACGCGGGCAGTTGCCGCAACCATCCTTCCAGCGGTCGCAGTCGATGAAATACGCGCAATGGCCGGTGAGGGCCCATGTGTCGCGGAGATTGAGGATGATTGGCGCGATTTTGGCGAGTTCAGGCAGAATGCGCAGGTCGAAATACCATCCGTGGAGATTGTGGCAATGGATGATATCCGTCTTTTCCCCAATGATTTGCGGAAGCTGATCGCAGCCGGGGAATGTCCATTCGTCCCGTCCGTTCCACCAGTCGGCGATGCGGGATGGATTGGCGATGCGGTCGAAGCATCTGGCGAGGCGCCGCATGCCGGGGAGGACGCCTTCGCGGGAGCGTGCGCTATCGGCAAGCCATTGCCACAGAAGGCCTGTCCAATGCGCTTTGCGGGGGATTTCAATGACATCCGCGTCTTTGGAATATTTGCGGCCGACGATGAGCTTGGAGTCATGCCCAAGGCTGCGGAATCGTATGAAGAGATTCCAGGCGGAGCCTTCGGCGCCGCCGCCCTTGTCAGCGGTGTTGATTTGGACTATTTTCAGTTTGTCATGCATAATTCCACGCGTTTTAATGGGACAACTGGGACTTCTGTGACTGATGGGATTAGAATGACCGTCGCATTCGTCCCATGAGACTCATTTGTCTCAGTAAAGGTAGAGTCATTGGCGCACCACCGTTGACTGGACAAGAGTTTTTAGGGCGGTGAAAACGTCTTCGGGAGACTGCTTCATGCAGGGATGGTCGCTTTTCGGGCAGACGACGGCGCCGCAGTTGGCACAAGGCAAGCCGTTGATACGCAGGATGGTGTGGCCTTCGCCATACGGATCCCACATGCCGACGGGATCGCGGGAGGAGAAGAGAGCGACGCATGGCTTGCCGAGCGCCGCCGCCAGATGCATGACGCCTGTATCATGGCCGAAATAGCCGTCGCATCTCGCCATGACGGCGGCGGCGGCGGACAACGGACGGCCTGTGACGAGCGTTCCATGCAAGTTGTTCTGCTGAAGCAGGTTCAAGGCTTTTTTTTCATCCTCCTTCCCGCCGAAGAAGACTGGCCATACAGATGTCTCGCCGCATAAGCGCTTGAGAACGATGGCGAAATTGTCCAGCGGCCACTGCTTGGCCGGCATGTTCGTGCCGAGAGCGACGGCGAGGCGGTAGAAACCTTCCGGAGCGGACGCCATCATGGCGTCCGCTTCCTTTTCCGCTTCTGCGCCGTTTTGCAATGGTGGCAGCGAGTATGGTGCATGGCTTGGAGATGGAAGCGGAAGATCAAGAGCGGAAAGGACTTGCAGCGTCGCATCCACGACATTGAGGTGTTTTTCATTGAAATCGAGAATCTGCGTCGGGGCGATGATCCGCTTGACGCCGAAGAGCTTCAGATACAGTGAAAAGCGATTGACAAGCGCCATGGTCAACGGTGGATATGGCGGCATGAGGACGATGCCTAGATCGAAGGCGCGTCGGCGAAGCTTGAGCATGAGCCGTAGCCGTGAAACCAATCGTCCCAGTTTGCCGCCTGTCATCGGAAGCGCTTCAAATTCATCGACTAAGCCGCGCCCGCCAAGAATCTGGTCGGCGGATACGGTGCCATTGGCGTCCCTTTCGCTGAGCAGGCAGATGGAGGCTTGCGGAAACGAAGCCTTCAGCCGCTGCAAAGCGGGCATCATGACGAGACTGTCGCCGAAGCGGCAGTTCGAGATGATGAGAATATTTGGGGGAGAAAGGGACATAAGGGACGAAAAGGATGAAAGGGACAGGGATAGGCGCTATGGGTGTTGTTGCAGGAACCAGACGACGGCGTCGTCTAGCGTTTCGGCGACGAAATCCGCGTCCGGCAGCGGGCCTTTTTTGCCGTTGGTAATCTGGATGGCGGTGATGCCGAAATTCTTGGCGAGTTGGATATCAGCCTTGCCGTCACCGAACATGGCGGTGTTTTTCAGATCGATATCGAAATCTTTGCAGGCGGCTTTCAGCATGCCTGTCTTGGGCTTGCGGCAGTCGCAGTTGGCATCGGGAGCGTGTGGGCAGTAATAGATAGCCGCAAGTTCAAGTCCTTCATTGGCAAGGAGTTCCTTTAAACGACGATGGACCGCCGCTAGATCGTCTTCCGTGAAATAGCCGCGGCCGATGCCGGACTGGTTCGTGATGAGAATGATGCCGTAGCCTGCGTCGCGGAGCCGTTTCAGGCCGGCGATGGAGCCTTTTGGAAATTCGACTCCGGCGGGATCGGAGAGGTATTCCTTGTCGATGATCAGCGTGTCATCGCGGTCTATGAAAATATAATTCTTGTTCATAAAGGGACGGAAGGGACGGAAGGGACTATTTTAGGGATGAGTTAATATACTATTGTAAAGGGCGATGTGCTTTTCCAGATTGGCGGAGACAAGAAAGCGCTTTTCGGGGATGATCTGGAAATCGTCCTGCAAAGCGCGTTCCATGGCGTATGCCAAGGCGTCGACATGATTTGGAGGAACGGTAAGAACCTTTCCGGAAACGACTTCCGGAAGCGAAGCGTTGTCCGTGACGATCACGGGGCGGTGCATCGCGCAGGCTTCGGCGGCGGCGAAGCCAAAGCCTTCGGACAACGACGGGACGACGACTGTGTCCGCGCAGTAAACGTAATCCGGAAGTTCTTCCGGCGGAACAGGTTCATGGAGAATGACGGCATCCTGCAGATGCAACATCTCGATCAATTTCTCCGCTTCCTGCAAGCCTTTTCGGACGGCTTTCGCGCGGCTGACGAGAGCCAGCAGGCGGATGTCCGGATGTGTCTTGTGGATTTCCGCGAAGGCCCGCAACAGCACGGGAAGGCCTTTTGAGCAACCTGGCCGGCCGGAGAAGAAGAATGTGAAATGGTCTTGCAAGTTAAGGCTCGCGCGTCTTGCATTGCGGTCGTGGCCTTGCGGCGACCAGAAATCGTAGTCCAGTCCGTTGTGGATGACATGGACTTTCGACTGCGGGACGCCGAGCTTCAGCAAGGCTCGGGCCGTGGAGTTGGAGACGGCGACATAATTCTGGTAATCAAGCCAGTAGACAAACCGTTCGATCTTGTCGTTGATGAAATTCGAGAGGCTTCCCGCGTCCGAGACCTGCTTCCACAGGCCGACCCATACTTCATGGACGGTCAGCACGAGGGGAATTTTCGTGATTTTGGCGACGAACCATGCGGGAAGCGTGGAGGCGAATGTCGTGGCGTGGATGATGTCCGCCGATTCCGCAAGCCGCAGGAGTTTCGGAATGGCCTTGAACGTAAAAACATAACGGCTGCCAAAGGACGATATCCGATTGATTTCCACGCCGTTGCGGACTTCGTACTCCAGCGTTCCGGGGACTTTCTGCGTAAGGACCCGCACATGGAAGCCCGCACGGGCAAGGCCTTCGGCTAGACCCGTGAAGAGGACTTCCGCCCCGCCGAGATGGGGGTGGTAGTAGTCCAGGCAGAACAGGATGTTGCGTGGAGGCGGGGATGGCATTGTAAGCGACAGAAGGGACTGAAAGGACGAAAGCGAAGGAAGCAACCATTTGCAAAAGAGGCCTTGAGCCTTGAGCCGTAGACCGTAAGCGCCGCCAAAGGCGGCTTACGAATGGATGGCCTGCATGTCCTCCTGCGTGAGGAAGGGTTCGAAATCCTGTTTGTTCGTGGCTTTCATGAAGGCTTCGGAGGCCGAGATGACGCCAGTCTTGTAGAGACGCATGAGGTCGGAATCCATCGTCTTCATGCCGCGGCCCGCCGACTGCTCGATGATGGAGCGGATGTTGGCGATGGCGCCTTCGCGGATGGTGGCGGGAAGGGCGTCATGCTTCAGGAGGATTTCATGCGCGGCGACGCGGCCTTTGCCGTCCTTCGTGCGGCAGAGCAGCTGGGAGATGACGGCCGTGAGGGACTGCGCGAGCATGGCGCGGATCTGCGGCTGCTGTTCGGCGGGGAAGGTGTCGATGATACGGTCGACGGTCTTCGGGGCGTTGTTCGTATGGAGCGTCGCGAAGACGAGCATGCCCATGGTGGCGCAGGTCAAGGCGAGATTCATCGTCTCCAGATCGCGCATTTCGCCGACGAGAATGATGTCCGGATCCGCGCGGATGGCGCCGCGGAGGGCGATGCCGAAAGCTTCCGTGTCCGCTCCGACTTCGCGTTGGACGATGACGGACTTCTTGTTCGGATGGACGAATTCGATCGGGTCCTCAATGGTGATGATATGCTTGCTCTTCGTGTCGTTGATGTAGTCCATCATGGCAGCGAGCGTGGTGGATTTGCCGGATCCGGTCGGTCCTGTGACGAGCACGAGGCCGGCGGGATAGTCGCAGACTTCGCGGAGGATTCCGGGCAGCTTCATTTCGTCGATGGTCATGATGCGCGTCGGAATGACACGGAGGACGGCGCCCGGTCCGAAATGGTTGTACATGTAATTGACACGGAAACGCGCAAGTCCTTCGATTTCATAAGCGAAGTCCTGGTCTTTGTTCTTGACGAACCAGTCCCACTTTTTCACTGGGGCGGCGATTTCGTAGAGGATGTCCTTCATTTCGGCGGGGGAGATTTCCGGAACGTCCAACGGCTGCAACTGGCCGTGGACGCGGATTTTGGGCTTCATGCAGGAGCAGAGGTGCAAGTCCGAGCCGCCCTTTTCGATCATGGTTCTGAGGAATGCGTCGATTTTTGGCATATTGATAAATCCTTTGTTATGAGGCGGTGGGAATGGCGGTTAGAACCAGCTGCGCTTTTTGGGCGGGTCCTGTTGCAGCGGTTGCGGCGACGGCGCGGCGGCCTGCGGCGGCATGGGCATGCCGCCGTTGAGCTTCTGGGCCTCCCGCATCTGCATCTGGCGTTTCAGATCCGGCGTATGGATGAACGGAAGCGTCTGGTCATAGGAGCGTTTCCCTTCCATGTAGAGATCGAAATGGCTCTGCTCCATGGTGACCATGCCGATGTTCTTGCTGGTCTGGATGGTGGATTCGATCTGGAAGGTCTTTCCTTCGCGGATGAGATTGGAGACGGCGAGCGTGCCGAGCATGATTTCGTAGGCGAGAACGACGCCGTCGCCGTTTTTGTTCGGGAGGAGCTGCTGGCAGATGACGCCTTTGAGTGATTCGGCGACCATGGCGCGGATCTGGGCCTGCTGGCCGTGGGGGAAGACGTCGAGCAGGCGGTTCATGGTTTCGGCCGCGGAGGACGTGTGGAGGGTGCCGATGACGAGATGGCCTGTTTCGGAGGAATGGATGGCCATTTCGATGGTCTCCAAGTCACGCATTTCACCGATGATGATGACGTCCGGATCTTCACGCAGGGCGGCGCGCAGGGCGTTCTGGAAGGAGCGCGTGTGGTTGTTCAGTTCGCGTTGCGTGATGTTGCAGCCTTTTGGCTGGTAGACGACTTCGATCGGGTCCTCGACGGTGATGATATGGTCGTGGCGGTGTTCGTTGATGAATTCCGCCAAGGCGGACATCGTCGTGGATTTACCGGAGCCGGCCGGGCCAGTGACAAGGATCAAGCCCTGCCCGTAAGTCGTCAGTTTTTCAATGACTTCTGGTTGTTTGAAACCGAGCTGGTTGATGGGGGTGATGGTGTTCTTGATGATGCGGTAGGAGGCTTCGATGCCGAGCCTGTGGAGGAGGAGGTTCGTACGGTAGCGGTCGTCCTCCTTGATGTTGTAGCTGTAGTCGAGGTCGTGGTGTTCGTCGAAAATCGCGCGTTGTTCATCCGTGAGGGGGGCGTAGTTGAGATTTTCGGCGGCTTTTCTGGAGAGGACCTCCTGGTCTGGCACGAGATAGATCTCCTTGTAGCGGCGGACGAAGGGATAGGCGCCGGCGGAGATATGGACGTCGCTGCATTTGTTTTCGCGGGCCTTGTGGAGGAAGTCATCCAGCATTTTCCGGGCGGAGTCGCGATCCATTTCCGCAGCCTTGTTGAGGACGGGCCATCCCTTCAGCCAGGCGATTTTCTCTTCCGGCGTTTGTTTGATTTCAGGCTGTCTGGCGGGCTGGGCCGAAGAAGGGGCGGCGGCCGCGGCGGCCGCCATGGAAATCGCCGCGGCGGCGGTGGCCGTGCGCGGTTTCAGCGGCGCGACGTCCGACGGCGCGGGCGGCGGCGCAACAGGTTGCGCCATAGGGGGATTCGGATTCAGCACGCTGTGCGGCGGCCTGCCGTTGGCGGCCTCCGCCGTGGACATGGAGCTGAGCACGTCCAGCTTGGCGGCGTCCTGGCAGAGTTTGTTCTGGAGGATGACCAGTTTCAGCAGTCTGAGCGAGACGGCCTGCTTCGATTTTTCGATGGCCTCGATGGCGGTGATGCACTGCTCCTTCGTCAGGAGCTTGTCGGTCGCCAGATGATAGCAGAACCAATCGACATCTTTTGGGATGGCTTGATAATTCATAACGTGAAAATGATGGAGATGGATGATATATTAACAAATCATTCGCAGATTGGAGCGAATCCAGCTTGCAAATACGGAACCTTGAGGCGAATTGGAACAATTCGCCTTTTGTTGAGTCATAAAATTTAGCGTGAAGAATCCAAAACGGCAAATACGGAAAGGCCGATTTTCGAGACAGTCGCGGAGCGGCCGGCAAAAAACGGACGCGCCGCGTTGGAAAACATGACAGCGGACGAGACAAAACATGCCATCCTACAATGAAATATGGTATGCGGCGCGGACGACGCAGATCGTCTACATGCCGCGGAAACTGTTGGAGACGTTCGGCGAGACGCGCGTCACATACAACGTCGTGTCAAGCATGGAGGACGACGACGGCCACGTGCGGCTGCGCACGGGGCTTGTGAAGTCCGCGAGGCCGCTCGTGCTGACGCCGCACTATTTCCGCCAGCAGATGCTGGAGAATTTCGGTGATGAGGCGCAGAGTTATTTTGACCACATCCTGAGCCGTCAGGACAACCTGCGGATCCTCCAATACGGCCTGTGCTTCATGAAACAGGAGTACAGCGAGGAGGTCGTGGGCGGAACGGTGGCGGATGTCGCGGACCAGCTGGCCCGCGTGGCGCAGGACGACATGAACGACGTCCGAGGCGTCATCATCGGGCTGGACCGCTATTGGGAGGTGTCGTTGATGACGTTCATCAACGCGTTGGTCAAACAGTCGGCGCCCGGCAATGTGCGGGACATGACTCGCGACGGCCTGTTGGGGCTGGACCATGGCGTGCCCGTCGCCGTGCGGATGGAGATCGACGCGGATTTCGACAATTGCGACACGTTGTCGAAGGCGGAGGATCTGGGGCGGAAATTGCGTGACTACGGGCTGTTCGAGCAGTATGAAGACCGTTTCTATGGATTGTACATGCAGCTAAAAAGAAGCTAAAAGCCTAAAGCCTAAAGCTTAAAGCAAAAGACAGATCGCCTTCGGCGCAAGGCTATACGCTTCGCGTTGTTTTTGGTAAGAACATGAACGAATGTAAAATATCAAAAGTGGAGATTGGGTAATGACAGAAGACAAGGGAAGAGCTGAATCAGACGAACCGAAGAAAGAGAACGAACAGAAAGAGCAGCAACCAGGCGGTGGCAATAATCCATTGGGGGCCAATTTCTTAAGCCAACTGGAGGACGCTCTGAAGGGGCTGGGCGGCCAGTTCGTGCGAATGGACATGCCGCGTGGGAACATGGGGGCGCAGGCGAACGGCGGCAAGCAGCCGCCAAAAAAGGACGATCATGAGGAGACGTTGAGGAAAATCCGTGATTTCTCCTTCAAGCCGAAGGAGATAAAGGATTATCTAGACCGTTTTGTCATCAGCCAGGACGAGGCGAAAAAGGTGTTGTCCGTCGCGATTTGCGACCATTACAACCATGTCCGCCGCTGTCTGGAGAAGCCTGAACTGGCGGAGCATGATTTCGCGAAGCACAACATCATGATGCTCGGTCCGACTGGTGTCGGCAAGACATATTTGATGCGTTGCATCGCCAAACTGATCGGTGTTCCGTTCGTAAAAGCCGATGCGACAAAGTTTTCCGAAACAGGCTATGTCGGCTATGACGTGGAGGACATCGTCCGCGATCTGGTGAAAGTCGCCGACGGCAACACGGAACTGGCCGAATACGGCATCGTCTATATCGACGAAATCGACAAGATCGCGGGGAAGGGCGACAGCACGATGCAGCGCGACGTGTCCGGCCGCGGCGTGCAGGTCAACCTGCTGAAACTGATGGAGGACACGGAAGTCAAAACCGTGGGGCAGAACGACATGCTGGGGCAGATGCAGGCGATGATGTCGTTGCAGAGCAGCGGTTCCGTCCCGAAAATGTCCGTTCGGACGAAGCACATTTTGTTCATCGTCAGCGGTGCGTTTGCGAAACTGCCTGAACAGATCGGCCGCCGTCTTGGCAGCGCGCAGATTGGTTTCGGCCATGGCGGCGACCGTCCGGACATGCAGAAGCCGACGGAGCTGTTGGCGCAGGTGACGACGAAGGATCTGGTCGATTTCGGTTTCGAGCCGGAGTTCGTGGGGCGTCTTCCCGTGCGTGTCACGCTGGACGATTTGAGCGTGTCGGATTTGGAACAGATTCTGACGCGGGCCGAAAACGGCGTATTGACGCAGTATCGTGAAGATTTTGCAGGATATGGCATCAATTTGGACGTCGATATGTCTGGCCTTCATGAAATCGCCGTGAAGGCGTATGAAGAGAAGACGGGAGCTCGCGGCCTGATGACGGTTCTGGAGCGTCTTTTCCGCGAGTTCAAATATGAGCTGCCGTCCATGGGGGTGACGGAACTCTCCGTGGATGAGGCATTTGTGCATGATCCGAAAGCCGCTTTGGCGCAGTTGATGAAAGACTGCCGCCATCTGGCGTTGAAGCAGCATCTGACGGAGGTGGATGAATTCGCGGATCGTTTAGGCAAAATGTACGGCCTGACCGTCCGCTTCACGGAGGAAGCGCGTGAACGGATTTGCGAACTGAGCGATACGGCGGGCAAGACCGTCCGCAGTTTCTGCGAAGAGCGTTTCAAAAATCTTCAGTTTGTGCTGCCTCAAATCAGCCAGAAGACGGGGCAGACGGAATTTGTGCTGGACACGGATATCGTGGATGATCCTGAGGCCGTGCTGACAAAGATGGTGACGGAAAGCCTGAAGAATGCTTAATGCTTAATGCTTAATTATTTGTGGTGAAGATGGACATGGAAAAGTACAAAGATTGCTATGCGTCGTGGACGGAAAACACCATCGTTATCGGCAACAAACGAATAGAGCGCCGTTTCCAGTGGTGCGCCCAGGGGCTGGTCTGCACGGCGACGGTGGACAAGGCTTCCGCAAAGGAATGGCGGGGCGACGAACCGCCTGCCGTCACGCCGGATGTGGCGATTGAATGCGCTGTTTCGAACAACGGTGGTCTTTCCGCGAAACATCTGTTGCTGACAGCGACGGAACGGCAGGGCGGCGGCGTTATCGAGACGAAGCTCGGCGTCTATCCGCAACTGCCGTTCGTGATTCTCGAACGGCGTTGCAAGGGCCTGCATCCGTCTTCATCTGAACGAGTTGCGGAAAAAGGCGGCACAGGCAATGAAAACGCAGTGACAAAGGATGTCATCGAAGCCGCCACATTGGACCGTATCGACAACGTCCCGCTGAATGTCCGCCATCTGACGTTGAAAGCATTCAAGCTCTTCGACCGCACGGACTTGAACGACTGCCTCGTGGCAGAAGAGAAGATGCATTTGTATCCGGGATGCAGCTTCTCCATGCGCGGAAACGTCTTCCTTTTTGACAACTATATGGAAAACAAAGGCTTGCTGGTCGTGAAAGACTCGCCGACGCATCTGTATCAGTTGCTGGAGAATGACGACAGCCTGCGCGTCAAAGGGACACGCAACGCGGACATCGTCGGCGCGGGGCTTCATGGCGACATCGACGCGGACGATTGGTGTCAGCTCTACGGCACGACGGTCGGTGTCGGCGACACCGACGAACTGCTGGTGGAATATCGTCAACTCTATCGCGCCCAATATCTTGCGCCTGCCTTCAAGGAGCCGTTCATCATGTCGAACACATGGGGCGACCGCAGTCAGGACTCGCGTGTCTGCGAAGAATTCATGCTGAAGGAAATCGAAGCGGGAGCCAAGCTGGGCGTCGATATCATCCAGATCGACGATGGCTGGCAGAAAGGCGTGACCATCAATTCAAAAGCCCGCAAAAGTTCCATCTGGGAAGGATTCTATGCGGCGGATCCGGACTTCTGGGCGGTCCATCCGCAGCGTTTTCCGCATGGGCTGAAACCGCTGGTCAAAAAGGCCGCCAGGCACGGCATCCGCTTCGGGCTGTGGTTCGCGCCAGATTCCTCCCATGAGTTCGCGAATTGGCGGCGCGATGTCGAAACCGTCTTGAATTTGCATCGCATGTATGGTATTTCCAGTTTTAAATTGGACAGTGTCAATCTGCTGAGCAAGAAGGCGGAGACAAATTATCTGAACTTTCTGACAACGGTTGAACGCGAGTCGAACAACCGCATCGCGTTGAATCTCGACTGCACGGCGCAGAACCGTCAAGGCTATGTGATGTGGAAGCAGTTTGGCACGCTTTTCGTGGAAAACCGTTATACGGATTGGTGCAACTATTTCCCGCACAACACGTTAAAGAATCTCTGGATGCTCAGCCAGTTCATCCCGCCGCGCAAATTCCAGTTCGAGTTGCTGAACAACAGCCGCAATGATGAAAAATATGGCGACGATCCGTTGCGGCCCGCCGCCTATGATATCACCTATGAATTCGCTTCCGTGATGGTCGCCAATCCGTTGGTATGGATGGAAATGTCCAATTTGACGGACAAGCAAATCACGTCGTTGCAGAAACTTGTTTCCGTCTATCGCGATGTTCGGAAGGATTTCTTCAATGCGGAAATTTATCCAATCGGTGAACAGCCCGACGGGTGTTCCTATACGGGTTTCCAGATCGTCGTGGATGACAAAACAGGCTATCTGCTTCTTTTCAAGGAGTATGGCACCATTGGAAAACATATGTACTGTTTGCACAATCCGTTACCGAAAAAGCCCCGTGTCACATTGCTGGCAACGAATATCGCCGCAAAGTCGGCGTTGAAGCTTTCAATTGATGAAATTCCGTATGTGGTAATATGGGCCAACAAGCGTGAGCGGTCGTTTGCGCTCTATCGGTATGAAGGTTAGTGGTTAGTGGTTAGTGGTTAGCGGTTAGTGGTTAGCGGTTAGCGGTTAGCGGTTAGCGGTTAGCGGTTAGCGGTTAGCGGTTAGTCGTTAGCGGTTAGCGGTTAGCGGTTAGTGGTTAGTGGTTAGTGGTTAGTGGTTAGTGGTTAGCGGCAGTATCAGAATCGTGCTTGTGTAACGATTTCTTAATTAATAAATACGAAAAATGAACGATAGTAGTACGGATTCCATGAAGACTATACGGGACGCTTTCTGGATCTGGGGGCATGACGCGGGCTGCCATCATGATCCTAAATATCATTGGAACATCCCTGGCGAGAACAAGTTAGGACCATGGGAAGGCGCATGCGCGTTGGGTAATATTCCGAACTGCTGCCGTGTCGTTTTCGCAGGGAAGCCCGAACCGCCGTTTGATGACGAAACGGAAAAGCTGAAGGGCTTCTCACGAGTCGTCTGGTCGATTGTCGGCGACGCAGGCTCACAGCGCAACAACGACGGCGGCGACGATTTGGCAGAAGTCCTGCGCATCGCCGCCAAATATCCGAATGTGGCGGGCGGTATCGTCGATGATTTCTTCCGTCCGAAAACGTGGGACGCCCGCATGTCGCCAGATGCTTTTCGTCAAGCAGCCGAACGGTTGCATAACGCTCCGCGTCCGCTGAAATTGTGGCTGGTCTATTACGCGGCGTTGTTCGATATCGATTATTCCGCCTGGCTGGACAGCGCGGATGTCATCACATTCTGGAATTGGAACAGCCGTGAACTGGCCCATGCGGAGGAAAATCTGGAGCGTGTCATCGCCTTGACGCCGTCAAAGGAACATCTTGCAGGATGCTATCTGTACAATTACGGCGACAGCCGTCCGTTGACGCGTGATGAAATGGCGTTCCAGTTGGATATCTATTATCGCTTTTTAAAGGAAGGTCGCATCCAAGGCGTCATCGCATGCGCGAATACCGTCGCGGACGTTGAATTGGAGGCGGTTGACTATTTCCGCAACTGGCTGGCGGAGCATGGTGATGAAACACTGGGATAGGTGAAGGAGTTTTTATATCTGTTGTAGAATTTGTGGTAGTGAATCTATGTCCGAGTAAGACATGAATTTCAATTCATCTATGCCAGATTTCAAAAAATCGCTCCCGATTTGGCTTTCAAAACAGTGTTGTATTTCGCCCTGAAACGTTTTTTCCGACAATGTTTCAAGTACAGGATTTGAAATAGTCTTCCAAATATAATAAAGAGAGTTGAAAACACGCTTCCATTCTGGAAAGACTGCATCTTGTTGATTAAAAACCATTAATAGTTCATGGGTGTGTTTCAAATAAAAATGGCATCCTCTTTCCCTTCCTTCCAGGGATGTGACAATGCCCGATGCCGTTAAATCCGCCATGACATCTTGGATGGATTTCCATGAATATCCGCTTAAATCCGCTATGTCTTGAATCTTGCATGAGTCTTTCCCTAGCAGAATTAATATAGCCTCGGCTCTTGCGGACAAGCCGAAAATACTGCGTAATTGTAGTAAAAATGTTGCCGTTGAGTTACTTGGAAAACGTGTCACTTTGCCAGATGGTTGGTATATACTTCTAATGAAGCCATATTGCAATGCCTTGATGTCATGCCGTGGAGAGTAAGTTTCCGTAGTTCCAGAGTAATCAATGAACAACGGCACGGGATCAGATTGTTTTTGGGGACGGAGGGACTCCGCAAGTTTTTTTAATCGGCGTTCTTTGCCGTCATCATTGGCTGTATTCAGCATGACACCAAGCGAGGCGTCGTCACGACAGTGCATTTTTTTTTGCATTGCCTTTAGTCTTTGGATATTCATGAAATTGCCATTGATATTCAACCAGTCGATGATCAAGTCATACAGGCGTTGATCATAACGGCAAAAGTTTGAAGAGAACAAAAGCAAAGCTTCAGGATCAATCACATATCGTTGAGCATCTGTGGAAATCTGTCCAGATATTCCTAGTTGGCTCCATTGTCTCCATAGGAATTCATTCAAAGAATCAAAGAAATTGTGTTTAAATTCGATTACTGACATTTGGCCACCCCAGCTGATTGAACATATCCACTAAAATCCCGCGGAATTCTAGTGAGACGTCTTGTGTCATGCACCATTTTGCCGCCTCCACCAATTCGTCTTCAGACGGATGTAATTTCTTCAAGTCACTGACATGATAACCTCCACGGTCAGCGGAAGCAAATGTCTTGAAGAAAATCTGGTCATATCGGCTGATATAGTGAATAATAAGCTTTTCTCCTATGACTTCCTGAATTAAACGTTGTTGGAAACCTTGCGGCAGTCCCATCTGGAATTGAGTCGCCGGACCATTGTTAAGCCAATTGATTGGCAAGCCTAAGATTTTTCCGACTTTATCAGCGGCCATAATCAAATAGGGCGGTAGTGGCTCGGAGTCTTTTAGCTGGTTCTTTTCCATAAAGGCCAGAATGTCCACGTCCTGTGTTGTGCGTGGGATTAATCCAGTTGCAATAAGAGCCGAGCCGCCGCAAACCACCAATTCGATGGCGGGAGCATTTATCAGTATCAATTGTTCATGAAGCAGGTTTAGAGCTTCGTGTAGTTTGGCCGCATCTATTGTCTTATCCATTAAGAAAATCCCTTATTTAATATGGGTTTTTCTTAAATATGCACCATGAAACCTTTCTTTCAAGTTTTTTGATTGGTGATAAGCCACAAAATCTTCCCTTATTTGAGAATTTTCAAATTATTGTTATATTTCAATGAATGAATAGGATTGAATTTTCGATTTGTCTAGAAAAAAACTTTTAATCTTTGATCTCAGTGGATGTCCAAATGACTTACTGAGATGTAAAAACAACAGCAAGGGCATGATGACGTATCGCGAAAACATAGCAAATCTTCTCAAGCCACTGCGTTGGATCCAGTCGGTTTCGTTGATTTTGATTCTCCTAGGCTTTGTTCTTCCGTTCTTTGGATGGGAAAGCAATGTCATGTTGTATGGAAAAATACTGATGCTCATCGGTCTCATAGGAGAATTCTATTGCTGGGCGAAGGCCAGGCAGATCAAATGTCCCCAATGCGGAAAAAGCCTGAGATATCTGCTTTTCGATCCATCGTATTCCAAGACAAACGGTGTGCTTTTTCTGCCAAAGGAACTGCCGCGCGACATCCATTGCTGCCCGTTTTGCAGGGCGGGCTTTGATGATGAAATGCATGGATAATCTTCTGTTATTGAGGAATAGGCTTGAAAAGAATCCTTAAATAACTCATCATAAAATTTGACTTATCCATTATAAACACTATTTTATTATGAGTTATCAAGGATTCGAAACCATGTCCAAGAACAGCGTCATCTTGTTTCCAAAAACTGCCGCCATGCTGAAACAGCTGGGGGAGAACATGCGTCTGGCCCGTTTGCGGAGGAATGTGACCGCCCGTCTGACGGCGGAACGTGCGGGCATCAGCGTCACCACGTTGACCAAGATCGAGCAGGGCAATCCGGCGGTTTCCATGGGCAGTTATTTGCAGGTCTTGGTGACGTTGAATCTGGAGCGTGATATTCTGAAAGTTGCTGCGGATGATGAACTTGGGCGTAATCTGCAGGATTTGGGACTTAGAGTGCGCGCACGAGCCTCCAAACGGAAAAGCATATAAGGTTTGCGAATCAGCCGTTATTTCTGCGTGATTTTGTTGGCGATTTGGCGGCGCATCTGGCGGAGCAGGGCGGGATCGCGTGAGAAATCCGTCAGAGTCTTGATGAGGCGGCTGCATTCTTCACGGGACGATGCGCCGCACAATGTCAGATAATCGTAGTCTTCACTGCCGTCGCGGATGTTCGCAAGGCGGATGGATGGAAGCGGTTGATTCGCACCTGGATAGAGAAGCTGTCCGTCGCCTGGCATCGACTTGACGCTCGCGACGGTGAAATCGGGCTGGTAGCAGGTTGATTCATCAAACCGGCGGGCGTTCTGCCACCAGTTCACATGCCAGTAGAGGAAGCCGTCCGCCCTGTAGAGATAACCCATCCAGGCCAGCAGGCGGCCTTCGATGAAGGGATATTCCGTCGTCGCGATGTTCGCGAACGGATGTTTCGGGCTGCAGCAGGTGTACCACCAGACTTGATGGCCTTTTTCGCGCAGCTTGTCGGAAAGCTCCAAATCATAGGCCCTTGTTTGCGGACAATACCAGTCGTTCGCGTAGCAGTCCGTTCGTTTTGGATTGCGTTTCAAGGAGTTGTACATCTGGGACGTCGTGAAGAAGGCGACATCCGGATAGCGTTCCTTGAACATTTTGTGGATGCGAGCCATGATGGGATAGTAGTCGCTTCCGCGTTCGTCGAAGCCGTAGGCGTAGGCGTATTTTGTCAGACCATGCTTGCGCAACTCAGCAACATACGGATCCAGACGGCGTTGGAATTCCTCGAAAAGCGCGTCCGTGTAGTCGTTCTTTGATGCGAAGCAGACCCATAACCGTTTGGGATCAGTGGGTTGCGGCACGAGATTCATGATGTTGAAACGATTCATGCCGCGCTTCTGTGCATAGAGCAGATCATCAATGCGCGGCGGTGTCGTGCGGGAAATGTCGTCTGGATTCAGACGATGGTCCAGCATGATGTCCCATGCCTTGCGGCGCGTCTCGTTGCGGTCGCCGTCACCGTATGTGCGGAAGAGATAGCCGTCCATCAGACTGAACGCCGTCGGATAGCTGAACGTCTGTGGCAACGCGAAATCGAACACTGTCACGCGGATGGGAACGATGACCTTATCCGTTCCTATCACGATGGTTGCGTCGCCTGAATAGTCACCTGCCGCCGCTTCGCGGTCCGCGTGGACGGTCAGCCAGACGCCTTGCGTCCCGTTCGCGGGAACCATGAATTCCCGCGCGGGCAGGAGCGGATCCGGAATCCAGTATTCGGTGTCGCCGTAATCGGTCGCTTCGCTGTATTCATGGGGCTTGATTCGCGGAATGTAGCCGACGCGCTCCCACTTCAATTCGCCTTTCAACGGTTCTCCGGCGGCGTTCTTCAACACGGGAAGCTCCACGTTGACGGACGGAAGCGGTTTCGGACCTGCCGTCACAAGTATCTGCGCGCTTTCACGTTCCGCCTTCGCAAGTTCCAGCGAAACGGCCTTCGGGGCGTCCGCCGCAGGATACGTCAACGCCGAGATGTTCGTCATGGAATCCGCCGTCCAGACGCGATGGCTGACTTTCACGGGATTCTCTGGCAACTTGTTCTTCCAGAAGTCTTTAAGATCTTTTTCAATCGTGCTGCTGATAAATTTGCCGTCGTCATCCGTGCGGTTGGCGTCTATGACGAGTTTCGCGGCGTTTTTGGGCATATCGACCAGCCAGTCGAATCGCGGCCCCTTGCCGTTTGTTTCCTTCAGCGCCTTGCCGTCCGTATCAACAAGCCTCGCTGCGTAGGAAATGCCGCGATGGAAGAAACTGGACTGTATTTTCACGGTGTCAGGATGGATTGGCGCGAGCGACTGCAATTCGATGGCGCGCATGCGGATGCCTGGATCGTCCCGTGACAGTTCAAGATTGTCAAACCACGCCTTGCAGTCCGTCGAGTTGCGCATGAGAACGAAAAAGCGGATTTCCGTGATGTTCTTCTTTGGCCAGAAACAGTTGACGGCATACTCCCAGTCATGGGTTCCCGTCGTCCACCAAGCGCTTGCGCCCCAATAGCTTGTGCCGTCTTCAAAGAAAATGTCCAGATAAACGCAATAGTCATGGGAGGACATGACGTTTTCGCATTTGCTCCAACCGCCGTAAACGACGGGATCCATGCTCGGCTTGTCGTATTTGATGACTTGCCTGATGCCGAAGGAGCGTTTTCCGCCTGTGTTTTCACCGTAAACGGCCGTTTTTCCTTCTTGCACAACGTCTTGCACAATTCTCATTGGATTGTCCGCGTTGAACGACTGCCAGCCGGGCAGGTTGCCGTCCGCATCCGCCTCCAGCCCTGGATTAATCAGTTCGTTTGCATGTAACAGTATGGTAGCCAAAAGGATGCAACAAAAGATACGATGTGGCATGGTCTTCCTCTGTTATATATTTTATTTACTAAATGATTAGAATAATGATTGTTTTGCCCAAATATTCTTCAACTTAATGGATGGGACTAATGGGACAGATGAGACATCTGCGACTTTCTGATGCAAATCAGCTGTCCCGTTGTCCCAGTTGTCCCATTCGTCTCATTTATGTCTATTAATTCCGCCCTTTCGGGCGATGTCACTTTGTAGTGTTTCAGCGATTTTTCACCCATGCGGCGAGCTGTTCGAAGCGGTCGATGGTGTGATCGTAGAAAGCGAGCCAGTCTTGGCAGAGGGCGCTTTTGTGGTCTGCCGTGAAACGACGATGTTTCGGACAGTCGGCCATGCAGAGGTTCAAGTAGCGGCAGGAGAGGCAGTTCGGATTGTCCGGCCGTTTCTTCTGACCGAAGGATTGGAAATGCGGAGAGGCGAATATTTCGTGGAGACTGTCCTGCGAAACGTTTCCGAGCTTCCATTCCGGAAGGACGTGGAAATCACATGGATAGACATCGCCATTGTGTTCGATGACCAGATAGTTGCAGCAGTTGCCGCCCATCGGGCAGACGGTGGGGCGGCCAGTGGCGAGACGCGAGACGATGGAATCAAAAAGGCGGATGGAAATGGTCGTGACGTCGTTCGGATACCATGCGTCGAACAACTGGCAGAGGAAGTCGCCCCATTGGCCGGGCTTCAGGGAGAAGGGCAGGGGGCGGTTGGCGTCGTCGCATTCGACGCATTCGATATATTGATGGTATTTAAAGTCTAACTCCTTCACATAGCGATAGATTTGAGCGGCGTTGCGGCAGTTCGCCTCGGAGACGAGCGTCAGAATGTTCGTTTCGACGTGGTGTTTTTTCAGCCGTTTCAAACCGTTGACGACATCTGTCTGGCTGCCGCGTCCATCGGCGGTTCGGCGGTAGCGGTCATGGATGGCGGCGGGGCCGTCCAGACTGACGCCGACGAGGAACTGATTGTCATGCAAGAACTTGGCCCATTCGTCATTGAGCAGGGTGCCATTCGTCTGGAGGACGTTTTGGACAGTGGACGACGGCCGCTTCAGTTCATTTTGGATTTGGACGGCTTTTTTGTAGAAATCCAGCCCCATCAACGTCGGCTCGCCGCCTTGCCAGGCGAACGTATATTCGGCTTGCGGACGGCTGAAATAACTTGCAACCATCTGGCGGAGCGTTGTTTCCGTCATACGGCGATGCCCGTCCGGATAGAGGAGGCATTTGCAGGCGTAGAAACAATACTCGCAATGGAGGTTGCAGTCTCCGCTTGCGGGTTTGACGAGCAATGTGAAATCTGGAAGGTTTTCGGGCATCAGTTAAAAAGCGTTTCCAGAACGCTTTGTGAATGCTGTTTGACGTCTGCGTGGCGGCTGTTGCCGTTGGCGTCCATCGTGACGACGGCCGGGAAGTCCTTCACTTCGAACTGCCAGATGGCTTCTGGGGCGCCGAATTGATCATAGTAATAGACGTTTGGAATATCGATGACCGTGGCGGCGAGAATCTGCGCGGCGCCGCCGACGGCATGCAGGTAGACACAGCCGAACTTTTTGCAGGCTTCAGCGGTTTTAGGCCCCATGCCGCCTTTGCCGATGATGGCCTTCACACCGAAACGGTCGATGAGCGTTGCTTCGTAAGGTTCTTCACGGGAGGACGTTGTCGGTCCGGCGGCGGTCACGCGCCATTTGTCGGCGGCATCTTTGACGATGACGGGGCCGCAATGGTAGATGACGGCGTTCGTCAGATCGGGGGCGGGTTGTTCAAGTACGGAATGGGAGACGAGATACTGGTGGGCGGCGTCGCGCGCGGTGAAAATCGTGCCTGTGATTTCGACGGCGTCGCCGAGCTTCAGCGAACGGACATCCTCTTCTGTGAATGGAAGGTTGAATTTCATGGGCTATTCGATATTCATGATTTGTTCGCGGATACGGTTCAGTTCGGTCTTGAGGCTGAGGGCGTAGCCCGCGATATCCATGTCCGCCGTCTTGGCGGAGAGCGTATTGGCTTCGCGGTTCATCTCCTGCCCGAGAAAATCCAGATTGCGGCCCGGATCGTCATCGCTATCCAGAAGTTGCTCATACTGAACAAGATGGGATTGAAGACGAACGGTCTCCTCCGTGATGTCCGCCTTCTCGACATAGAAAGCGAGCTCCTTGGCGAGGCGTTCGTCGTCGGTCTGCAGTTCGATGCCGAGCGTGGCGATCCGTTCCTGCAGCTTTTTCTTCTGGAGGATGACGGCGTCGTCCGCGCGGGCGGCGATTTTATCGACAAGCTCCTTGAGATTCCGCCCGCGTTGGAGAAGATCCGCCTTCAAATGCTGCCCTTCGGCGACGCGTGTGCGGTCCAGATCGTCCAAAGCGTCCTCCAACGCCTTGGCGGCCAACTTCTTGATATTTTCGCTGTTGTCGGAGGATGAATCGACGATGACGCCCGGAACGAGCAGGATTTCACGGATGGTCGGCGGCTCGATGCAGTTTTCATTGGCGAGGGCGGACAATTCCGTGAAAACGGCGGCGAATTTTTCGTGGTCGATGGATTGCGCGGCGGCCTTCGCTTCAGGATCAAGTTTATAGGACACAACGACTTGCAATGTTCCGCGGGAGAGCTTTTCAATGATAATCTTGCGAAGAGTCGGCTCGATCATGCCGAGTTCGCGCGGAATCGTGAAACGCATATCCACTTGCTTGCGCGAATTGACGGCGGAAACTTCAACGGTGACGTGGTTGCCGCCTTCGTCGGCGGTGGCGCGTCCATAACCAGTCATGCTTTTCATAATTTTTCTAGGAGGCTAGGAGGCTAGATTTCTAGGGGTTAGAACAGTTCCGGCTGGAAGGGCTGCCCTTCCGCCGGTGGATTGGGACGGTGGCGTTCCGTGGGGACGATGCCGAAGCGGCGTTGCGCCTTGTCCGTGGCGAGACGGCCATTCGGCGTACGGATGAGATAGCCTTCTTGTATAAGGTACGGCTCATAGACGTCTTCGATTGTGCTTTCCTCTTCGCCGACGGCGACCGCCAGATTCTTCAGGCCGACGGGATGGCCTTTGAAGCGGACGATGATGGCTTCCAGGATGCGGTTGTCCATTTCGTCCAGACCGTCCGGATCGATGTCGAGCATCGTAAGTGCTTGATCCGCAATGTCCGCCGAAATGACGGACTGCTTTTTGACCTGCGCGAAATCGCGGACCCATTTGATGAGATTGTTGGCGATACGCGGCGTGCCTCTGGAGCGCTTCGCGATGACTTCCAGACCGCCTGGTTCCGCTTGAAAACCAAGCACTTGCGCCGTCCGTTTGAGGATTCGTGACAGCTCCTCCGCGTTATAGTAGTCAAGGCGGCAGGTCATCGTGAAACGCGAACGGAGCGGCGCGGAGAGCTTTCCCTGCCGCGTGGTGGCGCCGATGAGCGTGAATTTTGGCAGGTTGAGGCGGACGGAGCGCGCTCCGACGCCTTGCTCCAGCATGATGTCGATGACAAAATCCTCCATGGCGGAATAGAGGTATTCTTCGATCTGCATGGGGAGGCGGTGGATTTCGTCAATGAAGAGGACATCGCCTTCCTTCAGGCCGGTGAGAAGCCCCGCGAGGTCGCCGGGCTTTTCGATGACAGGGCCGGAAGTCGCTTTGATGTCGGCACCTACGTTGTTTGCGATGATATTCGCGAGCGTTGTCTTGCCAAGTCCGGGCGGCCCGCAGAGGAGGATATGGGCCAACGGCTCGTTGCGGGATTTGGCGGCCTCCGTCATGATCTGGAGGCGTTCCTTGACGCGGTCCTGGCCGGGGAAGTCTTCAAAGCGCTGCGGCCGCAACGGTGTCTCGAAGGACTCTTCGCGGGCGTTCAGTTCGGATGTGATGAAGCGTTCGGATGGCATGCGTGGTGGTTATGAGTTGAGGGCGGAGAGCGCCTTTCTGATGAGGGATTCCGCGGACGGGACGTTCGGGGCGGCTTCTTCGACAAGCTTGAGAACGACCTTTGAAGCCGCATCCTTCTTGAAACCAAGAGTTTCAAGAGCGGCAACGGCATCCTGCGCCTCCTGCGGGATGTCTTTGGAAACCGACGGCGCGACGGCGGACGCGCTGACGGCGGTGATGCGCGTCACTTTGTCCTTCAGTTCGACGACCATTCGTTCCGCCGTGCGTTTTCCGACGCCGGAGATTTTCGAGAGGAGCTTGATGTCCGCCGACACGATGGCGGACGCGAAGTCTGAAACGGAAAGCGAACTCAGCACGCTGAGGGCGAGCTTCGGGCCGACGCCGCTGACCTCCGCCGTCAGCATCTTGAAGAGCGCTTTCTCCGCATCTGTATAGAACGCAAATAGTTGGACATCATCCTGCCGGACGGACATGACGGTCTTCAACGTGACCTTCTGACCCTGCGGAGGAAGCTTGTCAAACGTGGAAAGCGGAATCGACAGATCATATCCGACGCCGTTGACGTCCAGAATGACACTCGTGAAATTCGCTTCGACGACGATGCCTGTGAGTTGTGCGATCATAGGAGCTAACAGCTTGAAGCTAAAAGCTTAAAGGTTGTTTTTTATGGCTTGGTGGTAGATGGGACGGAAAAATCCCGCGACGGTGTGGAAGGATGCGCGGAAGCGCATCCCTCTTGTTGGATTGACGGGCAATGCTAAAAAATAGCACGTCTTTGCATCAAGCCAAATAACGCTGTTGAAAATAGCTTAATATGTTCTCTGCAGGGCGACGACGACGCCTTGGATGGAGAGCTTGTCCAGCGGATAGAAACGGGACTTGAACTCCTTGTTGGCGGGGCGGAGCTCCCATTGACCGTCTGTGATATAGAGGGATTTGACGGTTGTTTCGCCGCCGTCTACCATGGCGATGACAATGTCTCCGATGGAGGCTTCGTTGGTCTGCTTGGCGATGACGATGTCTCCGTCCAGAATGCCAAGATCCCGCATGGATTCACCGTGGACCATGAGTCCGAACAGTTTATGGCCGCCGACGCCTTTCGGGAGGAGGTTCGGGTCCAGCGTCACTTTGCGTTCGACGTTCTCTTCCGCGAGGAGGGGGACGCCGGCGGAGATTCGGCCGAGGATGGGAATGCTGAGCGAGAGGGAGAAATGCTTGGGGCGATCCGTGTTGAGGAGCGTGAGGCTGCGCGCCTTGGAGGAGCGGTTGACGTAGCCTTTCCTCTGGAGAGAGCGGACGTGGGCGAAGGCGGTGGCGGATTTGATGTCAAAATGCGTGCTGATTTCGTAGATGGTCGGCGCCATGCCTTCCTGCCGTGTGAATTCGGAGATG
Organism: uncultured bacterium; assembly: GCA_902776645.1. Taxonomy (GTDB): domain Bacteria; phylum Verrucomicrobiota; class Lentisphaeria; order Oligosphaerales; family Oligosphaeraceae; genus UBA1407. The sequence goes on along the minus strand of CACYQT010000023.1, from coordinate 2,560 downwards.
AAATCCAGAATTTCCTGCTGTTTGTCTGTCAGTCCCTTCATGGGGGCCTCCTTTGGGAAGAGTTTATTGGTTATGAAAAGGCATAATAAGCAATCAATCTTCAATATGATAGCCTAATTTTTGGGGATTGCAAGTTTATTCTTAAAAAAAATAGTGATAATTTTTCAGTTATTTTGGATGAAATGCGTCGTCATGGCATGAAAAATAGGAATTTTGCTAAATACAATATATATTTATATTGTTTAGAGACAATTTCAAAAGTCCGGGAATCGTGGCTATCTCTGTCTTGACAACGGCGGGACGCCATCGGTACCTCCCCTTTTGAAATTTCTCAACAGTTAGATTTCTTAGTTTTCCCTAAGAACATTTCATGAAACGCATCCTCCTATTTAGTTTTGTTCTCGGCCTTGCCGCCTCCCTGATGGCTGCTTCCACTGCCAAATGGATCTGCTATCCGGAGCCTTTTGACGTCGGGCTTCACAAGCCACGTTATTTTCGTCGAACAATCACTGTCAAGCCGGGCCTGCAGAAAGCCGTCTTCTTCACGCTCATCGATGATGGAGGATATATACAGATTGATGGAAAAAACATTGGCGACGAAGGCCGTTTTCACGACCATTACTTGAAAGGCAACGATGTCACCACCATGATGAAAATGCCTGGCATTCATGTACTGGCATCACAAGTTGTCAACGCAGCGGGCAGCGGTGGACTCATCTGCCGTCTGGAATTGCAGTATGAAGACGGAACCGTCGAGCAACATTGCACGGATGACAAGTGGCTATGCTCGAAGGAAGCGTCCGATGGGTGGAACAGCCTCGACTTTGACACCACGAAATGGCTGCCGTCCCGAGCGTTCGCGGATGTCATCTCCCATCCGTGGATTAGTATCACCGATATGACATTTCTGCTGACGCCGAATGAGAGAGTTGACTTTCTCCGCCATGAGGAGGAGAACCGTAGAAAACTTTTGGAAATCCACAAGAAGCTGGAAACCGAAACACTTCCGCAGTGCAGCGTCGTCTATCGGAAAGGCAAGGCATGCATCAACATAGGCGGACAGGACTTCGCTCCCTGCTATTACAACAGCTATAACTTCTTTGAGAAAGAGACTAAATTCCGTGAACAATATGAAAATTTCGACAAGATGGGATTCCGCCTCTTCGGAATCGGCCTCTCTCTCCACCAACGGCATTGGAAAGCTGATGGCTCCATTGACTTTGCAGAAATTGACCGTCTGTTCCAGCAGGCCCTCATTATGGCTCCCGACGGTTATTTCCATTTCTGTATCTCCGCCAGCAGCTTCCCGCATTGGTGGTTGGCCAAACATCCAGAAGAACTCGTCGGCTATGCCACAGGACCAGCTGACCAAAAACAGGACGATGCCATTCGCAATATCGTCGCCCCATCCTATGCGTCCGATGTCTGGCGGAAGGATCTCACAGATGTCATCTCGCGCATTGTCAAGCACATAGAAGCCTCGCCCTACGGCAAACGAGTCTTCGCCTACCGCATCGATTTCGGCGTCTATCTGGAATGGCACTACTTCGGCATGGCCTACGACATGCCGGACACAGGCCCCGCCATGACTCATGCCTTCCGTTCTTGGCTGAAGAAACATTACGCCAACAACGACGCCTTGCAAAAGGCCTGGAACGACACGACGGCGACATTTGACAACGCCGCCGTTCCGAACAAGACTGAACGCCGCCATAAAGGCGCCTTCACGCTTCGCAGCCCTGTCGCCGACAGAAAGACTTGCGACTACCTGACTTGCATGGGCGAAGTCGTCCGCGACTGCCTCCTGGCCTGCAACCGCGCCGCGAAGGAGGCCTGCAACAACCGCGCCCTTCTGGGCAACTATTGCGGATATTTCTACCACATGTCCTTCCCCGCCGAAGGCTGGCATCTGAACAACGAAGAGATTCTGGATTCGCCCTACGTCGATTTTCAAGTTTCGCCCCAATGCTACGGGGGCCTCTTCCGCGCCATCGGCGGCTCGCAGCCCGCTCGCGGTCTGCCGGAAACCTACCGCCGCCGCGGCAAGCTCAGTCTCATGGAGGCGGATGGACGCACGCATCTGGCCAACGACGACGGACACAAATACATCAACACGCCGCAGGAAAGCGTCGCCATGCTGACACGCGACTTCTGCCAGGCTCTCGCCCTCGGCTGCGGCTTCTGGTATTACGATTTCGGCCGCGCATGGTATCTCGATCCAGCCATTCAGGACTGCTTCAAGCCGATGCAGGAGATCCGTAAACTGGATGTCGATTGCGATTCCGTTGCGGAAGTCCTTGTCATCGGCGACTTTGAGAATGCAATTTATTCCGCCACGGACGTGCCGACGCCCCTTCTCGACATCTCCACCTCCTACCAGCTGAAGGAGCTCTCCTATTCGGGCACCCCCTTCGACTCCGTCTCCTTCGCGGATCTCGCCAGCGGACAGCTCCGCGACTACAAAATCTATATCTTCTTGAATTGCCTGCACTTGACGCCGGAAAAACGCGCCGTCATCAACCGTCTGAAAAACAACGGCCACACGCTTGTCTGGCTCTTC
>CACYQT010000022.1:43637-45808 GCA_902776645.1 uncultured bacterium | reverse complement strand
TTTTCCGCAAGACATCGGTTTTGAACATCAATGTCGCCACAAGCAGGCATTCGTGGCGGAGAAGGTATTCGATGAGATTTTTCGGATCGTCCGGCAAGGAGATGTTGGTCTTGTCGGATACTTTGCCGTCGCGGTAGTAGTCGAGCTGGTTGACGATGAGATCGCAATCAGGATGTTGTTTCGCGTAATCGGCCTTGGCCTGGACGGCGTTTGGGTAGATCCAGTCGTCGTCATCGACGAACTGGATGTAGTCGCCGTGCGCGAGGTCGAGCCCGCGATTGCGGGACAGGCTCGGCTTTCCGTTCGGAAACGTTTTCGCGATGGATGTGAAATCCTTTGAGTCGGGATGTTCGGAACGCCATTGTTCGACAACCTCCATCGTGTTGTCCTTCGACTCATCGTCGACGACGATCAATTCGATGGGGCGGTATGTCTGGTTCCAGACGGAATCCAAAGCCGTACGCACCATGTCCGCGCGGTTATAGCAGTTGACAACAATGGAAATCAGCATGGGCAATGTTTTTCAGTCCTTTTCGAACATTCGCACACGTTCGGCTGGCGTGAGCGATAGATAACGGCGGTAGTTGGCGTAGTCGCCTCGTAGGAAACGTTTGACGATTGTCAGTTTCTTCTGAAGCATGTCGGAGAAAGACGGCTTTTTGCCGATGGCTTGTGCTTTGGCTTCCGCGATCCGGCTGTATTCCTCCCCCCACTCAGGATGGTTGTTGAGATCGGCGATGCGGATATGCGCATCCAGAGAGCGTTGCGCGAAACGGCGCGCTTTTTCCGGATCGTTGTAGGAAGAAGAAGAGGAACCGTGCTGGCGGTACGTGGCCATCCGTTCACGAATGTAGCCGACCAGGCCCTGCGTGGCGAGATGGTAGAAAAGCTGCGTGTCCCCCATGGGGGCGTTCAGGATGTCCCGTTGGAAAAGGTCCTGGATGGCGCGGAGCGCATCCATCCGGAAGAAGACGGCGGGCGTGTGGAGGGGATGGTCGTTGAAGAAGATGCGTTTGCAGGCGGTGGCCTGCGGGATGGGCCATTCTTCGGCCGGAAAGCCCTGCGGCGTATAGGTTTTGTGAATGTGGTTGAGATAATAGATGCCGCATGCGCTGATGGAATAATCCGGATGGGCTTCCATGAAGTCGAATTGTTTCTGAAGTTTGTACGGGCTGCACCAGAAGTCGTCGCCTTCGCACATCGCGACATATTTGCCTTGGGCACGATCAAGGTTGATGAGATTGAGACTGCGGTGCCCCGGCACGGAATGCAGGTTCGTTTCGCGAAGGATCGGTTTGACGATGTCCGGATATTTCGCCGCGTATTCTTTCAGAATGGCCGGCGTCGAATCGGTCGAAGCATCGTCATGGACAAGTACTTCGAACGGAAAATCCGTCTTTTGGAAAAGAAAGCCTTCCATGCAATCACGAATGTATTTTTCGTGGTTGTATGCGAGGCAGGTGATGCTGACAAGCGGTTGGGACATGAGAATGGGTCAGGCTTGGGGAACGGGATGGAACTTGCTTTTGATTTTTGTCGCGAGCGTGAAGATGTCTTTCGGGATTTGGCGTGTCACGGCGGCCAGCCCGAAGTAGATGGTGGAGAAAATGGCGGTTCCGGCGATAAGCTGCAGCCAGTTGTTTACCGTTTGCTGATATGCCGCGTGAACGAACTGCATTTTTAGAACGATGAGCTGAAGCCAGTTGTTCAAAGCCTGCAGTTGGAAAAACTTCGTGATGGCGCCTGCGGAGATGGCGATCAGGAAGAGCGGCATGATGTCCGCGAACTGCCGCCATGGGGGATATCCGATGAGCTTGCGGTTCGGCCAGCCGTTGATGAAGGCGGACAGGTAGCTGTTGGCGGCGACGCAGCAGGTCATGACGATGATGCCAAAACGGTATGTGAGCACGATGAGCAGCAGGAATTCGATTTTCTTGTAGATTTCCAAATAGAGAAAGTAGTCGCTGTGTCCGCAGGCCGTGATGATCTGCAGATTCATTGTGTGGAACGGAGTGACGACGAAATAGAAACAGCAGATTTGAAGGAAAGTCGCGCTCATGAGCCACTTCTCCGTGTAGAGGATGACAATCAGCGGACGGGCGATTACGAAGAAGATTCCTATCCAACATACCTTTACGACAATAAAAGATTAAATGATGTAAAATACATCT
>CACYQT010000022.1:0-43625 GCA_902776645.1 uncultured bacterium | reverse complement strand
CGCGTCTGGCAAGCGCCCGCATCTGGGCTTTGTCGTTTTGTATTTTGGAGAAAGCGGGGAAAAGGACGCCGCCGATGGTATGGTTGATCAGATTCATGCCGATACCGGGCAGATGCCGTCCTCTGCGGTAGAATGACAATGTGTCCAAGACGAACAACTTGCCGACGATAATCGAGTAGATGTTGTTGTATATAGTGCTTAAGATACTTGATACAAGCAATTTCCAGCTGAACGAGAAAAGGCTTTTCAGACGGGAGAAATTGAAGAGGCGCTGCGGACGCCATTTGACGAAAAACCATAGAAGCGATGTGCCAAGGATGTCTTTCGTCAGATGTTGTATGATGAGCGCCCAGACACCGAACCCTTTGTAGGCGAGGAGGATGCCGATTATGCCTGCCGGAATTTGCGCCAACCATGAAATTTTGAAGCTCAAATGGAAGAGCATCTTCTTGCTAAGCATTGTCCGCTGGATGCTTCCCCATGATGTGATGATCAGCGACAGGGTGATGCAGCGTGTGAGGACGGTCAGCTCCGGTTGTTTGTAGAAGCGGGCGATGAATGGAGCCAGCGGGAAGATGATCCCATACATGAGGACGCCCAACGTGATGTTGAGGTAAAAGACTGAGTTGCAATCTGTTTCGTCAACGTCCTGCTTTTGGATGAGAGCCTTTGGAAGGCCTGAGTCGATGATCGCGGTGGCGATGTCAATCAGGACGGCGGCAAGGGCGACAAGTCCGAATTGCCTGGGCGTCAGCAATCGTGCGAGAATGACGGAGATGACGAACGTGATGCCAATGCTTCCGCAACGTTCTAGGGTTTGCCAGAAGACGCCGTGGACTATTTTTTCTTTCAACTGAGACATGTATGATAAACGGGCGTGCCCGTCAGAGGATGTCCATCGCATGGACAGTGGCCAGGGAACAGCCGAGAAAATCCAGATGGACGATGAATTCGGTGCGGTTCTTTATTTTGACGATAACCCCTTCGGTGCCTTTGAGCTTGCCGTTGGTGATGGTAAAGCGTTTGCCTGGAATGAGATCCGCGCGGACCTTTACAGGCTGCGTGCGGCTGATAAGTTCAAACTTGCGGATGTTGTTGAGGTCTTCGATGATCTGCTGTTCCGTTTTTTCCGTGACCGGAAGAATGCGGATGATCAGGCCGGATGTCTTGACCTGCCAGTTCTGCTGGCGGTTCAGCAGGAGAAAAACATAGCCTGGAAACATGGGTATGTGGGATTCTACGCGATGGCCGCGTGTCATGCGGTAGTGCAGAAACGTCGGCAGATACCATGAAATGTTCTTTTGCGTCGCCAGTTCGGAGAGTTTTTTTTCCTTGTTGGGCTTGCAATAGACGGGATACCAGCGGTGTTCCGGAGAAGTGCCTATTAAATAGCAGTCATCGTTTATGAACTGTGATTCAATGAAAAGTGGCATGGGGACATATGTCTGGCAAATCCATGGGGAGAAATTGCAAGTCCTTTGATGCTAATGTATTAGAAATCTATCGTTTTCTCGTTTTTATGGCTTGGTGGCAAAGCAGGAGCTCTCTGGTTTGCAGAGCGGCTCTCCCGCCTTTCTGCAACAGAATAACTAATGCTTATTAGGTAAAATGAACGTCTCCATACAATATAGATTAATTAATTTAACATATCATGGGGAATAATCAAACATCCATGATGATAAATGTCGATTACTCCGTGATATTGACGAATTTGCCGTCGACGACTTCAAAGAAGTCGATGCGGACTTGCACGGGATTGGGCTTGGTGGTTGGAACATGCCAGTCGCCGATGTGCTTCACGCGGAAACAGCGCGGATTCTTGCCATGGTTACGGGACTGCGGCAGGAAGTCGAAACCCGTGGAGCCGTTGAACCGGACGGATTTGACGACTTTCAGATCCGGCGTGAGAATGACGCATGGATCGCAGCCGTTGGTCGCGTAGAAGACGGCGTAGATGGATTTCCCGTCGCTTGCGAGGCATTGGGCGGCGTATCTTGTTTCGACGCCGTAATCGAGCGTCATAGTGGCGACAGGACGGCAATCCGGCAGGGTGAATTTCGTGATGTTGTTGAAACGGTGTGGCTTGGAGTCTCTTGGACCTGTTCCGACGTAGAGAAAACCGTCGTGGACGGTCGCGCAGCCGCTGCCTGGCGTTTTGAATGAACCGACGATGTTGATGTCGTCGTCAAGAACGATGATGTTGTTTTCGCCGTCCACGTCATTGTAGAGGGAGTCGTAGATGCGGCCCTTCCAATAGCAAATATCGCCTGTGTGTTTGGGCAAAGCCGTGTGTTTCAAGACGTTGCCGTTCCAGTCGAGCTTGAAGATTCCCTCCACATGGGAGAGATAGATGGCGTCTTCCGAGCAGCAGGCACCCTGGATATGGCCTTTCAGGGCGGCCAGGGCGCCTGGCTTGGTGATGATGGCCGGAATCTTCTCTTGTGCAACGGAAATGATTGCAACGCAGATTAGTAGAAGCGTGAAGATTTTTTTCACGATTGTTTCAGTGACGTTTCAGTTGATGAAGGTATGTGTTACCGTTCGGGATATCGCGTAGGCAGCCCTCCTCAACCAACGGCGGGACGCCGTCGTTACCTCCTTATTCCGCCGTGATGTTGATGAATTTGCCGTCGACGACTTCAAAGAAGTCGATGCGGACTTGCGCGGGCTGCGTCTTCGGGTTCTGTTTACGCCAGTCACCGCCATAATGCCTGACACGGAAGAAACGCGGATTCTTGCCATGGTTACGGGACGGCGGCAGGAAGTCGAAGCCTGTGGAGGCGTCGAACGGAATGGTTTTGACGACTTTCAGGTCCGGTGTGAGAATGACGCATGGATCGCCGCCGTTGGCCGCGTAGAACATGGCGTAGATGTATTTGCCGTCGTTGGCGAAGTCCTGCACGCCGTAGAACGTTTCGGAGCCGTAGTCGAGCGTCATTTTTTTGAGGAAAGTGTTGCCCAAGCTGATGGCGGCGCCATCCTTCGGTTGCTCGGTTTCGGCCTTTTTGATGCGGTTCAAATCGAATGTGGAGATGCTGCTGTAGCGGTGGGGCTGCGACGGGCAGGGGCCTGTTCCGATGTAAAGAACGTCGTTGAGGATGGTTGCGCCATCGCCGCCGGGAAATTTGTATTTGCCGACGATGTTGAGGTCGTCATCGAGCACCATGAGATTGAAGCCTTGCGGATTGGAGAGGGAGTCGTAGATGCGGCCTTTGTAGTAGCAGATGTCGCCTGTATGACGCGGAAGCGTGACGTGTTTGAGGACGTTGCCGTCCCAGTCGAGTTTGAAGATTCCGTCAATATGGGAGAGGTAAATGGCTTCGGCGGAGCAACATGCGCCTTGGACATGGCCTTTGATGGCATCCAGCGCGCCGGGCTTCGTGATGATGGCGGGAATCTTGTTCTGCGCAAGGCAGATGGTGGCGAAACAAACCAGTAAAAGCAGTGTGAGTTTTTTCATGGCTTCCCCTTTGATTTATTGTAAAGATTCAATAGAGAACGAGTTGTCGAGCTTGGCGATGGCGGGCAGCAGCGACTTGTACCATTCGTAGGACATGACGCGGTTGCCTGCGAAGAAATGATTGGCGCCACTGCCATCTTGTGTCGTCCATGTGATGAGCCACAAGGCGTTGAGGGCGCGGACGTTGCGGAGACGGCCAAGCTGCCGTTGCGAACGCGGCGATACGTCGATGGCGCCTTGCAGAAGGATGTTGCCTGTTTCGGCGTCCTTTATTTCAAACGTGCCTTTCATGGCCGTTGACGAATCGTTGACGGCCATGATGTTGCTGGCGTGGCCGGCGACGTCCGAGCAGATGATGGCGAACGGCTGCTGCGAACGGGCCAGATAGTAGAATGCCAGTTTGCGTTTGAAATAGTAATCGACAACGGCGTCGGAGAGTTGTGGCCAGCAGTCCATGACGTTCCACCAGAGGATGCCGCCGCAGTCTTGCGCGAGACGGTAGTGTTCAACGATGTACTTAAATGCTTCCGCCTGATGGATTTGGCTGGCAAGAACGAAATTCGCGAAATCCTGCGGCGGATCCGTGAAGTATTCGTCGTTCTGCAACGGCATGATCTGGTTGCGGCCGCGCAATCCGCTGACGTCCCATGGGCAGGATGCGTGGTGGGCCATCTGCGGATCCAGCAGATCGATATGGTCGAGATGAAGATGTTCGGGCGAAATGTATTTTTGCAGCGACGACAGGGCGGGGCAGCCATGCCAGCCCATTTCGCTGACGAATTTCGCCATGCAGTCCGTATAGAACGGCTGGCGGAAGTTTTCGCGCGAGCCCCACAGATGGCGTTCGGGCATAAGCAACGTAAGTGCCCCAGTATTACGGAGATCGGCGAATTCAAACGCCTTGTCGGAAAGATAGGGGGAGCTTGGCAGATAGGGACGCGTCGGATCCATGCGGGACAGGACTTCCGGCAGGACGACGCGGTTGATTTTGTTCTGGCGTGGATCTTCGCGGTGGCCTAAGTACTTTTGGTCGCACTCGTTGTCGCCGCACCAGATGGCCAATGACGTGTGATGGCGCAACTTGCGGACGATGGCCTCCGCTTCGCGCTTCACGGCATCAAGAAACGCCGCGTCCTGCGGATACTTATGGCCGGAGAACATGAAATCCTGCCAGACGAGCAGGCCGTGTTCATCGCAGTAGTCGAAAAATTCGTCGTCTTCGTAAACGCCTCCGCCCCAACAGCGAATCATATTGCAGTTGCATTCCGTGAAGAGCTTTAGAATTGGAACGACGCGTTTCGTATCCTGCGAATGGAAGGCGTCCGCGGGAACCCAGTTGGAACCGACGGCGCGGATCGGCTGGCCGTTGACTTTGAAGCGGAACCAGCCTGTTCCCGCGACGTTGATGTCGCTGCGGTCCAGTTCGACCGTGCGGAATCCCGCGCGGATGTCCTTCTGGCCGACGACGCGGCCGTGCCAGCGGAGCTCCGCATGGATGTTGTAGAGGTTTGGTTCGCCGTAACCGAATGGCGCCCAAAGCTTTGGATTCGGGACACGGAATCCCGCGTGGCCGAAATTCGCATAGACATGGTTGTCCGATTCGAAATGCGAGTCGCCGCAGTCACCGCTGATATGGATCGTTAAGCCTTCCAGATAAGGAAGTTCCGTATGGAAACGATAGTAGATTTCGGCGCTGGCCATGTCCGGCGAGGCGCTTCCTGTGCGCAGCCACAGTTCGTCGATGGTCGCTTCTTCCGTCTCTTTTTCAAGATAGACCTGCCGCCAGATGCCGCCGAGATTGAATTTCGGCGCGATGTCCCATCCGAAGGAATGGGCGGGTTTGCGCAACCACAGGTTGGCGGAGGCTTCGGGCATGTGATTGATGGCGGCGAATTCGTCCGGCATGTTGCGGGAGACCTTTTCGGACGAATGCAAAAAGACCTGCAACGTGTTCTTTTCGCCTGGAGCCTTGAGAGTTACGTCAAATTTCCATGGAATGAACGCGTTGTCGGTGGAACCGATTTTTTCGCCGTTGAGAACGATATCCGCGAAGCAGTCAATGGCGTCGAAGGCAAGCGTGACATGGCCTGTGAAGCCGTCAGGCGTTGTGAATGTCCGTTCGTACAACCAGTCATGGCAGGCGTATTTGCGATATGCTTTGGAATTTTCGCCGTAGAAAGGCTCCGGTTCGAGGCCGTGGCGGAAGAGATCGAGTTCGATGTTTCCTGGAACGTCCGCCTGAACCGAGACGGAATTCTGCGGCGATGTGAGCCGCCACTTGCCGTTGAGGGAATAGCGCATAGTTGAATGGTTGTTGATGCGGTTTTTTGGTGACAGAGTATGTTATATGGTAAAATACACGTCCAACGCAAAGCGTCAAAGATTGTTCTGGAACTTGACGGTGATGAGCGGCAGCAGCGAATCCGGCCGCGGACCGGGCATGAGCGTCAGCGTGGAACCGTCTTGTTTGAACGGCACGGAGGCGGAGATGACTTGTGACGGAACATCCTGGATGACAAGCTGTTCCGCCCAGTCGCGGACGAATACGTTCAATTGGTCGCCGCTGGTCGTGCAGTAGCCGAAGGGGACTTCCGATTTCAGCGGATTCGGCTTGCAGTCGTGGACGGCGTTCGTGACGGTTTTCATCCACGGCGCGAGCTTCGCGAAGACGTCCATGGCGGCCTGCGGGAGGCGTCCGTCCGGTTGCGGACCGACGTTCAGCAGGTAGTTCGTGTTGCGCGACGCGAGCATGGCGAGCTGGTTGGCGACGGTTTCCGGCGTTTTCCAGTTCGTGTCCTTTATCTTGAAGCCCCATGTGTCGTTCAGCGTGACGGGAGATTCCGCGGGGAAGTCCAGATAGCCTTCCGGCAGCTTGTTGTCCCCCATGCTTCCGTAATCGCCCAAGTCGTTGCCAATACGGCTGTTGATGAGACACCACGGTTGCAATCCAGTCACTAGATCGTAGACCTCTTGGGAGTACTTTTTCGCCATCAGCTGCGGGCAGTCGCACCACAGGGTGTTGATGCGACCGTAGTTCGTGAAGATTTCGCGGAGCTGCGGGAGGCATTTGTCGTAGAAATACTGGTCGAAGTTCTTGTGTTCACGGTCTGGAAAGTCCCAGTTGTTGCCCCATGGCATGCCGCCGACATTTTGCGGGCAGTCCTGTCCGGGATCACCGCCGTTCGGTTCATGCCAGTCTAGATTATGGGAATAATAGACTCCTAATTTCACATCGTATTTTTCGCAGGCAGCGGCGAGTTCGGCGAGCGGATCCCGCTTGAAGGGCGTCGCGTCATAGATGTTGAAGTCGCTGACACGGGAGTGGTACATGGCGAAGCCTTCATGATGCTTCGTCGTGAAGACGATGTAGCGGACGCCCGCCTGCGCGGCGGCTGAAATCCATTCATCCGCATTGAAATGAATTGGATTGAATTCTTTCGCTAATTGGCTGTAGATGGCGTTTGGAATGCGGAAGCATGATTGAATCCATTCGCCAATATATGGCATTTCCTTTCCTTCCCAGATGCCTCCCGGTATGCAGTAGAGGCCCCAGTGGATGAACATTCCAAAACGTGCGTTTCTGAACCAAGTTGTATCTTTTTGCATGAATTGTTTCCCTGAAAAGAATTAAAGAAAGATGGAACGAATGGCGTCCAATGATTTGTCTTCGACGCCGATATCTTTGAGATAGGCCGTCCCTTTTTCGGCGAAGGAGCCGCCCGGATATCGATCCAAGACGTTCAGCATGTCGTTGAACAGCTTGAAGTTGCGTTTGCGCGCACCGTAGATGGCGCAGCTGGTCAGTTCGTAATCGAGAATCAAATCTTCGTCTGACATGCCGAGCAGGGCGCCGAGCAGGAAGGAGGTCGTTCCCGTGCGGTCGGCACCGCCCCAGCAGTGGCAGTATGCGGGATAAATATCTGGATTCGAAAGGAATGTGAAGTATTCGCGATATTGCTTGCGCCATATCGGCTTGTCGATTTCGCCATATGGCTCAACGGTGATGTTGACCCATTTGATGCCGTTCTCGTCCAGCGGCGGCACGAAGCCGTCATGGATTTCCGTTGTGCCGCGGATATCGATGTCCGTTTTCAGATGGAGGTCATGGACGAGCGCGTAGCGCCCGGCGGGCGTGACGGCATGGTGGCGGTTGAATTCGGAGCCTCGATAGAGGAGGCCCTGCTTGATTCGGCGGCCGGAGGCGGTCATCCAGCAGCCGCAGTCGCGGACGTTCGTGCAGCCGTCGATGAAAATCCATCGCGGGATATCCATGGCCGTCTGGAAGGAGCGGACTTCCGCGTCGTCCGGCGGCGTGTCTTCGATGAAGACACGCCAGAAGTACTGACGACCGTTTTCAAGGTTGAAGACGGAAGCTTCTTGTTTTCGCGCAAGTATCCGCCGCACAGGATGTTCGAACGAACGATCCGTCGCGATCTGCAGGACGAAATTGAGTCTGGACTTGTCGTCCGACGTCCATTTGAATTCAATCGGCAGGGGGGCGGAATTCTCGCCTTCCATGTTCTGCTTGAGGCCGAGCCAATCGACGAGTTCCTCGTCGTTGGCCCGAAGCTTTTCAAAGGAACGGTTGCGGATGAAATCCTTCTGGATATCCGTCAGTATGGAAACGGTCTCGCCGTTTGCAGGGGACTGAAGCTCAATCATGATTCGTATTAAAAGGAAAGGGTGAGGTCCAACGGGAAGCGGCCGAATTTGGCGCCGTAGATGGCGAGGCCGTGGTCGTCCGTTTCCAGACGGATCGTGAGCTTGCCTTTCGCTTTGGCGATGATTTCCTCGGGAATGGCGGCTTCGACAAGATAGCCGTAGGAGCCCGCTTCGTTGAGCTTGCGGTCATGCGGCTGCGCGAACCACGACAGGATGCCGCGGTGGTCGGCCGGATCGTCCGGCAGGGCGTTGGTGTGGACGAGTTTGCCGTTGGCGTAGACGCGAAGCGTGCCGCTCCAGCAATCCGTGTCGGTCATTGGATAGGAGTTCGCGTTCTTGCTGGGGTCGTGGAAGCCCTTGCCGAGCATGTGGTCCATATCGACGGTTCCGACCTTGTCATTTTCGATATCCTTGCCGTTCAAGCGTTTGGCGGAGATTTCCGCGCGGAAGACGGCGGCCTTGTTCGCCTTGGCGGGCAGTTTGAATTCATATTCGAAGAAGCCCTTGCCAGCGCCGTTGACTTTCAGGCCGTCGAAGATATTCCATTGCTTCTGCGACCATTTGGCCTTCGTGAAGTCCTTCGGAGCGACGCGGATGACGCCGTCCTTCGCCGCTTTTTCCGCGACGGTCACGAATGTCGTGAAGTTGCGGGCGATGATTTTCGCGCCGTTCTTGACGGAGAAGCAAATCGCGCCGACGGCGGGAATATTTGGCAATTGGACATTGACTGTTCCAAGATCAGCGTGCATCCAGGCGGTTGCTTTCTCAATGACAACCGTTTCATTGACAGGAACTTCCGTCAACTTGCCTTGTTCGTCCCAATAGCGGACGACAGCGCTGACGGTGAGTTTGCGGTCCATATATTTATCAGTGGTAAGAGAGATGAACAGCGGGACAGGGCATTTGGCGCCGACGGCGAAACTGCGGCAGAGTTCGCTGTCCAATGACAGATAGGCGTCCGCATGCAAGTCGTTGAGCGACATGCCGGGGAAGATCTGTTCGATGCCCGTGTATTTCGCCGTGCGGTCGAAGCGGACGTAGCCGTTCCATTCGTTGCAGACGTCATGGTGCTCCGTGTAGAGCCAGCCAGCGCATTTCGGATGGCGGCGGAAGGCGTTCATCATCATGTGGTAGTCCCATGACCAATCGACATCGCCTGTGGAACCTGCGTATCCCCAGACATTTCCGCATTCGCTGTTGAACATCGGGGCGTTCGTCTGGCAATGGCCGCTGATGTAGTTCCACGTGGAGCCTTCGAAGGTGGATTCGCAGAAGTCATGGATGCGCTTTTCCCAATCGTAGCCAGGCAGATAGGAATGCCATGTGTTGATATCCGTGACGACGTGGTCGTTATTGCAGGGGGAATTGTCCTCCTCAAGGCGCGACGGATCGAGCGATTTTGCGAGACGGACCATCCGCGCGACCTGTTGTTGCGTCTGCGGGAGGTACTTGCGGCGTTTTTCACCGCCTTCCGTCCAATCCGTGAAGAGGCCCCATGTCTCATTGTAGAGGACCCAGCTGAAGATGCAGGGGTGGTTCATGTCGCGTTTGAGCATTTCGCGCATGGCGAATTCGGACGCGGCGAACATCTGCTGCGTGGGCTGGCCCCATGAATTCGGCACGTCCGCCATGATGAGCAGGCCGAGCTTGTCCGCCCAATAGAGCTTGCGCGGGATTTCCACTTTGATGTGGACACGGTTGCCCGAAAGCGCGAGCTTCTTGGAGATCATGATTTCATTCTTCATGAATTCGTCGGACGGGAAGGTGTAGTAGCCTTCCGGATGATACGACTGGTCTAATGTCAGCTGCAGATAGATCGGCTTGTTGTTGAGGGCGACGTACGGATAGCCTGTTCCGGGCATCTTTGTGACGGAGACTTTCCGCATGCCGAAATATGTTGAAATGCGGTCCTCGTTATTGTTGCCATACGTCAGAACAGCTTGGACTTCATAGAGATAGGGATTATCCAAATCCCACAATTTGATGGCTTCGAAGGGGATTTCGAATTCGACTGATTGTTGCCCGGGCTTGATCAACGCGAACGCAGGCGCCTTGCGGTCCTCCTTCTTGAACTGGATGGTCGCCAGCGCAGGTTGCTTCGCAGGGGAGTCCAACGTGATTTTCGCCGTGACGGACCTTTTGTCGATGTCTGGAATCAGATGGACGGTGTCCATGTAAACGTCCGGGCGGGCCTCGAGATAGACGGTCTGCCAGATGCCGTTGACGTTGCCGTAGCCCTGCTTGCCGAAGAGCGCGTAGGCGCTGGGCGAATCGGCGCTCCGCAAGGTGGTGTCTTCCGCGCGGATGGTGATTTTCTGTTCGACGCCCCATTTGACAAGATGCGTCAATTCAAATTCGAAGGGCGTGTAGCCACCTTCATGGAAGCCGACGGGGGCGCCGTCGAACCAGCCTTCCGTGATCCAGTCGGACGCTCCGACGACAAGAAACACGCGTTTCCCTTTCCATTCCTCAGGAATCGTGATGGCTTTTCGATACCAGCCGTAGTCCGCTTCGTCTTTCACGCCGGACAGCGGGGAGCCCCAGCCGAAGGGGACGAGAATGTCCAGCGGGAAGTCGTCCGAATTGAACCAGGCTTCTTTCTTGCCGACGTTTTCCTTGTCGAATTTGAATTTCCAGGTTCCGTTGAGGTTGAGCCATTCTTTGCGTTCGAAATCGGGGCGGGGATGTTGGGGGAGTGGGATGGACATTTTAGTGGTTAGTGATTAGTGGTTAGTGGTTAGTCGGGAGGGCTGCGCTCCTGCGCGGCCGGTGGTTAGCGGTTAGTGGTTTACTGGATGACTTTGATCGTGCTCGCGCCGTCCGTCGTGTTGACGATGAAGGAGAAGCCATACGAGCCGTCGGGATTCAGATAGGACTGGATGCCGTCGTAGTCGTAATGGTTGATCTTGAACGGGACGAAAACGCCCATGTCGTTCTTGACGAGGACTTTCGGGCGTGTGAATGATTTGAAGCCGTCGACGCGGACGGCGGCGTTGTTGAGGCCGCCGTCAATCGTGAATTCGGCCTGCTGGTCAACGGCCTGGACATGCGGAAGATACGTGTCCGGAATAAGCTTGCCGATGGCGACATTGACTCTGTACGGATCCAATACGGAATCGGAACGGACTTGATGGACGCTGCGGTCCGTCTTGACGTCATGGTCGCCGAAGGGGACGAGAATGACGTCGTAGGCGAGGCGGTCGCCGGGCTTGAACGTCACGTCGCCAATGTTGAGCGTCAGTCGCGCGTCGACGATGGGCGTGGTCGTGAAGTTCAGCATGGCCTGGACAGGCGTCTCCTTGCCGTTGAGGAACAAGGAGCAATTCTTGACGACAATGCCGTAGTTGCAGACGCCTGTGTTGTGGAGGGAGGTGTAGACGGTGAAATAGGGGGCCTCCGAACCAAGCGGGATGACGGCGGTGAACGGCTTGTCCTGCGGCAGGTTGATGACGGTCAGTTTGTTTTCCTTGCTGAGGTAGCCGACATGGGCGAATTTCGTCCATGACGTGCTGAAGGAGAAGAGGTTGAAGTTCTTGATGAAATCTTTGACGGTGACTTCCTTCTTGAAATCGATGACGAACGAATAGTATGTGCGGTTTTCATCCGTCTGCGGGAATTCCAGATGGCGCGCCCACAAGGTGGCCGCGTCATCGTCGGATTCATAGGAGAAATCGACGTCCGCGTAGACCGGGCCGGCGGATTGCACACGCTGCACTTTCGGCTCGAACATGATTTTCGTGTCGCCTTGATAATAATAGGGGAAGTAGAGCGGGCCGACGGAATAGTGCTGCGGCTGGGTCGGCCACAGTTTGGCGGACATGGCGCGGAAGTCGGGCAGCGTCCAGCCGGATTTGTTGCCGACGTAGTACGGCGCGATGCAGTTCGTTTCCGTGACGCCGCAGGAGAGGTGGTAGTAGGGCACGAAGAACTTGATGGCGGAGAGCTGTTTCAGCGGCACGACACCCCAGTTCTGGAAGAGGTTCAAAACGGTGAAAGTGCGCTCTGTTTTTGCGTTAAGTAGCAGCGGCAGAAGCGTTTCGCCGTAGCCGCTGTCTTCCGGATAGAAGTACGGCTCTTCGCCATCGCCATGGAAATTCTTCGAAACTTCAATCGGCATGGGAAGGAGTTTTTCCTGCTCGTCCAGCATGGCGGCGCATTCGAGGCCGCCCGCTTTGCCGCGGATGCAGAAGTAGATGCGGCGGTCATGGTCGTCCGCCGTGATGGTTACGGGCAGCTTGTAGTGCTTCTGCGGGATTTTGTAGTAGGCTGCGCTGAAATGCGTGCCGGCGAGATCGAAGTCGTAGGTTCCTTCCAATTTGTTGTAGCCGAAGAACTTGCCGCCGTCTTCCGCGCTGAGGACCTTGATGGATTCGGCTGTCAGCGGATTGCGTTCGCAGAAGGCTTCCTCCGCGAGTTTCGCGAAGTCATGGGAGGCGTCATGGTGGAGGCGGTGCGCAAGGACGAACCGCGTGTCCGGTTTCTGGACGCCGCTCAATGGATTCGACTGCGTCAAAACGTATTCCGTCTGCGTTTCGGAGAAGGTGATCTTCCCTGCTTCCGCGCACGTCGGGAAGATGAGGCCGAACACGCCGCCTTGCTTGTTGTCGAAACCGACGTATTCGACGGAGCCTGCGTCGATGCCGTTGAACGTGTCGTGGACGCCGTTCTTGTCTTTCGCAACGACTTTCGCGACAGTGCTTTTCGCGATTTTCAGCTGGCAGCCGTATTCCCTCAGTTCGACGTCGTTGTTGCCTGTGACGAAACGCAGCATCTGGTGCATCTTGTCCGGATAGGCATGGAGGATGCGGTCCAGTTTGACCTGCATTTTCTGGCGTTTTTCCGCCACGAGCTTGATGGATTTGATTTCGATGATTTCATCGACCTGCCCCAAATCGAAGCGGATGCCGTGGATGTTGCCGTTGAAGCCTTTGATTTCGTCAATGTAGATTTTGTAGGTATGGAAGTCGCCGGGCTTGATACTCTGCGGGATGATCTGCTGCGGATTGAAGCCCTTCTGGTCGCCGACGGCCATATAGACGTGCATCATGGAGGATTTTTCCGCACGCATGGTGACTTCAATGGCGGGGTAGGTTTCCGTCGGCTGCTCGATGCCGAGATGCCCGATCCACGGGTCATGGGCGTTCGTGCATTTCACACGCAAGACGCCGTCGACGAATTCGGGCTCCGTCAAATCGTTGATGGCCCATTTGCCATCCTTGAAGTTTGTGAACGCATCGATTTTCGCGTTGACGTCCGTTTCCGGAACTGCTTCCAATACACGGCTTAACGCTTGGTCCAGCACGTGGACGTCATAGTAGTAGTAGCCAAGGCGGAAGGCGTTGAAACGGCCTCTGCGCGGCGACAGGGAGGACCAGTAGATCTTGCCGTCCTTGTCGGTGACATACGTGTCGAACGAGCCGTCCACGAGTCTGACACCGTTCGGCGTCAGCAGCGTCAACGCGTTGTTTTCACGGTTTTCCAGTTCGCCGACGGCGCGGATGTGCGGCGTATCGACGGCGATGGCGTCCCGCTTCCCGTTCTGGTAGTAGACTTGGACGGTGTTTTTGAGGGAACTGGCATTCTGGATATCCGCCGTCCAGTCATATTGCGCGGACAACGGCAGGCAGAGCAGGGTGAGCAGCGGCAGGAGGTTTTTGGCGGCCATGTTTTTTCCTTATGGTTGATGGGTGATGGACACGATGCAAACAGATTTTCTTTACCCTACTATAATATATGTTGGGTATTTATCCATTGGCAGGTGGAAAAAACATGGTGTCTCTGGAGCGGTCAAGCCACGACCAAAGAGGAACCACGAAAGGCCGCCAATGCCGTCGGAAAGCGCCAGTGAACGGTCACAGTCTTCGGACGATTGACCGCAGTGGCGATTATACAGAAGATAACTGAACAATCGAAGTGGAATTTTTCAGGAATAGAATATATTATAGGCTGATAATGAAACAATTTGTTTTGATTAGGCTACTTTGAACAGAATCCATCCACAACGTTTTTTTCAGATAGCCCGATTGAGGAGTCATTCAATGAACAACGATCTTCAAATACGCAACAGCACGGCGGAGTTTCTGATTTTCGCCACTCAGAACGAAAGCGACACCATCGAGGTGCGTTTTGAGGAGAATACGCTATGGCTCACCCAACTGACCATGGCTGAACTTTTCCAATGCACTCCCGAGAATATTCTTGTCCATCTCCGCAATATCTTTCAGGAAGGGGAATTGACGCCAGAGGCAACTGCTAAAGAATTTTTAGCAGTTCGCCAGGAGGGGGCGCGTATGGTTCAAAGGTCTCTCAAATACTATAATCTGGATGCCATCATCGCCGTAGGTTACCGTGTCAACAGCCGCCGTGCCACGCAGTTCCGGCAGTGGGCGACAAAGGTCTTGCGAGATTTCGCTCTTCGTGGCTATGTGCTGGATCGCAAGCGGATGGAGAACGGACGTTTTCTGGGCGAAGACTATTTTGAACATCTGCTGGCGGAAATCCGCGAAATCCGCATGTCGGAACGCCGCTTCTACCAGAAGATCACCGACATCTACGCCACCAGCATGGATTATGACCCAAAATCACAGACGACTCGTGAGTTCTTTGCGAAGGTGCAGAACAAGCTGCATTACGCCGTGCACGGCCATACGGCGGCGGAACTGATTATGGAGCGGGCAGATGCGGAGAAGGAGCATATGGGGCTGACCACTTGGGAGAACGCCCCCAACGGTAAAATTCTCAAGCCGGATGTCTCTGTGGCGAAGAACTACCTGAACGAGACGGAGATGCAGGATCTCAGCCGCATCGTCAACGCCTATCTTGATCTGGCTGAGAATCGTGCACGTCGCCACGTTCCGATGACGATGGAGGACTGGGCCAGACATCTGGACAGGATTTTGATGGCGGACGACCGGGAGTTGCTTCAGGATGCAGGCAAGATTTCCGCCGAGGTCGCTAAGGCGTTTGCGGAGGGGGAGTTTGAGAAATTCCGTGTGAAGCAGGACAGGCTCTATCAAAGTGAATTCGACCACTTTCTGGCTGAAGCCGTACAGCAAGAGAATGCCGTCAGCGAAAACAATCATGATTCATGATTGCATTGTCCGTTAAACGATGGGTTATGTCGTGATTTGACGTTTCGCGGTTGCCGTTATGAGCCCATGGACGCAAATAATTGACGTTCAATCACATCGTTCATGGTTCTATTTCCGTTTCAGATACGGCTTGATGATGCGGAGGAAACGCTGCGTCGCCGCGAGCGTCTTCGTGGCGGTCGCGCGGTTCGGGAAGCCGCGCGCGAAATTCGCGTCGGCGGCCGCCACGGCCACGACATGGTATTCCGCCGCGACGCCGGGGGCCAAATCCTTCAGATGCTCCGCCCGTTCCAGAAGATCTTCGGACGGAGGACGTTGGAAACGAGCCAGATCCAGCATGCCGCTTGCAAAACGCTGGCAGGCCATGACCGTCTGACGCGACGATGCACCATGACGCGTCTGCCATTTCCATTGGCGGATCAGCCTGTGAAGCGTCCAGTAGAACGATACCACTTTCATGATTTTCTTTCGAAGGGCGAACAGTACGATGAACGCCGCCAGAATGGCAACGGCACATGCCTTGGTAGCCAAACTCGTGGCGATGAACCAGTTGGAAATACTGGCGGCGATTCTCTTCAGCCATTCCGTGAACGATTTTGTGCTTTTTGCCAGTGAATCATATACTGTTGACAAAGTCTCTGTGACAGCCGCCTGCGCCATCTCTATCATGTCCGGCTCCATTACGCGGTTTTTTCGGGCACGTCGGAAGACTCGATCCATGAATGACTGTTTTCTTTCCGAAGACCCTTCGCCTAAATGGTTTCGAAATCTTTGGCGATGGAATTCCGCCGATGGATTCCAACGGTTGGACGGCGTGATGGAGAATTCCGGCGGCTTCGACTCCCATTCGTCTCCGAACGGATCGAGCAGGGCGCCAAGGGCCTTTGGCGTGTTTTCTATTTGGAGGTTGCCGGGGGCGACGCCGTCAAATGTCAGCCAGCCGAATGGTGAAATGAAAATCTGAACCCATGCATGGGCATGGTATTCATAGACTTCGAAGCAATTGTTCAGCAGGTTGTAGTTGCCGGGCGAATATCCCGTGACGAGCCGTGAATGCAGGCCCGCCGCGCGGGCCAGAACCGCGAACGCCTGCGCAAAATGCTGACAATAGCCGCGTTTCGACTCGAATAGGAAGAAATCGACCACTTCGCCATTCGGCGGGACGGGTGGACATTGCAAATCATAGGTATAGGAGGTCCGGAGATGGTCGCGGATACGGCAGGCCTTCTCGTATGGCGTCGTGGCGTCCGCCGTGATTGTCCGCGCGAGCTCGTATGTCCGCTCCGAAATCACGCCTTGCGGAAGCGCACGGTAGTTCGGGCCGTAATTCCATCTGAGCAAGAGGAAGCGCTCCATGTCCGGCCCTGTTTTCTGGCTGGGCACGTAGGACATGACAAAATAGGACAACGGCGTCTTGGGCTTCTCCAAGGCGCGCAGGCCAAGCTTCACATTGTCGTGCAGATTCAGAAGCAATGGCTGTGGATCGCTGCCGGCCGGATCCCTGAAACGTCCATGCTCGAATCGATACGCATACGGAAGCAACGGCCCGATGTTTTTTTCCAGAATGATGCGCTGCGGGAACAACGTGCCGTATTGGGCGCGTATGCGGTCCGCCAGACAGTTGCCGGACTTCATCATGTCGGACTGCGTCCATTTCGATCCGTCGTATGTGTCGTACATTTGGACGACCCAGTAAACTTTTGCGGGAGCGTAGGCGCGGAAGACGAGATCCGTGCCGATCACCGGCGACGCTCCGTCGCCGCTTTGCGAATCGAACGACGGCGCGCCGTCCATCTTCGCGGCGTTTTTTGCGTCAGGGGAGACATCCGCGTCGTCCTGTGAATCGTTGTCCTGATCCGTCTCCTTTTGTCCATTCGAGTCCGGTCTTGTCCTGCTCTGCCATTTGTCCCAGAAGCGTTCCATGAGAAGCTCCCGTTCATTGTCAAACGAAACGGGAATGAGGCCTCTGCCGCGCAACGCCTTCTTGAACGGAAGGATGTAGATCAAGACGAGCATCAAAACGAAGGCCGCCGCGAAATGCAGCAGGCGGACAGTCCAGCTGCCGTGCGTCAGCGGCAGCGTCACGCCGCGTTCGCGCAGCTTCATGCTGACGAGCAGCGACGTGCGCGTCAGATACATGATGAGAGCCACGAGCAGCATCGACAGGAAGAAGACCGGCAGGAAGCCCTGCCGACTGGGCAGCAGCCCTCCGTAGCCAAGCATGCAGCAACAGCAGAACAGCAGAAAACCGTATTCACGCGGACGTCGGCCGATGAACAGGGCCAGAATCAGAACCGACATCCCTTCGAAGATCATGATGTCCCATGGGACTTCCATCATGCGGATTTTCACCCAGACGAACGCCATGGCACCCACCGCGATCTGGGCCAGCTGCCGCATGAACGGCGGAAACACGCCCATCGGGATGCGCGAAAGCAAAACCATGAGCGGCGCCGCGATCATGACGCCGAAAATCAAATCAAGCTCGCCCTGCATCCAAAGCGCGCAATAAACGGCGCCGATGTACAGCAACGCGTAGAGGCATTGCACCCTCAGCGGCACGTCGTTCGATTTTGCGCTCATCAGTTTCATGCGTCGTCCCTCCCGTCATTGAAGCATTTGCGCCATGCTGAGCGCGGGCGACATGCGGTGCGGTGAAAGGCCGCGGCTCCTGTCCAGGCTTTCCGTGTTCAGCGGATGATGGAGCTTCGACTTGAACGCCGCCTTGGACGCATGATACCAGCGGATGTCCATCCCGCGCCCCGCCAGCATCGCCAGTTCGTTGTGCAGGCTTTCCATCTCGTTCAGCGAGAAGCAATAGATGATGGAACGCGCGGGCAGTTGGGCGACGATTCCTTCGATGACGTCCGTCAGCGGAATCGGGCCGGATTCCATCGTCGCCATCATCAGCATCGCCTCCCGCCAGTTTTCCGCTACAGGACTGGGCGGCAACAGCATGAGCTGCTTGCCGCCAATGCCCAATGCAAGATTGCAAGTCTTGCGGGAGAGGTAGTTGCAGATGCTGGCCGCTGCGATGAGCGTCGCCTCCAGATGAAGCGCGGGGGCGTCCGGCGTCGCCGTGCCGCCGACGCCGTCGATGAGAATCGCGACGGTGAGCTGCGACCGCCGTTCGAATTCGCGCACCATCAGTTTGTTATGGCGCGCCGTGCTTTTCCAGTGGATGAAACGCATGCCGTCGCTCGGATGGTATTCGCGCACGCCGTAGAAGTCCTGCGAATATCCGGCAGCGTTCGTCGGATTGCTGGTGAGGGATGTCGCAAGCGATCCGCCTTCGCCAAGATCCAGCGTTTCAAGAGGTTCCACGGACGGATAGACGACCACGGCTTCCGGCAGCAGCAGTTTCTTCTCTCGGCAGAACACGCCTGCCGGATCCGCGCTGCGGATCACGATCTTGCGCAGCGTGAACGCCCCGCGGGCGGACGGCATGACTGGACGATTGACGACACGGCTTTCGTTCGGCTCAAGGGAGGCGACGACGGATGAAACGGTCCTGTTCTGCGCGAACAGCAGCTTTTCGATGATGACGATCGTCTGCCGTCTGTGCCGCCGACGGTTGCGGCATTCCAGCGGTAGATTCACCAATGCGCCGACATGCAGTTGGTCAAACGGCCTGCGGATTATCTCTATCCCTCTCAGCGTGAACAAAGAAGCGATGAAACTGACAATCAGGA
This sequence comes from uncultured bacterium, assembly GCA_902776645.1. Taxonomy (GTDB): domain Bacteria; phylum Verrucomicrobiota; class Lentisphaeria; order Oligosphaerales; family Oligosphaeraceae; genus UBA1407. Next base: position 24,720 of record CACYQT010000022.1, on the reverse strand, counting down.
CGGCCAGCGACGCGCAGGCCAGAAACAGCGCCATCAGGTTGTGGTTCACCTGCGAGATGCACAACCAGATGACCGCGTTGGCCGCGATGCACCAGCCTCTTGATGTCGGTCTCACCATCATCGGACATCACCTTTTCATCAGCTCTCCCATCTGGACATGGGCATCTGGGAGAGGATATCCTCCAGCGCCTTGGCGGAAGTCGACCATTCCGAGCGTGACTGCAGGCGAAGCGGCATGCGGTGGGCCAGCACGAAGACAGCGAGGTCACGTGCGTCGCGCGGCATCACATGGTCGCGGCCTTTCATTGCCGCAAGTGCCTGGCTTGCACGGAGCAGGGCGAGCGTGGCGCGCGGTGAGCAGCCGAAAGCGAAGGCGGGATGGTTGCGCGTCTTGTTGATCAGCGTCACCAGATAGTCGCGGAATTGCGGAGAAACATAGACGGTTCGCACAAGTGCCTGGCAATGCAGAAGATCCGATGCCTCCAGCACAGGCTTTAGCGACGTCAGCGGATTGTCCTCCACATGGCTTTCCAGAATGCGCTTCTCCGTCTCCGGATCCGGATAACCCATCGTCAACCGCATGAGAAAACGGTCCAGCTGCGCTTCCGGAAGCGGATACGTGCCTTGGTATTCGACGGGATTCTGCGTCGCGATCACGAAGAACGGCTTGTGCAGGATGTAGGAGCTGCCATCGATCGTCACGCTGGATTCCGCCATGCATTCCAGCAGGGAGGACTGCACGCGCGGCGTGCCGCGGTTGATTTCATCCGCGAGAACGACGTTGGAGAAGATCGGGCCGGGCATGAAGACAAATTTCTTCAACGATTCGTCATAGATGTTCACGCCTGTGACGTCGTTCGGCAGCATGTCCGGCGTGAACTGGATTCGCTTGAAATCCGTATTGATGGACCGCGCCAACGCCTGCGCGAGCTTCGTCTTGCCGACGCCGGGCACGTCCTCCAGTAGCACATGGCCGTCCGACAGGAGGGCGATGATCACGTGGCGGATGACGTCGTCCTTCCCTTGGATGACTTTCGCGATGTTCGCGTGCAGCCTGTCCGTCACTTCCTTCACGAAGGAGAGGCTGCGGCTGTCGCCTAAGTCGCCATCCCGCTCCCGTGACTCGTTGAAATCATCCACGTCGGTGCCTTGTGAAGTATCTGAGTAGATGAGAAGGACGTCGTCTATCTGGATGTAGTCCTGATGCTTCAGCTCCGTCGGCTTCATGAGCGGTTTGCCGTTGAGGAACGTCCCGTTGCGTGAACCGAGATCCTCCAGCAGGACGGAGCCCTGCTGGTAGGTCAGCTGGCAATGTTCGCGGGAGACGCCGGCATGGTTGCTCAAGACCAGATCCGCCTCCGGGCCGCGTCCGATGACGCTTTTCCCTTCGGGAATCATGAATTCGCCTGTCGCCTTGTAGTCTTCCTGTATTGTCAATGTCGGCATGGGTAAATCCTTTTCTGAAAATCATCCGGCGGGCGCGCTCCTGCGCGACCGTTACAGATCCGTCTCCATCACGTAATCGTTCATGTAGAAGCCGTTGCCGATGGGATTGTCAACGGTCTCAATGGTCTTGAAATCATTGCGGACATAAGCCTTGATGGCTTTCGCATTTTGACGGTTCACGTTGAGCCGCAGATGCTTGTAGCCTGCCTCGCGTGCTAAGGCCTTGGCCGTTTGGAGCATCATGGAGCCGATGCCTTTTCCTTGATAGTCAGTCAACAGATAGCATTTGTGCAGTTTCGCCGTCTGCGGCGCGCCGCCGTAATGCCCCCAGATGAGATAACCGACGGCATCCGCGCCGTCGAAGACGCCGTTGAACTGGATGCCTTCGTCGAACTCCTTCTCCATGACCGATTGCGCGTACATCATCTCCATCATGTACGCAATCTGTTCAGGGGAAAGGATTTCCTTGAACGTGACCGGCCAGACGATGTCCGCCACTTGACGGACAAGCTTCAGTTCGTCTTTCCGTAAAAGTCGTATTGATATGTCCATGACTTATTGCTCCTTTTTGCTTTTTTACATAAAATAAAGCATGTGCGTCCTTCTTCAACTAACGGAGGCGGTTGCTGATTATTTTTTTTAACGTTTCTTTTTATAGCCATTTGACAAGTGTTTCATTTGAATTATTTTTTATATGACTGACGTAATTTGCATAAAAAAAGGTAGTTGGAACATTTGAGGCGGTCCGTTGCAGCAGGAGGTTTGGTATGAGATTCAACATGAGGCCATGCACACATATTGCATTGTCAATTGCCTTTCTTTTGCTTTGCATGTGTGAACAGTGCTATGATGCGGATTGGCGCAGGATTCCAATCATCGGTCCCAGAAAGCCGCTTGAATCAATCCACTTCAACGGGAAGGCCACATATGAGAGACTTTGCATGCATTATGATTTTGATGCTTGGAAAGGTACATGCATGCGACCTGAAAATATTATTCATCATCTTGAGTTATCGGACACATCGTTCTTCAAAATGAAAAATGGTCAGTGTCTGTATATCGAAGAAAATATCAATGGAACAAAAAATATTCGTCCTCGGAATTTTCTGAAGTTACGTTTCAAGGATATTAACGACAAATACAATCATGCAAGCATAACCATCATCCTACTTGATGATGCGCTTCAGGCACAGGAATATATGATTCGCAGCCTAAGCACGGAAAAGGCTTATTCTTCTCGTTCAATTGGCGGCGGTGTCAGACTGGACATGGATACGGCGTTCCAATACAAGCTGAAGGATACATCGTTTCGGCATACAGGCAGAAGAAACAGGCCCGATCCGCTGTATTCTGAATTCGCGAAGCGGAATTATACCATTAATGATGCCTTCGCCTATATGATCATTGATGATCCTTTCAAATACATGATCGGCGACCACTGTCTCTATTCGTTGGGCGATTATATCGCTTTTACCAGAAACAATGCCTCGGTTGTGATCATGTTTGGCGGTTATGATGAAAAATACTTCCAACTGGCCCAACGTCTGGATGCGATGTTGGTAAGTTATTCACAATTAATGGATTCAGATGAAAAAGTAAATAGTCGGAATGACATGGAGATTGTCGTTGACGAAAAGATTTTCCCATATGATCCCACGCCTGGCACCGTTAATAGGCATTATAGGATTTCGACGCTGTTCCGCCGTATGCGGCTGGGCGTGGGTGATTTCTGTGGCGGGATGGCTCATGTGGTGAAGAAGTTGTTTCGATAATACGAATGATTCCGTGCTTACGTTTTGAACGGATTCAAAGACAAGAAAAAGCGGAGAACGGCTGGGGGCGTGTTCTCCGCTTGTTCATGTTTTTTACTTTTCAAACTTCAGATCGCCCGCCTTGATGGCCTTCTTCCGGACATATTCGACCATGGCGGCAATGTCCAGTTTTTCCATGATTTTCATGATTTCCTCAATCCGTGCATCATAGTCGGACAATGGCTGATGTTTGGGCATCTTGATGACAGGTGCGAATGTGTGTGGCGTCTTGTTGGTTCCAGGAAGGTCAAAATTACATCTGAAATCGGTCGGAATCGACGGATAGCGATTGGCTTTTTCCATCAATTGGCTTTTGAGCAGCAATGCCTGAATCTTGTTATAGATTTCAGTGAATTTGGGCGATGCGTCGTCCTCTCTGTAATAGGTATACAGGCAACTCAAATCCCCCAGCCGATGCGTGATATCTTGATTGTACTGGTTGAAAAAAACGGTTTCCAATGCAGATTCCAAACTATACTTGTTCACTGCTAACCTCCTTCTCTTTCTTATGTTGTTAATGATCTGCCAGACAAATTTGGCTTTTGGACAATAATTATCCCAAGAGGCCCCCAGCCTCTTGAAAGACTATTCGTTAAGATATTTTATTGTCAGAAAAATGCAAACAGCCGGAGAAAATTTTTCTCCGGCTGTCTCATGTTTCATCTAGATTTTGATGGCGATGTCAATCCTTCGTGAGCTTCATCTGCGGGAAGAGGATGACGTCGCGGATGGAGGGCTCGCCGGTCAGCAGCATGACGAGGCGGTCGATGCCCATGCCGAGACCGCCGGTCGGCGGCATGCCGTAGTCCAACGCGTTGAGGAAGTCTTCGTCGATGCGGTCGACTTCGCCGTCGGTGTCCGCGCGGCCGATGAGCTGCTGGTCGAAACGGGAGCGCTGCTCGATCGGGTCGTTCAGTTCGGAATATCCGGGGCTGATTTCCTGACCGTTGATTTCAAGTTCATAGACATCGACGAGTTCCGGATCGTCCGTGCAGCGTTTCGCGAGCGGGACGAGATAGGCGGGCAGACGCGTCACGAAGGTCGGCTGGATCAGCGTGGCTTCGATCGTCTTGTCATAGATTTCATGGGTGACGGCCTTGTCATCCATGTCATCCGTGATGTCCAGTCCGAGAGCCTTTGCCTTTTCGCGCTTCGTGGCCAACGGCAGTTCGAACCAGTCGTCGCCCATCTTGGCCTTGATCAGATCTTTGTACGGGGCGACGCGCCATGGACGCGTCAGATCGACTTCAATGCCGTCCTGCCGTTTGAACTTCAGCGATCCGAAGAGCTTTTCGGCGACGGTGCAGACCATGTCTTCGATCAGTTCCATCATGCCGCGGCAGTCCGAATACGCCTGGTAGATTTCGATGGACGTGAATTCCGGATTGTGCTTGCGGTCCATGCCTTCGTTGCGGAAGTTGCGGCCGATTTCGTAAACGCGTTCGAAGCCGCCGACGATCAGCCGCTTCAAATACAGCTCCGTGGCGATACGCATGTACATCGTGCAGTTCAACGCGTTGTAGTGCGTCACGAACGGACGGGCCGCCGCGCCGCCGGCCAGCGGTTGCATCATAGGCGTTTCGACTTCCATGAAACCACGGCTGTCCAAGTACTTGCGGATTTCGGAGATGATCTTGCTGCGCAGTTCGAACGTCTTGCGGACGTCCATGTTGCAGATCAAATCCAGATAGCGCTGGCGGTAGCGCTGCTCCATGTCCGTCAGGCCATGCCATTTTTCAGGCAGCGGACGGAGGCACTTCGACAGCAGTTCGAACTTCTCCGCGCGGATGGACGGCTCGCCCGTGCGCGTCACGAAGATTTCGCCTTCCGCCGAAATGATATCGCCAAGATCCAACTCTTTGAACTTCGCGTATTCGTCGTCGCCGACGACGTTCTTCTGGACGTACAGCTGGATGGAGTCGTTGCGGTCGCGCAAACTGGCGAACAGCGATTTGCCCATGATTCGCCGCGCGATCATACGTCCCGCCACGCGTACTTTCTTCACTTCGCCTTCCGCCAACGTCGGCGCGATTTCCTTCACGACCGTGCTTGGTGTGATGTCATCGACGCGATGACCGTAGGCGTTGCCGCCGTTTTCGACGATCTTGTTCAGCTTCTGGACACGCTGCGCACGCAGATCGTCCAGATTTTCCATCGGTTGTTCTTGGTTTTCGGACATGGTTCTGTTCCCTAATGATATATGGTATAAAAAAGATTCAGGCAAAACTTATAATGTAATGCCTGAATCTGATTTTTCCTAATTTTTGACAAGAAAGTAACGCCGGCGTCCCCCCGTTGTGTTTTGAAAACCAACGGCGGGACGCCTCCGCCACATCTTGCCAACGGCGAGACGCCGTCGCTACTTTACGCCCACAGTTTCTTGTAAAGATCCGCGACGCGGTTCTTGCAGAGGGCGATCATCTTCGCGGCCGATTCGTCGCCGCCGAAGTACTTCAGCATCAGACGGCCTTCCTCCGCGCACTCCTCATGGTGCAGCGGCAGGATTTCGCGCAGGCAGAAGTAGGCAAACTTCACATAGCGGAACGGGCCGTGCAGCTGCGGGACTTCCTTCTCAATCCAATGGACGGCGACACTGCGTTCGTCCTTGATGGCGGCGCGCAGATCGGGGAACTCGCAGGTCGGCGCGAAAACCAATGAATAATACCAGTCGAACAGGCCGGTGTCCTGTGTGCCGTGGGAGTCGGAGACGCCGACGACAGGAATCTTCCGGCCTTTCGCACGCTCTTCGCTCCAGCGGGAGACCTGCAATGAATTCGCTTCGGCCTGCGTCACCCAGAAGCCGCCGATCAGTTCGAAGGCGTCGAATTCGCATTTTTCGAAAAACGCCCGCTGAAGAGCTTCGCTGACGTTGTAGTGGTCGCCCGTGATCCAGTACGGATGGCTGAAAATCGCGATGCCGCCGCCTTCCTGGATCTTCTGGAAACACCATTTGGAGGAGGCGTAGCAGTAGCGGTCGTGTTCGTCCAGATACGGGATGTCGAGATTCTTCTGGATTTCCGCGACTTCCTTTTCGTACTGTTCCGTCTGGCGATGCAAGTCGTTCACGCTGAATGCTCCGCCGAAATTCACCTGATGGACGCAGTTGCGCGGCGGATGGACTTCCTCGCCCGGATAGACTTTGAAGTTCGTCTCGAGCTTCTTGAAGGCCTCGATGACTTCCTGCGACGGCCCGTAGCGATGGTGGTCCGTCAGCGCGAAGAAGTCGAAACCGTGGCGGCGGTAGTTGGACGCCACATAGACGGGGCTTTCACGGCCGTCCGAACGGCAGGAATGGATATGGAAGTCGCCTTTCCACGGACGATAGGCGAACAGATCCGCCTCGACGGCGTACAGGCAGAATTCCGTTTTGACGGTGCGGCCGCCTTCGACGGAATCCGTCAGGACGAGCGTGTATTCCTGCTCCATCGTCGGTGTGAACGTCACCTTGATGGCGCCGTTGTCAATCGCCATGTCGATGTCGCCTTTCACATAGGTATCGCGCTCTGAAAGGATCATCGAATACTTGTGGTCGTCCTTCAGCGAGATGTGGTCGTATTTCGGACGGACGGTGACGGTCGCCTGCTGGCCGACTTTCAAGACTTTCGGATAGACGTCGTAGTTGTAATCCTGCAGTTTCATGACAATGCCCTTTTTGTTTTGAAATCGTTGATAATTCCTGTTGAAAAACTAAATTTTCATATAGACAAACTAAAAACAATAATCCGTATTCATGCAAAGACAAGCAAAAGCATGAAAACACCACTCGCCAAATCAAAAGTTTTCCAGAAAATCTGCCGTGACGCGGCCGTCGCGGCGGGGCGTTTCAGCATGCTGGCGGAAGGGGACAGGGTGCTCGTCGGCGTCAGCGGCGGCGAAGACAGCCTGACGCTCATGCATGTTCTGACGGAGCTCCAACGGCGGTCGCCGTTCCATTTCGACGTCATCGGCGCGACCGTCGATTTGCAGTTCGGCACGTTCAAGATGGACATCCTTTGCGACTACGCTGCCCAAAACAACTGGCGGCTGGAGACCGTCTCGCTGGACGGCTATTCGCTGATGAAAGAAAAAGGCGCGGAGGATCGCCCCTGCGCCATGTGTTCGCGGCTCCGCCGTGGAAAACTCCACGGCTTGGCCGACCAATTGAATTGCAATAAAATTGCCCTTGGACAGCAACTTGATGATTTATGCGTCTCGCTACTGCTCGCCATGTTCCGCGGTGGCGGGCTGAAGACCATGGGGGCGAACGTCCCTGCGGACGCCGCCACCAAACGGCTCATCCGCCCGCTCTGCCTTGTGACGAAAGCGCGCATCCACGAAGCCGCCCTCATCGCGGATTATCCGAAGATCAAATCCTGCCCGTATGAAGAGAAGCTCCGCGACGACGGCGACCGTTTCTATCTCGAACAGCTTCTCAACACGCTGGATGCGCGTTTCAAAGACGTCCGTTCCGCCATGCTCCACGCCATGGGCGACGTGCGTTTGGCACATCTGCTTGACACACGCTACTGGCATGCGGGTGACGCGGATCCAGATGAAGGAAAATTATGAGCGGTTCCGCAGGAGCGGGCCCCTCCCATTTCTATTTCTTGAAAAACAGCGGCGCGAAATGATCGACGTCGTGGAAGAAGACCTTCGGCAGTGGGGCGGAGCTGCTCAGCTCCTCCTTGCCTTCGGGAAGGTATTTGGAATAGTCGTAGCGGGCGAAATGGAAGCTCCATTCTTCGTCCACGGCGGGGCACTGGCGTCCCTTCATCCACGGGATCGCCTTCCATGGAATGGCCATTTCCAGCGTCCAGCTTTCATCTTTGTCCAGCGGTTCGTTCAGCGTGCCTTTGCGGGTGACGGCGCTTTTCAGGCCTTCGCATTCCCACTTGCACGCCTCTTCGCCGTTCAGGCCTTTGGTGCGGTCCGGATGGTAGGCGTCATAGACCGTGCCCATCGCGTTGATTTCGAAGTTGATGTATTCCATTGTCTTCGGACCTTGACCGGGGGCGAAGAAGAATTCCAGAACATCGTCTTTGTACGTCGGGCCGTCGTGGAAATCCGTGTATGCCATCAGATCGAGATCCTGCGCGACCAGAAGGACATAGAGGTATTCATCGTCCCACGCGATGCGGCCTTCCGTCTTCGAGATCGGTTCCGCGTAGTTCGGCGGGCAGTGGAAATGCGTCACGGCGGGAACGGCCTTCCAGGCTTCGTCCATCTTGCCGTCAACGACGATCTTGCCGGGGGCGCGGACGCAGTTCGTCGCGATCATCTCTCCGGACGGCGGCAGTATAGCCTCAGTCGCCGCCGACTTTTTCGATGAGCAGCATGCGCATCCCGTCATCATGCAGGCCAACGCAGCGCAACCAAACAGCTTCATGAGTTTCATTGAAAATCTCCTTTTGCTTGCAAACCAAAACGTTCAAACAAAAAAGCCTCCGCCTGAGCTTTTGCATCAGGCGAAGGCCCATCATCAATTAAGATAGCACATTTTTACGTGCTTGACAAGAATTAATAGTCTCTGCACCAGTTGCCCATCGTGGTCTGGTACTGGTTGCGGGTCTCGACGTGGCCGTCCGCCCACTGGTAGTTGTGGTTGTTGCCGGAGTTGTGGCTGGCGTCATGGGGATCGCCGATACGGTCATTGCCGTAGGCGCCGCTGTCAGCCTTCGGCAGGACGCTCTGGTTCTCGCTGCTGAAATCCGTGTCCGTCCGCTTGTAGAGACCGCCCCAGCAGTCCGCGCCGGTGGCGACGCAGCGGTTGTCGGTGAACAGGATCGTGTTGGAGGCGTTCTTGATGGCGCTCAGCTTGCAGCCTTTGTCCAGACGATTGGTGGCGCCGCTGTTGCAGGTCTGGTTGATGGCGTAGGAGACTTCCCAGCCGGACTGGAACTGGTTTTCGCCAGTGTCATGGACAACGCCCTGGAAGTTCGTGGAGGACGACGGGCATTTCCACGCCTTGCGGTCGCCGAGGTACTTGGTGTAGAGATACATGTTGTAGCAACGGAAGTAGTTTTCGCAGGGCTGGTAGTAGTTCGGGGCCAGCGTGCCGTCGAAGTCGTCAGCATACAGCAGCTGGGCGGTGCCGATCTGCTTCAGGTTGGAGGTGCAGGAGATGGACTGCGCCTTTTCACGGGCCTTCGCCAACGCGGGCAGCAGCATGGCGGCCAAGATGGCGATGATGGCGATGACCACCAACAGTTCGATCAGCGTGAAGTGTTTTTCATTTTTTTTCATTTTGATTCCTTCTTTTTGTTTTGTGTTAACACGATTTTATACAATCATTAATCAAAAATTAACGTTAAGCAAGTAAGTTAATCCCTCAACCCTAGTTGTCAAGTGTTTTAAAGTTTTTTTCCCCCTCGTGGTGGTATTTTGATGACACGTTGTGGATTGTCTTTCCAAAGTATGGCGTGCCATACCTATTATAAATATGAAAGCAGCGTGTCGTACAGACCTTTTTGCGTATGGATCTGCATGATGTTCGGCCCCGGGCAGTTGTTGCCTTCGACGAGTTCAAAGCCCTCCGGCGTGATTGCCACATCCCATCCCGCATACCGTATGTCCTTGCGGAAATCGGCCACTTCACGAATCCATGACAGAAGTTCCTGAAAGCGCGGAACGGGAAAACCGACCATCAGCGCCTTGCTTCCTGGATGCCGTACGAATTCCTCTAGCCGTGAATTCCGGCCCGGGCGATCGACGATTCCTTCGTCGGCGTCCACATGGTAGGCCACGCCGCCGCCGAAATAGTTGTCCACGACGGCGTCAGGGCCGCCTATGCGCATCACGATCGCCATGATGTGCAGCTCCCCGCCATGGTCGCGGCATGTGACAACGCGGATGGTATTCAGCGACGTCGGATTCAGGCTCTTCAGCTCGTCGCAGTTCTCGATGATTTCCTCCGCCAGAAAAGACTCGCCGCCTTGCTTCAGCTGCATGATGTCGCTGGTCTTGATCTTTCTCACGCCATTGCCATGGCACGACGAGATTGGCTTGACGATGCATTCTTCATGCTTGGAGGCAAACTCATGGACTGCCGCCTCCTGCGTGGTGTTGTCGATGAACAGCCAGTCCCGCCTGACGAACGGGGCGTATGTTTTCAGAAACCGATGCTTGTCCAGCAGGATTTCAATCCCCTCGGCTGAATTGAATGCCGCGTCCAGATCCGAATGCCGTCCGTCCGTGAGGAATTTGTTCTTCGACCACCATCTCCTGTTATAAAACTGGAGCCCCATGTAGCTGTCCGGCGACGATCCGTACAATTTCATCGACAGCCATCGGTCGAAGATGAAATACGGGACAAGCAGACGGCTTGTCCCCGTGATGGTGCAGACCGCCTTCGCCGCGTTCGTCGACCGGCCTAATCTTTGCCTGAGTTTCGAGAAGAAATTCATTGTCTTTGCAGAGCAAAGCTACGGGACGACGTGCGCCTCCGCGGCCACCGCTTCATTTCTTCGATTTGATGGTCTCGTACAAGTCCTTCAACGTCACGGCGTTGCGCATGTCATCGCCTTTCAGCACGACATCAAACTCCTCGTCAACCATTGCGATGATCGAAAGCGCCAGAAGCGACGAATATTCGTCCAGATCGTGGAATTTCGTATCCGCGGTGATTTCGGACGGATCCGTCTCTTCGAACTGTTCGGCAAACAAACCAACGAATTCCTGCAATGATTTCATAATCGGCCTTGAATCTGATAAAAAGGTTATATTTGTAAACTCTCGATTAATTATAAACAAGATCTTCTATTGATTCTGTAGTGGAATCATATGAAGGAACTATTGTCCTTATACAATATAACTGATTATGAACGAATTGCAAGCGAAAGCAACCCAAACGGACCATTGTAAGGCCATCGTCATCGCCTGCCGCAGGGAAAAACGACGATGCCCCTAATTTGTATTTCAACGGATGACGGGTATATTGGTTTTTCAACTGTATTCACATCTTGTTTTGCGAAGAGAACATGGGTGATATCCATTTCGCGAGGAGGCGAAAAAACTTGCGATTTGGATATATGGAAATATGGAATAGAGGCAAATGTCATTTCTGGAGTTTAACGCAATCAGAATCGCCGGAATGTCCGCCGGCGTGCCCGCGAATGTCGTGCAGACTGTATCCACGACGGATCAGTACGGTGCGGACGACTTCATCGCCATGACGGGCATCAAGGAGAAACGGTACTCCAACAGTTTCACCACGTCGGATCTCTGCCTGCCGGCCGCGGAAAAACTGATACAGGATTTGCAATGGGACAAAAGCGAGATCGGCGCGTTGGTGTTCGTCACCCAGACGCCCGACTATGTGTTGCCCGCGACCTCCTGCATCCTGCAGGACAAGCTGAAGCTCAACAGGGAGTGCATGGCGTTGGACATATCGCTTGGATGCTCAGGCTGGGTCCACGGGCTGGCCGTCCTGAGCGGCCTCATGCGCGGCGGGGCCATCAGAAAAGCGTTGCTTCTGGCGGGCGACGCGCGGAAGCAGGTCTATGAGGAGCCTGACCAATTGTTCGGATACGCCGGAACGGCGACCGCCTTGGAGTTCACGGGCAACGACGCCGACCGGTTCATGTTCCATTTCGGAACGGACGGAAGCGGATACGACGCCATCATCCGGCCTGCCGGCGGATGCCGCAACCAGGCGACGCCCAAGGACTTCGAACTAGTCGAATGTGAAGACGGCCGCAAACGCCACAACTTCCAGACGCGCATGAAGGGGATGGATGTCTTTGGCTTCGGCATCTCCACCGCCCCGAAATCGATCAAGAAGCTGGGCGAGCATTTCGGCTTCGACTACATGGCCGCCGACTATTGCGTCCTCCACCAGGCCAACATGAAGATGAACGAGGCGATCGTCAAGAAGCTGAAGATAGGGGAGGAAAAGGCGCCCAGCAGCATGTCGCATTTCGGGAACACGTCGTCCGCGTCCATTCCGCTGACCATCGTGACGCAGCTGAAGAACAAAATCGAAAACAAGAAGACGAAGTTCATCTGCTGCGGTTTCGGCGTCGGCCTCTCCTGGGGGACCGTCGCGTTCGAGACGGATTCAGTCGTCATATCGGATCTGGTTGAAGTCAAGGAAGAAGCGTAAGGATTTGGAAATATGTCGGAAGCATACAATCCATTCTCCCTTCGTGGGAAGACGATATTGGTCACGGGCGCCTCGTCGGGCATCGGGCAGGCCACGGCGGTCGAATGCTCGAAGCTTGGCGCGCGGCTGGCCGTCTGCGCGAGGAATCCGGAACGGCTTCAGGAGACGTTCACGCAGCTGGAAGGGGAGGGGCACAGCCAGATCATCGCGGAGCTGACGTCGCAGGAGGATGTCGCGAATCTGGTGGACCAGTCGCCCGAACTGGACGGTCTTGTCTTGTGCGCGGGCAAAGGGCTGACGCTGCCGTTCGCATTCTGTTCGCGTGAAAAGTACGATGACATTTTCAACATCAATTTCTTTTCGACCGTCGAGACATTGCGGCTGCTGGTGAAAAAGAAGAAACTGGCGAAGGGGGCGTCGGTCGTGATCGTGGCGTCCATCGGCGGCGTCGGCGTGTTCAGCGTCGGCAACGCCATCTACGGCGCCTCCAAGGCGGCGTTGACATCCACGATGAAATTCTGCGCCAAGGAACTGGCGCCGAAGAAGATCCGTGTCAACAGCGTCAATCCTGGCATGACGAACACCAAGCTCATCAACCGCGGCACGCTGACCGAAGAGCAGTTCAACGCGGACATGGAGAGATATCCGCTGAAACGCTACGGCGAGCCGGAGGACATCGCGCATGGCATTGTCTATCTCCTGTCAGACGCCTCTTCATGGGTGACCGGACAGGCGTTGGTGATCGACGGGGGCGTTTCAATTTGAGTGCGATTTGCGGACGATTATGACTACTGAAGATACAATCAAGAAAATCATTGCCGAAGCCCTTGAAGTGGATGTGGAGAAGATAACGGACGATCTGGCCATCAATGGCATTCCGGAATGGAATTCCATCGGCAACCTCGCCATCATCAATGCGCTGGAGGACAAGCTGGACATCAGCTTCCCGATAGACGATTTGTTTGAACTGACGAGCGTGGAGGGCATCGTCGAGGAGATCGCCAAACTGGAGAAGGAAAATGCCTGAGCACAGCCCCATCCTTTCCGCCATTCAACGGCATGCCGCGGAGACGCCGCATGCCGTGGCATTGATTTCGGCCGTCAAAGAGCGCGTGACGTATGCGGCGTTGTATGAAAAGATCGTGCAGGCCGCGGCCTTCCTGCAATCCCACGGCCTGCGCAAAGGCGACCGCATCGCGTTGTCCGCGCGGACGGAGCTGGATTTCATCTACGTCTATTTCGCCGCCCATCTGCTGGACGTCGTCGATGTCGTCGTCGACGCGAACGCCAATCCGAAGAAACTGGCGTACATTCTGGATCTCACGAAGCCGAGGCTCGCGTTCGGCTTCGAGACGGAGGTGTGCGTTTCGCTTAAATACGACCAGATCGACTACGGGAAACGGCTTGAATCCGCCGACGGGCAGTCCATGGCCGCCGACGACACGGCGGACATCGTCTTCACGACGGGGACGACGGGCCTTCCGAAAGGCGTCATGCTGTCGCATTTCAACATCTTCTCGTCCGCGGACAACATCAACGGATTCATCGGCAACACGGAGCATGAAGTGGAAGTATTGGGATTGCCGTTGTGCCATTCCTTCGGGCTTGGGCGTCTTCGCTGCACATTGATAAAAGGCGCGACGATGGTGCTGGTCGGCAGCTTCGCCAATCTCAAGCTGTTTTTCAACGCGATGGACGAGTTCCACGCCACGGGCTTCGGCATGGTTCCCGCCGTCTGGGCGTACATCCGGAAATTCAGCGGGACGCGGATATCGAAATTCGCCGGCCAGCTGAAGTACATTGAAATCGGCAGCGCGGCCATGCCGATCGACTCGAAGAAGGAGCTGTGCGAACTGTTTCCGAATACGCGCATCTGCATGCACTACGGCCTGACGGAGGCCTCCCGTTCGGCGTTCATGGAGTTCCATGAGAACATGGACCGGCTGAACACCATCGGCAAGCCCGTGTCGGCCAAGGTGGACATCCGGATCTTCGACGAGAACGGGAGGATCCTGCCGGACGGCGAGCAGGGCGAGATCTGCGTGAAGGGCAACATGGTGACGAAATCCTACTACCGGCCGGAGGAGAACGCGAACGCGTTCTTCGGCGACTATTTCCGCACGGGGGATGTCGGTTACCGCGACACGGACGGCAATTTCTATCTGGCCGGCCGCCGGAAGGAGCTGATCAACGTCGGGGGGAAGAAAGTCAGCCCGCAGGAAGTGGAGGACGCCGTCTGCTCGCTCGGCGTCGAGGACTGCATCTGCGTCGGCATGGAGGATCCGAACGGCATTCTCGGCGAGGTGCCGAAGGTCTATATCGTGAAGAACGGCACGGACATGCCGTTTGATGAAATCCGCCGGAAGCTGGCGCCGTTGCTGGAGGACTACAAGATTCCGGCGGCGTTCGACTGGATCGACGAGATACCGAAGACATCCTCCGGCAAGAAACAGCGTCTGTCATTGAGAAATCCGTAATATGACCTGCCAATTAACCACAAACCATGTCAAAGTCGTCGGCGTCGGCGCATGCGCCCCGCGTTTCGCGGAGGAGAACATGCGGCTGCCCATTTTCGCGGATCCGTCGGAAGCGGAGAAAGTCGTCCAGTCGACGGGAATCGAGCGCCGCCACATGGTGTCGCCGGGGACGACGGCCTCCGATTTGTCCGTGAAGGCCATCGGACGGCTGCTGGAGGATCTGTCGTGGGACATCCGGACGGTGGACTGCCTGTTCTACGTCTGCACGTCGCGCGACTACATCGCCCCGCAGACGTCATGCATCCTGCAGGACCGCCTGGGGATGCGGAACGACAGCTTCGTGATGGATCTGCCGCTCGGCTGCTCTGGATGGGTGTATGGCATGAGCGTCGTCACGTCCATGATGCAGACAGGCTTCCTGAAGCGCGGGCTTCTTGTCGCCGCCGAGACAAACACCTTGAACAGAAGCATGAAGGACCGCACGGTGCGGCCGCTGTTCGGCGACGCGGGGACGGTCACCGCCTTGAAGTTCGATCCGTCATGGAACCATCCGAACAATTTTGTCTTCGGCGTGGACGGATCCGGAGCGGAGGCGATCATGGCGAAATTCGGCGGGATGCGGCATCCGACGACCGTCGACGCCCTGCAGGAACGCGAGGTCGAGCCCGGCGTCGTGCGCAAGGGGACGGACATGGCCGTGCACGGGATGGATGTGTTCGGCTTCGCCATCAAACGGCCGCCGCAGTCGCTGAAGGAGCTGGCGGCGACCTTCAAGATCGACATGGATTCCATCGACTTCCTGTATCTCCACCAGGCCAATTTCTTCATTGACGAAAAGATCCGGAAGGCGTTCAAGATACCGCCGGAGAAAGTTCCTTACTGCATCCGCGACTACGGCAACGTGACATGCGCGTCCATTCCGCTGACCATGGCCACGCAGGACAAGGCGGCGTTGTCGGGCCGTCTGAACCATTGCGTCGCCTGCGGGTTCGGAGTCGGGCTGGCGTGGGCGAGCATGGAGTTCCATCTGGACAGGATTCATTCCTCCGGCGTCGTCGATTACGAAAGCTGAAGGTAGAGGCGGCGTGCCGCCGTCCCCTGCCGGATAGAATTGAAAAGACGAAGCGGAAATGGTATATTAAGCAAGGTAACGACCTTTTTTTCTTGAACCATTTTAGCTGTCCATGGAATACACTGTCCGATTCAAACTGACTTCTGACCTGACACCGGAGGATTGGGACGCCTACGTCAAGGCGTTCAACGACGTGTTCAACAAGGATTATACCGTCGAACAGCTAAAGTCCAAATACACAGGCACTTGCTGGGGGTATTCCATGCATGGCCTCCTGTATGTCGAAGACCTGCTGGTCGGCGGCCAGACGTTCATGCCGCAGAAAGTGGACTACAAGGGGCGGGAGATTTTGCTGGCGAACGGTTGCGATTCCTTCACGTTGAAGGATTACCGCGACGATCCAATGGCGATGATGAAAGCGCGCAAGCCGTCCTATGAATACATGAAAGCGCACGGCGTCAGCGGCACGTTCGGCTCGACGTACAAGGCTTTTGTGAAATATCTGACGCATTTTCTCGGCGTGAAGGTGATCGGCATGCCGACCAACTGGGTGCTGCCCGTGTCCTATTTCCATGGAGTTCTGGGGCTTGTCGTCAATCCTGTGTGGCGGACATGTGTGAAAATCCTCTTGTCAATCAACACGTTGCGCAAACGGAAACTTTACAGCGGCTACGAGCTGTTCAAGCCCGTTGGCTACTACACGCCGTCCGCCTATTATACGACGTTCAAGCAGCTGAAAAACGGCAGGCGATGCAATTACTACATATCGTCGAAGAACCACCTTGTGATCATCCATGATGATTTCGAGACGGTTGCGGATTTTGCCGGCGGAGTAAAGGAATTGCTGGCGGACTGCAAATACCGCGTCCGCGCCGTGGAATACCGTACAGGATGCCGCCTCCCGTTCCCGTTCTATGCGTACAAGAAAGATGAAATCATGAATGGAAAACTCTGGGATGAAAGCATTTCCATGGAGGATTTCTGCGATTTCACCAAATGGCGGTACAAGCGAGGCTATTTTGATTAAACTGATTGTCAATGCGGATGATTTCGGATATTCCGCCCAAGTGAACGAAGCGATCGTGAAGGCGTTCGCCGACGGGCTGGTTTCCTCCACCACGCTGATGCCCAACATGCCGGGTTTCGACGACGCCGTGGCATTGATACGGCAAGGGCGGATTCCCGCCGATTCGACGGGCGTGCATCTGAATCTTTTCGAAGGCGAACCATTGACGGAACAGATGAAAGCATGCCGTGTGTTCTGTGGCGAAGACGGACGTTTTCATGGACGGCGGATTTCGTTTTCAGCGCCGCGCCGTTGTCTGGAAGCTGTCCGCCTTGAACTGGAGGCGCAACTGCAAAAGGCGACGGACACGGGACTTGCATTCACGCATCTGGACAGCCATGCGCACCGTCATACGAACTGGTATGTGGGGCGGGTGGTCATCGAACTAGCCAGAAAACACGGCATTCCCGCGATTCGGCAGACGACTAATTTAGGCAAGGCAGGTCTGCAGCGGAAACTGTTGCGTGTGCTGTACAACTGGCGTCTTGGTTCGTTGAGAAAAACGCATGTGTTTGGCAATATTCCGGACATGGACGTCGCGTTTCCGCGGATTTGCGGCATGACGGACGGCGTTTTGGAAATCATGTGCCATCCTGTCCGGGACGACAGCGGCCAATTGGTCGACGCCGAATTCGGAAAGCCTCTGGTGGAATTGCTGTCGCCGTTCGTCAAATCGTCCGCCGTCAGAATGTGCAGTTATTTCGGGCTTTGAGAACGGTTCCGTAAGGACTGGAAAAAGGAAAAAAAGAGGGGCTGTTGCGATGCTGGCAACAGCCCCTCTTGTGTGGATGCTATGGCATCAGGTTGGCAGAATTACATCATGCCGCCCATGCCGCCCATGCCGTCCATGCCGCCGGCGGGCATCGCGGGTTCCTTCTTCTCTTCGGGCAGATCGCAGATCATGCATTCGGTCGTCAGCAGCAGGCCGGCGACGGAAGCGGCGTTCTGCAGGGCGCAACGCTCGACCTTCTTCGGGTCGATGATACCGGCCTTCAGCATGTCGACGTATTCGTCCTCAGCGGCGTTGTAGCCCATGTTGCCGTCGAGTTCCTTGACCTTCATGACGACGATGGAGCCTTCGACGCCGGCGTTCAAAGCGATCTGGCGGAGCGGTTCGTCGACGGCGCGCATGACGATGTCGGCGCCGACGGCTTCGTCGCCCTTCAGCTGCAGTTTCTTGATGGCCTTCGCGGCGGCGCGGATGATGGCGACGCCACCACCGGGGACGATGCCTTCCTCGACGGCCGCGCGGGTCGCGTGGAGGGCGTCTTCGACGCGGGCTTTCTTTTCCTTCATTTCGGCTTCCGTCGCGGCACCGACGTGGATGACGGCAACACCGCCGGCCAGTTTGGCCAGACGTTCCTGCAGTTTCTCGCGGTCGTAGTCGGAAGTCGTCTCTTCGATCTGATGGCGGATCTGGTTGACGCGGCCGGCGATCTTGGAGGAGTCGCCGCTGCCTTCGACGATGGTCGTGTTGTCTTTGTCAACCGTGACGCGTTTCGCGCGGCCCAGCTGGTCCAGCGTGACGTTCTCGAGCTTGATGCCGAGGTCTTCGGTGATGCAGATACCGCCCGTCAGGATGGCGATGTCTTCCAGCATGGCCTTGCGGCGGTCGCCGAAGCCAGGGGCCTTGACGGCGCAGACGTTCAGAGTGCCACGCAGTTTGTTGACAACCAGCGTCGTGAGGGCTTCGCCGTCGACGTCTTCAGCGATGATGAGCAAAGGCTTGCCCTGTTTCGCGACCATCTGGAGCAGGGGCAGCATGTCCTGCAGGGAGGAGAGCTTCTTCTCGTGGATGAGGATCAGCGGGTCGTCCAGGACGCATTCCATCTCTTCCGCGTTCGTCACGAAGTACGGGGAGAGGTAGCCCTTGTCGAACTGCATGCCTTCGACGACGTCGAGCGTCGTGTCGATGGTCTTGGCCTCTTCGACGGTGATCGTGCCGTCTTTGCCGACCTTGTCCATGGCGTCGGCGATGATGTCGCCGATGACGTGGTCGGAGTTGGCGGAGATCGTCGCGACCTGCGCGATCTGCTCGCGGGAGTCGACGTCGGTCTTCATGGCGGCGAGTTCGTCGGCGATGGCGACGACGGCCTTGTCGATGCCGCGCTTCAGGCTCATCGGGTTGGCGCCCGCGGTCACGTTCTTCAGACCTTCGCGGAAGATGGCTTCGGCGAGGATCGTCGCGGTGGTGGTACCGTCACCGGCGTTGTCGGACGTCTTGGAAGCGACTTCCTTGACCATCTGCGCGCCCATGTTCTCAAAGGCGTTCGGCAGCTCGACTTCCTTCGCGACGGTCACACCGTCCTTCGTGACGGTGGGGGAACCGAACTTCTTGTCGATGATGACATTGCGGCCTTTCGGGCCGAGCGTCGTCTTGACGGCCTTGGACAAAGCGGCAACACCGGCCAGCAGGGCCTGACGGCCTTTCGTATCGTATTGAATCTGTTTAGCAGCCATGGTAATTACTCCTATTTATAGTTTCTTCTTGCTTCTTGACAATTATTCGACGATGGCGAGGATGTCGCTGGCGTTCAGGATCTTGTATTCCTTGTCGTCGATCTTGATTTCCGTGCCGCCGTATTTGGAGGTCAGGACGGTGTCACCGACTTTGACGTCCATCGGAATCAGCTTGCCGTTGTCGTCCTTCTTGCCGGGGCCGACGGCGATGACTTTCGCTTCCTGCGGCTTCTCTTTCGCGGAGTCCGGAATGTAAATGCCGCCCTTGACGGTGTCTTTGGCTTCGATGGCTTCGACCAGAACGCGGTCACCCAATGGTTTGATGTTCATGATGTTTTCCTCTTGTTATTATGGTTTGATACGGGATTGTTTCCCTTGCACACTAAATTGGTTATTTGTCCGTCGTGTCGGTGAAGTCCGCGTCGATGACATCGCCGTCGTCCTTCTTCGAACCGCCGCCGTTGCCGCCTTCATTCGGTTGCTGTGCGCCGCCGAAGGGGTTGGCGCCGCCGAACGGGTTGCCGCCCTGCGGACCGCCGGCCTGCTGGCCGCCAGCCTGCTGCTGGGCCTGGACGTTCTTGTAGATTTCCTGACCCATGGCCTGCATGTGGGCCTCCATCTCCTTCATGACGGAGTTCATGCGGTCGGTGTCGTTCGCGTCGATGGCGCTCTTCAGTTTGGAGATGTCGTCTTCGATCGGCTTCTTCACGCTGTCGGGCAGCTTGTCGCCATATTCCTTCAGCTGTTTTTCAAGCTGGAAGACCATGGATTCGGCGCGGTTCTTCGTGTCGACGGCGTCCTTCCGCTTCTTGTCTTCGTCCGCATGGGCCTGCGCGTCGTTGACCATGTTCTTGATTTCGTCTTCGGAGAGGCCGCTGTTGGCGGTGATGGTGATCTTCTGCTCCTTGCCGGTGCCAAGATCCTTCGCGGAGACGTTCAGGATGCCGTTCGCGTCGATATCGAACGTGACTTCGATCTGCGGGACGCCGCGGGGCGCCGGCGGGATCGAATCCAGATGGAACTTGCCGATGGTCTTGTTGTCCTGCGCCATCGGGCGTTCGCCTTGCAGCACGTGGATTTCGACGCTCGGCTGGTTGTCGGCCGCCGTGGAGAAGATTTCGCTCTTCTTGTTAGGAATCGTCGTGTTGCGTTCGATCAGCTTCGTGAAGACACCGCCCAAGGTTTCGATACCCAGCGACAGCGGCGTGACATCCAGCAGGATGACGTCGTTGACATCGCCCTTCAGGACGCCGCCCTGGATAGCCGCGCCGACGGCGACGACTTCGTCGGGGTTCACGCCTTTGTTCGGCGTCTTGCCGAAGATTTCTTCAGCGATCTTCTGGGCGCGCGGCATACGGGTCATACCGCCGACCAGGATCACTTCGTTGATTTCGGAAGAGTTCAAATTGGCGTCGCGCAAGCAGTTACGGCAAGGCGTGACCGTGCGTTGCGTCAGATTTTCCGTCAACTGCTCCAGCGTGGAGCGGGTGAGCGTCTTGTTCAAGTGCATCGGGCCAGCCGCGCCGGCCGTGATGAACGGGAGGTTGATTTCCGTGCTGTTGGAAGACGAAAGTTCGCATTTCGCCTTTTCGGCGGCTTCCTTCAACCGCTGCAGGGCCATCTGGTCCTTGCGGAGGTCAATGCCGTTTTCCTTCTTGAAATCGTCGACCAGCCAGCTGATGACGGCTTCATCGAAGTCATCGCCGCCCAGATGGGTATCGCCGTTCGTCGCCTTCACTTCGAAGACGCCGTCGCCGAGTTCCAGGATGGAGATATCGAACGTACCGCCGCCCAAGTCGTAGACGGCGATCTTTTCGTCTTTCTTCTTGTCCATGCCGTAGGCCAGTGAGGCGGCCGTCGGTTCGTTGATGATACGCTTGACGTCAAGGCCGGCGATACGGCCTGCGTCCTTCGTCGCCTGACGCTGGCTGTCATTGAAGTAAGCAGGAACGGTGATGACGGCTTCCGTGATGGTCTCGCCGAGATACGCTTCCGCGTCGGTCTTCAGTTTCTGAAGAATCATGGCGGAGATTTCAGGCGGGGAGTACAGCTTATCGCCAATCTGGACGTGGGCGTCGCCGTTCTTCGCTTCCGCGATCTTGTACGGGACAAGACCGATTTCGTCTTTCACTTCCGAATATTTGCGGCCCATCAGACGCTTGATCGAGAAGATCGTCTGCGTCGGGTTCGTGACGGCCTGACGTTTCGCCAGGGCGCCGACCAGACGTTCGCCGTTCTTCGTGAACGCGACGACGGACGGTGTCGTCCGCGCGCCTTCGGCGTTCGGAATCACCACGGGTTCGCCGTTTTCCATGACGGCCATGCAGGAATTGGTAGTACCAAGATCTATGCCTAATACTTTGCTCATTGTTGTTCTCCTTTCTGTCATTCTATGACTTTTTTTGATTCGACAAATGAGTAAAGCAATTACCGTGCCAAAAACAAACATGGCACAATTTTCATTGTTTTTTCCATGAAAACTGTGCCATGGTTGTGCCACTGTGCCAAAATGGCACACTGGTGTTTCCCAAAATCTAGAGTCTCTAGAGCCGCTAGACTTTCTAGACTTTCTAGACTTTCTAGATTACCTATAATTAAACAAATCCTCCAGCCGATAGTCGTTGTTGCCGCTGGCCTTGCACAGGGCGTGGAGGACTTTCAGCCGCACGTTCATCGTGAGAAAACGGCCTTTGCGGGCCTTGGAGACCATCTTGTGCGTCAATTGCTCCGTTGACGCGACGACCAAATCGTTGTTCTCCAGCCCAAGCTCCTGCATGATCTGTTCAATCGGCTGTTCGCCTAGTTCGCGTTCGTTTTCCGCCATTTTCCTATTCCTTATATATATTAACGTTTGCGGTTCCATGCGTCGCTGTTGTAGCGTTCGCTGCGCAGCGACAGCGTCAGCCCCCAGAATTCAGGGCCTGGCGTGAATGTCACAGGCCGCATGCCCATGACGGCGCGGAAGCCTTCCAGAATCGCCGCTTGCATGACATGGCGCGGCACAGGCAACGGTCCGCCGAAATGCAGGCTTCCCTGATGCAGAATCCCTTCGCGCACACGGCGTTGCGCACCGCCGCCGACCTTGCGGCCGCCCAGCATGATGTCGTATTTCGTCGGATTCACGAAACAGACCATCGTCAGGCGGTCCACGCTGTGCGGAATCTCCGCGGATGACAGCGACGCTTTCAGATCTAGCCGCTCCAGCCCATTCTGGACGGAGCGGTTGATCCAATCATAGCTTGCGACGCGATCGACGTCGCACAGCCAATGGCCGACGGGAAACATCACCGTGTAGGTGAAATCATAGTCGTGGTAGACGACGCCGCCACCCGTCGGCCGCCGCACCGCCGCATACCCTTCGGGCGCGGCGGCGATGGTCTGCACATAGCCGATGGAGACGGCGGGGCGATCCCATTCATAGAAGCGGAGCAGGGGGCGATCGCGCAACGGGGCGGACAGCATCAACGCTTCGTCCGCCGCCATGTTGAACGCGGGATCATGCGCCCCGTCGATCCAGAAATCCCACGGCTCCGTCTTCATGCCGTCCATCAGAATTCGAACACGGAGTCGGAGAGACGGCGTTTCACTTCGTCCAACACGCGCTTCTCTTCCGCGAGGCCGGGCGCGACGAATGTCGCGCCGAAACGGACGAAGTGGCCGACATCGTCCCACGGAACCGTGCTGATCAATTTCTCCGTGATCATCCACTGGCTGAAGGCTTCGCCGCTCTCGAAACGGATGCCGCCTTTCACGCCTTTCGGAATCTCAACGTACAGATAGAACGAGCCTTCCGGCATCTTCGCGTCGAAGCCTAATTCCTTCAGCATATCGACGAGAGCGTGCAGACGGCGGCTGTACTTCTCGCAGATTTTCGGCGTGATCGTCTTCTGGTTCTCCAACGCCTTCGCGGCGGCCTTCTGGATGGCCAAAAACTGTCCGCTGTCCGCATTGTCCTTCACCGTCGCGAACGCCTTCACGGCCGCCGCGCAACCGCAGACCCAGCCGAGACGCCAGCCGGTCATGTTGAAGCCTTTCGACATGCTGTGCAGCTCCACCGCGACGTCCTTTCCGCCGGGGCGGGAGAGGATGCTCAACGGCTTGCCGGTGAAATTCAACGGCGCATAGGCGGCGTCGACGACGAGCAGGACGTTGTTCGCCTTCGCGAAGGCGATCGCCTTGTCGTAGAATTCCGGCGTCGCGGAGGCGCCCGTCGGGTTGTTCGGATAGTTCAGATACAACAACTTGGCGCGTTTCTTCTGGTCATCCGTCAGCTTGTCCAACTGCGGCAGGAAGCCGTTTTCCTTCAGCAACGGCATGTTCACGACTTCGCCGCCGAGATATTTCGTCCACGTTCCCAAAACGGGATAGCCCGGAACGGTCATCAGCGTGATGTCGCCCGGATTGATGAAACACGTCGGCAACAGCGTCAAAGCGGATTTGCTGCCGATGCTGTGCACGATTTCCGTCTCCGGATCCAAATCGACACCGTACAGTTCCTTCATGTATTTCTGGACGGCGATGCGGAATTCCATGCAGCCGTTGTCGGAATAGAAGCGGTTTTCGAGCTTGCCGGCTTCAACCGCCAACGCCGCAACGACTTCCGGAAACGCCATGTCGTCCGGTTCGCCGACGCCCATGTCGATCAGCTCCACGTCCGGATGGGCGGCCTTTGCGGCGCGTTTGGCGCGTTTGATCTTCTCAAACTTGTAGATGGTCGTGTCTTTGCCGAATTTGTTCCCGCCGATGCGTTCTGCGAACAATTCCTGTAAGTAACTGTCTGCCATGGTGTTTCCTTTTTATTGGCTGGATATTCTGGATATTCTGGAGCCTAGTATTTGCTTTAAGCTTTAAGCTTTTAGCTTTAAGCTCTTAGAGATTCTTCCCGCAGCACTTCTTGTATTTCTTTCCGCTGCCGCACGGGCATGGATCATTGCGGCCGACCTTCGGCTCTTCGCGCACGATCGGCTTGCCGCGTTCGGGCATCTCGCCCGTCTCTTTCTGCGGCGGCGCGAGCAGCGCCGTGACTTCTTCCTTTACATCTTTGTAAAGGCTCTTGTGTTCACGCTTCAGCATTTCGCGGAACCGCTGGCTGCCGCCGCCGAAAAGGCCCATCACGGCCTTGCGGACGAAAGACGTCTGGTCGCCCAGGCAGCCTTTGTCCAAAATGTCCATGACGGCGGGTTTCAGCTTGGAACCGCCGATGACGGAAGCGTTTACGACGAGCGCCATCCACAGCTTCCAGTCGTCTTCCGGCGGCAGGCCGCGTTCGAGCAGACGGCGGTATTCGTCAATCAACGCCTTCTCGGGAA